>QCCC01000008.1 GCA_003281415.1 Prochlorococcus sp. AG-347-K15
GTGATTTCAAAGTTAAGTATGTTCAAAATTTTACAGATATTGATGACAAGATCTTAAAAAGAGCTAAAGAAGAAAGCAGTTCAATGAAGGAAGTATCTGAAAAAAATATTATTGAATTTCATAAAGATATGGATTCTTTAGGAATAATGCGTCCGGATAGTATGCCAAGAGCAACGAATCATATATGCAATATCTGCTCCTTTATAAAAATCCTTGAGGACAAAGGTTATGCATACTCTAGGGATGGAGATGTTTATTATTCTGTTTTTAAAAATAAAAATTATGGAAAGCTAAGTAATCAAAATATACAAGAACAAAATATCAATCAGCAAGGAAGAATGGCTAATGATGAAAATTGTAAAAAACTTAATCCGCAAGATTTTGCACTATGGAAAAAAGCCAAAAATGATGAGCCATTTTTTGATTCGCCATGGGGTAAAGGTAGGCCAGGATGGCATATTGAATGTTCGGCGATGGTTAAAGATGAATTAGGAGATACTATTGATATCCATTTAGGTGGTTCTGATTTGATTTTTCCACATCATGAGAATGAAATCGCCCAATCAGAAGCAGCTAATGGCAAAAAGTTAGCGAACTATTGGTTACACAATGGGATGGTCAATGTAAATGGACAAAAGATGAGTAAATCCCTTAAAAATTTTAAAACTATCAGAGAGCTAATTAAGTCAGGTATAAGCCCTATGACTTTGCGATATTTTGTTATGACTGTGAATTATAGAAAACCACTTGATTTTACTGAAGAAGCTTTAAGGAGTGCTTCAGAAGCTTGGAAAAACATTAATGTAGCCCTTTCTTTTATGGACCTTACAAAAGGTGCTTTTAGATCTATTGACAAAATCGAAGAAGAATATAAAGAGAAAGTAAGCTTTGAATTATCTCAAAAAAAGCTTAAATTTTCTGAGGCGCTGGGGAATGACCTTAATACAGCAGGTGCTATTGCAATTATTTACGATTTAGCAAAACCATTAAAAAACTTTTTAAACCAATTTCAAAGGGTCGAAGGGTTTAAAATAGACCTAAATGAAACATTCTTTCTACTTGAAAATTTTAAAACACTTGAAAAGTTGACTGAGGTACTTGGTCTTAAAAAAGAGGTTATAGTAAAAGAAAGTAAAATAACAGAAGAAGAAATATCAAAGCTTATTAATGAAAGATTGAAAGCAAAAAAGGAAAAGAATTATACGAAGGCCGATGAAATAAGGAATTTGTTAAAAGAAAAAGGTATTGAACTTATTGATCAATCAAAGGAAATAACAACATGGATAAGGGTCTAAATTTTAAGAAAAAAACCAATTTGAAATTTTTGTTTTTTAAATACACCTTTAAATGGGAAGATATTAGAAATATCAGAGAAAATTGAAATACATTACTGTGCTTGGTTCTACTGGTTCAATAGGGACTCAAACTCTCGAAATAGCTAGTGAGCAGCCTGATAAGTTTAAAGCCGTAGCTCTTTCGGCAGGAAGAAATATTAATTTATTAACAGAACAAGTTAAAACACATAAACCAGAAGTAGTTGCGATTGAGGATGAAAATCTTATAGAAGATTTAAAAGATAATATTAATAACTTAGATTTGGATAGTGCTCCTTTGGTTTTGAGTGGAAAGGAGGGGATTAACGCAGTCGCAGCATGGGACAAGGCAGATACTGTGGTTACAGGGATAGTAGGATGTGCAGGTTTAATTCCAACAATGTCAGCAATTAATGCGGGGAAAAATATTGCACTTGCTAACAAAGAAACTTTAATTGCGGCAGGGCCAATTGTTATTCCTGCATTAAAGAAAAATAATAGTAGGCTTTTACCTGCTGATTCAGAACACTCTGCCATCTTTCAATGTTTACAAGGATTACCCAATTATGAAAATGCAGATTTTTCAACAGGAGAGATACCTAAAGGTTTAAAAGCTATACATTTAACAGCTTCAGGTGGTGCTTTCAGAGATTGGGCCGTTGAGGATTTAAAGCATGTCACGGTGGAAGATGCGACTTCACATCCTAATTGGGATATGGGAAAAAAAATAACTGTAGATTCTGCAACTCTTATGAATAAAGGATTAGAAGTTATAGAAGCTCATTATTTATTTGGGACCTCTTACGAAAATATCGAAATAGTTATCCACCCTCAAAGTATTATTCATTCAATGATTGAGATGGAAGATTCTTCAGTATTAGCTCAATTAGGTTGGCCAGATATGAAACTACCTATTTTATATGCGATGAGTTGGCCTGAAAGATTTAAAACAAATTGGAAAAGATTAAACCTAAGTGAAATTGGAAAATTAACTTTTAAAGAGCCAGACGAGTTTAAATATCCATGCATGCGACTTGCCTATGCCGCAGGAAAATCTTCTGGGACTATGCCTGCAGTCTTAAATGCTGCTAATGAAATGGCTGTTGAACAATTCCTTAAAGAAAAAATTTCTTTTCAAGAAATCCCAACATTTATAAGTAAAGCTTGTGAATCACATATGGAGAATTTGAATTTGAGTCCCGAATTGGAGGATATTCTTGAAGTAGACAATTGGGCCAGACTTTTTGTTGAGCAAGAAATTAAAAAAGGGAAAAAATACGTAAGTATTGGATAAAAGTGAATATTAAAATTCACCTAACTAACTATTTCTTACGACTATTGGATGCTGAACTTACAAGCAAAGTCTTTCATCTTTAAACTTTATGCCACTCTAAATTCTCGTTTCATATTCATTTCAGGCAAGTCATTCATTGAATCTCTCCATTCCTGGGCCCATTCACTTTGACTATGTCTATAAATTCTAATTAGTTCATCTACAGAAGAATTATAATAATCAACTCTAAGATCTAAAAGGGGAAAGCCTAGTTCTCCGCTTACCTTTAGAGCGCTTGAGGTTGAACGAGGGCTTCGTCTATCTCCACCTATATTTTCTCCTGCATTAAGAGCATCAAGTAGTCTTTTCCCTAATTTGATATTTGGATCACTTTGCTTAAAAACATCAGCCATCACCTCAAGAACTTCAATATTCTCTAGAAAATTGCCAGCTACAGAAAAGTTTTCTCCACTTATATGTCCGCTTGTCTGAAAACATTCTTGACCTGTCCAGCAGGCGCTTCTCCCATACTTATCAATTAAGTGAACCTGTCTTTTTTCCCTGCCAAAATCTTCTTTAATTAAATCTTCCAAAACAATATTTGAATCAGAACAGGATTGGAGTAACTCAAGACTTCTTAATCCTAAATAAGGATTAGTTTGCCCTTGAGTGGCAACAGCACCAACTTGTGATCTAACAAATGAAACTGTTGAGCCAACAGCTATATGACAAGAAGAAACTGCGACACCAAATCTATTTTTTAAAGGATCAAAACCAATAATTGAAAATGTCATTTATATCATTAGAGGCTTGTCTAAATAATTCTTATCAATGGAAAATATTGTATTCAATAAAACCTCAATACCATTAGCGCATTGATCAAGAGAAGTATATTCCTTATAGGAATGACTCAGACCATTCCTACTTGGGACAAAGATCATAACCATAGGACAAATCCTACCTATTTCTTGTGAGTCATGACTTGCTTTGCTTGGTAAGATTCCAGTTTTAAATCCCAACTTTTCAGATTCATGAAATGAAGATCTCACTAATTTAGGGCATGACTTAGTGGGAATAACTTCAAATTGAGGTTCTATCTGTACTACGCATCCAGTAACTTCTTGAATTTCTGAACATAGATTCTCAATTCTTAAACTCATTTTCCCAATCACATCTTCATCCAAATCTCTCATATCTATAGTAAATAATGCCTCTCCTGGAATAACATTTGCCGCATTGGGATGTAATTTCAATTTACCAACTGTTGCAACTGCACTTTCAGAAGTAGTTTTAGCAATCTGTTCAATGGCAACAATTATTTTAGAGGCGGCCAAAAGTGCATCATTTCTATTTGACATCGGTGTAGTTCCTGCATGATTTGCCTGGCCTGTAACCTTAACCGTTATTCTTTTTTGACCTACTATTCCATTTACAATTCCGATATCCAAATCACCATCTTCTAGAACCTTTCCCTGTTCAACATGTAATTCAAGAAAAGCGAATATATCTTTTTTACTTCTTGCCGCACTTTTAATGTCAAGCCAATTTCCACCAATCCGAGAAAGATTATGAATTATTGAACAAGAATTACTGGTAATAAAATCTTCTTCATTTAGGGATAAATTACCTGTAAAGCCTTTACAACCAATCATTGTCGATTCTTCATCAGCAAAGACAATTATTTCAAATGGTCTATTTAATTTAATGTCATTTTCCTGAAGGAAAAAAGCAATTTCAATTCCTGCAATTACTCCTAAAGTTCCGTCGTACTTACCTCCCTTTGGAACAGTATCGAGATGCGATCCAGTAACAATTGGAGGTAAATTATTATCATGACCATCTAATCTTGCAATAATATTTCCTGCAGTATCTATTCTTATTTTTAAACCTAAGTCTTTAAGGGTTTTCATAAAAAAATTTCTTGCATATATATCTTCATCAGAAAAACCTCTTCTTGAAACAGAGCCATTCTCAGAAGCTCCGATTGAAGAAAAAGAATTTATCAATTCTTGGATTCTCTCCCTATTTATTAACTGTGGCTCTAGGATGTTTAACCCAGCGCTATAGCTCATACGTCTATTACTTAAACCTACTTAAGGTCTCTTATTTTTGAAATAAAACCTGTATTGGTTTACACCTTTTCAGAAATTAATTTAAGGAACGAATTCAAACTTTCCAACCCAAATTATCAGCCATCTTTTGAGCCTTATCTGGGATATCTTCAATTATAAAAATCTTATATAAGATCTGAACGCTTAAAAGATGATTGATTATTGCATCCAATTGTACTTTTTCTGAGGCATCAAGCTCTGAACTAAAAAATTTATTCAGCAAATTATTTACTTCTGTTTCATCCAAGATTCCAAATTCTCTTATCCTCTCAGGACTTAAAAACTCATCCACAATTTCCTGCATAGAACTTAAATTATCTTTATCTGCATGGGAAGGGGGAGCCATAAAAGGAAATTTTTCACGTTTATATAATGATTCAGGCAGCAATCCTGACATGGCTTCTCTTAAAACATACTTCTCTACATTGTCTTTAATCCTTAATTCAGGGGGAACAGCAACAGCAGCTTCAGCTAGGTAATGATCTAAAAATGCAGGTCTTGCCTCCATTGAATTTGACATATCCACTCTATCTCCTCCCCATGTGAGAATTTGGCCCTCAAGCATAGTCTTCATCCAAACGTACTGAGCCTGATCAATTGCGTATCTATCTTCTAATTGTTCAAGATCAAGCTCCCCAAAAATTGCCGCTCCAGGATCATAATCTTCAGTTAACTCTTTATATTTATTTGAGACTAGATTTTTTGCATAAGTTTCACATGCAAGCCAAGGTTGAAGGCAACTTGGCGTAAACCCTAAGAATTCCTTGAAAGATTTATTACTTATCTCTTCATTAGCTAGCATCGCGCCCTTGAAAATATCATTTGAATTTTCTAGATTTTCTTTAAGATTCTCAGATTCTGCATTAGAAATTCCTACCCCATAGGTATACATATCTTTTCTAAAAGCGGGATAGCCGCCAAACAATTCATCTGAACCTTCTCCTGTCATAACGACCTTATAATCGAGCTCATTTACTCTTTTACTCATAAGGTATTTAGCAATTGCAAGGGTGTTATAAATAGATCTTTCAGTAAACCATAGAACCTTTTCGAAATTCCCATATAGATCATCCCCATTTATTTTTAAAATCTCATGATCTGCATTTGTGGCGACAGCCATCTCTTTTGCTATCGAAGTTTCATCATATCTTTCATCACTGAAACCAATCGTGAATGCCTTTACTGATTTTTGACTTATGGCAGAAGCCAATCCCAAAATTGAGCAACTATCAATTCCACCGGATAAATAACAGCCGACAGGAACATCAGCGACCATTCTTAATTCGACAGCTCTCAACAATTCTTTTCTAATATTTTCAATAAAATATTCTTCACTTTTTTCTCTTTCATAAGTGTTTTTCTTTGGGAAATTTATATCCCAGAACTTTTCCTCTGTTATCTGAAATTTATTATTTAATCGTTTGACCTTAAGAATATATCCAGGCTTAACTTGTTTAACACCTGCAAATGCCGTAGAGCCAGGGACCATAACCTGCATCAGTTGATGAACCAGTCCTTCTCCTGTAAATTTTCTTTCAACTGATGGATGGGCAAATAGTACTTTTAATTCAGAGCCAAATATTAAGGAATCATCGGTCTCAATCCAATATTGAGGTTTAATCCCAAATCGATCTCTTACAAGATAAAGACAATCCTGATCTGCATCAAACAACGAAAAGGCAAATTCTCCTCTCAGATAAGATAATGACTCATCAATGCCATATTTCTCATAAAGTCTAAGCAATATTTCCGAATCACTTTTTGAAGAAAAGCTTACGCCCTGAGCAACAAGATCAGCCCTGATTCTTTGAAAGTCATAAAATTCACCGTTATGTGCCATCAAAATATTATTTTCGGCACCTCCAATAAAAGGCTGTTTAGCTCGATTTTCATTCAAATCTATTATTGATAGTCTTGCATGACAGAACCCTACAGAAGCATCATCTGATAATTTATATCCGAAACCGTCCGGTCCACGATGGCTTTGAATAGCAGCCATATTTACAAGAATCTGAGGTTCAACAGATTTATCTTTTAATTTATTAAAAACCCCCCCTATTCCACACATCTATTTAAATGACATCCATTACTCTTGTTGTTCTATCCATAAGACAGGTAAGTAATGCCATTCTTACAAATACTGCTCCTCTTGACTGAGCAAAATACCAATTTTTTGAGGTCTTATCAAGTGATGTTGACAATTCAGGACCACGAGCAAGTGGATGCAATATTATGGAATCTTTTTTAAATGGCAACTCACTGTGCAATTTAAATGCACTTCCATGAACCTCATAATTTTCTCCCACCCATGCAATTGCATTTATATAGGTAACGTCCAGAGAAGGCAATACTTTTTGCATATCCGTCTCCAGCTCAATCTTTAGACCAGATTCAATAAGTTGTTCCAGCTGTCCAGAATCAAATAGATCATTCTGATCGATGGACTTATCATCGTAAATGATAATAATTTTTTTTATGAAATATGAAAACTTGCAGAATAATTTCAGAAGAGATCTGACTGTTCTCATGCGTGATGGAACTCCGATAATACCAATAGTTATTTTTTCACTATCATCAATTGATTTGTTAACCAGATGAGGTCTCCATTTAAAAATCGTATAAAGATCAGACATCGCCTGAGTGGGATGTTCATCGATTCCATTACCAGCATTGATTATTGGAATTCTCAATGATTTTGTCATTTCAAAAATCGCCTCATTGTCACTTTCTCTGAGGACAATGCAGTCACCGTAATTATTAAACATATGAGCAATATCCAGATGGGTTTCTCCCTTGGCAATTCCAGTGGAACTTTTATCGGTGATATTTATTGAATCGCCACCCAGCCTGTGCCATGCGCTGTCAAACGATAATCTTGTTCTGGTGCTTGGTTCATAAAAGGCATTTATAAGTATCTTTCCCTTGAGGGGACTGTTATGGGAAATATATCTATTTGGATTACTTTCAAATTTTGCCGCCAGCCTGAAAAGTTGTAGAAGACAATCTTTACTAAAGGGGTCTATGGAAATTACATGCCTGTCCAATAACTCATATAAAAATTCCGCTTTTTCCTTTATTTCAGATAATAAGTTCTGAGGATGAGTGGATCCGTAAATATCGGGTCCGATTCTTGAGAAAGAAAATGATTTTTCCTTATGTAAGGTTTTTACTTTATATGATCCCAAAATATTAAAGTTCCAAAATTTGATCCGATAACTACATTTTTATAAACAAAAATCAATAAAGACAAGTAATTTCAAAGAAAAATCTCAGGAAATGTCTAATCAATATCAGTTTCTGTATAGAACTAATACAGGAAATATTTATTCAGCTCAGAATTTAACAGCAATACTGGTTGCCTTACCCTTTGAAATAGAACTTTTAACGGGTGCTTGTGTCATGCCCTAGAATTGGCTTAATGGCAGTATGGCAAAGGGATTTAAAAATGACAAAATGGATAAATAAACACCTTCTACTATGCGCAACACCCACAAAACAGAAATGCTTTAAAGGCAATGAAGGTCAAAAAACATGGGAATGTCTGAAAAAGACTTTAAAAAAATTTGAGAACGATCCCTGTACAAAAAACGTTCATATATTAAGATCAAAAGCTGACTGTTTAAGGATATGTAAGAACGGCCCAATTCTTCTTGTTTGGCCTGATGGTATTTGGTACGAGAAAGTTTCTCCAGAAAAAATTTCAGAAATTTTTACCTCACATATTATTAACGGTAAGCCAATAGAAAAATGGATTTTTAAAAAAACACCATTTTTAAATAGTCCTAGATACTGATAAACCAATTCTTCACAACTTCGTCTGACCAGCAGCCATTAATAGAGTGAAAACCATTATGACCTCCTTTCTCGGTTATAAAAATAGTAAATTTATCAATAAATTTCCCTCTTAAATTCAAAGTTGCATTATATGGAACCCAAGGATCATCCTTGGCATGAATAAAAAGCATTTGAGGTAATTTTTTTATTGAGTTTTGGATTCTAAATATTGGAGAAGCTTTAACATAATAATCTTCTAAAGAATTAAATCCCCAACTTGGAGCTGTAAATTTCTGATCAAATTCCCTTATACTTTTTAAATTTCTAATTTTTTTTCTTAATTTCTCATTATTTAGAATTTTGCCTTCATCATTAAATCCGTCCCATAATTGATTTTTTAAGCGGTGAAGTAACCATTTTTGGTAGATATAATTTCTAGATTTTTCAATACAGAGACTGCATGATGATAAATCTAAAGGGCTACTCACACAGGCTAGGCCATCTAAAAGTTTTTCTCCTTTGTTTTCATCGTAATCTAAGCAGGCATTTAAAAGAATTGTTCCGCCTAAAGATAATCCAACTCCGTAAATTGGAAGATTATTCATCTTAATGAGATCTTTAAACTCTAAATTAATGAATTTTTTAAAATAATTAATTGCTGAAATAACATCACTGGAGCATCTAGCACAATAATTTCCTTTAGCTAAATATCTCGCAGATCCAGATCCTCTCAGATTTAATTTAAGAACTCCAAAACCATTATTTGCTAATTTCCTAGAGATTCTTCTTAAACCAAACCGTTTAGTTGAGCCCCCTAAACCATGTGTAACGATTACAAAACCCCTAAGTGAATCTAAGTTTTCAGGTAATTCTAAAAACCCTAGAAGATAATCAAATTCAAATTTTTTAGAAAGAATTTTATTAATCGGAAAGAATATTTTTTTATTTTTTTTTGATTTATCAAGATCAATAACAAACGTATCTCTCAAAGTTTGTAAGTCGCCACCTATCCAAGGTAACACTTCTCGAAATGGCTTATTTTTTAAGTAATCTGAAAAACTAAAAGATATACTATTATTTATCCCCAACTCCAAGATCCTTTAATTCTCCAATCAAATCATTCAGTACCTTTTTTGCATCACCAAAGACCATTGAGGTATTTGGCAGATCAAATAAATCATTTTTTATTCCGGAGTAACCTG
Organism: Prochlorococcus sp. AG-347-K15; assembly: GCA_003281415.1. Lineage (GTDB taxonomy): Bacteria > Cyanobacteriota > Cyanobacteriia > PCC-6307 > Cyanobiaceae > Prochlorococcus_A. Next base: position 9,674 of record QCCC01000008.1, read on the forward strand.
CACTCATACCACGTTTAATTACAAATACCGTTCTTGCTTCCTGCACATCAAGAACTGGCATGCCATATAAAGGAGAAGAGCTATCATTTTTAGCTTGAGGATTAACCACATCATTTGCTCCTAAAACTAAAACAACATCCGTTGCTGGAAAATCAGGATTTACAACGTCCATCTCTTTAAGTTGTTCGTAAGGAACATCTGCTTCTGCTAAAAGTACATTCATATGTCCAGGCATCCTCCCTGCTACAGGATGAATTGCGTAAACAACTTCAATACCATTTTGCTCTAGTTTTTTTGTCACTTCCCTTAAAGTATGTTGAGCTTGAGCTACTGCCAGACCATAACCAGGAACAATAATTACCTTGTTGGCTGCCTCTAAAGTCAATGCGCATTCTTCAACACTGCAAGAAGTTATATTTGTATATTCTCCTGAACCAGAAGAGGCTGTACTTTGTGCAGATAAAGATCCTCCAAAAAGAACTGAGACCAATGATCTATTCATACCCTTGCACATTACTTGAGTAAGTATTAGACCTGCCGCTCCAACCATTGCGCCTGCTACTATCAAAAGCTGACTATCTACAACGAAACCTGCTGCTGCTGCTGCAATCCCTGAATAGCTATTTAATAAAGATATAACGACTGGCATATCCGCTCCACCAATTGGCAAAGTAACTCCAATACCTAATAAAGAAGAAACTATAACTAAAAGCCAAATAGAACTTGTATTGCCGTTTATCAAATCAAAAAAGGCTATTAAGGAAGCAACTGCAAAAACAATATTTACAAAATGTCTAACTTTGCTCTGAGTCCATCCTGGAGTTGACAACCAACCCTGTAACTTTGCCATCGCTACAATTGAACCTGTGAAAGTTATGGCACCAACAAATATAGAAACAGATATTGAAACTTCGTTAATAAGTGACTTAAAAAAATCAAAATTTTCTTGGCCACTAGATATAGGAAAAATAGCTACTCCTAAGGCCACTAAAAGTGATGACATTCCTCCACAACCATTGAACAATGCCACTGTTTCAGGCATGGAGGTCATAGGTACTTTTTTTGCAAGAATTGCTCCGAATAAACTACCTATGATTGATCCAATTATTATCCAAATCCAAGACTGAATAGCAATTCCAGAAGTACCTAAATAATAAGAAAGTAATCCTACTACTGATAGCGACATTGCAAATGCAGCTAATCTATTGGCATCCCTTGCTGATTTTACCTTTGACAACCCTTTTATTCCCAACGCCAGTAAAAGTACTGCTAGAAGGTCAATAACGAATTTAATGATTACAGGTAGATTCATTTTAAAAATTAATTCTTATTTGATGGTTTACGACTAAACATCGCGAGCATTCGATCAGTTACAAAGAAACCGCCTACAACGTTGAAAAGAGCAAATCCAAGAGAAACTGAACCAATGATTAAAAGTGGTACGTTACCTTCTGCTTTTACAATTAAAGTTAAGGCTGCGAGCATTGTTATTCCTGAAATTGCATTTGCTCCACTCATTAGAGGTGTGTGGAGGGTAGGAGGAACTTTTCCAATTAACTCGAGGCCTAATAAACTACCAAGTAAAAGAACCCAAAGAAGACTTATAAAAGACATAATTTTAAAACCTCAATTTTCAAAAACTTTATTTTGAAGAACAACTCCTTCATCGCTTAATAAACATCCAGAAATGAGTTCATCCTCTTTATCTAATTTAATTACACCATCTTTTATAAATGGTGTAATCAAAGATGTTAAGTTCTTAGCATAAAGTGAACTTGCATCATAAGGAACTGAAGAGGGTAATTCGCCCGCTCCTATAAGTTTTACCCCATCTTTGATAATAGTTTCATTTGATTTTGTTCCTGCGCAGTTCCCTCCCTGAGAAACTGCTAAATCAATAATTACTGCACCAGGTCTCATTTTTTCAATCATGGGTGAGTCTATTAAAACAGGGGCCTTTTTACCTAGAACTTGCGCAGTACATATAGCAACATCAGCTTCAGATAAAAATTTAGTTAAAGTTGCCTTCTGTTTTGAGAGGAATTCGGGTGTTACAGCTTTTGCATAACCTCCTGCTTCTCCTGGCTTTTCCTCAACTTCAGGTAGTTCTATAAATCTTGCTCCGAGGGACTCTACTTGTTCTTTAACAGCAGGTCTAATATCAGATACAAATACTATCGCTCCAAGTCTTTTCGCCGTCGCAACTGCCTGTAATCCTGCAACGCCTCCACCAAGAACCACTACTTTTGCAGGTTGGACTGTCCCTGCTGCAGTCATAAGCATTGGGAAATATCTATCTAACTCACTTGCAGCCAAAAGAACTGCTTTATATCCAGCAATATTGGCCTGTGAAGAAAGAACATCAGAAGATTGAGCTCTACTAATCCTCGGGAGCAACTCTAGTGATAAAGCTGAAATCTTATTACTATTTATAATCCTAAGAAGCTCCTTATTACCATATGGGTTAAGAAGACCAAGAAGAACAGCGCCTTTCTTTAACTTAGTTAAATTATCCTCTGATGGAGTTTGAACACAAAATATTAAGTCAGCTTCACCCCAAATTTTTTGATCTAATTTGTTTATTATTGTTCCGCCCGATTCTTCATATGATAAGTCACTAAATCCTGATAATTTTCCTGCTGAACTTTCAATATAAACATCACAACCAAGGCTTTTTAATTTCTTTACCGCTTCTGGTGTAGCTGAAACTCTCCTTTCACCAGAGCTTGTTTCGGAAGGAATAAGTATCTTTGTCAATTTATTTATTTTTTTAACATACTAAATATAAATTGAAGAAAGTCAAAAGTCTTGGATTTTTGTTAAAAATATATTTTCTTTTCTATAAAAAATAGCTATCTAGAATATATAGGTACTAAATAATCCAATGAGTATAAAAGCAATCGAATGTCCTGATGGAGTATGTCACAGTCATCATGGTGGTCATGCAGTTCCAAGGCAAGCTATGCAGAAAAATCTAGAAAAGCATGGTAAAGACTGGTGCGAGAAATTAGCAGAGAGAATATATGAAATGTCAGTTGATACTTATTCACAGACAGTCATGCCCAGTCTCCACTCGGCAGGTTGGCAAAGAAGACATTTAGATTGGGAATTTAAGCTCGCAGAAAATGATTCTGAACCTGATGAAGCTCTTGTTGAAGGAATTATTAATGCCACAGAAAGCTTTCTAAGGAGTAGTGAGGTTCATCGATTATTTATACAAGAATTAGTTCAGGGCACATTCGAGGAAGCAAATGATAAAAAAATAATTTCTAAAGCAATAAAATCTATCATTGAAGAAGAAATTGTTATTTCACTAAGAGAAAAGAAAGAAACTCTTTTAAAGAGAATATCCGCAAAATTAATATCAGAAGAAAAAGTTAGCGAGGAACTTGCAATAAATTCCGCTAAAGAGGGTTTTGAAGAAGTTGAAAGGCTACTTGCTAACCATAGCGAGGCAGTCTAACTCTATTTCTTTATATTTTCTTTATATTCAATCCAAAAATTGTCTCAAATCTAAATTAAAGATTAAATTATTGTTTGGAAGTACAAAGTTGTAACTTATTAGACAATACATTCATTCCCTGATGTGTTTATCTATATACAACTTTTTAAGTTTAAATGGACAATTTCATTAGAAAAAGGATCGACATAGCTACCTGTTGGGCTACCAACAGAATTTCTGCGATGGACACTTTAGAAAGGTATGAAGACAGTTATGCAATAGCTGAAGAATTTAGAGAGTGGATATTACATATTGGAGAAAAAAACGAAAATTTAAAAGATTCTGTCTTAAATTTCCCAAAGGAATTAAAAAACTTATTAGACCAAAAAGTCAACGATTGAGTAGTTAACCTTATCGAGTTAAATCCGCCCTACACTATTTGGGTTTGTTTATTATTATTAGTAGTGAAGTTTGCAAATAAATGGAAAATAAAGAAAAAAATTCTAACGTAGAAAATGTTGTAATTATTGGTTCAGGTCCTGCTGGTTATACTGCTGCAATTTATGCAGCAAGAGCGAATCTTCAACCATTGCTCGTAACAGGATTTAGTTCTGGTGGAATTCCTGGTGGGCAATTAATGACTACAACTTTTGTTGAAAATTATCCAGGTTTTCCTGATGGAGTACTAGGTCCTGAATTAATGGATCTAATGAAGGCTCAAGCAGAAAGATGGGGCACAAATTTATACGAAAGTGATGTGGTCTCAATAAATACTGATTCACATCCATTTGAACTAAAAACTTTAGAAGGAACTATAAAATCTAACTCAATAATTATTGCAACTGGAGCAAGTGCAAATAGGTTAGGCGTTATAAATGAAGATAAATTCTGGAGTAAAGGAATAAGTGCATGTGCGATATGTGATGGAGCGACCCCACAATTTAGAGACGAAGAATTGGCTGTTATTGGAGGGGGCGATTCTGCATGTGAAGAAGCAGCATATCTCACAAAGTATGGAAGCAAAGTGCATTTGATTGTTAGATCAGAAAAATTAAGAGCTAGCGCAGCAATGGTAGATAGAGTAAAGGCTAATCCAAAGATAGAAATTCATTGGAATACAAAAGTTGATAAAGCGGATGGTTCTGAATGGCTTGAGAAAATAGAAACTATTCACTCTCAAGAAGGTAAAGGGGAAATCAATATAAAAGGTCTTTTTTACGCCATAGGGCACACACCAAATACGAAGTTCCTAGACAACAAAATTGATTTAGATAATAAAGGATATATTTCTTGCAAATCAGGAAGACCAGAAACATCTATTGAAGGCATATTTGCAGCAGGTGATGTTGTTGATTCTGAGTGGAGACAAGGAGTTACCGCTGCAGGAACTGGATGTATGGCAGCATTAGCTACCGAAAGATGGCTAGCCGAGAAAAACTTGGCAAAAGCTATAGTCCGAGAAACACCAGAGCCAGAAAAAAAACTTAATTCATCAGAATTTAATGAAGACGAAGTTAATGAAGATACTTTCGATTCAAACTCTGCATGGCAAAAAGGTAGTTATGCATTAAGGAAACTTTATCATGAAAGTAAAAAACCTATCTTAGTTATTTTTAGTTCCCCAAGCTGTGGCCCTTGTCATGTTTTAAAACCTCAATTAAAAAGGGTAATTAAAGAATTTGATGGTGCAGTCCTGGGCGTTGAAATTGATATTGATAAAGATCAAGATATTGCAAAACAAGCTGGTATTAATGGCACACCCACAGTTCAACTTTTTAAAGAAAAATTATTAAAAAAACAATGGCAAGGCGTAAAGCAAAGAAGTGAGTTTAAAGAAGCGATAAAAAATATTATCTAAAGTAACTTTTTACTTATTATTCCTTTTCGGATTATTTTTATTAGTTGTAGGTCTGGCTCCACCTCCTGCATTCCTCTCTCTATAAGTTATTCTCCCTCTGGAAAGATCATAAGGACTTATTTCAACTAATACTTTATCTCCAGCTAATAATTTTATTCTAAATTTTGTCAATTTACCTGCTGCTCTGCATAAACACTGATGACCTTCAGGCTGTTCCAAGGTAACCAAATAAAATCCATTTCCCTGTTCTTTTTCTATTACACCTGAAGTTTCAATCATAAATTAATTTTTTTCTAAATCCATATTATCAGAAAAAGATTGGCCAAAATTGATTTAAAAAATATTACATAAGTAAAATATGGAATTCAATTAAATTGAAAATTTAATTTCATTAATTATTTGAAGTTGGCCATAGTAAAAATTAGCTTTCGCAATTTTTTCAGAATCTTCTAATTGATCAAAAAAAACAAAGCCAAGGCTTTCCCATAATGAAGATCCGCAAACGTTATTCAATTCATTTTTTGCTTCTTTTGCAAAATTATCGAGCTTTCGTTCAAGATTTTTAGATTTAGAAACAGACATAGATCAATATATATAGTACAAATATACTATGCGAGTCTAGAATTGCAATATTAAAAAGGTAATCTCTTTTTTTCTTCAATATTTAGATCAGCTTCCATTTCCCTTAATCTCTTAAGTATTTGTTGATAGTACTCTTTGATATAGCTCTCTAAAGACGTCATATCTTCTTTTTTTAGATCCAATATTTCATAGGTTTTGCTCATGTCAGCATCTAATGATTCTCCACTGCTTGTTACTTCAGCGAAAGCCAATCTTTCAGCAACATTTAAAGAGTCTTGGAAAAAAGAAACTACTTTTTGAGTAACACTAATCAGAAAAGGAGAAACTCTAAAAATTTTAGCCTTTTTTTCGCTAAATTTTTCACATAGAGATATGACTTCGTCTGAGTTCCATGCTTTGGGACCAACCAATGGTAAAGATTTTTTATGGGTTTTTGGATTATTAACTGCTGAGACAATAAATTTTGCCATATCTTGAGTATTCATGTAGGCAATTTTAGTAGGAGTTCCACTCATCCATACTGCTTGACTATCTAAAATTGGGATAGCAAATTGCCCTATAACTCCTTGCATAAAAGCTGCACATTTGAAGATTGTATAATCTAGATCAGATTTCTCAAGAAGTTTTTCAGTACAATATTTAATGTCCATTAATGGGACATTTCTAAATTTTTCTGTTAAAAGAATTGAAAGGAATATGACTCTTTTAACATTTAAAGATTCACAAGCATTGAACAAGTTAACTTTCCCATCCCAATCTATTTCGTAAATACTTCTAGGATCATCTGGTTTACTCGTAGCAGCATCAATAACAACTTCAATATCTTGTAATGCATATTCAATATCAGAAGAATTTAATAAATTACCTTTTGTAAGCTCACAACCCCATTCTTGCAGAAAAGAAGCTTTTCTTGGGTTTCTAACAAAGCATCTTACTTCATGTCCATCATCTATAGCTTGCCTTGCTATTTGTCTACCAAGTGTACCTGTTGCTCCAACTAAAAGAATCTTCATATTTAAGATTTACTTAACCTGTAGACCATAACTAAATTTATTATGAATTCGTGAGAATCAATCTCCCTGAAACTTTAATAATAATGCACCACCAACCAATCCTATTGGTATGAGTATCCAAAAAACTGCTGCAATACTAAAAATTTCTTTAGCCATAGTAAAATTCAATGATTACTATAATTTACATTCAATATACATTTTTTTGTTAAAAAAGTAGATAATGCAAATATCTTGAAAATTTTTGAATATATGAATAATAATTTTAAAAAAAATATAAACATTCCTAATTACTGGAATTGGAATGGTTTTAAAATTTGTTGGAGTGTTACAGGCGAAGAAAATGAGATTCCAATTATCTTTCTCCATGGATTTGGAGCAAGTCGAAAACATTGGAGAAACAATTTAGAGTATTTTGCGAAAAAAAATTTTGCCTCTTATTCTTTGGATTTAATAGGATTTGGGGATTCAGATCAACCTGGGATTAGAGAAATTGGAAAATTAAATAATGAGATTTGGTCTAATCAAGTGAAAGACTTTATTGCACAGGTAATAAGACCAAAGAATTCCAGGAAAGTAATTCTTATTGGCAATTCTCTTGGATCACTAGTTGCTTTAACATGTGCTGTTTCATTAGAGGATCAGATTGCAACAGTTATTGCATCGCCTTTACCAGATCAAATTAAAGAAAATAAAAAGTCCATAACAAAAAAATCATCATTTAAGAAATTTCAAGATAGGTTCATAACAATATTTTTTTTGTTTTTCCCTTTGGAGATTATTTTATTTTTAATAACTAAATTAGGGGTTATTAAACTGGGACTAAATTCTGCCTATTTCAAAAAAGATAATATTGATCGCGAACTAATAGATTTGGTAACAAAACCAGTTTTAAGGAAAACTTCAGCTAGATCATTAAGAGCAATGTGTATTGGAATGTCTTCTAGAGATGAAAAATTTAAAGCTTCTCAGCTATTAATAAAACTTAGCGCCTCAAAAAAAGTTCCTTTTTTATTGATTTGGGGCGAAAAAGATAATTTCATACCTTTGTTTGTTGGTAAAAAGATTGCAAATTTCCATAGATGGGTAAAATTAAAAATAATATCCAATTCAGGGCATTGTATCCATGATGAAGACCCTTCAGTATTCAATAGAATTTCTTATGAATGGATTAGAGATTTAAAAACCTTTTAAATATGAAACATACATTATCAGTTCTTGTAGAAGATGAATCTGGAGCCTTGAGTAGAATCTCAGGTCTCTTCGCTAGAAGGGGATTCAACATAGATAGCCTTGCAGTAGGACCTGCAGAATCTAAAGGGATTTCAAGGTTAACAATGGTAGTAGAGGGTGATGATGAAACTCTTCAACAAATGACTAAACAACTTAATAAGTTATTTAATGTTCTGGGAGTTGTAGATTTTACTAATCTCGCAGCTGTTGAAAGGGAATTGATGTTACTAAAAGTTTCATCGAAAGAAGATACCAGAAGTAACATTCTTGATATAGTGCAGATTTTCCGTGCAAAAGTTGTTGACGTATCAGATATGGCCTTAACTCTCGAGGTAGTTGGGGATCCTGGGAAGTTAGTTGCTTTAGAGAAATTACTCGAGCCATACGGCATCCTTGAAATAGCGAGGACTGGTAAGGTAGCTCTTAAACGCTCTTCAGGTGTTAATACAGAGATGTTGAAAATAAATAAATATTCTCTAGAAATTTAATTATTTATCTGGACTTCCTTGATGTAGTCTTCTTTATTGATTTTATAAAGTACATCTAATCCTTTAATAATCTTTCCAAAAATCGAATATCTTCCATCTAGTTCTGGGATCTTAGTCGTTACAAAAAAAAATTCAGTAGATGAAGACTTATTCTTACCGCTTTTAACCATGGCGATTGATCCACTCTCAAAAGTATTAACTAAATTTACTGTTTCACTAGGATTTTTTATTTGATAGTTATATCTTGGTTTTATTTCTTCTTTGAATTTTATTTCTAAAGGTATTGTTGAACTTGTCTTATTCAGGTTTTGTTTTCGTTTTACATAAGATTTATTTTCTGGATTAACGCCGCCATGTATAAACCCTATTTGAGGATAATTTATTATTTTATAAAATTTTTTATTTTCATAAATATTATTATCTATATTTTCCAGAAAATTTGATACAGTTACTGGGTTATCTTTACCAAATAATTTTACCTCAAAATCACCTTTTGAAGTTTTAAAATTAACTACTTTATCACTCTTTATACAACTAAATTTAAGTTTTTGGCAGTAATAATTTGAATCTATCTTACTTTTATAACTACAAGCTTGAACCAACAACAACACCTGTAAAAATGATAATGTTTTTAAAAAATATTTTTTTTTTATTTTAGGCCCTCCAAATTAACATCTAAAAATTTAGCTAGACGAGCTCCTTCTTCTTCAACCTGAAGCAGTGGTTTAAGTTCACCTGCTCCGCTTAAAGGGAGAGGTTTTTTTCTACCTTTTAATACTAAAGCAATTCTTCTTCTAGGATTAAATCCCTCGCTTATATCCAACTTAACAGATTTAATTTCATCAAAATTTAGTTTAACTTCAACATCTTTAAATAATCCCTTTCTTTTTATTTCTACAGATTTTGAGGATTTATCAAAATAATTACTTCCTGAACCAAAGTTTATGTAAACCAGATACCACAAGTAAAAATTTAATAAATTAGCTATTACTCCGTATGCTCCCATTATTATTCCTTGAGGGATAAACAACAAAGTTGAAGGATTTCCTAAAGGTAATAAATCCCTCCCTGTGTAGCTAGATATAGAGGCTAAAAGAAAACCAATACCTCCTATAGTCAACATTCCCCCAATAATATAATTAGAAATTTTTCTTGATCCACCAATTTTTTGTTCGATTTTATCGAATGACGTGAGGTCTGAATTCATTTTTATCTTTTTTTAGAGCCTAATTCAGATAATTTAACAAACTAAGGGAGTATTCTTACCTAATTTTTAATAAAAAAGTCAGGAAAGCTTTACAAGGCATTTCAGATATACAAATATTTCCCCACTTTACTCTCAATCTTTGTTAAAGTCACTCCGTATCCCGAAGCTAAAAACGATTTCTCATGACGATCGCAGTTGGTAGCGCCCCACAAAGAGGATGGTTTGATGTCCTCGATGATTGGTTGAAGCGCGACCGCTTTGTATTTATTGGTTGGTCCGGACTACTTCTACTTCCATGTGCATATCTTGCTATTGGTGGTTGGTTTGTCGGAACAACATTTGTTACCTCTTGGTACACACATGGAGTTGCAAGCTCATACCTTGAAGGTTGTAACTTTTTAACAGCAGCTGTAAGCACCCCTGGTGATGCCATGGGACACAGTCTTCTGTTTTTATGGGGTCCTGAAGCCCAAGGTAGCTTCGTAAGATGGCTACAGCTTGGTGGACTTTGGAACTTCGTTGCATTACATGGAGTATTTGGCCTAATTGGTTTTATGCTTCGTCAGTTTGAAATTGCTGGCCTTGTTGGAATTAGACCATACAACGCTTTAGCATTCTCAGCAGTAATTGCAGTATTCACAAGTATTTTCCTTATTTATCCTTTAGGACAGCATAGTTGGTTCTTCGCACCTTCATTCGGTGTTGCAGCAATCTTCCGTTACATTCTGTTCATTCAAGGTTTTCACAATATTACTTTAAATCCATTCCACATGATGGGTGTTGCTGGAATTCTTGGTGGTGCTCTACTTTGCGCTATTCATGGAGCTACAGTTCAAAACACTTTGTATGAAGATACAAGTATCTACACAGATGGTAAGGTTCAAAGTTCAACATTTAGAGCTTTTGACCCAACTCAGGAAGAAGAAACCTATTCAATGATTACAGCGAATAGATTCTGGAGTCAAATCTTCGGTATTGCTTTCTCAAACAAGCGTTTCTTACACTTCTTGATGCTATTTGTACCTGTTATGGGTATGTGGACATCTTCAATTGGTATTGTCGGCTTAGCACTAAACTTAAGAGCTTATGATTTCGTAAGCCAAGAAATCCGTGCAGCAGAAGACCCAGAATTTGAAACTTTCTATACAAAAAATATACTTTTGAACGAAGGTATGCGAGCATGGATGTCTTCTGTGGATCAACCACACGAAAACTTTGTATTCCCTGAGGAGGTTCTTCCACGTGGAAACGCCCTTTAATAATTTATTAAGAGCTCCAAACCAAAGTATTGAGGAAACTGGTTATGCCTGGTATGTAGGTAATGCTAGATTAATCAATTTATCTGGACGTTTATTAGGAGCTCACATTGCTCACTCTGGACTAATAGTCTTTTGGGCTGGAGCAATGATGCTCTTTGAGGTTAATCATTTTACTTTTGATAAACCAATGTGGGAGCAAGGTTTAATCTGTATGCCACACGTTGCAATGTTTGGCTATGGAATAGGCCCAGGTGGTGAAGTTACTGATATCATGCCTTTCTTCCAAGCAGGCGTGGTTCACTTGATAGCTTCAGCTGTACTTGGTTTTGGTGGTATTTACCATTCATTAGCAGGACCAGAAAAACTTGAAGAAGATTTTCCATTTTTCTCAACTGATTGGAGAGATAAAAATCAAATGACAAATATCCTCGGATATCATTTGATTGTTCTTGGTGTAGGTGCACTTGCATGGTCAGTAAACTGGTGTTTTATTGGCGGTGCATATGACACATGGGCACCAGGTGGTGGTGAAGTCAGACTTGTAAACCCAACCTTAGATCCAAGAGTTATTCTTGGTTATCTATTCAGATCTCCATGGGGAGGAGCTGGTTCAATAATCGGTGTTAACTCCATTGAAGATATTGTTGGTGGTCATGTTTACGTGGGTATTACTGCAATTATTGGAGGAATATTCCATATCTTTACCAAACCTTTTGGATGGGCAAGAAGAGCTTTTATCTGGAATGGTGAAGGACTATTAAGTTACGCTCTTGGTGGAATTTGTGTAGCAAGCTTTATTGCTTCAACTTTCATCTGGTTTAACAACACTGCTTACCCTTCAGAGTTTTATGGCCCAACAAATGCTGAAGCTTCACAGGCTCAAAGCTTTACTTTCCTAGTGAGAGATCAAAGAATTGGAGCTAATGTAGGTTCAACAATGGGACCAACAGGTCTAGGTAAGTATCTCATGAGATCTCCTACTGGTGAAATTATATTTGGTGGTGAAACAATGAGATTTTGGGATTTCAGAGGGCCATGGTTAGAGCCTCTAAGAGGACCTAATGGTTTGAGCCTTGAGAAAATCCAAAATGATATTCAGCCTTGGCAGGTAAGAAGAGCGGCTGAATATATGACTCATGCTCCAAACGCTTCTATCAACTCTGTTGGTGGAATCATTACAGAGCCTAACGCTGTTAACTTCGTTAACTTAAGACAATGGTTAGCTGCAGCTCAATTCTTCCTAGGATGGTTTACATTCATTGGTCATCTTTGGCATGCTGGACGTGCTAGAGCAGCCGCTGCTGGTTTCGAAAAAGGAATCGACAGAAAGAGTGAACCAGCTCTAGAATTGGCTGATTTAGATTAATTTCTATCTCATCTAAAAAAGCCCTATCTCTTGATAGGGTTTTTTTTTGCTCAATTTTATTATCTATATAAATTTTCTCTGAGCCATGGCAAACTTAAACCCATTACATTGCTGAAACAACCCTCTATTTTTTCTATATATTTACCTCCAATACCTTCCAAGGCGAATCCTCCGGCGCAATATAAAGGTTCATTTGTGTCTACATAACTCTTGATTTCCCAATCTTCTAAATTAGAAAAATAAACTCTTGAACTGACTGTTTTTTTTATTATTTCAGTTATTTTAAATTTTTTGGAAGTTGAATTAAAATTTCCATTTATTAAAGTATGACCAGTATGTAGAAATCCAAATTCTCCAGACATTTTTTTCCATCTAATAAATGCCTCTTCTTTATTAGATGGTTTTCCATAAGCTTCTCCTTTAAATTCAAAAATTGAATCGCACCCAAGTATTGCCAAAGAACCATAATTAAATTCTTCGGGAAATGATATTTCTTGAATATTTTCTAATAGACTATTAGCCTTTTGAAAAGATAATTCCAAAGCTAAATTAAATATATTCTTTTCTTGAATAGTGCTTTCATCAAAGTCAGTTGATATTTGGATAAATTCAATTTGACAATTTTCAAGTAATTTCTTTCTAGATTGGGAAGCAGAGGCTAGAATTAACACAAATTTTTTACCAAATTATAATTCAAATCAATAATAAATTTTAAAATTAATATAAATTACTAATGGAATTAGAAGACAAACTTAAACCTATTAAAAAGCCTTTAATGGTTTTAGGTACTTCTAGTGGTGCAGGAAAATCACTAACAGTTACAGCAATCTGCAGGATTTTAAAAAATTTACGGGAAGAACCAATACCTTTTAAAGGACAAAATATGAGTAATAATGCTTGGGTTGATTGGGAAGGGGGAGAAATGGCATATTCACAAGCACTTCAAGCTTTCGCTTGTGGAATTAATCCTTCTTCAGAAATGAATCCAATATTATTAAAACCGCAAGGTAATTCAACAAGTGAGGTTATTCATCTTGGCAAAAGTTTAGGAATCACAACTGCCAAAAATTACTACAAAGATTGGTTTATTCCAGGCTGGGAAATAATAAAAAAAAGTCTTGATTCTATTTACAAAAGAAACCCAAATTGCCGATTAATTATCGAAGGAGCTGGGAGTCCAGTAGAAATGAATTTAATTCATAGGGATCTCACTAATTTAAGAGTTGCAAAGTATTTAAATGCAAATTGCATTTTGGTTACTGACATTGAAAGGGGAGGCGTATTTGCCCAGATAATAGGGACACTTGAACTATTGAAGCCTGAAGAAAAAAAACTTATTAAGGGAATAATTATAAATAGATTCAGAGGAGATCTTTCATTATTTGATGAAGGTAAAAAATGGATAGAGAATAAAACTAAAATTCCTGTTATTGGAATTATTCCATGGTTAAATGATTCATTTCCCCCAGAAGATTCCTTAGACTTATTAGAAAAAAAACCACGTTTTAAAAATCCTGAGATCCAAGTTGGAATAATAAAATTGCCATCTATAAGTAACTTCTCAGATTTTGATCCCTTGGATAATGAAGAATCAATATTAATTGAATGGATTGAAGAATCTCGCAACTTGAGAAAGTATGACTTTATTATTATTCCAGGTAGTAAACAAACTATTAAAGATCAAATATTTCTTGAAAAGTCTGGTTTATCTGTAGATATAAGAGAATATTCAAATGACAATGGAAATATTATTGGAATTTGCGGAGGTTTACAAATGTTAGGCACAACACTTGAAGATCCCTATTCCAAGGAAGGTTCCAAAAATTATTCTGCACAAAAAATTAAAGGGATCGGATTACTTCCATTAAAAACAACTTTCTTTGAAAGAAAATTAACACGTCAAATTAACTCTGAATCTTTATGGCCATGCCAATCAAAAATTAATGGATTTGAAATTCATAATGGCCAAACTGAATTGGATAATATGCAAAGCTCATTAAAAATCAACCCTATCTTCAAAGACTTAGATCTAGGTTGGTACAAAGAAAATAATGGGGGTGGGACTATTGCAGGAACATATATTCATGGGATTTTTGAAAATGATAATTGGAGAGATCAATATATTAATTTAATAAGGAAGAGTAAAAATTTACCAATATTAAATAAAAAATCAATATCTTATAAAAAGAAAAGAGAATCGATCATTGATAATCTTGCAAATGAATTTGAAAAGCATTTAAATCTCACATCATTTTTAAATTGAAAAAAACAAAAATTAAAATTAGATGGCCTAATAATAATGAAACATATGCTTCAGAAGGAGATGATTGGTTTTCAACTGCAGCAAAAGCAGGTTTAGAAATCCCGACTGGCTGTCTAACTGGCAGCTGTGGTGCCTGCGAAATAGATGTAAATGGAGAAACTATAAGGGCTTGTATAAGTAATATCAAAAATAAAAAAAAATGTTTATTAAAAGTCACTCTAACTACTGACCCATTTTGGGAAAACTAAATTTATTTATTTCTCATAAAAATAACCCTGATTAGATTAAAAATAAAAAACATCCAGCAATGAATCCACTTAAATGACCCAATAAACTTACTCCTGGCAAGAAAGAGAAAATAAATCCGATAAGAAATATTGTCTTTGACATTTTATGAACTTCATAATTGGATTTTAAACCAATTTTTTTACCAAAAAAAGAAACCTTTCCATAAAAAGAAGCTAGTAGTAAGAATCCAAATAAAGCATAAATTATTCCACTAAATCCCAAAGCGGCATAATTAGGATAGACATAAAAAAAATAAGATAATACCTTTTCGTAAATCCAGATAATAAAAAAATTTAAAAAAGAACAAATTAAGATAAATTTCAAATAAAAAAATCTGCTTTTATTTCCGAGTCTCATCAAAAAATATCTAGTGATTATTATTCCACCAAGATTACTTAATAAATGATTTAAATCTTTATGGATTAGGATTGATGTGAAAATTCTATGTGGTTGATCACTAATTAATCTTGGTACAAAGTAAAAATATTCTTTATCAATAACTCCAATTAAGTCTGTAAAAATAAAAAATACTATTAAAAGAAATCCAATAAAAATGAACTGCCAATCATATTTAGATATTGAATTATTAAAAGGCATTTTTTAATTTTATAAAAAATATCTTCTTACATAAAAGAGCCAGAAAAAGGGTCTTTTTAAGATTTTAATTTTATATTGTCTTTAGTAAACTTTGCAATGAGAACTTGTTGAGTGGTCTATGCATTCTTTTTCCCAATAATCTTGTCTTTGATCTTTAGGTAGTTGATAATTAAAATCATGCATTCTCCAAATATCTGAAGTTGCATTTCTAAGGGCAGTGAATGGAGTGGTTAATCTCATGAAACCTCCTATATCTCTACTCCTTAATTATCCTCCTATTCAATTAATATTAAAAGAGTATTAATACCCGAGTATTATTGCTTTCTGGTTGTCGAGACTATGTTTTTGCCCACACTTCACTAAACAAGAAGATAATTAAACGGAGAGGGTGGGATTCGAACCCACGAATAGTTACCTATTAAACGATTTCGAGTCGTTCGCTTTCGACCACTCAGCCACCTCTCCACCTTTATTGAGTATCTACAAAATTATATGAAAAAATTATGATCTATTTATTTTTCTTAATTTTTACTTCCAACCTGCATCTTTCATCAATTTTATTGCAATGGAGTTATTAATCCCAAGATCATCAACTGTAACCTTATCAGGAGAAAATCCTCCAAAACCCATAACAATAGGGTTTTGATTAATCTCTTTCAATGGATGTTCAAAAGTAGGAGCAGCTAATCCTTTACTGCCGCTGGGAGATGCTAAATATTCAAGAAGCTTAATGGCTTCAGCTTTATTTGTTGCATATTTAGCTACTCCACCAGCACTTATATTTACATGTGCTGGTTTTGGAGTAAGAACTGATGTTCTTTGTGCATAAAGAGAATCTCTCCTGCCATTAACTCCAGCCAGCATCCTCGCGACATAATAATGATTAACAATTCCTACGCCACATTTTTTCTTTGAAACTGCCCTTATTATTGAAATATCTCCAGGAAAGAAAGGTTGGGAAACATTAGAAATCATTCCGCTTAACCAAGCTTTAGTTTTTAATTCTCCTTTGTTTACTATTTGATTAGCAACTAATGATTGATTATATGGACTTTTTCTATTCCTTAAACATACTTTACCTTTTAAAGATGGATCAGCTAAATCTGTATAGTCTTTAATCTTACTTACATCTACAACTTTTGGATTTGCCACCATTACTCGTACTCTTCTAGTTAATGCATACCATTGCTTACTTTTATCTTTCAATCCAACAGGGACATCATTCTCAAGAGAGGAGGATTCTACACTTTGAAGCAATCCAGCTTTAGCAGCATTCGTTATTCTTGCTGCATCTACTAACAAAATCAAATCTGCTTGAGAATTCTTCCCCTCTCTTTTCAATCTTTCAATTAAAGATATTCCAGAAGCTTCGATAAGCCTCACTTTGATTCCCGTTTCTTCTGCAAACTTTTTGAAGACAGCCCTATCAGTGTTGTAATGTCTACCTGAATAAACTTTGACTTCTTTTTCGCTTGAATTAGCGGGTATATTAACATTCATTAAAAATGCAAGTGAGAGTACTGAGTAAAGTAGTTTTTTAAAATTTTGCACTTTTTCAAAATAGTATCTATGGTTACTTTATATCCATCTTCATAGCAAGAACTCTCAAAGAGAATTTCTATACATCATTTTGTATCATTTTTTATATCAAAAATGAATTATTTAACTCATGCATTATTGCATTCTGAAGAATTAAAAATCCTCAGAGAGAATTTAGGCAAAGAAAAATTACTTTGGGAAGAAGGTAAGAAAACTGCTGGGAAACATGCTGCCAAAGTAAAAAATAATTTACAACTTAGAAGAGATTCAGATTTATCAAAAAAGTTTTCTAATTTGATTACAAAAAAGATTCTTAGTAATGAACTAATCAAAAGCTTTGCATTGCCAAAGAAAGTGCATGGAACAATATTCTCAAAATCGACAAAAGGCATGGGATATGGACGTCATATTGATAATGCTTATATGTCCTCGGGGAGAGCTGACTTATCTTTTACTGTTTTTATAAATTGCAAAGATAATTATGAAGGCGGTGAACTATTAATTGAGAGTTTCAACTCAGAAGAAAAATTTAAGCTGGATGGAGGGGAGATCATAATCTATCCAAGTACATATTTACATTCAGTAGAAGAAGTAATTGTTGGTGAGAGATTAGTATTTGTTGGTTGGATTGAAAGTTATATAAAAAGTATTGAAGAGAGAGAATATTTATTTGATCTAGATGCTGCGGCAAGATCATTACTAGCCAAGTATGGAAGATCAAGCGAAGTTGACCTTATATTTAAATCATATTCAAACCTTTTAAGAAGGTTAGGGAGTTAATTCAGAATCATTTTATACATCAAATAGAAAAAACTTTTTAAGAGAACTAAAATAAAAATTATTACTAAAATATATGAAAAAGAAAAACTCTATTGCTATTTTTATCGCTGCTACAAGCGCATTAGCAATATCAACATCTGAAGATTTTTCTTTGAAGGCTGGAGAAAATGATTTAGGCGGATTAAAAGAATGGAATACTGATATGCCATTAGAAGCTGATTTTATTCTAGATGCAGAAGCTCAAAAATTAGCTGATGAGGCAAAAAAATCAAGTACATGTATACCTATTGGAGAAGGTGAAAATTGTTGGTAAAAAAATTCTTTGCAATAAAAAAGGCCTCGTAATTGAGGCCTTTTTATTAACAAATCCTAAATTTAGAATTTGAATGTAGTTGTTAAAACAGCACCGAAGATGTCATCTTTTTTGTCTGCTAGAACATCTGTACCACCGAAGATTGCGGGTCTAACTTCCATAGAATCATTAGGTCTGAACGCATAGTAAGCTTCCCAAACAAAAGGATCAACATCAGGATTAGAACATGTCCCATTACAATCAGTAGTTTTAAGTGGCTGAGTTACAGCAAAACCAATTCTATCGTCTGCTTGGAACATATCTCTCCAAGTTAAACCAACAAAGTAGCTGTCTGCATCTGTAGGAGCACCACTTGCAACAGTATCATCTACAGATCTAATGTCATAACCAACTGATACTTCAGGAGTAGCTGTACCAGTATTTTCTGGTTTCCAGTAGCCTCTTAAAGCGTAACCAGTGTAGTCGCCAGTGTTCAAATCTGCATTTTGCTTGGTAGCGTTGTAAGAATGACTTCCCCAGTTTTGCTGATTAGATAAGGTAGCAGAAACATGCCATCTATCTTGAGTGTAAGCAACCTGAGTATCCCATTTGTTATGGTCATTCTTACCAAGCATTCCTAAAGTGCTATCTGCATCTTTAGAAACCACATTAGATGCTACACCAAAACCACCTTCAGTCTCGTATTTGAAACCAAACCCAATATCTGTGCTAGCTCCAAAGTTTGAATTACCACCTAGCTTCATTGATTTCAATGCACCTGGCTGATAAATAGAAGGAGTTATATACATGTAGTAGTTTTCAATTCTTGGTCCTACAAAATATGTAATATTGTCACCAAGAGTTCCTGTGTACCAGATCTTGTCAACTTTGAAAGAGTCATCAGTATCTTTTGTCTCTATGTGATAAGTAGCTTTGTTATCCCAAATACTGTAGTCATCAGATGTACCTGCGGTTGGTGCTCCACCAACGTCCCCTGCTTTAAGACGAACGTAAAGGTTATCATCACCAGTGAAACTTGTATTCAAGTTCATTGTGTATGTGTAGCCGGTTGTAGTAGATTCTGTGTCACCGATTTCACCTCCACCGTCTACACCACCAATCCACATTACGGCCTTACCGTCCATTGATGTTGTACCTGAAAAAGCACCTGCTTCTAAATTATTATGTTGAACCTCAAGACCATCAACACGACCTTTGAGTTCTGCAATATCTTCACTAACTTCGTTAATGAATGTTTTGTTGTCTAATCTTGAAGGCTTTGATTCGCTACGAAGATAGCCATTCATTTCTTCTAGATTAACTGCGTCGGAAGCCTGAGCAGCAACAGGAGCTAATAAGCTCAAGGACGCTCCTGCAACCAACATTTGTTGGAAGAGTTTCATTTTACCTCACACTAAAATAACCCAAAGAATTTGGGTAACTATACTGTATCGGCTGTAACAAAAAAAGAAAGAAAAATAAGTTTCAGTTGAATGTAACTTTTTATACCATCAATTTCATTCTTTACAAATAGCTTATATTTTAATTCCTTAATGGATATCCCAAATATTCCCTTTCATCAACCCAAGATGATGCGACTTCTCTTGCTAATTTTCGAATCTTTTCAATATATTGCGCGCGATCTGTAACTGAAATTACTCCCCTTGCATCAAGCAAATTGAAAGTATGACTACATTTCAGAACAAAATCTAGCGCAGGGCTAGTTAATTTTTTCTCAATTAAAGAATTTGCCTCATCTTGGTAAATTTCAAATAGTTTTCTAAGATTATCAGGATTAGATTCAGTAAAATTATATGAGCATTGACTTTTTTCAAATTGAAGCCAAATATCACTATATTTTAAATTTTTGTTCCAATTTAGATCCCAAATACTTTCCTTATCCTGCAAAAACATTGCAATCCTCTCCAATCCATAGGTAATTTCAATTGGGATAGGATTACAATCTAATCCTCCGCATTGTTGAAAATATGTAAATTGAGTAACTTCCATTCCATCCAACCATACTTCCCAACCAACTCCCCAAGCTCCTAGTGTTGGAGATTCCCAATTGTCCTCTACAAATCTAATATCGTGATCCTTAGGATTAATCCCTAAAGATTCTAGAGATGTCAAATATTTTTCTTGTATCCCATCTGGTGAAGGCTTAATTATCACTTGATATTGAAAGTAATGTTGGGCTCTATTTGGATTATCGCCAAATCTTCCATCTGTTGGTCTTCTACATGGCTCTGCATATGCAACACTCCAAGGTTCCGGCCCAATAGCTCTTAAAAAAGTATGCGGATTCATAGTTCCAGCACCCTTTTCAGTGTCATAAGGCTGCATAATTAAGCATCCTTCTTTAGACCAAAAATTATTTAAGTTTTGAATTATGTCCTGAAAAAACATCAAATTAAGAAGTTCGAAAGATTTAGTTAAATGCCATTAAATATGATAACAAAGCTTTTTAAACAAGGAATAATTAGAAATATTAATACCTTTAAATTCTGTCTCTCAAATTTTTTTATTAATAAATGAAATTAGTTAGAAAAAAAATCTAATGGCAAGGGTCCGAAAGTGTTTGATTCAAAGGAATCAACATTATATTGACATGTTAATAAAATTCCTTCCCCAAGTCCATTCTCAGGCCTAATAAAAACATTCCCAGTTTTTTGATTAGCTTTTAAAAAAACACTTCCATCAGCATGGAGAGACTCTAAACCTAAGAATTTAATTGAAGAATATTTTCTGGATATTGATTTTAGTGCATTAATAGCCTCATAGTCGTGCGATGCCATTATTCCTATTGTTATCCAATCTGCATTAATAATATTAAGTTCTAGCTCATTTTGAAGTTTTTCCCTTTGAAGACCACTTAAATGAGGCGCTGACCTAAGACTATTTAAATCAAATAAATTATTTATTTCCATTAATTTAATTCAATATTGAAGTTAACTGGTTATCCGAATGTTCTTCCATTCCAAGCCCACATTGAAGGGGGCACATCCTCAAAAGAAATATAAATCTTATCTAATGGGATATCTAATTTCTCATGTAAGAAATTAGATATTGGCTTTGCCATTTCTGAAGGATTTAAAGAACCTATTGATTTAATTTCTATAAAACAACAGGGGCTTGAATCATCAAAATACATTTCGAAATTTTCATCTAATTTTGCCATTACAAATCTTTTAGATTTATTAGTTAAAGATGAAATTAATATTGAAATTTCTTTAAGTAATTTTTTCTTGTCATCTACTTTTACAGAAGTCGAAACATTAATGAAAGGCATTTTTATGCAGCTAAATAGTCTTTTTGCGAATCAATCTCTGTACATGAATTTTTATTTTTTAGATTTCTTTTTGATGAAAGATATGCCATATCGTATGAACTTATTCCGTTTTTATAAGGATTAAATAGAGCTTTTTTAGATCTTCTTTGTTTGGTGCTTTTAAACTCAATCATCATAATTAAATTATTATTAATAATTTAACTTTTTTGAAATAGATGTCTAGCTTTTTTAAAAAATTTTTAATTTTAAAAAGGTTAAAAAAAGATTTGTAAAACGCAATATTAATTTCAATTTACTAAATTTGAGATACATTTCATAATTAATAGTTTTGGAAGTTTTAAATAATTATCAAAGAAAAAAGCTTGATGAGAATAATGATGAAGAATTTTATTCTGATCCAAAATTTGTTTATCATTTGGATGAAAACTTTAGACAATATCTATCAACTGTCTATAAAAATGAAATTGCAGATTCTTCAACAGTCCTCGATTTAATGTCTAGTTGGGATAGTTATCTACCTAAAAGCAAAAAATACAAAAAAGTTATTGGACATGGATTAAACAAAAAAGAACTTGAAAAAAATAAAATGTTTGATTCTTATTGGATACAAAATTTCAATCTTAATCAAGAAATTCCCCTTGATAACGAAAGTATTGATTATTGTTTAATGGTGGCAGCTTGGCAATATCTACAATACCCAGAAAATTTAACTAAAGAAATCGCAAGGATTTTGAGTAATCAGGGCAAGATTATAATTGCTTTTTCTAATCGCGCATTTTGGCATAAGGCTCCTAATATATGGACTACTTCTACTGAAGAAGAGAGAGTCAACTATGTAAGAAAAGTATTAATAACAAACGGATTTAATGAACCAAAAATTATAAAAAAGTTTAATGAACCCACCATTAATTTCTTTAATTTTTTAACTAAAGATCCTTTTTATTGTCTAATTGCTACTAAAGAGTAAATAATATGATAGTTACATTATGAGTAAACATTCCACTATGAATTTATAGCCATACTTTTAAATTTTTATTAATATTGGGTAGTTAAAATTATTGATATGGGTTCTAAAAGAGAAAAATATCCTGAAAAATGTCCATGGGACCTTGGCCCTAATCAACATTTAGCAAAAGAAGAGAACTGGACTTTAAGGTTAGGTGAATCAAACGTATGTTTTAGCAAAAATAAGTTAGATAATAATTATTTTCATGTTATTAGTAACGAAAATGAGGAGCAAATTTTAGCTTTCAGAGCAAGACTTCTTTATCAAAAACTGCTTGATAAAGGATTTAGATTGGTTGAATAAAAAAATCAGTTCAATAAAGATATATCTTCGAAAACAAATTTTTGAATTTCTTCTTCTTGATTTTGGTTTAAGTATTTTATTGTTCTTGAACTTAAAACCCAATAATCCCCTTTACCTAAATTTATAAATTCATCTTCATATTCCAATCTTTGCGAATTTGCCTCAAGAGTATCAGGATCAATTTGTTGACTGGTGTACTTTTTACTGAGAAAACCTATTCCTGTATCTAAGAATTCTTCAACAAAAATTTCAATTATAGTTCCATGAATTTTTCTATAAACCATATTGATACATTCATTTTTAACTCTATATTTGTCACCCTCATTTTTACCAGACACACTCATTTCAATACCACTTTCAGATGTTTTAAGTAAGTTAAAATTATTACCTGAATGAACAGATTGAAATTCTCTCTTTACCCTGTGTATACATACTTCAAATAACTGAGAGGCAATACTTTTAACAATTTTCTCATCATCTATTTTTTGAATATGTGGTTTAAAGTCCTTACCTAATAAAAAGTTACCTTTATGGATATTATTATTATTAATAGAAATACAATTTCCTTGGTAACCATTAAAGTAATTATTCCAAGTGTACCTATTTTCATAAGCCTTTTGAAAAATCTTCTTACAATTAATTTCTTTTAAAATCGCCATTAACTTTTTAAACTCTTGAAAATTCTACAAAAAAAAACCCCCCTCTTTAAAGAGAAAGGTTTTTTAATAAATTAAATTAGTTTTGTGTAATTTTTGTATTTTCTATGTTGTCAAATGCTTGACCAATTTTCTTAAAGTCAAATCCCATAGCTCTTAATGCGTGCCAAAGATGACCTTGTAAGAAAAAGAAACCCAAATAGAAATGGGTATTAGCAAGCCAAGCTCTTGAACTATACGCTCCTGAACCTAAATCAACCGTATCTGTAAAATAAGGTGCGAATTCAAATTGAAGCTTTAATGGCTCTCCATATAGATCAATTGGATATATAGTTGTATTTGAAGCACACCAAAAAGCAGCTACAAAAGCCATATAAGAAACTCCAACTACTGAGTAAGACAAAATAGCCTCAGCGCCTAGTAATCCTTTTCCTTTGAATTCTGTATATTCTCCAAATTGCTTAGTACAAATATGGAAAACTCCTCCAATTATCTCTAGGAAAGCTAAGAATGCATGACCTCCCATTACATCTTCTAGACTATCTATTTTTAAAAAATCAAATTGATGATTCCAAATAGCAGCAATATCCAAATTGTAAACAACTTGTCTTGTAGATCCTATTGCTGGATCATAAATTCCGTGAATTCGAGCCCATTCAACGAACATTATTGCTCCAAGTCCAAGAAAGATTAAATGATGACCAAGAATAAAAGTTAGTTTATCTGGATCATCCCACTCAAAATCAAATTTTTGTGGCTTACTATTCTCTGGATAGTCTCCAAGATCGCCTGCAAATTTATTGGAATGTAATAATCCTCCAGCACCTAAAACCGCTGAGAAAATTAGATGTAATGTGCAAATTACAACAATTCCATATGGTTCTGTAATAACACCATTTTCAACGCCACCAATTCCTATTCCTGCTAGGTGAGGCAAAACAATTGCTTTCTGTGCACCCATTGGAATGCTGGCGTCGTAACGAGCCAATTCGAATAATCCAAAAGCTCCTGCCCAGAACATCATTAATCCTGCATGGGCAGCATGAGCAGCTATGAATTTACCTGAACGGCCAACAACACCAGAATTCCCTGCGTACCAGTCATAGGTGACATCAGATTTTCCGTAAGTTTGTAACACTTGATTTAAGTAAACAGCAAATTGAGCTTATTGCTAATCAGTATGGTTTTTTACATGTTCTTTACAGATTTAATTACTTATGTAAAAAAAACATATTTTGAAAGAACAAATGATACAAATCAGGAAAATAATATCTTTGAAAGCTTACGCCAATGAAGGTATTTCGCCCTTAAGCTGAGAAGCCCATGTTTCAAGACGTGAATCAGTCAAATCAGATTCACTATCCTCATCAAGGGGTAATCCACAAAAGCTTTCTCCTATAACACTTTTAGACTCATCAAATGTATAAGAGGATTTATCTACATAACCGACCATTTCGGCACCTGCTTTAGTGAAGTAGCTATGAAGTTCTTCCATGGCATCACAATAATTTTCTGTATAGGTAGAAGAGTCTCCTAAACCAAAAATTGCAACTTTTTTTCCTGATAAACTTAATTCACCAATATCTTCTAGTATTGAATCCCATGCAGTTCCAGATCTTTCTTCATCTGCTCCGGTATTCCAAGTTGGGATCCCACAGATAATCCCATCTAGTCCCTCTAATTCTGAAAGGTCATCAACATCAGATACATCTTTAGGTGCTTCTGCTGAAGAAATAAAGTTGTGAAGACGATCAGCTACGTCTTCAGTTTTTCCAGTTGTAGTTGCGTAATAAATTCCTACAGTCATAACTTCAAAATGTTTACATTAAAATAATAAAATCTAAATACGTTAAATTAATTTCTTTAAAAACTTTTTCATGTAAAATTTTATACCAATCAAGGTAAGAAAAATTTTTTAGTTTAATTTAAAAAAACATTTAAAAAATCGTGACTGACAAATTTCAAAATAATATCAATAATCTTATTGAAGAATTTAACTTTAAAGGTGAAAAAGATTTTAAATTAATCGTTTTATTTGGTTTGTTGGGAGATTTTGATAGCTTTGAATATGCAATAAATTTGAAAAATTTTATCAACAATAATCAAGAGAAAAATCTAGATATTTTTGCAATCGCAATTGGCAATCAAAATGGAAAAGAAAAATTCTGTAATTTTACTGGCTTTAGTGTAAAAAATTTAAAAGTTGTTAATAATAACCTAATCCATAATAATCTAAAAGTCTCCAAAGGATTAGATATAGGTCTAGGTGGTTGGATGAATATGCTTTTAATGCTATCTGGCATAAATTCTTTTAAAACAATTAAAGAAGTTATAAGAGGTTACACAGGTGACCGTAAAGCAAGGCAAATCTACTCAGAATTTGATAAGGTTGATATTCTAAAATTTCTGAATTTTTCGGGAAATTCTTTTAAGAAGTATTTCGGAGATGGTTATTTGAGACCATTTGAATTAGCAACATTTAGATTAAATAATATGAATGAAATAATTCAAAATTGGGGTGATTATATTCTTCATGAAAAATATCTTCCTCAAAGAGGAGCTTCTTTTTTATTAAATAGAAAAAATCAAGTTATATATAAATTTTTTTCAAATGATGTCCTTGGATATTCACCAAACATGAGAGATCCTTTAAAATATTTATCTGATTTAATTAAAGAATAATTTTAAAACTTTTATGAATATAGACATATTTGGATATATTGCGGCAATTTTGACAACAGCTGCATTTCTACCTCAATTGATAAAAACTCTAAAAACAAAAAAGGCAGATGATGTTTCTTCTACAACTTTAATAATGTTTATTATTGGAGTCTTGTCTTGGATTATTTACGGTTATGAGATTTCTTCTAGACCAATTTTGATTGCTAATTTGATTACTTTAATTTTAAATCTGTTGATATTAGTCTCAAAAATATATTTTTCAAAAACCTTAAGTCCGCAATAAATATCTTAATAGTATTAAATAATGGTGATATTAATTTAATTTTATTATTATAAAATTAAATTTTTGTTCATCTTGAAAACTTCAAAATGCTGGGTTTGGTTTAAAGGTAGCTTTAACAATGGTGGTTTTTGGAAAGAAGGGTTTACTTGTACTTTTGATGAGAAACCAGGGGTATTAATAGAAAGTCCTGCTTACGTTACTTGTAGAGTTCCAACTTGGAGAGTTTTGACTCAAGAACCAGAAAATTTATATAAATCACCTTTAATTCCTGATAAAGCGATATGGAAAATAATCTAATTTAACCATGTCTAAAAAACTTTTTGATTGTACGACGGCAAGTTAATATTGCTTTATTAAATATTTAATTAATACCATCTACTCTCTATTTACAAATATTATCCCTTTTCTAATTTTTGGTTTTTTTCTTGGGAAAAAGAATCCAAAAATTTCTAAATATATTGCAAGACCTCTAATAAGATTTGGAATTCCATTAAGTGTAATGGGTCTATTATTAAAAGAAGGAATAGATATAAACCTTATTAAAAGTGCATTTTTAGCATTCTCCCTGATTGGATTTTTAATAGTTCTAATAAATATATTCCCATTTTTCAAAAATAAGCTTTCAAATTACACTGTACAGCTTGCAGGGCTAATAGGTAATACATCATTTCTTGGGATACCAATTGCAATTGCTCTTCTACCTTCAACAACTATTAACTTCACTATCGGATTTGATTTAGGAACAACACTATTCGCATGGATATTTGGACCTTTTTTGCTCCAAGAAAAATCCCAAAACAAGAACATACCAAATATCAAAGGCTTATTAAACGCATTGATAAATAGTCCTGCATCAAGAGGGATTATTGGTGTACTAATGGCATATCTTCTAAATGTAGATGAGATATTAGGCAATTACCTTTGGATACCTGCAAGAATAGTTATCGCATTAGCAATAATAATTGTAGGAACAAGACTAGGAATAATAACAAATCAAAGGGGTAAAATTTTCGATCTTAATCAAGAAATTAAAATCTCAATTTTTTTAAAGTTATTTATTCTTCCTTTTATTGTTTTTTTAATCAGCAAGATTTTCAATTTTGACTTATATCAATCATCAGCATTAATACTTCAGGCAGGGACCCCAACGGCAATATCAACAATCTTAATGGCAGAAGCTTATGACGTGAAAAGAAAAATAGCTTCAAAAATACTTTTCACCACAACTTTAATTTCAATAGTTACAATACCTCTTTTAAAAATCCTTGTGAATGCATTCAACTAAGAATGTAAACGCACAATTAATGAATATTGTAAAGTTAATATCCTGATAACTACATAATGTCTTAAGATTTAGGTTATGAAGTCAGCAAACCCTGAAAATGAATATATCCCTTTAGATCTAAGGATTTCTGTAAGGAGGGATACTCTAAGGCTAATCTCAGAAATGGC
Organism: Prochlorococcus sp. AG-347-K15; assembly: GCA_003281415.1. GTDB lineage: Bacteria > Cyanobacteriota > Cyanobacteriia > PCC-6307 > Cyanobiaceae > Prochlorococcus_A. The sequence goes on from QCCC01000008.1 coordinate 37,552, forward strand.
TGAGGATATGGGAATAAGCATTAATGAAGTTTTTAGTTTTTTAGCCGAAGATTCTGTCATCGATCTAGAATTATTAGAAGATTTGAATGAAATTCAAATCCCCAGTAAATGCAGTCTAGATGATCTAAAAAACGCTATTCTAAAAAAAAGACTTTGCTAAAATTTTTCAACTTTTCTATTTTTCCAGTCAGATTTAAAGCCACTATTCATTAAAAATTCCGAATACTTATTTAAATCACTTTTCTGAATTCGCCATAAATTATAAATCCCATATTGGCCCAATTTTTGATGATTAATATTTGACCAGTGATTTTCACGCGAGGAGTACTCATCTATCACGACCAAAAAAGATTTGAATTCATAATCAGGTTGATCCTCATAGTTTTTTCTCCTATCAGTATTCAGCCTGTCTGAAAGATTAATTAATCCTTCTTTAGTATTTGGTTCATAAAAAACTATTTGCCTCGAATAAAAATGTAAAGACGGTTTTCTTATCCCGATCATTGCTAAAGTTTCCCTCCCCTCACGAATATCTAAAATTAATTTTGAGATATTCCTCAAAGGTAATTGCCTTGAAGTATCTGCTAATTTTCTAATTGGCGACATTAAAAAAGATTGCCCCAGTAAAAGTGTAATTTGAAGATAAAGAAAAATATTTTTGGATTTTAAAGAAAATAAAATTATTGCAAAAACCGTAAAGAAAGAGAAAAACATTCTAGCTTTGAAAATTATTCCAGAGCTTATTAAGTCAGATGCAAGATTAGGCATCTCGGGATCATTTATTGAAATTAACCAAATATCTGAGAAAAAGAATGCTATCGAGACTCCAAACAAAATAGAAATATTAAAAATCCATAAATATAAATAAGTTTTATTTGGATTTTGTAAGTTAACAAAACTATTGCTAGTTAAAATTGCTGCTGCTGGAATTGCTGGCAACCAATAGCTTGGTAGTTTCGTCGCAGAAATACTAAAGAAAATTAAGACTGATGTTAACCAGCAAAGAGAAAATGTATTAAGTGTTTCAGAAATCTTATAATTTTCCTTTTGATTATATAAGAAATCTTTTAATGCTTTAAATATACCGTGATACAAAAAAGGGGTGAATGGTAATGAAGCCAATACCATTATGTAAAGAAAAAACCATAACGGCTCAGCATGATTATTAACAACTGATGTATATCTTTGAAAATTATGATAACCAAAGAAATTATCCCAAAAAGGTCTTCCTTCTTTTATGAGTTCTAAGATGTACCACGGAACACTGATTAGGATTGTTATTAAAAACCCTTTCTTAGGATTTATCTTGCAAATTAAGCTTTTCCAATCCTTCTGAATAAATAAAAAAGATGTAAGAGTCAATGTAGCCAAAACAAATGCAACAGGTCCTTTAGTTAAAATTGCAAACCCTAAAAACACCCACGCTGAGATGCATTTATCATTATTCTCGCTTGCCATTCTTCTCCAAAACAAAAGCAAGCTAATCCCTAAAGTTCCAGTTAAAAGAGCATCACTAACAGCAGTTCTACTCCAGATAATTATTAATGGAGAAAGAGCGAATCCCAATGATGCAACTATTGGAGTAAGGAGTTGCCTATCACCCTTCTGTGGCCAACAAAACAAAGTATCCCCAATCGTCAGCATTAAAAATAATGATCCCAAAGCTGAGGGGAGCCTCGCTGAAAGTGTCCCGAAACTATCCCAAAACTGGTTTTTGGGTAATGAGTAAAAAAAACCCATTAGCCAATATATCAGAGGAGGCTTGTCAAAACGGAACATTCCATTTACTTTTGGTGTTAACCAATCTCCAGATTCACTCATTGCCCTAGCAGCAGCGGCAAATAAAGGGGGAGTTTCATCCACCAGTCCTGTATTCCCTAAACCAAAAATAAATATAATTATCCCAGAAACCAAAACTATCAATAAGTTTATAAGCCTTTTTTTTGATTTAAAAAGAATCATTTAATATTTATTTTACTTATATACATTGATTACCTTATTAAGCCAGTTCACAACCTTGTCAGCAAATATATCTGTTGAAGCATTTTGTTCTACCCATTCTCTACAATTTTTACGCTTTATTTTTTCAATAATCTCTACATAAGAAAGCAGATTTTTTTTATCATCAGGATCAACAAGATATCCTGTTTCTCCATGCTGAATTATTTCACTAGGCCCTCCTCTTTTATAAGCTATAACAGGCACCCCGCAGGCCAAGGCTTCAACAATTACGTTCCCATATGCCTCATTCCATTTCGGGGTATTTAGCAACACCCTACATTTACCAAGTTTTTTTTGTAATTCATCTGTTGATAAGAAACCCATCCAATCTATAGTTCCTTTAGGAAATGATTGCTCTATTTTTAGTGCATAGGCTTCATCTTCAATAAATCCCCAAACATTTAGTTTCTCTCCAAGTTTATTAGCAACATAAACAGCATCCTCTAAACCTTTCTCTGGAGCTACTCTCCCGACCCAAGCTAAGGGGCCATTCCCTGATTCTTGAAAAGTATAATTATCTAATTGAAAACCATTACCAATAATTATTGGTTTTTTTATGAAGGGATAATCATCGGCTTGTATCTTAGAATGAAAAGCAAAATTATATGGATGTGTAACATATACCTTTGAGATTAAATTTGTTATTACCGAACTTTCAGAACCCATACTAATAAGGTGTGTAATGGGTATCTTTACATTTGAAGTCATCCAAATAGGTAGCCAATCATAAGACATATTTAATAAGACATCTGCTTTCTTCGCAATATCTAATCCCTTTTCAAGCATTCCTACTAGAAGTGAATTGTCTGGGATGCTTACAGGAGAATTATAATTTTGATGCTGCCAACTAATTTGATCTTCACCTTCTACAAAATGTAATTTTGCTTTTTCATTACTTTTAGATAATTTAGAATTTTTAGGAGCTATTACCTCTACCGAGTGACCTAAAGACAGTAATCCTGAAACTAAGGAGTTTAAAGTTAATTCAACTCCTCCACCTTTACCACTGCCTAGAAAACCTATTGGAGTACTAATTAAAACTATATGCATTATTTAGACTTTTCTCTTCTAGGTTAATTAAATATTATTGTCCTTAACGTTATTTTCCCATAGAGACCTTCTCTGGCTAACAAAAAATACCGAAATAAGAACAAAAACAACCCCTATCCATTGAACCGCGGTAAGTCTTTCATTTAACCAAATACCTCCACTGAGAAGAGCAAATACAGGAGTTAAAAATGCAAGAGTACTAAATCCAGTTATTTCTTTATTATTTGCAAAGTAGAAAAACAATCCATAAGCTATTGCTCCTCCAAAAATACTTGCGAATGACATGAGTCCCCATTCAAATATTGACCAATCTGGGATTATTTGAAAACTTGATTGCAAGCAATGCTTAATAATTAAAGGGACACTACCTAATATCATGTGCCAACCTGTAACTGCAACCGGATCACTTTTAGTACAAGTAAATCTAATTAAAATAGTTCCTAATGCCATCGCTAGAGAAGCTGCAAGCATCCAGAGCTCTCCAAAGTTAAAAGCCACCTCAGTCATTGAAGTATCAGACATTAACCACAAATTTTCTAAAAACTCTTGCGGAACTCCTAAAAATACTATGCCTCCCAAGCCAAAAAGTAAGCCTAACCAACCTATTGGATTAATTAAATTTCCAAAAATTGCCCTTGCTAAAATAGCTACCAGAAGAGGCTGAGAATCAATCAATACAGAACCTAGGCCTGCTCCGGTTTTTTCAATACCATAAGTTAAAAACAACTGAAAAAAAGTGGCGTCGACAATTGTAAAAACAAGAAACCACTTCAAATCACACTTATAAATTTTCAAATCTCTTTTAAACAAATATGTTGTAATTAGAACAAGAAGTCCTGCAGGCAGTAATCTTAAAGAGGCCACAAACTCTGGCCCAGCACTTGATACTAAGGGAGTCATAGCCGCCATTGAAGTTCCCCAAAGTGCAAAAGGGAGTATCATTAAAAACCAATTTAGGATTGAATTCATTAGGTCTGCTGATAATCTTTTTAAAGTAGTTTTATGTATTTACCTTAAAAGAATGATTTGGCCTTTTAGACGAAAGTCAAAAAAAAGAATGGCTCGTATTGTAATCGATGAGCCTATTACAAGTTCGACAAGAGTTTCTGTCCTTAAAGCTCTTAAACAAATCGAGGATAGAGAATTTCCTGCTTTGATCGTGAGAATTGATTCGCCTGGAGGTACTGTAGGAGATAGCCAAGAAATATACTCTGCTATCAAAAGACTAAAAGATAAAGGATGTAAAGTCATTGCTAGTTTTGGCAACATATCAGCATCTGGAGGTGTTTACATTGGTGTTGCATCCGACAAAATAGTTGCAAATCCAGGCACAATTACAGGATCTATTGGTGTGATTATAAGAGGAAATAATTTATCTGAATTATTAGATAAAGTTGGAATAAAATTCGAGACTGTTAAAAGTGGTGTTTTTAAAGATATACTTTCTCCAGATAAACCTTTAAGTGAAGAGGGTAGAAATTTGCTTCAAGGTCTTATAGACGAAAGCTACAAACAATTCACTGAAGCTGTTGCTGAAGGAAGAAATTTGCCAGTTGAAGAAGTAAGAAAATTTGCCGATGGAAGAATTTTTACTGGAACCCAAGCACAACAATTAGGACTTATTGATGAAGTTGGAGATGAATTTGTGGCGAGGGAACTTGCCGCAAAAATGGTTAATATTGATCCTAAAATTCAGCCCCTAACTTTTGGTAAGAAAAAAAAGAAAATACTTGGAATAATACCTGGAAGTAAAGTTATTGAAAAAGTTATCAACAATATCTTTTTTGAGATTGATTCATCTAATAAAATACTTTGGTTATATAAGCCTTAAATCAAAATATATGAAAAAATGAAAGATAATTATAAAATTACATTTATAAGAGGTGCTACAACAGCATCTGGGAATTCTGTTGAGGAAATAGAAGATGCAGTGATGGAATTAATAGACGAATTAATTTCGCGCAATCATCTTATTAAGAAAAACTTATTATCCATAACATTCACAGCAACAAAAGATTTGGATGCTTGTTTCCCTGCTTCAATTGCGAGAAAATGTAATGGACTTGATTCAGTAGCATTTTTAGACTGCCAACAAATGCATGTACCTAATGATGTCGATTTTTGTATAAGAATAATGACTCAAGTTTTGTTGCCTCCAAATAGTCCAGTAAATCATCCCTATCTAAGAGGAGCTGCAAATTTAAGGTCAGATAGATGTTAATCTTAGTAAGACAATATTTAAACTTTAAATTTGGACAGCCCGAATTAAATTTGTAAAAATTTATTTTATCAATGTTAAACGTCACAAAGAAACTTCCTTTAAATTTTAAAATTTTAAGATTTTTTCTTATCCCTACAATTTTATTTTCAACTCCATTTTTTAATCACCTCGAGGATGCTAAAGCAGGGTTGGAATTTCAGTGGGACCAAGACTCTGGATTGAGACGATTAAAGTGGTTTCAAACACAAAATCAAAAAAGATTTAGAAATAAAATTTATTTTTTCTTTAGGCCATCAGATAGAAGAACTGAGCTTTTAAAAATTAATCTAGCAATTCCTGAGACCTTTAAATCATCTTTAAGTAAAGAAAAAATAAGTTTTTGCAAGGTAAGAATAGGTGGCTTTGAAAATAGAACTAAATGTTTAGAAGATATTCCAGCTGATATCGAAATCACGACTAAAGAGTCAGGCTTACGGTCTCTAGATATTTACCCCTACAGTCCAATTCCTTTAAATAAAGAAAGTTATGCAATTATGTTTAAAGTCTTTAATCCAAAAAGATCTGGACTATATCAATTTCATTCATATGGACAACCTAAAGGGAAATCAGTATCAACTTATTTAGGAAGCTGGACTATAGTGATCGATTAAATGATAAATTAATTATGGATAATTAAAAAAATGACTAAAAGAACTTTCGGCGGAACTTCAAGAAAAAGAAAACGTGTATCTGGTTTTAGAGTAAGAATGCGTTCTCATAATGGTAGAAGAGTTATTAAAAGCAGGAGACAAAAAGGTAGAGAAAGGATAGCGGTATAATTCTTAAATTAGTATGGCCTTACCTAAAGATATGCGTTTAAAAGGTCATAGAACTTTTAATTATATCCATAAAAATTCCAAAAAATATTATGGGGAATTAATGACCTTTAAATTGGCAAAATCAAACCCCGAAATACTCTTATCCCATAAAATCAGAAATACCTCAAACAATTTGAGAATATCATTTGCCGTTAGTAAAAAAGTTTCGAAAAAAGCTGTAGATAGAAACAAAGTAAGAAGAATTCTGCAAGAGTGGTTATTAAAAAACATTCAAAAAATTAATAACCACAAACCATATTGGTTACTTGTTAACCTTAAATTTGGGGATTTCTGCAATGATAAAAATCAACTTTTGGAGGAATTTCAAAAATTAATGTTCAAATCTCGCCTAATCAAATGATTAACATGAATGAAGAAACCTTTTATGAAGGTGGTCCCGCAAAGAGTGATTTATTAATAAACCTTTTGGCTGGTTTAACTATTCTTGGATTGCCGTTTACTTTTGCTGCAATAGTGAGAGCCTTGTGGTTAAGATATAAAATCACAAATAAGAGGATCACAATTGATGGTGGATGGTTTGGCAGAAATAAAACTCAAGTTTCATTAAATAAAATTGAAGAAATCAGATCAATTCCCAGAGGATTTGGATCATATGGTGATATGGTTCTTGTTCTTAACGACGGATCTAAAGTTGAGATGAAATCGTTACCCCTCTTTAGAGAAAAGCAAAAATTTATTGAAGAAAATATAATTAAAAAATCACAACTACAAAATCTTAACGAGGTAAGTGGATTTGCTACTAAATCCTAAATAAATTAATTACAAAAAACTTCTTTTCCTGTAAAATTAAATGTCTAGTAAATTTACACTCTTTTTAATATCGTGATAGGGTTCATTTCTGAAAAACTACTTATCCCTATTCTGGATTTTTTCTACGGTTTAGTACCTAGTTATGGTTTAGCAATTGTTGCCTTAACAGTAGTTATAAGAATTGCACTTTTCCCTTTAAGCGCTGGGTCAATTAGAAGCGCAAGGAGAATGAAGATTGCCCAACCAGTAATGCAAAAAAGGCAAGCAGAAATAAAATCTAAGTTTTCAGGTGATCCTAAGAAACAACAGGAAGAATTAGGAAAATTAATGAATGAGTTTGGCAGTCCACTCGCAGGCTGTCTTCCTTTGATTGTACAAATGCCTGTATTATTTGCATTGTTTGCAACCTTAAGAGGTTCACCATTCGCTGATGTTCCCTACAACATAAATCTTAAGGTCGTTCCCCAAGA
>QCCC01000009.1 GCA_003281415.1 Prochlorococcus sp. AG-347-K15
ATCAAGAAGGGGCTGACGATATGCCAGCACATATTAAAACATCCCTAACAAACACTTGTTTATCTTTGAGTTTTCAAGACGGGAAAATTATGCTTGGCACATGGCAAGCAGTTTATTTATGGGAACATCGATTTGATCAAAAGGAAAGAATCATAAATGTACATATAATTGGTGAGAAAAAGTAAGATATTTATAATGTAATAAGTCAGATTTCTTATTTAATGGAACCCTACATTTTGCGAGATGAAGAATTGAATGAATTAGTTGTCAAAATACCTGGCTGGGAAATTAAATCTAAACAAATTCAAAGAGAATTTAACTTCCCTAATTTTATTGAAGCCTTTGCTTTTATGACTAAGGTTGCTTTAATCTGTGAAAAATATAATCATCATCCTAACTGGGAGAATGTTTATGCAAAAGTAATAATTAAATTAAATACACATGATCTAGGAGGTATTACGAATCTGGATCAAACATTAGCTTCGGAAATTAACAAAATTTTCGATCAATAAAAATATAAACTTGTTTTCAACTATTCAAAATGTCTAAAAATTTATTGCCAGTTACTATTATTAGTGGATTTTTAGGTTCTGGCAAAACTACACTTCTGAATCATATTTTAAAAAATCAAGTTGGTATTAAAACAGCTGTTTTAGTCAACGAATTTGGAGAGATCGGAATAGATAATGACTTAATAATAGAAGGCTCAGAAGATATGATCGAATTAAATAATGGATGTATATGTTGCTCTATCAATGGCGAATTATTAAATACCGTATCCAAAGTTTTAGAAAGAGCTGAAAAATTAGACTATTTGATTGTTGAAACAACTGGATTAGCAGATCCATTACCAGTAGCAATGACTTTTGCGGCTGGTGATCTTAGAGAAAAAGTAAGATTAGATTCGATAATCACTGTCATTGATGGAGAAAATTTTGATTTTGAAATTAATAATACAAGTGTCGCCTATTCTCAAATTTTATACGGAGATATCCTTCTTCTAAATAAATCTGATTTAGTAAATGAAAAACAATTAAATAAAATAGAGGAGTTTATAAATAAAATAAAAAAAGAACCAAGGATTTTGAGATCAACTAATAGTGAAGTTGCTTTACATACAATAATGAGCGTGGGTCTATTTGAGACGGATACTTTTGAATTCGATAAAAATAAAAAGAATATAGAACAAAATTCAGACGATCACTCTTCTCATTCCCACGATCACTCTTCTCATTCCCACGATCACTCTTCTCATTCCCACGATTTGATCAATAATATCGAGGGTTTTACCTCAGTTTCTTATGAGACATTTGAACCATTTTCCTTAAGGAAGTTTCAATATTTCTTAGATAATCAAATCTCACAAAATGTATTTAGGGCGAAAGGAATATTATGGTTTATGGAAAGTGAAAGAAAACACATTTTTCACCTATCTGGAAAACGATTTTCTCTAGATGATGAAGAATGGTCTAAAGAAAAATCTAACAAAATAGTATTAATTGGGAAAAACTTAGATCATCAAACTATTAAGAATCAACTTTCATCATGTAGATTTAGTACAGATTAAAGTATTCATATTTGGGCTTAATTATATTTTGAAAATACTTATTAAAGAATTTAAAAAAGCAATAACCGAATTAAAACTTTTTTATTTTACTTCGTTTATTGTTGCACTATTAGTAATCATTCCAATTTCTAATTTTCTTCTTGAAGGAGTTCAATATATTTTAAGTGGGAATTTTTCATTAGGTATCGCTGGAGGAGAAGAGGTATTAGGAACTTTAAAAGTTTTAATATTGACAAGTTTTTTTGGTGGTGGGTTAGGAACTTTGAATGGATGGTTACTTTCAAATTGTGATTTTAAGTTCAGAAAAGTTCTCCGCATTTGTCAGTTAGTTCCATTAGCTGCCCCAGCATATCTAATAACAGCTGTCTTGCAGGATTTAGGAAGTATTTATGGGTATCAAGTAACTGGTTTGTGGTGGGGGGTATTAATACTTTCAATCTCTACTTATCCATATGTATTCATTCTTGCTAACGAAAGTTTCAATAAATTTGGAGTTAATCAAATCAATGCCAGTAGAGGATTAGGAGTTGGGCCTTTGAGGAGCTTCTTTAAAATAGCTTTCCCAATGGCGTTACCAGCACTAATAACAGGAATAAGTTTAATGTGTATGGAAGTAATGAATGAGTTAGGTACATTTGCATTATTAAACATTCCAAGTATTTCTACGGGAATAGCTGAAAATTGGATAATTGAGGGTAATCCAAAAAGCGCAATTGGATTATCTTTGGTAGCCTTATCAATAATTTTCACTTTAATTATTTTTGAAAAATTATCGAGAAGAAAATCAAAGAGGTGGAGTGAAAATCCTGCATCAAAAGATTCTCAAGGATGGGAATTAAACAAAACTAGAGCCATTTTAGCGATAATCATATCTTTATTTCCTCCAATTTTCTCTTTTGGGATCCCATGTTTTTGGGTTCTTCTCAATATAGATCAAATTAAAAAAGGGTTATCTCTAGAATTATTTACCCTAGCATTAAGGACCATCAGCCTTGGACTTTTAACTGCATTAATAGCGATGCTATTCTCATTAATAATTTCCTTAGCCAGACGCCCAAATAAAAGCTTATTACTAGGACTAATAACAAACCTTGCGGGAATAGGTTACGCAATCCCAGGCACTGTATTAGCTTTATCCTTAATAAGTATTTCTTCTTCAAAATTCAATTTCATCGCTATTTGCTTACTAATTTGGGCTTATCTTGTCCGATTTCTAACTATTTCTAAGGGTTCTATTGATTCAAGTCTTGAGAGAATTTCTCCTAGTCTTGATGAAGCAGCACTTGGACTTGGAGAAAATTGGCTGGGAATCATCAAAAGAATTCATCTACCTCTTCTACAGGGACCAATTTTCGTAGGATCACTTTTAGTTTTTGTAGACACTATTAAAGAATTACCCATAACCTTTATTTTAAGACCATTTGATTTCGATACATTATCTGTGAGGATATATCAATATGCTGGAGATGAAAGAATGGTAGAGGCAATATTACCGGCAATTCTTATCATGACTTTTGGCCTTATTGCATCAATGTCATTGATACCAAGTTTAGAGAAAAAAAACTAAATTTTTTTAGACACTTTTCTTATTAAGAAAGGTAGGCTTAACAACAAATCTGCCGAGGTAGATATGACTCTAAAGTAAACTAAGCTGATAAAAATTATATTTTGTGGAATACTTTTGCCAACAAATAAAAGGAGGCAAGCCTCAAAAACACCAACTCCTCCTGGAGCTCCTGGGACTACCAAACCTAAAGACCATGACAAAGAAAAGATTACTAATAAAAATATGAAGTTCAGATTATTACTTGCATAAAAAGTATTTAAGCAAATATAAAACCCAATAAATTTAGATAAAACAAAACCTATTTCAAGAAATAAAGCTTTAGTAGGAAAAAAAGAAATTATATTTATTCTCTCTTCAAATTTCCCGTTTGAATTTGGAAGTCTCAAAACCTCAAGTACTTTTCTCTTAAGAGACCCCAATCTTTTTAATATCAGAAAAATAAATTTCCTATTTAAGAAAACTATAGGAAAAATTAAAAAAAAATAAAATGGTGAAAAAATTAATCCCAGCGATGCCAAAAGAAAAGATCCACTCAACATAAAATAAGGTTCTATGAGCGTCGAATACAAAGCAATCTGAGGATTACTTATTTTTTTTATAAAATTAAATCTTTCAACAAAATGCCAAATTCCTCCTGGAACGTATTTAAGAATATTAGTTAAAACATAAAAAGATACTAGATTATTACTTTTAAATTCTTTCCCGAACCATCTAACGATATATTTCCATGCATAAGCGTTGAGGTAAATACTTAAAACACAAAATAAAAATGATAAAGATAGATTAATTCCATTTCTTTCTAAATTGATATCAAAAGAAATTTGATCAATATTATCAAGAAAATAGATGCAAAAATATGACAGGCTTAAAATAAAGAAAATATTCTTTAAACCACCAAAATCAATTTTTTTAAGAAATTTTAAATATGGTTGATTGCCTGTATTAAATCTCATTTCCAGTTTTCAAATGCTTTAAATTTTTTACTGGACTCATTTATTATTTTTCTTATTTCGTAAGTTGATATTTTATGCTTTAATTTTAATCTCAAAACCTCATCATTTTCTGGTTTCATTTTTATTGATCCATCGGGATTCAAAGTCTGTTTTACTTTTATATTTCCAAAAGTCGTTGAACATTCTCCTCTGCGTCTAAGTAATATCCACCTAGATTGGGTCCTTTCACGGACCCCAATAGTATTGGAATAATTAAACCATAATCTCCTAAAATACTCCCTTTTCTCTGTTGGCAAGATTACTTGAATAGAAAATCCAATTCTATTTTTTTTCATATTAATAGCTTGATAAGAAACGTCATAAGCTCCCTCAATTCTCAATTTCTCCACAAAATTCGATATATCTTCAGGTGTTTGATCATCAATCCATGCCTCTTGAACAGATATCTCTTCACACTTTGGATTACTTTGTTCATTTATAGATGAATCCTCAAATGAAGTAATTTTATGAACTCTTACCAAATTAGGGAATGGAAATTTTAGGTTACCAATACCTACTCCATAAGAGTTAATAGAATATTTTGAAGGAGGTTGCAGATTATCAACTAAGTTAGCAAGTAAAGAAATACCGGTAGGTGTAGATAGTTCCCCTTCTATCGAGTCAAAGCAGGATAAAACTTTAATATTTTTTTTTCTTATTAGCTCTATTACTGCAGGAGGTGGGACAGATAATTTTCCGTGTTCTGTTTGAACAAAACCTTTCCCCAACATTGGTTCATTACAATAAACCTTCTTAGGATTTAAGTAATTTAATGCAGCACATACTCCAATGATATCGACTAATGAATCTATAGCTCCAATTTCATGAAAATGCACATCCTCAGGATTTATGCCATGAACTTTTCCTTCCGCAGTTGCTAAAGATTCAAATACTTCATAAATTTTTTGCTGTAATTTCTCTTCTAAGTGCCCATTTAAAATAAGTTCTTTAATACTTCTCCAATTTCTTTGAGATAGACCACAATCAATATTCTCAACTTTTACCTTGATCCCACGGATTGAAAAACTTTTAGATTCTTTAAATTCTAAATTATATTTATCCCCCAATCCAAGATCAAAGAGTGGTTGTTCAATTACTTTCTTAGGTACACCTAAGTCATAAAAAGCTCCTAGCAACATATCTCCCGAGATGCCTGGAGAACATTCAATGAAAACATCTTCCATAAATTTTAGATTTCTTTATTAGTAAAAATTACGATGGCTATCAACTTTTCATTTTAATTTTTTTTCAACAACTTCATAATTGATTAATTTCAAAGAATTTCCATCTCTCAAGACATCTAAACTAAGAAAGCTATTGAGAAGTTCAAGAGAAATCTCCCCTTTTATATTTAGTTTAAAATTTTTCTTTTTTAAATTCTGCAACTTTGAAGTAGGACAGATTTTAATAACAACCTCCTTTTTTTGAGTATTTACAAAAACTAATTCTCCTCTTACTGAAAAATAGTTATCTTTTAAATCTAGTTTCTCTAATAGCTTAGAAAAATTTGATTTTGAAGAATCATTTGGGACATCATTAAGCTGATAAGGATCCCAAATTCCAGCAACCTGTAAATGCAAGTTTTGAGTATTTTTATTTTTTGGATAAACAATCCAAAAATAACTTTTCTCTAAATCAATATACTTTTTTAGAAGAGATAATGCTTTTCCTAATACTACTGTTTCAATTTTTTCGCCTTTATTATCAGTTATGTAGCCTCTATTTATTTGCTCACTACTATGGGGGATAAATTTACCATTTACAATACCAATAGCTCTATATTGCAATTTATTTGTAACTTTTGGGATAGGATTTTTCAACATATTAAAAAATTAAAATGATAATTTATAGTATTTATTTTTCTTATTTTTCCTCCAAACTATTAAATGAGTTTAACGCATCATCTATAGCATCAGAGGGATTAGTTGCATCATTCAAACTATTGAATCTTCTAATCATCTCTACAATTTCAAATGGATTAGTGGGTATAACTGATTCATCATCTTCTGATTTAGTAGAGCTATCGATTTGTAATTCTTCAAATAAATTTTCAGCATTAAGTAAATTTCCATTTAAAAATATTAAAGAAGTTAGAAAAAAAATAAAAGTTATGGGTTTTGAAAGGTTTTTACAAAAATAAATTTTCATTTTATTTATTTCCAAATTTATTTAATGCTAAAATTTTTTGCTAATTTAATTTTACCTATTTTAGTAAAAATTTGTTAATAGCAACTTGGAATGTTAACTCTATAAGAACCAGACTTTCACAAATAATAGATTGGATGAGTCAAGTTAATCCAGATATTTTATGTTTGCAGGAAACAAAAGTGATGGATGATAGTTTTCCAATTGAACCTTTTAAAAATTTAGGATATTCAGTAGAGGTCTACGGACAAAAGTCATACAATGGTGTTGCTATTATTTCTAAGACTAAAGCAGAAAATGTTCAAAAAGGATTTAGTTTTAAAGACTATGATCAAAATATCGAAATTTTCCTTGATCAAAAACGATTAATATCTGCTGAATTTAATGGTATCAAAATCATAAATGTCTATGTGCCTAATGGATCTTCACTAGAATCAGACAAATTCCAATACAAAATTAATTGGTTAAATTGTTTAGCTTCTTTTTTGAATGAGCAAGAAGAAGAAGGGAAATCAATCTGTCTTATGGGTGATTTTAATGTTGCTCCATCTGACTTAGATATTCACGATCCAGATAAATATGAAGGAGGGATAATGGCCTCTGAGATAGAGAGAAATGCACTAAATAATGTTCTGAAAGAAAGATTAATAGATTCGTTTAGGATTTTTGAAAAAAATACTGGTCATTGGAGTTGGTGGGATTACCGTAATAACGCATATGAATTAAATAAAGGTTGGAGAATAGACCAAATTTATATCAGTAAAGAACTATCATCAAAACTTAAAAGTTGTGTCATAGACAGCTCGCCCAGAGAAAATGTACGCCCAAGTGATCATGCCCCTGTAATGATTGATCTTAACTTAAATGTCATAGATGATGATTTTTTTGAGAGTGAAGATGATTTTTTCGAAATATAAACAAAATAAACAATAATTCTTTAATGTCTGAGAACGCCTATTAATAAAGAGTTATTTGGGATGATATTATTTTGTATTATGATTTCCTAAAAATTAATAATTTACAATCCAAACCAATGCAATAAAAATATCATAATGTAGAATTTCAATCTGATTGACAAAATTTTTACTTATTTATAAGTTAGAACATGACAAAAATTTTCTCAAAGCTTCATTTTTTTAAATTGTGACTGACATATTAAATTCCACCAAATCAGAAGAAATTTTCTCTGCTGCACAAGAATTAATGCCTGGAGGTGTTAGCTCACCAGTGAGAGCTTTTAAGTCTGTCGGTGGACAGCCAATAGTTTTTGATAGGGTTAAAGGCCCTTTCGCTTGGGATATTGATGGCAATAGGTACATAGACTACATAGGAAGTTGGGGACCTGCAATATGTGGACATGCGCACCCTGAAGTTACAACAGCATTACAGGAAGCAATTGAGAAAGGCACAAGCTTTGGAGCTCCATGTGTTTTAGAAAACAAACTTGCTGAGATGGTTATAGATGCTGTCCCATCTGTAGAAATGGTTAGGTTTGTTAATAGTGGAACTGAAGCCTGTATGGCGGTTTTAAGGCTTATGAGAGCATTCACTGGAAGAGATAAGGTTATTAAATTTGACGGCTGCTATCACGGACATGCAGACATGTTTTTGGTGAAAGCCGGATCAGGCGTAGCCACCCTAGGATTACCAGATTCTCCTGGAGTTCCAAGAACAACAACAGCAAATACACTCACAGCCCCATACAACGATCTTGAAGCAGTAAAAAAATTATTTTCTGAAAACCCTGACGCCATTTCGGGAGTTATACTTGAGCCAATTGTTGGTAATGCTGGCTTTATAACCCCTGAGCCTGGATTCCTAGAAGGATTAAGAGAATTAACTACTGAGAATGGATCCCTTTTAGTTTTCGATGAAGTTATGACTGGGTTCAGAATAAGTTATGGAGGCGCCCAAGAAAAATTTGGGGTTACTCCTGATTTAACAACACTTGGGAAAGTAATTGGTGGAGGTTTACCTGTTGGAGCTTATGGAGGCAAGAAAGAAATCATGTCAATGGTAGCCCCTGCTGGACCGGTCTACCAAGCAGGTACTTTGAGTGGAAACCCACTAGCTATGACTGCTGGAATAAAAACTCTAGAGCTACTCAAACAAGAAGGAACCTACGAGAAACTAGATGCAACGACTTCTAGATTAATTGAAGGCATAATTCAATCTGCAGAAAATAATGGTATCGCTATTAACGGTGGAAGTGTAAGTGCTATGTTTGGATTTTTCTTATGTGAAGGACCAGTAAGGAACTTTGATGAAGCAAAAACAAATAATGCTGAACTATTCGGTAAATTGCACAGAGAGATGCTTCAACGAGGAATATACCTAGCTCCAAGCCCTTTTGAAGCTGGGTTCACATCACTAGCTCACAGCGAAGAAGAAATTGATAAAACTATCGAGGCTTTCGATCAATCATTTAATGCAATAAAAAATTAGTCTAAATAATTATCTTCTACCACCAACTATTACTGGTGGGCTTCCTCCTTCTGATCCAGGTAGTCCGGGCACAACTTGTGTACTACCATCCCATTTGTCTAGAAATAATTTGAAAAGTACTTGATCGTCAAGACTTCTATTTAATGTCTCATATCTTAGTGCTTCTTGTTCAGCAATTTCTACTTCTGTCTTTGCCCTTAGTAATTGCTGCCCCGCTATTTGCTTTTGTTCAATAGCAGCTCTATATTCTTCAGCAATCTCTAATCCAGTAAGATCTAAACTTTTAACATCTACATAATCAAATGAATTTAATTCTTGAGCAACAGTATCTCCTACTTTTTCAGAAATTACAGCAAATTCAGTAGCTATTGTCTCTAGCTCATATTGAGAAAAGACAGACTTTAAAGCTTTAAGTAAAGATGGTTGAACAATCTTTTGATAAACATCGCTATTTCTACTTGCAATTGTTGCAAAAATTCTTCCTGCTTCGTTTGGTTTTACTGAATACTTAACAGTAGCCGTAGCCCTAATAACCTGAAGATCTTTAGTTAAAGTTTCAAATTTTTCGGGTTGCACTTGAGTTTTAATATCAAATGGATATACAGACTGAATAAATGGAAGTTTAAAGTTTAAACCAGCTCTCCTAGAGGGGCCACTTACTTTCCCTAATGTTGTGACTACCGCAACTTGTCCCGACGGAACAACAAAGAGAGATTGGGTAAGCAAAAGAAAGCCAGTAAAAGAGAGGACAATCAGTAATGTTGCTGTACCACCAGGACCAGTTGGTGTGACATTTTTAAAAGATGTTGACATTTAATTTTTTCTTTTAATTAATCATATTTAAATAGACTAAATAGTGCATTAATAAGCTATTTAATTAAAATATTTTTTTAATAATTTAAATAGAAATATAAATATTATTTATTAATTATTTTATTTAAATTCTTGTAAAAGTTCTAAATAAAGATCTTCATCTATCTCCCTAATGTCATATTCAGAGGGTAAAACACTATGCTTATGCTCATGAACTGCCATCCAACAAAATTTCTCTATTTCTTTTTTTGAAAAACGAGGATATGACGTTACTTTCTTAATCAGTGATTTAATGAGAGATTCTGAATAATCTGACATATTAAAAAAAAACTTAAGGTAATTTTATCTAAAGTTATTAGCTTTTAGAGGAATATTCAAAGATTCTTCCAACTCACTAAGAAGTTTAATTGCTGATTGAAGATCATTTTTGCTCTTACTAGAAACTCTTAGTGTTTCTCCATTAATGCTGACATTTATTTTTTTTATTTGATCTCTAATATTTTTACTGATTTTTTTTGCTATTTCTTGATTTATTCCTTGTTTTAATAGGATTGTTTGTTTTACTTTGTTACCACTTACTTTTTCAACTTCGCCGTAGTCGAAAATTTTTAAAGATAAGTTTCTTTTTATTGCCTTTTGTCTAATTATGTCATTTACAGCATTTAAAGTTAGTTCACTATTAGTGGTTATGAAAATATTTTCTTTATCTAAATCAACCATGGTATCTGTTCCTTTCAGATCATAACGCTGGGAAATTTCCCTTTTTACTTGATCCAAAGCATTAACTAACTCCTGTCTCTCAAAATCGGAAACCACATCAAATGAAAAACTATCTGCCATTGTAATTTTTTAAACGCTCAATATTCTTAGCATAAATCATATTAAAATAAGAGAAAATGAATTAATTTAATCAAAAAATAACAGACTAACCAACTTTCCCATTTCTTCTGCGCATCTACAGCTATTTAGCAAGGTTTCACTATCGTGAAAAGCAAAACATATTAATTGATCACATCTAGTTATAATTTCTTGATTACAAAGGCTGCTTGCAAGTGGCAAAGGTAATTCATCATTTTCACTTTTTTCAACCAAATGCATAACCCTTTCAAGTTGATTCTTGATTTCGGGCATTTGTCTATCGAGGCTTTGTGGTAGCAATACAGTCAATAATGAAGGGTTAATATCTAAAACCGCTCGAATAACAGTAGCATTTACCCCTTGAGATCCAGAAGTAAGAATATTATGCCCTTCCTCTGCTAACGACCTTGCTATCAACTCAATCAGGTGGATATCCACAACCGGGACATGCCTACTCCCCAAAAAAGCAATCCTCCTTTTCCCATTATCCTGGAGTTTTGCGAGTTCTTGAGCTAAGGCATCAACACCTTGGGTTGCTGGTAGATCTAATGAACGACTCAAAATAAAATGGTTCCTATATTTGAAATTAGCATTTATCTGAAAAATTGCAGGGAAAAGCTATCTTTTCGAGAATTCTTTCTAGATTTACATGCTCCTGAACTAATTGAACAGCATAAGAAGCTTTAATTGATTCATGTATTCTTACGTGACCAAAAGCTTGTTCGATAATTTCTACGGAAGCAAGAGTGTCTAATTCTACTTTTAAGATTGGTACCTCCAATTCCTCCGCTCTATGAATCAATTGTGATAAAGGTTCTCCCAAACCAGTTAAAATAAGGCATTGAGTTGATGCTTCCAAGGCGGCAAGTTGAATATCAGTTCTGTCAGCTCCAGTAACTACGGCCATATTTCTTCTTCTTCTAAAAAATTCCATTGCAGAATTTACACCCATTGCACCAATACTTAATGTCTCAACAAGTAATTGATCTTTTTCTGGGCAACAAATTACTTGGGCATCTAATCTTCTTACAAGCTCCCCAACGGTGACACTTCTGAGGAGTGGAGATTTAGGCATCACACCAAACACTTCAATATTCATCTCTTTCAGAGAGGGTATTATT
The DNA here is from genome assembly GCA_003281415.1 of Prochlorococcus sp. AG-347-K15. Classification (GTDB taxonomy): domain Bacteria; phylum Cyanobacteriota; class Cyanobacteriia; order PCC-6307; family Cyanobiaceae; genus Prochlorococcus_A. The sequence continues at coordinate 11,509 of QCCC01000009.1, forward strand.
TCATTCTTAACTTTTTCAACTTCTTTAGGCAAAACCGCATTTAATACTACACCTGCCAGATGCTCTCCTAATTGTTTTTTTGCATCAAGTAAGGCATCTACACTTTTACAATCTTCCCATATATTCACAATTAAGACTTTCGCATTTAAGCTTTCAGCAAGTTGTGGCAAACTTAAACCATAAACCATTCCTTCATGAAGACTTCCAGCTGCTTCTAAAATATTTAACCCTTCAAAATCATCATTTACCAATTTCTCAATTTGATCAAAACCTTTTCCTGGCAGTAAGTCTTTATTAGAGATTCTTTTTTCAGCTGATATATTATCCAGTAATCCTACTGATGAGATTAAATTCTCCTCTTCAATTTTCAGTGTAGAACCTATAAACTTAACATCATCATCTATTAAACCCTCATATGACATCGAAGGAAGATTAGTAAGTTCGATACATGTTGCGAGTGGTTTCCCGATTCTTACTTTTTTCCCCTCATGTAAGAGTTTTTTTGCCACCCCAAGAACTAATGCAGACTTACCACTAAATGGCTCACAAGAACCAATTAATAATATATCGCTCATAATTAGAAAAATTATTTATTAATAAATTTAAGATAATATTTTTTTTAGTACTAAACAAATATTTATTTATGAGTTTTAATCAAATAAATTAATTAATATTTTTTTTAGTAAATTTATTTTAATTATTTAATATTTCATCAAAATCGAAAAAATGATAAGTTCAAATAAAAACAATAAAACTATAGGGATTACTGGAGCTTCAGGAGCGCTAGGGAAGGAACTAACAAAGTTGTTTCGTCAGGAAGGATATAAAGTGATTGGATTTACTCATAGTAAAACTGAATCTAATATCAATATTGACTCTCCCAACGAATGGATTAAATGGGAATGCGGTAAAGAATCGGCATTAAAAAAACATCTAAAAAAGATAGATATTTTAATTTTGAACCACGGTATATATGACTTGAGTAGAGAAAATTCTAATTATGAAAACTCAATAGAGATAAATGCATTAAGCCAATTCAAATTTTTAAATTTATTTGAAGAAATTGCTATGACCAATGAGTCAATTATTAAAAAAGAGATTTGGATAAACACATCTGAAGCAGAAATATTACCAGCCCTAAATCCATCATATGAGATAAGTAAATCACTAATAGGTCAATTAATTTCTTTCAAAAAAAATCTATTAAACAAAGATACTAGGAAAAAATTAATCATAAAGAAAATTATTTTGGGGCCTTTTAAATCAGAACTAAATCCCATTGGAATTATGAGTCCAAAATTTGTCTCAAAGAAGATTTACGATTTAGCTGACTCAAAGAATTATTTAATAATAATAAGTCCGAATCCATTAACTTATCTACTTTTCCCACTTAAAGAATTTTATAACTTTTTATATTGCAAAATTATATATAAATACAAATCTTAGTAGCTAGAAATCTCTATCTGTAAGTATTTCAATGCCATCTTTTAAAACAACTATTGTATGCTCCCATTGTGCAGATAATTTTCCATCTTTTGTAATAACTGTCCACCTATCATTTAATGTTTTACAAAATTTACTCCCTTCATTAACAATAGGTTCTACAGCTAATGTCATGCCTTCACGGAGAACTACATTGGGCAAATCTTTAGTCCGAAAATTAAATACAGAGGGTTCTTCATGAAGATTCCTTCCAACTCCATGGCCTGTATAGTCTTCAACAACACTAAATCCATTTTTTACAACAACATCTTCAATTTCCCCAGCTACATCGAGAAGTGTATTCCCTGCCTTAATCTTTGAAAGCCCTGCATACAACGCTTTGTAAGCTACATCACTAAGATTTTGGGTCTTTGAACAAACTTCCCCAACACAAATTGATATACAACTATCCCCATGAAAACCATCTAAATATGCTCCTGTATCAATTTTAACTAAGTCACCATTTTTAATTATTTTATTTTTATTAGGTATTCCGTGGACAACCTCATTATTTATACTAGAACAAATGCTAGAAGGGAAACCATGATATCCCTTGAAACTTGGCACGGCTCCAAAACTTCTTATCCTCTTTTCTGCGAAATCATCTAAATCTTTTGTGCTCATTCCTGGTTTAATTAAGTCATTAATTTCCTTTAAAACGGTTGCTACTATCCTGCTTGATTTTTTCATTAAATTTATTTCACGTGCAGACTTTATTTCAATCCCTCTTCTCCTCTGAATAAAAGGTACTTGATCATTAGTTTTGGAATTATTTTTATTTAATAAAAGATCTGCAAAATGTTTCATTGGAATAAATAATAGTAATAGCTAAATATCAATAAAATAGCCATTATAGTCTTGACTATCTTAAATCTATCAATAACAGTGGGAAACAGGAATGAAATTTTTATCTAATTCTAGGCAATTTCATAAAGCTTTGGCGCCTTGGGTTTTTCTTCCATTATTAATATCTTCAATTACCGGTCTTCTTTATAGGATTTCAAAAGATTTATTAGGTTACTCTAAAGAACAAGTTCATTGGTTAATGACTCTCCATGAGGGCGAATGGCTAGGAGATAATGGAGAATTAATATATGTGATATTGAATTCCCTTGGAGTTTTATGGATGCTCATAACGGGATTCCAAATGTTTTCAAAAACAATTTCATTTACCAAAAAGGTTACTAAAGGCGAGTCAAAAGGTTAAGATATAGAACTTGTAGGATAAAAAAGACCAAAATGGCCAAAGAGAAACAAGAGAAGGAATTAGAAACCGGTATTAAACCTGATGCATCAGTTGATGTAGAAGTTGAACAAAACGAAAAAAACATGGTTTCTGAAACTACTCAAACATTAAGCGCATCCAATCTTATTAATGAATTTGAGAATGAACAATTAAAAAAAGAATTACCTGAAATTTATGTTGGGGACACTGTTAAAGTTGGAGTAAAAATTACAGAAGGTAATAAAGAAAGAATCCAACCTTATGAAGGTGTTGTTATTGCAAAAAGGCATGGAGGTATTAATCAGACTATTACAGTTAGAAGAATTTTTCAGGGTATAGGAGTTGAAAGAGTATTTATGCTACATAGTCCACAGGTTGCCTCTCTAAAAGTTGAACGTAGAGGTAAAGTAAGAAGAGCTAAGTTATTCTATCTAAGAGATAGAGTAGGAAAAGCTACTCGCGTAAAACAACGCTTTGATCGATAAAGTTGTAAATTAATCAACTTATTGGTCACAAAGACGCTTATAATTATTTAGATGCGTCGTTAGTTCAGTTGGTAGAACGCAGGTCTCCAAAACCTGATGTCGGGGGTTCAAGTCCTCCACGACGCGTTTGATCAACATTATGTAAATCATTTTTTTCATAAGATGGAGTTAGATCTTCAACCTGGGGATGTAGTTAAAGTCCTCGAATCAGCAGCTTTAGGATGGGTTCGTGCAAGAGTCATCAGAGTTAAGTCTGGTGGAAGAGTTGTCGTACAAAGTGACCAAGGCAGAGAATTTACCGCTAGAGGCAACCAAGTTAGGTTGATAGAACCCGCTGGTTTTAGACCTCAAAAATAAATAGTTTTTTTACTTAGGCAGCTGTAAAACTTACTATTTCTGTAAATCCTCAAATTAATAAATCTTTTTTATTACAACACCATAAATTAAGTATTATGATCTGATAATTTTAAGAATGTAGTTCTAAATTAATTTAGAACAAAACTTTGGGACCGTAGTTCAACTGGTTAGAGCACCGCCCTGTCACGGCGGAAGTTGCGGGTTCGAATCCCGTCGGTCCCGTTTTTTCTAAAAGAAATTTGGAAAAACGATTAAGACTAGCCCCGAGTCCAACGGGTTTATTTCATATTGGGACAGCGCGAACAGCATTATTCAACTGGTTGTATGCGAAAAAAATAGGCGGAAAGTTTTTCATCAGGATTGAAGATACTGATTTTCTTCGATCTAAATCTGAATATACAAAAAATATATTAGAGGGCTTGAAATGGCTTGGACTTAAATGGGATGAAGAACCCATAAAGCAAAGTGACCGAATTTCTATTCACAAAAGTTACATCAAAAAGCTATTGGATTGTGGAGCTGCATATAGGTGTTTTACAACTGAAGATGAGATTTCTGAATTAAGAGAAGAACAAAAAAAGAAAGGATTACCTCCAAAACATGATAATAGGCACAGAAGTCTTTCAAAGGAAGAAATAGAAACATTCATATCACAAGGGAGGACTTCAGTAATAAGGTTTAAGATTGATGAAAAAATTGAAATAAAATGGGTAGATCAGATAAGAGGCGAAATTAAATGGCAAGGAAAGGACTTGGGTGGTGATTTAGTTTTGTCAAGAAGGGCAATGGGATATGAGATTGGAGATCCTTTGTATAATCTTGCAGTTGTAGTTGATGATAATTTCATGAATATTACTCATGTTGTGAGGGGTGAAGACCATATTTCGAACACTGCAAAACAAATATTAATTTATAAAGCATTAAATTTTAATTTGCCTACTTTTTCGCATACACCCCTAATACTAAATAGTGAAGGGAAAAAATTATCTAAAAGAGATTGCGTTACTTCAATCGACGAATTTAGAGATATGGGATATTTACCTGAGGCCTTATCAAACTATATGGCCTTTTTAGGTTGGTCTCCAAAATCTGCCGAAAGAGAAATACTTTCACTTGATGAGATATCTGAAATTTTTGACTTATCAGACATAAATAAAGCTGGAGCTAAATTTAGTTGGGAAAAACTCAACTGGATTAATTCTCAATATATAAAAAATATGGAATCAAAAAAGTTAAGTGAGATCATGAGAAAATACTGGGATGATAATGGTTGGGTGCCGCCATCTCAAGAATGGGCTTACAAATTAGCAATTTTGCTTAAAGACTCTATGACTCTTTTAAAAGATGCCATTATTCAATCAAAACCATTTTTCTTAATACCCACAATTCAAAAAGAAGGTCAAGATTTTCTTGAAAACAACGATAGCAAAGCGTCTCTAAAACTAATCTTAAATTATTTAATTGAGCAAAATACTATAAAACTAGATAAAGAGAATGCCAAAGAAATAATAAACAAAATCTCAAAAATGCATAATGTTAAAAAAGGGATATTAATGAAATCATTGAGAGTAGCCTTTTTTGGATCTCTAAGTGGGCCAGATTTAATTCAAAGTTGGGAGCTTTTCTCAGAGAGTAAAACTGATAGATCTCGAATTGAAAGATGTCTTAAATCAATCTAAATTATTTTTTTGGTCTAATTCAAGTCTATTCGCCAAAGGTTTAGCTGAAAGCCCTTGAATTCCTACTGTCATCAATATAGTAAGAAATACTAAACCTTGGAGACGACCAGCCCCAAGGATACCAGCCTGCTCTAATCTGATTGAAAAAAGAGAAGCTACCGCTGCAGTAACAATACCTCTTGGGGCTAACCAGGCTAAAAATATTTTTTCTTTTAAATTCAATTCTTTTCCTATTGTTGCTATCCATATAGAGAAAGGGCGAACAATTACCATCAACATAAAAACGCAAACAAACCCTCCCCAGCCAAGCGGACTTAATTCACTCCAAGAAACGTCAGCTGCCAAAAGAGGAAAAAGAACAGTTATGGCTAATTGAGCCAATTCACCTATTAGATTATCCAATCTCTCTTTATCTATAATTTCTCTTTTGCCTACAATAAAACCTGCCGCGACAGAAGCCGGCAAGCCTGATTCTGGTAAAAAATATTCGGAAATTCCATACACAAGGAAAATAAATCCAAGGGTAACTTGAAGCTCTATACCAAATGAGGCTTCATTTTTTATTTTTTTTAAAATTTCTGATAGCAACCATCCTGCACTTAATCCGATTAAGACTCCTCCCCCTAATCTTTGCATTAATGCTATAAATACATCATTAATCCCACGTAGGTCCCCTAAAGTCAGTTCTAAAAGCAATAATGCAAGTACTGCACCAATTGGTTCAAGCAATAACCCCTCAGCTTTTAAAACTTCTGAGAGAGGGGAAACTAATTTTATTTGTTCCACTAATGGAGAAACAACTGTTGGTCCAGTAGCTAGAACGATGGCACTATATATTCCTGCAACTTGCCATGAGAGGCCTGCCAGCCAATGAGCAATGAAAATCCCAGCTGATAACGAAATAAAAAGTCTTACCAATGAAATTTTCAAAACAGTATTTCTAATATTCCCCTCAGGTAGTTTTAAATTTAGTCCCCCTTCAAATAGAACCAAACAGACTAAAAGCCCTACAATAGTCTCAAGCCCTTGACCAAGATCTAAAGGCTCAACCAGTCCTAAACCTGATCTTCCTATAAGTAATCCAGAGAGCAATAAAATAACAACACTGGGGAATCCTGTAAAAGAAGAAAATAATCGAGCACAAGCACCTGCAAATACAGTTATTCCCCAAAGTAATCCAAGCCTTTCAGGCGTCATAAAAAATTATAGATAATAAAAATATTTATTATTTTGATTAAATCAACAATCTTATCTGAAGTCCAATAAATACAATACTTTTTAATTTAATTAATCAGCTGAACAAGAGTAATTTTTTTTAAATATTTCAAAACTACTTTTAAGTCAAATTAATTTTATTTAAATTAAGAAAGTTGGCTTATTAAAGCAATAACTATAAAAATAATTCCTATACCCACAGTAGCCATCCTTCCATTCCATATTTCAGCTTGAGGGGTAAAACCTCTTTTCCACAAATTCAGTTCCTTTTTATCAACGAAGTTTTTTGTCTCTTTAATCTCGATTTTAGGTTGTTTGTTCATTGAAGTTAAAAAGGAGGGTTTTCTTCATAAAGTGTATTTGCTTGTTCAATTGATAGTCTCCCTGCGACCCCTAGTTTAAGGGAACTTAGATGATCCTTAAATTTGATCCTGAACAACGCCGCCGCTCCAATCATTGCAGCATTATCTGTACAAAGATTAAGAGGAGCTAAATGAACTTTAATAGATTTTTTATTAGCTTCACTAATCATCATTTTTCTTAATGTATTGTTAGCAGCCACTCCTCCAACTACAACAACATTATCCAAGCTATGATCTTCTGCACATTTTATTGTTCTCTCTACCAAGACCTCTGCCACTACTCTCTCAAAACTTGCAGCAATATCAGGAATTGGAATGGTCTTCCCATCCAAATTTATTCTCTCAACTAATCTTAATACTGCAGTTTTTAGACCACTAAAAGAGAAATCATATTTAAGAAATCCACCTTTTTTATCAGAAATCCTACATTTTGGTAAATTAAATTTCATTGGATCCCCATTTTTAGCAATCTTTTCAATTGCCGGTCCTCCTGGATAACTTAGACCTAATAGTCTTCCAACTTTATCAAAGGCTTCTCCAGCAGCATCATCAAAACTTTTCCCAAGTCTCTGCATTCCCCTTCTATCATCAACCTTTATCAATTCAGTATGTCCGCCGCTAACAAGTAATGTAAGGAAAGACTTCTTTGGATAGTTTTCTGAAAATAAGATTGAAGACAAATGTCCCTCCAAATGATGAATCCCCAAAAATGGCTTTGCATATAACATGCAAAGTGATCTTGCAGTTATAGAACCAACTCGTAAACAACCAACTAATCCAGGAGCTACAGTTGATGCAATATAATCAACCTCCTCAATTTTGATTTTTGATTCTTCTAGAGCCTTATCTAAAACAAAAGGTAATGACTCTAAGTGCTTTCTAGCTGCGAGTTCAGGCACAACTCCTCCCCATTTTGAATGATCTTCAATTTGGGATGCAATTATATTTGAATGTATTTTGAAAGTATCGCCAATATTAGAAACTATTGAGACAGATGTCTCATCACAACTTGTTTCAATAGCTAAAACTTTATGCATTTTTGATTCAACTTGTTCTATTTTAATATTAATTTCTTAATTAACACACTATAAGGAATTAAAGATTGCAACTTATGAAATTCTTTTTTTCAATAATAACCTCAGTTTTTCTGTTCCTAGGAATTACTCCGATTGCTCTAGCTGCCAATGGGCCTGCATTAAACGCAGATAGAGATAGCACAGAATATACTGCTTCAGCCCTCACAAAATGTTCTGAGAATCCTAAATTCATTGAGAGAGCAAATTCTGCAACTACTCAAAAAGACATTGCAAGATTTGAAAGATATGGAAAAGCCTCATGTGGAGATGATGGTCTTCCACATTTAATTATTGGACCCCCTCTTGAGCCATGGGGAGCACTTTTAAATAGAGGTCATGAAGGAGATTTACTTATTCCAGGAGTATTGTTCATTTACATTGCTGGAATAATAGGTTGGTCAGGAAGAGAGTATCTGATTGAATCAAAAAAGACTAAGAATCCAGCAGATCTTGAGATCATTATTGACCTAGACTTAGCCAGAAAATGTCTTGTAAAAGGAGCGCAATGGCCTCTTCTTGCCAATAAACAAGGTAGAAATGGAGATTTAAGAGAGAAAGATAACAACATCACACTCAATGGTCCTCGCTAAACATCCTTAAAAAACTTTTATAAAAAACAAATGTTCAAAATTCTAAACACAAAATTTGTCAGATCTGCTCCAGTGGTAGCAGCAATTTGGCTAAGCCTTACAGCTGGAATAATTATTGAATTTAATAGGTTTTTCCCAGATTTATTATTCCATCCAATGAGTTGATAAATAGAAAATAATCAAGTTTTTATTAACTTGATTATTTCTTGTGCTGTTTCATCAACATTGTGATTTGTTAATGCAAAATCAAATTCATTTGATACTGAAATCTCATAATTAGCTCTTGAGAGTCTTTTTTTAATAGCCTTTTCTTTTTCTGTACCTCTATTTCTTATTCTTCTCTCTAACTCTTCTTTATCCGGAGGAAGTAAAAATATTGATTGTGAATTAGGAAACTTATTTTTTATTTGCCTTGCACCCTCTACTTCAATTTCAAGCAGTACGGTAAATCCCCTTTTTATTTTCTCATTGACAGAAGACAAAGGCGTTCCATAGTAGTTTCCAGCAAATTGAGCCCATTCAAGGAAAAGGTTTTGTTCAATCATTTCTTTAAACTTTTCTTTATTTAAAAAGTAGTAATTTTCTCCGTCCTTCTCTCCCTCTCTAGGTTCTCTAGTAGTTGCAGATATTGAAAGCCAAAAATTTTTTTCTTTACCTAATATTTCTTTAACAACTGTTCCTTTACCTACCCCGCTGGGTCCAGTAAGGATAATAAGTTTTTTTTGATTTTTCATATAAAATTTTTTACAGTAAAATAAACATCTTGTGAATTAAAAAGGAATAATGCAAAAAGGTGTTCCACAGATAATGGATATTACATCTATTAGATCTGTTTTGCATTATTTGACAAAGAACATCTTACCTACAAAGTTTGAGACTGCCCAACAACCAGAGCCTAATACAATTCAATTATGTTTCAGAGGAGTTGATTCTCAAACATGGTTAGAAGTTTCATGGAATGGAGACTCTCCAAGGATACTAAAGATAAATAAGCCAGAAAAGATTGGGAGAGAAAGCACACTTTCCAAACAAATAAGATACGGATTAAAGTATATGGCTTTAATTTCGATTGATCAAGATGATTTCGAGAGAGTTATAAAATTTAGTTTTGCGAAAAAACCCGGAGATGAAATTAATAAGTATTTAATTTTTGAATTAATGGGAAAACATAGTAATATTTTTTATCTGGATAATAAACATAAAATAATTGCCGTTGGTAAACAAATTAAATCAAGTCAATCTAGTTTTAGAACAATTTCAACAGGATCAATTTATTCTGGCCCTCCAGTCAATCTCAAAAAACAACCAAGAGAAGATGAGTCTTTTCAATCATGGAAAGACTCAATTTCAATAGTACCTGAGTCTTTGAAATACTGTTTAATAAATACCTATCAAGGAGTAAGCCCTATCCTCACAAAACAATTAGAGGTTGTTAGCGCAACTGTTAATTCAGAAATAATGGAAAAAAATATTGATTTCATTAGCAACTCAGACTTGAATGAGATATTTAAAAATTGGAAGATTTGGATAAACAGGTTTAAAAACAATAACTTTAACTTTTCTACATTCAACAAAGATTTTTATTGCGTTTGGTTTTTTGATAATGAAATTAATTGCGAAAATAAAATAGATTTATGTACAAGCTTAGAGAATTATTATGATTATCATCTGAAACAAAAAAAACTTGAATTATTGGAGAAGAAAATTGAAGGGATAATTTTTAAACAAACCAATAGTGAAAAAAAGAATTTAAATATTCAATATGATCTTCTGACAAAATCAGAAAACTACGAGATATATAAAGAAAAAGCTGATATTATATTCTCCTCACATGAAATTAAAAAAAAAGACATTATAAAGGGACAAAAACTATATAAAAAATCAAAAAAACTAAAGAGATCTAGAGAATTAATAAAAGAAAGATTAAGTATTTACAAAACAAATATAGAGAGATTAGACGAATTCACTACGCTTCTAGAAAATTTAAATTCTTTAAATCATGAAAAACTTTCTATGAGAATCAAACTACTAGAAGAAATTATGGAAGAAATTTGTAACGAGTTTAATATCAATATCAAGAATCAAAGAGAAGATCAGAAAAGTACATCTGAAATAGAGTCTTCACCAATTCAAGTTGACACTCCCACAGGATTAAAGCTTCAGGTAGGGCGAAATATGAGGCAAAATGACTTAATAAGCTTTAAGTTCTCAAAAAAAGGCGATTTATGGTTTCATGCACAGGAATCACCAGGCAGTCATGTAGTTTTGAAGTCTTCATCTCAAGTAGCATCTGAACAAGATCTTCAAATAGCTGCAGATTTAGCTGCTTTATTTAGTAAGGCAAAAAGAAACATTAAAGTTCCAATTAATTTGGTAAAGATTAAAGATTTGCAAAAAATCAAAAACGGAGGACCGGGTTGCGTTTCCTTTAAAAATGGAGAAATTATTTGGGGAAATCCTACAAGAGGAGAAGATTACATTAAAAAAAATCTTAAAACAGTAATTTAGTTTATAATAAAAAAAATTTTTAAATCTAAATGTTTGATTTTCTTTTAGGCACTCATGAATTTTTAGGAAATCATAGTTTTCCAGAATTTATTGTTGGATATCTATTTGGTGCTGCATTAATAATTGGAGCTCCTACTGTTTTCTTACTACTTGCCTTCGTAAGCGCTCTAATGAAAACAAATGGGAAAATGGGTGGATACAGAGAATATGAAACTTATGGTGAATCATCTTTGAATGATGCCCCTCCTTTCTTATTACCAGATCCCACAAATCCTAAATAAAACAAATAATTAAGTTTATCGAAAAATAAATTGGACTTTCACAATAGTAATTCTAAACCTTTTTCTTACAAAATATTTATCAAATAATAATGAGAGAAACAGGTCAAAGTGAAAATAAACTATCAGATTCGATGACTTTTAGTGATCATTTAGAGGAGCTTCGTCAAAGGATACTAAACTCAATTTACTCAATATTTATATCAATATTTTTTAGTTTTCTCATCATAAAGCCATTAATATCTTTTTTAGAAATCCCAGCTGGGGATATTCATTTACTACAACTTGCTCCAGGAGAGTTTTTATTTGTCGCTATTAAAGTTGCAGGTTACAGCGGATTGATAGTTTCTATTCCTTATATTTTTTATCAAATAATATTATTCATTTCGCCTGGTTTAACAAAACAAGAAAAAAGCCTTATCTTGCCAGCAGTTTTTGGTTCAGGTCTTCTGTTTTTTTTAGGATTAATTTTTTCATGGTGGATATTAGTCCCTGCAGCAATAAATTTTTTTATTACTTTCGGTGCTGATATTGTTGAACCAACTTGGTCTATAGAAAGATATTTCGATTTTGTACTCCTATTAATGTCCAGTACTGCAATAGCTTTTCAATTGCCAGTATTACAATTTATTCTTGGTTCTCTTGGAATAATCACAACAGAAAAAATGATTTCGAATTGGAAGATAGTTGTAATCTCCTCCGCAATCTTATCTGCAGTCATTACCCCTTCAACAGACCCATTGACAATGTCATTGCTATCTATATCTATTGTGTTTTTATTTTTTGTGGGGACTGGATTAACTTACTTATCAGAAAATCTTAAGTCAAAAACTCTTTCATCTTCTCATTAAAATTTAATTGCAAGGTGACAGCTCTACCTAATCTTGGCCTAGCATTAACTTTCTTCAGCCATGCCCTTACTTCCTCAGAATATCCACATCTATTTAAAATCTCGACTTTATCAGCTATTGATTTTTTATATTCATCTTCATTTAAAGGAAATGATTCTTGTCCAAGAAATCCCCACATCATTTGAAAATAAACAAATTTTCCTCTTCTAAAGAGTCTAAAATCATATTTTTTCCCCCAGCGATGAATTAAATAATGGATAACTTCATCTACTAGTAATGGGGTCATTTAAATCAATTAATTAAGAGTTCCTAAACTTTTACTTTAAATTATTAAAAGTCCTATCTATTTGCAACAGAAATCAAACAATTTGATCCATAATAACTAATAAATAACAGAACCAAGTATCGAATGACTCAATTAAGTTCCAATGATGTCCCTTCAATGGGTCGAAGGCAATTTATGAATCTTCTTACATTTGGTACTGCGACTGGTGTAGCTTTAGGAGCCCTTTACCCAGTAGCAAATTATTTCATGCCTTTAAGAGCAGGAGGAGGTGGTGGTGGAACTTCTGCAAAAGATGAATTAGGCAATCCAATTACAAAGACAGGTTGGTTAGCTACCCATCAAGCGGGAGACAGAAGTCTAGTGCAGGGTTTAAAGGGAGATCCAACTTATTTAATAGTTAATGAGGGTGGGGAAATAGGAGAATTTGGTTTAAATGCAATTTGTACTCATTTAGGTTGCGTTGTCCCATGGGATAGTGGCGCCAATAAATTCATATGTCCTTGTCATGGTAGTCAGTACGATACAAATGGGAAGGTAGTCAGAGGGCCTGCTCCTTTATCTTTAGCGCTAGCTCATGTTGATATTGAAGATGATGCAGTACTCGTCAAACAATGGTCAGAAACTGACTTTAGAACTAATGAAAATCCATGGTGGGCATAAAAAAATGAAAGGTCTTAAAAATCAAATCATGAAAAACACAAGTTTATTTTTTTGTACAATGCTTTTCATTTCAAGCATTGTGTTTTATCCTAATGTCACCTTTGCCTATCCATTTTGGGCTCAGCAGAACTATGAATCCCCAAGAGAAGCCACAGGGAAAATAGTCTGTGCAAATTGTCATCTAGCTCAGATGCCTACAATTGCAGAGGTTCCACAATCTGTTGGAGCAGACAGTGTTTTCAAAGCAGTTGTCAAAATACCCTACAAAAATGACTTAAAAGAGATCGGTGCTGATGGTTCTGAAGTTCCATTACAAGTTGGTGCAGTTGTAATGCTGCCTGATGGTTTTAAACTTGCTCCACAAGAAAGATGGACTGACGAAATCAAAGAGGAGACTGAAGGGGTTTATTTCACTAATTACAGTGAAGAGAAAGATAATATCATCATTGTCGGACCATTACCTGGCGATACTAATAAAGAAATCGTTTTTCCAGTACTTTCCCCTGATCCATCCACTAATAAAGAATATCACTATGGAAAATACTCGTTACATATTGGGGGCAACAGAGGCAGAGGTCAGGTATACCCAACTGGAGACAAAAGCAATAATGTAGTTTTCACTTCTTCCACTTCAGGCACTATAAATTCAATAGATACAATTGAAGATGGTAGCTATAAGGTCAATATAGAAAATGAGAATGGCGAGATAACTACTGAAGCAATACCTATTGGCCCTCAACTTATCGTAAAAGCACAAGATAAAATTAATGCAGGTGACCCTCTCACTAATGATCCCAACGTTGGCGGTTTTGGGCAATTAGACGCTGAGGTTGTTCTTCAGAGCCCTTATAGAGTAATTGGATTGATTGCATTCTTCATTGGTGTAGGCCTAACTCAAATACTGTTAGTACTAAAGAAAAAACAAGTAGAAAAAGTTCAAGCAGCAGAGGGTATCTAACTTTCTTTAAATGCTTATACTTGAAGCTTTTATAAAATCTCCAGGAGAAACTTTTTTAAATTTAGGATTTATAACTATTAGATGGTACGGACTACTTATTTCGGTTTCAGTCTTAATAGGCCTATTTGTCTCTAAAAAACTAGCAAAGGCAAGAAATATTAACCCAGAGTACATTAGTGAAATACTTCCATCATTAATAATATCTTCAATAATTGGAGCTAGAGCTTATTACGTAATTTTTGAGTGGAGGCAATATAGCGGAGAGAACTTTTTTACTTCTATTGAAATATTCAATAACATCATTCAAATACCTTCTTTTCTTGCAGTTTGGGAAGGAGGCATAGCAATCCATGGAGGTCTAATTGGAGGATTAATATCAATTATCTATTTCTGTAAGTCGAAAAAAATTAATTTAAAGACTTTTATAGATATTTTAATACCCTCGATTATTCTTGGACAATCAATAGGAAGGTGGGGAAATTTTTTCAATAATGAAGCCTTTGGAGTTCCTACAAATTTGCCTTGGAAATTATTTATACCTATCCAGAATAGGCCTTTAGAATTTCTTAATTATGAATTTTTTCATCCTACATTTCTCTATGAGTCATTGTGGAATATTTTAATTTTTATCCTCCTCATTATTATTTTTAATAACCAAAGTAAAACAGATTTTTTCAGGCCTGGCTTTGTTAGCTGTCTTTATTTAATAAGTTATAGCTTTGGAAGATTCTGGATTGAAGGTTTAAGAACTGACCCCCTATGCATTGGTGGACTTCCACCTTTTTGTGATGGCGGTATAAGAATGGCTCAATTTATAAGTATTTTTCTATTTTCTTCTGGATTAATTGGAATATTTTTTTTAAGATTGAGAACATATAGTGGGAAAAATAGAAATAATGGATAAAAAAATATCTTTTGTTGGTGTTGGTCCAGGGGATCCAGAATTATTAACTTTAAAAGCATTAAAAAAGATAAAAATTGCAGATGTCATTATTTGGACTGACTCTCTAATTCCTGAAAAGATTTTAGATTTTTCGAAAGAAGATTCTGAAAAAATAAAAACGAGTTCCCTTAACTTAGAGCAAATAACCTCAATTATGATAGAAAAATTTCAGGCAGGGAAGACTGTTGTAAGGTTGCATGATGGAGACCCTTGCCTTTTTGGAGCAATTAGAGAACAAATCGAAATTTTAAAAAACGAAAAAATTGAAATCGAAGTCGTACCTGGCGTAAGTGCTTTTCAAGTTGCTGCAGCATATCATGAAGCCGAGTTAACCATCCCTGATATAACGCAAACAATAATTTTGACTAGAGCAGGAGGGCGCACAGGGATGCCCGAAAAAGAATCTCTGAAAGATCTTGCAAAACACAATTCCTCTATATGTCTTTATCTAAGTGCTAGGCATGTAAAAAGGTCACAAGAAACTCTGCTAGAGTTCTACCCTCCAAAGACTAAAGTGATTGTTGGATTCAGAGTATCTTGGGATGATGGTTGGACATCATTAATAGAATTAAAAGATATGGAAAAATTTTCTATTGAGAAAAAACTAATTAGAACAACCATTTACATAATTAGCCCAGCAATTAGTAATTCTCAAAAAAGATCTAATCTTTATAATCCATCTTATAGACATCTCTTTAGGAATAAATAATCTTTAAGTTGTTAGAAAAATATTAATCACTATAATTAGTAAAAATTTCACTTGCTTTGAAAGAAATAAAATCTGTTTCGGAAATCAACAATAAAGGAGAGGGTTCTTCTTTAAAAAGAATCGGAAATTTCATTAAAGAAGCTAGATTAAGTAAAAATCAATCTATTGAAGAATTGGCTTCTGATTTAAAAATCGGAGCTCATCAACTTGAAGCCATAGAAAAAGGTAATGAAGAAAAACTACCTGAAAAAGTATTTATCAAAGCAATGATTAGAAGGATTTCACAGAAGCTCAAACTTGATACAGAATTTTTAATGGATGAATTCAAGACAGAGAAGAAAGAAGTGAAAATTGAAGAAATAGTTGAAGAAGTTTCCAAAAAAAATTACAACTCTTGGCAATCTAAGGATTTTAATCCAGTAGGGTTCCTAATATTTATTTTAATTTCAGGCTTTCTCGGACTAATAGCCTCGTCCTTAATTTTCAATTTATTTTCAGACTCTTCTCAGAATCAAACTCCAAAACAAGAACTTATTAAAAAAACTAAATAACTTTTAAATCCAAATTCTTTAGTTCTTTTATTACATTACGGCATAATTCTAAGTTCCATTTTTCAAGAAGAAGATCATGGTTTGTATTTAATGGTAAAAGTTCAAATGTAAGAATATTTTCTTGCAATTTTATTTGAATTGAGGAGATCACCTTGTCAGGTCTTTGATCAAGAGATGCTGCTAATCTCAGGATTAATGACATTTCAAGAACTAATTTTTTATCTTCTTTGGATATTAAATTTTGCCAAGACTCATGTCTTTTCTTCGGTAGAGTCTTTCTATGGTACCTAGCAATTGAAGCAATAATATTTGTTTCTGCTTCAGAATATCCCAACAACTCACAATTTTTTATTAAGTACCAAGAGTGTTTGTGATATGAACCAACATTCACGTATTTCCCACAATTATAAAGATTAGAAGCTGCCCAAAGAAGTTCTTTAGCTTTAGGGTCATTATCGCTATGAAAGATATTTTTAGTCTGATCATATATTTGAAAGGCCATATCAATAACTTTCTCAGCTCTTGTATTATCTACTCCAAACTTTCTGGCCTGATGAATTATAGTTGTTTTTCTAATATTGCTTTGAATATTTAACTCGTTTTTTATTATCCCTTTACGAAGCATCCAATCAACAACCAAACCCTCTCGAAGCGCTCTCTCACTAATTATTAATTCATTAAAGTTCAACATCTCCATTGCGGTGTTTAATATCAATGCTCCTGGAATAATTATTTCTGCTCTTCTCTCACTTAATGAGGGTATTTTCTTGATTTCCGAAACTGGCAATTTAATTAGTTTTTCCAATACATTTTGTAAATTTTCTCTTTTAAATTTATAACCATGCAACTTTTGTTTGGATTCTCCCAAATCATCTGAAATCAAATTTCCTAATGAGGTCGCAGTACCACTGGTTGCAATCATAGATAAAGGCTTATTTCCCTTAGATCTACTCTTTATTTTTCGAACAGATGGTTCTAAAGATCCTTTAATAAAAGTTCTTAGAAAACTCGATCTTTCTGAATTTACAGACTCTTTATTTAAAAAATCATTTTTAAGTCTTACCGCACCAATTCTCGAACTGGTAAGAGCTATAGCATCTTTTTTATCTGCAAGTATTAATTCTGTAGATCCTCCTCCGATATCTATGATTACAAAAGACTGATCTTCAAAAGCCATCCCAGAAAGAACACCAAGGTAAATTAATCTGGCTTCCTCAGAACCACTTATCATTTCTATTTGAATATCAGTTTCATCAAGAACTCTTCTAATAAAATCTTGACCGTTCGGAGCTTCCCTAACTGCACTTGTTGCTGCTGTTACTATTTTTTTTACTCCATTACTTTTACAATATTCCTTAAATCGCTTAAGAGTAACTAATGCTCTTTGGATTGATTCTTCAGTAAGATTACCATCCTCATCTCTTTCTCCAAGACGAGTGGTTGATTTATCAGTGAATTTTATTGAAAATGATTTTAATTCTAGATTAATTTCTGCTACCAAGAGATGTGTAGAGTTAGTTCCAATATCTATAGAAGCTACAAAAATTTGCTTTTCTTGAAAATATCTTAAATCTTGTTTCCGTATCATTTCTTTTTATAAGATTCAGATATATTTAATCCATTAATAAATATACCCAAGATTGATTATTAAATAATAGAAATCACTTAATCCTAGTAAGATTATTTAAAGTTATGAAATATACAATAGGTCATATGCAAAATAAAAATCGACAAATTAAATTAAGTACTTTTTTTGAATTATTAAGGTGGAATAAGCCGACTGGAAGAATTATCTTACTTATTCCTGCTGGATGGAGTTTATATTTAACCCCAGATGCTAATCCAACATTTTTAATGTTGCTAAGAATAATTCTGGGAGGACTACTAGTAAGTGGATTAGGCTGCGTGGTTAATGATATTTGGGACAAAAAAATTGATCAAAGGGTTTTTAGGACAAAAAATAGACCTCTAGCTGCAAATAAAATTGGTCTTAAAACGGCTTATTCAATTCTTTTCTTTTTAATTTTATGTAGCTTCTTTTTAACTTTGTCACTGCCTCAACCTGGAAGAATCCTTTCCATTTCACTTGCTTTTTTAGCTTTACCTATTATTTTAATTTATCCTTCTGCCAAAAGATGGTTTAAATATCCTCAATTAATCTTATCCATATGCTGGGGTTTTGCTGTCTTAATTCCTTGGGCAGCAAATGAAGGCAATTTAAATAGTATTGTTTTATTGTTTTGCTGGCTAGCTACTATTTTTTGGACTTTTGGCTTTGACACGATTTATGCTTTAGCAGATAAAAAATACGATATCAAAATTGGAATAAATAGTTCTGCTGTTAACCTCCAGAAAAATACAAGAATAACTATTCAAATTTGTTATTTTTTAACTTCTAGTTTTCTCGCATTATGCGGATTAATTAATGAAATGGATTTTATTTATTGGCCAATTTTGCTTACAACGTCAATCTTAATGCAGAGAGATATACTAAAAGTATTTCCTGAGGAAAAGCAATCAATAAAAAATATTGGGAATCACTTCAAAAATCAGTCAATTTATGGAGGAGTCCTTTTATTAGGAATTATTATTGCCTCATAAATTCTAAATATGGTTTTTAGACTAAAAAAAGGTGATCTAATAGATATTTTAGCTCCAGGCTCCTTTATTGATGAAGACGAAAATTTTCAAAAAGGCATGGAAATCTTAAAAAACTGGGGCTTGGAAATTAATGAAAATAATTCTCTATCAAAAAAATTTGGTTATTTTGCAGGCGATGATCTAACTAGATTTGAAGAACTAGAAAAAGCACAAAATAGTAAGCTAATCATTTTTGCAAAAGGAGGCTGGGGTTCTGCAAGACTATTAGAAAAAGAACCTTCTTGGCAGCATGGTTTAATGCTTGGATTCTCAGATACATGTTCTTTATTACTATCTAAATATTCGCAAGGATTTATAGGTTCTATTCATGGCCCAATGGTTAATGGCCTTTTCAAAGAGCCAGATTGGAGTCTTGAGAGATTAAGAAATTTACTTTTTGAGGGATATGTAGAGGACATCAGAGGAATACCTTTAAGAGGTGGAAAAGCTAAAGGAGAAATTATCGTTTCTAACTTAACTATTGCTACTTTTTTAATTGGTACCAATCACTTTCCAGATTGCAAAGGGAAAATAATAATTTTTGAAGATATTAATGAAGATATTTATAAAATTGATCGCATGTTGACTTACCTCAGAATGACTAAAACACTTACTGAAATTGCTGGCATTGGATTCGGAAGTTTTTCTAATGATTTCTGCGACCTAGAATGGAAAGATTTACTAAAAAACTGCATTATTGAAAGACTCCAAGAGTTTGATTTCCCAATTCTTTTTGACCTCCCAATAGGCCACATATCTGGAAATGCTTGCATTCCTTTAGGATACGAAGCCACCTTAAATGGTGATAATGGCATTCTTAGTATCGATACACCTTTTTAATTAGGGGTTCTTCACAAAAAGTTTTGCTATTTTCAAATCTATAGGGGATGTAATTTTTATATTTGAATAAGTTCCTTCAATAATCTTTACTTTCCAATTAAGCATTTCGAATAGTGAGGCATCATCTGTCACTTTCCAGTTTTTATCAATTGCCATCTTATGTGCTTTTTTTAATCTATCTACTAAAAAGCCCTGAGGAGTCTGGGCAGCCCATAAATAATTTCTATCTGGTGTTTCTTTAATAAAACCTTCATTATCAACAATCTTTATTGTGTCAGTTACCCTAGTAGCCAAAATAACAGCTTCATTTTCATCTAATTGCTTGGCACAAAGGTCTATCAATTCAGGATTAATTAGACATCTAGCACCATCATGTATTAAAACTTTTTCAGCATCTTTTGGTAGCGCTTTTAAACCATTAAAAACTGACTGTTGTCTGGTGTCACCACCATTTATCCAATGAACTTTATGGGCAAAATCCTTAGCTGAATTTAATAATAAATTTTTATCTTTCGGTTGCCCAATTATTCCAACCCAATTTGTTGAGCTTGCAGAAAATACAGATTTAAGTGTCCAAAAAATCAAAGACTCTCCCTCTAAATCAATAAGTAATTTATTTTTTCCAGCTTTCATTCTGCTACCGCTCCCTGCAGCTGGTATTAAAAAGTGCACAATAGAAGGTCTTAATAATTTCTAGACAATTATAAATAAAAGCAATATCTTTACACAAATAGTACTACGATTGAAAATTATAAAATTTCATAATGTCCAATACAGATTCATTATCAGGCAAAGTTGCTTTAATCACTGGAGCTAGCAGAGGAATTGGTAAAGAAATTGCTTTAGAACTAAGCCGCTTAGGAGCAGAAGTTTTTATTAATTACTCTTCTTCTGATGAAAAAGCTGAAGAAGTTGTAAATTCAATAAAAAATTCGGGAGGTAAAGCTCATAAATTAAAATTTGATGTGTCAAAAGAGGATTCTGTCAGTTTAGCTTTTGAAGAAATAATCAAAATTAATGGCACCATTGATATCCTGGTTAACAATGCTGGCATTACGAGAGATGGACTATTGATGAGAATGAAATCGGAACAATGGGATGACGTATTAAATACGAACTTAAAAGGAGTTTTTCTTTGTACAAAATATGCTTCAAAATTTATGATGAAAAAAAGAAGTGGTAGCATCGTAAATATTTCATCTGTTGTTGGAATAATTGGTAATCCTGGGCAAGCAAATTATTCTGCCGCCAAAGCTGGAGTTATTGGATTTACCAAAACTTGCGCTAAAGAATTTGCTTCAAGAGGTATAAACGTAAATGCAATAGCTCCAGGTTTCATAGAAACAGAAATGACTGAAAAACTTAATACTGAAGAGATTCTTAAAGTTATTCCTTTAGGGAAATTAGGAAGTTGTATTCAAATTGCAAACTTGGTGTCATTCTTAGTTTCAAGTGATGCAGGAAATTATATTACAGGGCAAACAATCAGTATTGACGGGGGTATGAGTATTTAATTATGAACTTTGATAAGGCTGGACCAATTCATCTCTTAATCTTCTAATTTTTTGTAAAAGTTTTAGTCTTCGACTTCTAGCAGTTAATGTCAAGAAAAATCTTAAAGGAAAGTATATTAGTGTCATAGCAATCGCGAGGATTGCGGTGAGAGTAAAAATAAGATTATTTGTTTCTTCCATAACTTAAAGATACTCTTATTTGAGTTAATTTGTATGTCTCATTAAAAGAAATTCGGCTTTCCCCACTTAATTCAATATCCCTTAAAAATGATTCTATGGGAGATTAGAATAGGATTAAAGATTTAATAAACATGGCTAAACAGTTAAGTTTTTCTAATGAATCAAGAGAAGCTCTAGAAAAAGGTGTAAATTTCGTAGCTAATGCAGTAAAGGTTACTATTGGGCCAAAAGCAAAAAACGTTGTAATAGAAAAGAAATTTGGTTCGCCAGATATAGTAAGAGATGGATCTACAGTTGCTAAAGAAATCGAGATTGAAAACCCTATTTCTAATTTAGGTGCGAAATTAATAGAACAAGTCGCATCTAAGACAAAAGAAAGTGCTGGTGATGGAACAACAACAGCAACCATTCTGACTCAGAAGATGGTTCAGGAAGGATTAAAAAATATTGCTTCTGGCGCAAACCCCATGGAGCTAAAAAAAGGTATGGAGGCAGCCCTAGTTTTTGTCTTAGAAAAATTAAGTTCCAAAAGTATTTCATTAAGTGGTTCTGATATCCAAAAAGTTGCAACGGTAAGTGCTGGAGGTGATGAAGAAATTGGATCTATAATTTCGAAAGCAATGGATATTGTTACTTCAGATGGCGTAATAACTGTTGAAGAATCTCAATCACTAGAAACAGAATTAGATATAACTGAAGGAATGTCTTTTGATAGAGGTTATAGTTCTCCATATTTCGTAACAGACCAAGAAAGACAAGTTTGTGAACTTGAAAACCCTAAAATATTAATAACTGATCAGAAAATATCAACTTTAGTTGATCTAGTTCCAATACTTGAAGAAATTCAGAAGTCAGGCTCACCTTTTCTAATTCTTGCTGAAGATATCGAAGGAGAGGCTTTAACCACTCTAGTTTTAAATAAGAATAGTGGGGTTTTAAATGTTGCTTCCGTAAGAGCTCCCTTATTTGGTGAGAGAAGAAAAGCTGCCCTTGAAGATATTGCAATTCTTACAGGGGCTAAGTTAATTAGCGAAGATAAATCGATGTCACTTGATAAAGTATCGATTAATGATTTAGGAAAAGCAAAAAAAATAACTATCACAAAGGATAAAACTACAATTGTTGCCTTCGAAGACACTAAAGATTTAGTTAAAGCCCGAGTAGAGAAATTAAAGAGAGAAGTCAATATTACTGAATCAGAGTATGATCAAGATAAAATTAATGAAAGGATAGCCAAGCTAGCTGGAGGAGTAGCTCTTATCAAAGTAGGAGCCGCTACAGAAACAGAAATGAAGTATAAAAAATTGAGAATCGAAGATTCCCTTAATGCTACAAAAGCTGCTATTGAAGAGGGTGTTGTTTCTGGAGGAGGACAAACTTTAATTGAAATATCAAATGACCTATTAAATTTAAGTCAAACATCTTCTGATGATTTAAGAACAGGGATAAATATAATTAAAGATGCCCTTTTGGAACCCACCAAACAAATAGCAAAAAATGCTGGTTTTAATGGTGATGTAGTTGTCGCTGAAATTAAAAGACTTAACAAAGGCTTTAATGCTAATTCAGGGAAATATGAGGATTTAAAAAATTCAGGCATATTAGATCCAACCAAAGTAATAAGATTAGCTCTTCAAGATTCAGTATCTATTGCAGCTATGCTCCTCACAACAGAAGTTGCTATAGCAGACATTCCAGAGCCTGAAGCCGCAGCCCCAGGAGGGCCAAGTGGAGATCCAATGGGAGGAATGGGTGGTATGGGCATGCCAGGAATGGGTGGTATGGGTATGCCAGGAATGGGTGGTATGGGTATGCCAGGAATGGGTGGCATGGGTATGCCAGGAATGATGTAAAAATTTAGCTTGCTTTTTTATCGTTATTAATCCACTTTCTTAAATTTTTAATATTAGGCAGTGGTAATTTCTGGCTATAAGAAAGTTGTTTTATATTATTAGAGTTTTTATCTTTGCTAAATATTCCATTACTGCTAGAAGTTTCTAGACGTTTTGATTCCAATTGTGTTTCTTCTATATTTTCAAAAGTTTTTGATAATTCAAGTTTAATTTGTTCTTGATTTTCTTCTTCATCTAATTCATCCATTAAAGTAGTTTTGAATTCTGTCTGCCTGCCTCTTGAAGCTCTATTACCATTTTTCCCCTGACGACCATTTCCTATTTTGTAACCCTTAGCTTCGATAAGCGCTCTATAAAAACTTTTTCTTAAGATTCTTCCGCTAGGACCTACGTACCCACAACCTTTTGCGATCTCATCTTCAGATTTTTTACTTAATAATTTTGCTTTTTCAATAAGCTCTTTTCCTTCAAGCATTATCTGACAAATTTCTAATTATATATTCTTACTAAAAAGGAGAACTGTGGCAATATAAATTAATAAAAAATATATTTAATTTTTTAAATTTAGTTTTTATAAAAGATACAAGATAATAAATAAAATAACCCATATTCCATCTACAAAATGCCAGTACAATTCAACAGCTTCCAATGGGAACATATTTTGACTAGTTAATCTTCCACCATTGATTCTCGATTGCCAAGCAATAATTAAAATCATTAAAGTGCCTAAAGTGACATGTAATCCATGAAAACCAGTAAGAGCATAAAAAGTACTTGCAAATAAATTATCGGTTAATCCAAAAGGTAAATGAAAATATTCAAATAATTGACATATTAAAAATATAATCCCAAGAAAAGCAGTAACAAATAACCATTTTTGCGAATCAGAGTTTTTATCTTTCAAAAGTGCTTTGCCTGCTTTATGGAAAGTTGCACTACTAACAAGTAACAAAATTGTATTGAGTGTAGGTATTGGTAGTTCTAATTCATAAATAGCACCATCAGGTAATGGATTTACTGCTTTATAAGTTAAATAAGCAGCAAAGAATCCAGCAAAAGTCATTCCGTCCGCAATTAGGAAAGTTATAAGACCAAACATTCTAAAGTCTTCATGTGTTTCATTAACTTCAGAATTATTTTTTTGAATTTCTTTTGAGCTATCTAGAGTTGTCATATGTTTTTATGTTTGTTCAGAAATTTCTAGACCATAACCATAAGGTTCTTCAACTAATGGAGCTTCTCCTTCCCAATTTTCAACTGGAGGTGGAGAAGATGTTAACCATTCAGGTGTAAGAGCATTCCAAGGGTTATCGCCAGCATCTTTTCCATTTCTTACGCTAATGAATACATTAATTAAAAAAGGAATTGTACTTATAGCCATCAAAAGAGCACCAAGGCTACTAATTTGATTAACGAACTGGAATTGAGGATCATATTCTGCAACTCTTCTTGGCATTCCATTTAAACCAAGCCAATGTTGAGGAGCAAAGCACAAGTTAAATCCAATAAAGGTAATAATAAAATGTAAAATTCCTAGTTTTTCATTGAGCATTTTTCCAGTTACTTTGGGGAACCAATGATAAATTGAAGAGAAAATAATAAAAACAGTTCCTCCATAAACTATGTAATGAAAATGGGCTACAACGAAATAGGTATCATGTACGTGAATATCAAAAGGTACCTGTGCCAAAGCAACTCCTGTAATACCTCCAAACACAAAATTTATAATAAATCCGCAAGAGAATAGCATTGCACTATTGATGGAAATTTTACCTCCCCATAATGTTGCAACCCAATTGAAAAATTTTATACCTGTTGGAACAGCAATAAATGCTGTGGCGATAGTAAAGAACAATCTCATCCAAGGGGGCGTTCCACTGGTAAACATATGATGCGCCCAAACAACTAAACCTAAAACTACTATCCCCATTATTGAAAAAACCATTGTTGTATATCCAAAAAGTGGTTTTCTAGCATGTACAGGAAGTATTTCACTAACTAAACCAAAAGCAGGAAGGACCATAATGTATACAGCTGGATGAGAATAAAACCAAAATAAATGCTGATAAACTACGACATTGCCACCTAAAACAGGATTAAAAAAACCTGTATTAGCGATGATATCGAAGCTAAGCAGAATTAAAGTGCCTGCTAAAACAGGAGTCGACAAAACAACTAATATACTTGTCCCAAGCATTGCCCAACAATACATTGGTAATTGCATAAGTTTTAATCCTGGACGTCTTAATTTGATAATGGTCGCGATAAAGTTTATTCCACCAAATATAGAACTGCCTCCAAGTAATAGAACGCTAAGAATCCAAATAATTTGTCCAGATTGAGGGGTAGTTATGCTCAAAGGAGGATAAGCTGTCCATCCAGCCTGAGCAGCACCCTCAACAAAATAGCTTGCTACCAGCATCAAACCTGAAGGAGGAATTAACCAAAAAGCTACGGCATTTAATCTTGGGAATGCCATATCTCTAGCACCTACATAAAATGGAATTAAATAATTTCCAAAAGCGCCGTTTACTACAGGCACTATCCAAAGGAATATCATTATTGTTCCGTGTAAAGTTAAAACTTGGTTATAAACATCTCTTGGCATAAAATCAGACATTGGACTAGCTAGTTCAATTCTTATAGCGCTCGCTAAGGTTCCTCCTATTAAATAGAAAAGAAAACCGCAAACTAAGTATTGTATCCCAATTACTTTATGATCAAGGCTAAAACTAAAATATCTAAGCCAGCCTTTAGGTTGAAGGCTTTCATTATTAGTTTTTTGTGGATCAATTGATATTGTCATAAATTTACCTCTGGTTTTTTATTTTTGTTAAACCATTCGTTGTAATCAGATTCTTCTTCAACAATTATGGAGGCTCTCATTCCTCCATGATATGGGCCACATAACTCTGCACAAATTATCGGATATTTTCCTACTTTTGTAGGAGTGAAATTTAGAATAGTAGGTTGTCCAGGAATAATATCCTGTTTAATTCTGAACTCTGGTACCCAAAAAGCATGAATTACATCTTTGGATTCCATTTTCATTGATACTTTTTGATCAACAGGAACGTGTAGTTCTCCTGATATGAAATTGCCCTTGGGATAATTGAATAGAAATGCAAATTGCATAGCTGAAACTTCAATTGATAAATTATTTATTGCTATTTCATTATCAGAAGTTTGACTTATCCCAGCCCATATTTTTTCAGTGTTAGAACTCATCATTTCATGGTTATGATTTAGTTCTTTCATCCCTCCCATTCGATCGTATATGTTGTAGCTATATAAACCTATTAATAAAACAATTATTGAAGGGATAATTGTCCATACAATTTCTAAGCTTAAATTTCCCTCTAAAGCTATACCATCGCCTATCTGATCATTTCTTTTCCTAAACTTAAATAAGCTATAAATAACTGCTATTGTCATTCCTATAAAAATAATTAATCCAATGATGAAAAGAATTTTAAAAAGTTCATCGTAAATTGGTGCATTAATACTTGCTTCAGCTGGAAGCAAATTTACATTAAAACCAATCCAAAAAGATATAGCAAAAACGAGGGAAATAATTAATATTAAATAAATGTTTTTATTTAACAATTGTTCTCTAAAAATTTGTATTCATATCCTCAAGATATTCAATTTTTTTAATCCTGCATCCTTTGTTAAAAGAAAAACATTGAAATTCACAACTTCTTAAGATTTATGAAATAAAAGGCGTATTATTAATAACTTTTTAGAGTTAATTGTCAGGGAAAAAAGATTAAATTAGTAAATTATTTTTTAAATTAAACATATTAATTTTTAATTAATGTTTGGTTTTTGAATCTAATTTATTATGCAAAATAATAGGTTTTATCCAATTGATTAATAACCAATTATATAAATCAAAATATCTTACAATTTTTAAAAGGTTGGGAAGCCATAGTGTACTTGCACTCATCGCACTAATCGTAATTGGAGGTGCTACGCGAGTCATGGAGGCGGGGCTTGCCTGTCCAGATTGGCCATTATGTTATGGATCTTTTTTGCCCTTTAATCATATGAACCTAAGAGTATTTCTAGAGTGGTTTCATCGTCTAGATGCTTTTCTGGTTGGAATATTAATTCTTTTTAAATTTGCCCTTTCAATTATTTGGAAAAATGAAATTCCAAATTGGTTACCTAAAACTTATTCATTATTACTTTTTCTCGTTATTGTCCAAGGATCGTTAGGGGCTTTAACAGTAATAAACCTGCTTGATTCTTATGCTGTTACTGGCCATCTTTTAATAGCTTTTCTGCTTCTCATTACAACAATTTCAATAAATCAAAATTTAGAAAATGACGATATAGAAGAGCCATTAATTTGGTGGAGATTATTATTGTTTGTTCCTCTTTTACTTACTTTGATTCAATCTTTTATTGGAGTAAGGCTTTCATCAACCTGGTCAGCACATATTTGCTTATCTTTTAATAAACAATGTTTAATTTTAAATACTCATAAATTATTTGCTTTTCCAATTGCTTTTTCAATTCTATTGATTATTGCTACTGCAATTTATTATAAGAGAAGTTTACTTAATGAATATTGGAAATATCTCTCAGTACTTTTTTTTCTTTTGTTTTCCCAAATTGCTTTGGGTGTTTTAAGTATTAAAACAAATTTGAATGAACCTATTTTTATTATCGGTCATCAACTTAACGCCTCTTTATTTATTGCGATATTAACAACATTAATTTTTAAAAATCCTTTTAACCAAAAAGGTCTAAACCGCTCCCTAAATTCTCAAATGGTTGGTATCAATTCATGAACAGTAGTAATTTAGAAAACTTGAACTATAAATCTCCAATTAGGAATGAAGTTGTACCTTCAAGAAAAAGATTAACTTTGCCGCCTTGGCTTGAAGTAGCAAAACCAAGATTAATCCCACTTTTATTGGCAACAACTTTGGGAGGAATGGCTTTAACAGAAGAATGGCCTTTGTCTTCTCCGAAACTTATCTGTACTTTAGGAGGAGGTGCTTTGGCA
Organism: Prochlorococcus sp. AG-347-K15; assembly: GCA_003281415.1. GTDB lineage: Bacteria > Cyanobacteriota > Cyanobacteriia > PCC-6307 > Cyanobiaceae > Prochlorococcus_A. The sequence continues at coordinate 39,768 of QCCC01000009.1, forward strand.
GCGGCAGCAGCAGGAGCTCTTAATTGCTTGTGGGAAATGGAATTAGATAAAAGGATGACAAGAACTAGTAAAAGAGCCTTACCTGCAGGAAAGTTGTCATCTGAGACTGTATTTTTAGCTGCCGTATCATGTACTTTGGCAGCTTCGATGCTTTTAGTAAGTGGTGTAAATTATTTGGCTGCGGGTCTAACTCTTCTTGGTCTCTTTAGCTACGTAATTTTATATACAGTTATTTTGAAACCTCGTACAACAAAAAATATTGTTTTTGGAGGAGTTGCTGGTGCGATACCACCTTTAGTTGGAGCATCTGCTGCCACAGGGCATGTAGGTCTTAGTGGTTGGTGGTTGTTTGGTTTAGTAATGTTATGGACCCCAGCACATTTTTGGGCACTTGCAATTTTGTTGAAGGACGATTACGCGTCTGTTGGTATTCCTATGCTCCCTTCTGTTAAAGGATCTGTTTTTACTGCTAAAGCGATTTCTCGTTACGGATGGGCGACAGTTTTAATGAGTATTATGGGAGTCTTTGCTTTACCTGAAGGGGGTCTCTTATACGGAATTATGTTATTGCCATTTAATGGAAGACTTTTGCAATTAATAAATAAATTAAAAAAGTCTCCTGATGATCTTTCAAGAGCAAAGTCTCTTTTTAGGTGGTCAATTCTCTATATGTTTGGCATTTGTCTTTTGTTATTAATTTCCAGAACTCAACTATCCGTAGAATTTGAGCAGCAATCTATGCAAATATTTTTATCTATAGTATCCCTGCTTAGGAATTAAATTAGATGTAAAATGTTTTTTAAGTAAATAGTAAGTTTGATGAATTATATAAAAGTTAAAGGGCTCTCAAAATCTTATTCAGATATCAATGCATTAAAAAATTTATCGATGGAAATTGAAGCTGGCACATTATTCGGAATACTAGGTCCAAATGGTGCTGGCAAATCAACACTAATAAAAATACTCGCTACTTTAATAGAGCCTGATAGTGGAGAAGTTTTTATAAATAATATTAATCTGATAAAAAATTCAAGGAAAATTAGAGAATTAATTGGATATGTTGCCCAAGACATTGCACTTGATAAAATATTAACTGGACGAGAGCTTTTGGATTTTCAATCAGATTTATATCACATCAATAAAAACAAAAAATTTGAAAGGATAAAGAAACTTATAGATCAATTAGAAATGAATGATTGGATTGATCGTAAGTGCGGAACTTATTCAGGAGGAATGAAAAGAAGAATAGATCTGGCAGCTGGACTTTTACATTTGCCCCAAGTCTTAATTTTGGATGAACCTACAGTTGGTTTAGATATTGAAAGTAGAAATATTATATGGCAACTTTTGAAAGATTTGAGAAATAATGGAATGACCATTATTTTAAGCAGTCACTATCTTGATGAAATAGATAAATTGGCAGACAGATTAGTGATAATTGATGATGGAAGAGTTATAGCACAGGGGACTCCTGCAGAGCTCAAAAATAAATTAGGAGGAGATAGAGTAACTTTGAAAGTAAGAGAATTTAGTAACCATGAAGAAGCAAAAAATATATGTCAAATTTTATCTTCAATAGATGGAATTAGTCAGATTATCATAAATGAAGCTCAAGGTTTCTCGATAAATTTTGTAGCAGATAAGGAAAAAGATTTACTTACGAAACTCAAAGTAGAATTGGCCTTCTCAAAGTTTGAAATTTTTTCTCTAACCCAAAGTCAGCCAAGCTTGGATGATGTATATCTTCAGGCGACTGGAAAAACATTACTTGATGCCGAAATTTCTATGGCAGGGAAAAGAGACCTTAAAAAAGAATCAAAGCAATCAATGCGATAAAAAAACTTTTGGTTAACTAACTATAATGAACACTAAATACTGCTAATTATGGAATTACAACAGTATAATTTATTTTTTTTATATCAAGAAACATTTGCCTTAACAAAGAGGTTATTTATTCAATTAAAAAGAAGACCATCAACTCTTTTAGCAGGAATACTACAACCCATAATTTGGCTTTTTTTATTTGGGGCACTTTTCTCTAAAGCTCCTGAAGGTTTTTTACCAGGAGTTGATTCTTATGGGAACTTTTTAGGGGCGGGACTTATTGTTTTTACTGCTTTTAGCGGAGCCTTAAACTCTGGTCTTCCTTTAATGTTTGATAGAGAGTTTGGATTTCTTAATAGATTACTTGTTGCTCCCTTGACCAGTAGATTATCCATAGTTTTATCTTCTTTTATTTATATAACAATCCTAAGCTTTGTTCAGAGTATCGTAATAATGGTTGTTTCATACATTTTGGGTTATGGATGGCCTAACTTATATGGTTTAGGAATTGTTTTTACAACACTAATTCTATTGGTTCTTTTTGTGACATCAATAAGTTTATGTTTGGCGTTCGTCTTGCCCGGACATATTGAATTAATCGCTCTTATATTTGTGATAAACTTACCTCTTCTTTTCGCAAGCACTGCTTTAGCTCCAATCTCTTTCATGCCAAATTGGCTTAGGTGGTTAGCCTCATTAAATCCATTAACTTTTGCGATTGAACCTATTAGGACTGCTTATACAGAAACTATGAATTTAGAGTTAGTGGCTTTACATGCCCCATATGGTGATTTAACTTGTAAGAGTTGTATATCAATTTTATTTTCTTTAACAGTTTTTTCCTTGATTATCATAAGACCTCTGTTAAACAGAAAGTTAAATTAATAAATTTATGCTTTTAAAAAATCATCTAATAGAAGTTTTTAAAAAAGCCTCTTCAGAAAATAATATTTTGCTTAAAGAAAATATTGTCTTTAAGTGGGTGCATAGATTTGGGATTGATTCTTTAAATGATTTATTAATCCATACCCCAGCTCTAAGTGAATATCAGCTTGAAGAAGAAAATCAAGAACAAACTACTTTAATGGATGAATTAGATGAAGAAGAAAATCAAGAACAAACTACTTTAATGGATGAATTAGATGAAGAAGAAAATCAAGAACAAACTACTTTAATGGATGAATTAGATGAAGAAGAAAATCAAGAACAAACTACTTTAATGGATGAATTAG
>QCCC01000010.1 GCA_003281415.1 Prochlorococcus sp. AG-347-K15
ACATATAAAGATATTAAAGGTAGAAAAGTTTTAAACGTTCTAAATCAAGAAAATAAAAAACTGATTATTTCAATCAATTGTGATAAAAATGAATTAGATGTAAGAATACCTGGCAGGAAATGGATGGGAAGTAAGCCTGCTAAAGAAGAATTCGAAAATAATTTAATAAATGATTTTTGTTAAAACTTTAATTAATATGTGTGAATAATTTAATTAATATGTGTGAATAATTTGTCTAAGAATATTAATGATGAGTTATTCTACAAAAAGTTAAATTAATAGTAATGGCTATTTCAAGAGGAGATCTCGTAAGAGTAAAAAGACCAGAATCATATTGGTATAATGAAATCGGTAAAGTTGCTTCAGTTGATACCTCAGGCATTAAATATAACTGTGTAGTCAGATTCGATAAAGTAAATTACGCTGGTATAAGCGGAACTGATGGTGGAGCAAATACAAATAATTTTGCTGAAAGTGAATTAGAGAAAGCTTAAATAATTGCCTGAATTACCTGAAGTAGAAACTGTTCGCAGAGGTTTAGAGCAAAAACTTAATAACTTTATTATTAAAAAAGTAGAAGTCTGTAGGGATTCAACTGTTGCATTTCCATCAAACAAAGAAGAATTCATTAAAGGAGTTCTGAACTCGCTTATTTATAAATGGGATAGAAGAGGAAAATATTTAATAGCTCAATTAAAAGAAGTTCAAAATGAGAATACTCAATTTCCTCTAGAAAATACACAAAATAAAGGACTTCTTGTAATTCATCTGAGAATGACTGGATATTTCAAATTCATTGAAAAATCAACTCATCCTTGTAAACATACAAGAATTAGATTTTTCGATAAAAATAATAATGAGCTTAGGTACGTTGACGTAAGAAGTTTTGGTCAAATGTGGTGGATTAATAAAGGCCTATCGCTTAACAAAATAATTAAAGGATTAGGTTCATTAGGACCAGAACCATTTTCTAAAGACTTTGATGCAAATTATCTTAAAAAAGTTATTTCAAAAAGAACAAAATCTATAAAAGCTATCTTATTAGATCAAACAATAGTGGCAGGTATAGGTAATATTTATGCTGATGAAAGTTTATACTCTGCTGGCATCTCACCTTTTAGGGAAGCTCGAACAATAAAGAAGAATGAATTAATAAAGCTTAGAGAATCAATTGTAACTGTATTAAAAAAAAGTATTGGTTCTGGGGGGACGACATTTAGCGATTTTAGGGACTTGGAAGGAGAGAATGGGAATTTTGGTTTACAGACAAATGTTTATAGGAGAACTGGAAAAGAATGTCGTAAATGTGGAAATTTAATTGAAAGGCAAAAAATTACTGGAAGAAGTACACATTGGTGTCCTAAATGCCAAAAATGAAAAAGGGCTTACTCAACATGAGTAAACCCTTTAAGATATTTTTACCTGGCATTGAGCTATTTTCTCAAGGGGCTACCCCCTAAATATTTTCGCCGCTGATGCGTTTCACAACCGAGTTCGAGATGGATCGGAGTGGTTCCACATCGCCATGAACACCAGGATAGTGTGAACCTTGAGAACTGCATAGAAAATTATATAAATAATAAATTAAAAACAATAAATTAAGTTTATTTGGTCAAGCCCTCGGTCTATTAGTACTCCTCCGCTGCACTTGTTACCAAGCTTCCACGTAGAGCCTATCAACGGGTGTTCTTCCCGTGACCTTACTGGCTTAAGCCATGGCAATACTCATCTTGAGGTGGGCTTCCCACTTAGATGCTTTCAGCGGTTATCCACTCCGCACATGGCTACCCAGCGTTTACCGTTGGCACGATAACTGGCACACCAGAGGTGCGTTCCTCCCGGTCCTCTCGTACTAGGGAGAAATCCTCTCAATATTCCTGCGCATACACCGGATATGGACCGAACTGTCTCACGACGTTCTGAACCCAGCTCGCGTACCGCTTTAATGGGCGAACAGCCCAACCCTTGGGACCGACTTCAGCCCCAGGTTGCGATGAGCCGACATCGAGGTGCCAAACCTCCCCGTCGATGTGAACTCTTGGGGGAGATCAGCCTGTTATCCCTAGAGTAACTTTTATCCGTTGAGCGACGGCCCTTCCACGCAGAACCGTCGGATCACTAAAACCGACTTTCGTCCCTGTTCGACTTGTAGGTCTCACAGTCAAGCTCCCTTCTGCTTTTGCACTCAATGACTGATTTCCAACCAGCCTGAGGGAACCTTTGTGCGCCTCCGTTACCTTTTAGGAGGCGACCGCCCCAGTCAAACTGCCCATCAGATACTGTCCGCTTCCCGGATAACGGGTAAGCGTTAGAACCCTAGCTCTAAAAGAGTGGTATCTCACCGATGACTCAATAGTACCCACAAGCACTATTTCAACGTCTCCCACCTATTCTGCGCATTCAGAGCCCGAGCACAATATCAAACTACAGTAAAGCTTCATAGGGTCTTTCTGTCCGGGTGTATGTAGTCCGCATCTTCACAGACAATTCTATTTCGCCGAGCCTCTCTCCGAGACAGCGCGCAAATCGTTACACCTTTCGTGCGGGTCGGAACTTACCCGACAAGGAATTTCGCTACCTTAGGACCGTTATAGTTACGGCCGCCGTTCACCGGGGCTTCAGTCGCCAGCTTCACTAAAAGCTAACCAGCTTCCTTAACCTTCCGGCACTGGGCAGGTGTCAGCCCCCATACATCGTCTTGCGACTTAGCGGAGACCTGTGTTTTTGGTAAACAGTCGCTTGCGCCTCTTCACTGCGACCAGCTCTCGCTGGCACCCCTTCTCCCGAAGTTACGGGGCCATTTTGCCGAGTTCCTTAGAGAGAGTTATCTCGCGCCCCTCGGTATTCTCTACCACCCCACCTGTGTCGGTTTCGGGTACTGGCATTTGTGTCTTAACAGGTATAGGGCTTTTCTTGGAAGCATGACATCACCAACTTCGCTGCCGTAGCAGCTCGTACTCACGCCTTAGCTCAAGATGTTTTCTCCATCTCTCAAAGCCTTGAACGCTTGAACCAGTAACCAACATCTGGCCTGGCTAGCCTTCTCCGTCCCCCTTCCTAAAACACATCTGGTACAGGAATATTGACCTGTTATCCATCGACTACGCCTTTCGGCCTCGCCTTAGGTCCAGACTAACCCTCCGCGGACGAGCCTGCCGGAGGAACCCTTAGGGTTTCGGGGCATGGGATTCTCACCCATGTTTTCGCTACTCAAGCCGACATTCTCACTTCTATGCTGTCCACGTCCGCTTACGCTAACGCTTCACCCTACATAGAACGCTCCCCTACCATAAATAAATTTATCCGCAGCTTCGGTATAACGCTTAGCCCCGTTCATTTTCGGCGCAGGATCGCTCGACCAGTGAGCTATTACGCACTCCTTTGAGGATGGCTGCTTCTAGGCAAACCTCCTGGTTGTCTGGGCAATCCCACCTCCTTTATCACTTAGCGTTAATTTTGGGACCTTAGCTGGCGGTCTGGGCTGTTTCCCTCTTGACTATGGAGCTTATCCCCCACAGTCTGACTGCCTAGTTACACACAGGGTATTCAGAGTTCATATCGATTTGGTACCGCTTTCGCAGCCCGCACCGAAATGGTTGCTTTACCCCCCTGCTGGAGCACTAGACGCTACGCCTCAACGTATTTCGGGGAGAACCAGCTAGCTCCTGGTTCGATTGGCATTTCACCCCTAACCACAGCTCATCCGCTGAATTTTCAACTTCAGTCGGTTCGGACCTCCACTTGGTATCACCCAAGCTTCATCCTGGCCATGGTTAGATCACCAGGGTTCGGGTCTATAAACACTGACAAACGCCCTATTAAGACTCGCTTTCGCTGTGGCTCCACCATTTTCGGTTTAACCCGCCAGTGCCTATAAGTCGCCGGCTCATTCTTCAACAGGCACACGGTCACCCGATTAGTCGGGCTCCCATTGCTTGTAAGCTCACGGTTTCATGTTCTATTTCACTCCCCTCCCGGGGTTCTTTTCACCTTTCCCTCGCGGTACTGTTTCACTATCGGTCACACAGTAGTACTTAGCCTTACGAGGTGGTCCTCGCAGATTCACACGGAATTCCACGTGCTCCGTGCTACTCGGGATGCAGCTAGGTCAACTTATCTTTCGATTACGGGGCTTTCACCCTCTGTGGCACGCCATTCAAACGTTTCTTCTAGACTTGTTGATCCATATTGCTGTCCCACAACCCCGATAGTCAAGACTATCGGTTTGGGCTATTCCCCGTTCGCTCGCCGCTACTGAGGGAGTCGTTATTTACTTTCTCTTCCTCCAGCTACTAAGATGTTTCAGTTCGCTGGGTTAGCTCGCACCAACCTATATATTCAGTTGGCCGTACATGGGGTTGCCCCATTCGGAAATTCCCGGATCAAAGTGTGCTTCCAACTCCCCGAGACTTATCGCAGGTAACCACGTCCTTCATCGCCTCTGTGTGCCTAGGTATCCTCCGTGAGCCCTTTGTAGCTTGACCAATAACTTCAAAATTGAAGCATCAGCTTAATAGAATTGTTATTAATGCATTCGCACAAATAATAAATCTGCATCATTAAAGATGCTTATTGTCTTTAAAAAATAATCTATGCAGTTGTCAAGGTTCTCTGAAAACAATGAAATTAATTCAATGAATCCAGCATCTTAATATTTTCATTAGGAAGCTAGATTCGCTCAGAATTTGATCACAACTCAAAACATTTCCCTTCTAAAAATTATGGAAGAGGTGGTAATCAGTGGAGGTAAGCGGACTCGAACCGCTGACATCCTGCTTGCAAAGCAGGCGCTCTACCAACTGAGCTATACCCCCAACATAGAGATATGGGCCATCCTGGACTTGAACCAGGGACCTCACCCTTATCAGGGGTGCGCTCTAACCACCTGAGCTAATGGCCCAGGAAAAGTAATGGGTGTGACCTAGAAAAACTTAGGAAATAAAATTCTTAATGAATTAAGAATGTGAGATACCGATCGACCTAAGGTGACAAAATTAATATTTAACATTTTGTTGTCTCCCTGTTAGGAGGTGATCCAGCCGCACCTTCCGGTACGGCTACCTTGTTACGACTTCACCCCAGTCATTAGCCCCACCTTCGGCGTCCTCCTCCACAAGGGTTGGAGTAACGACTTCGGGCATGGCCAACTTCCATGGTGTGACGGGCGGTGTGTACAAGGCCCGGGAACGTATTCACCGCAGTATGCTGACCTGCGATTACTAGCGATTCCTACTTCACGTAGGCGAGTTGCAGCCTACGATCTGAACTGAGCCACGGTTTATGGGATTTGCTAGCTCTCGCGAGTTTGCTGCCCTTTGTCCGTAGCATTGTAGTACGTGTGTAGCCCAGGGTGTAAGGGGCATGATGACTTGACGTCATCCACACCTTCCTCCGGTTTATCACCGGCGGTCTTTCTAGAGTGCCCAACTAAATGCTGGCAACTAAAAACGTGGGTTGCGCTCGTTGCGGGACTTAACCCAACATCTCACGACACGAGCTGACGACAGCCATGCACCACCTGTCACTGCATTCCCGAAGGCACCCTCAAATTTCTAAGAGGTTCGCAGGATGTCAAACCCTGGTAAGGTTCTTCGCGTTGCATCGAATTAAACCACATACTCCACCGCTTGTGCGGGCCCCCGTCAATTCCTTTGAGTTTCACACTTGCGTGCGTACTCCCCAGGCGGAACACTTAACGCGTTAGCTACGACACCGAAGGGGTCGATTCCCCCGACACCTAGTGTTCATCGTTTACGGCCAGGACTACAGGGGTATCTAATCCCTTTCGCTCCCCTGGCTTTCGTCCATGAGCGTCAGTAATGGCCCAGCAGAGCGCCTTCGCCACTGGTGTTCTTCCCGATATCTACGCATTTCACCGCTACACCGGGAATTCCCTCTGCCCCTACCATACTCAAGCCTTTCAGTTTCCACTGCCATGATGGAGTTAAGCTCCACTCTTTAACAGCAGACTTGAAAGGCCGCCTGCGGACGCTTTACGCCCAATAATTCCGGATAACGCTTGCCACTCCCGTATTACCGCGGCTGCTGGCACGGAATTAGCCGTGGCTTATTCCTCAAGTACCGTCATATCTTCTTCCTTGAGAAAAGAGGTTTACAGCCCAGAGGCCTTCGTCCCTCACGCGGCGTTGCTCCGTCAGGCTTTCGCCCATTGCGGAAAATTCCCCACTGCTGCCTCCCGTAGGAGTCTGGGCCGTGTCTCAGTCCCAGTGTGGCTGATCATCCTCTCAGACCAGCTACTGATCGAAGCCTTGGTGAGCCATTACCTCACCAACAAGCTAATCAGACGCGAGCTCATCCTCAGGCGAAATTCATTTCACCTATCGGCATATGGGGTATTAGCGGTCGTTTCCAACCGTTATCCCCCTCCTGAGGGCAGATTCTCACGCGTTACTCACCCGTCCGCCACTAACCCGAAGGTTCGTTCGACTTGCATGTGTTAAGCACGCCGCCAGCGTTCATCCTGAGCCAGGATCAAACTCTCCGTTGTGTTCAAATCCTTTTGTAGATAAATCTACTCAATATGAATTGCATTCTCCAAATAAAAATAAGATTGACTTATTTATTTAGGTTCAGCCTCCTTAAAATAATTAAGGATTACTTTGAGTGCACATTAAAAATATTTCAAAGTGACTTTCCAAGATCTCAGATCCGTTAGTTTTCAAAAAGCAAAAAGTTAGCAATTGAAAACAATTTATATATTCTTGACGGGACCTCACACCTTTATTGCAAATACATCTCAAAATTACCAAATTAAAATTCGATAAAATTTTGACGCAATAAAAGCATCAGTTCCTAAGTTTTTAAATTTTCTAGGTGCAGAGTTAAACAACAAGTGGATAACTCACTTTGAAGGGAAAACCCTTCTTCTGGCTGAAAATAATGATCTAAATCAAATCTCCAAAAAATTCATTCATTTACCAGAAATCAGATTTAAGGTATTTGAACGAATAATGCAAAAAAATATATTTTTGCCCAGAAGAAAATATTAAACCATCCGACTGTAATTATGCAACCTTTTATACAAAAATTTTTTATTAATTTTTTATTTGTTCAAAGTCTCTTTAAACAACTAGGCTTAAATAAAGGGATATAAATGAAATGGCAGAAAGATTTAGTCAAAAGAATTTAAGAGTAAGACCAAGTTCAGATGAAGAGAAAATTGTAACAAATGCAAAAAAACACTTCGAGAAGACTCTAGTGGAGATTTCAGGAGAGCTAGTAGGCAGCGTTGCGGCACTAGAACACCCAACAAAAAATAAAAAATTAAATTATGGAGAAATATTTTTAAGAGACAACGTTCCGGTAATGATTTATCTAATTACCCAAAAGCGCTATGAAATTGTCAAAAAGTTCCTAAGTGTATGCCTTGAATTACAAAGCTCTAATTACCAAACACGTGGTGTTTTTCCTACTAGTTTCGTGGAAGAAAATGGAAAGCTTATTGGAGACTATGGTCAAAGATCAATCGGGAGGATTACTTCGGCTGATGCAAGTTTATGGTGGCCCATTTTATGCTGGTATTATGTCAACAAAAGCGGTGATCATGCATTCGGAAAAAGTCAAAGCGTTCAAAGAGGTATTCAACTTCTACTAGATCTAGTTCTGCATCCAACATTTGAGGGAACACCTGTACTTTTCGTCCCAGATTGCGCATTTATGATTGATAGACCCATGGATGTCTGGGGGGCCCCTTTAGAAGTTGAAGTTTTACTTCATGGGTGTTTAAAGAGCTGTATAAACTTAATGGAATTAAGTCGAGAAGATCATGTAAGTAGACTATTAGATCAAAGACTTATTCTTACAAATCAATGGGTTAAGGATTTAGGGAGTTTTCTCTTAAAACATTATTGGGTTACAAGCCAAACAATGCAAATTTTAAGAAGAAGGCCAACTGAGCAGTATGGAGATGATCAACACTACAATGAATTTAACGTTCAACCTCAGGTAGTTCCCTCTTGGCTTCAAGATTGGTTAGAGAATAGAGGTGGTTACCTAATAGGAAATATTCGAACAGGTAGACCTGACTTTAGATTTTACAGTTTAGGGAATTCCTTAGCTTGTATTTTTGGAGTATTACCTCCCGCAGAACAAAGAGCTTTATTTAGATTAGTTTTACATAACAGACAGCATTTGATGGCTCAAATGCCTATGAGAATTTGTCACCCTCATATGGATGTAGAAGAATGGCAAAATAAAACTGGTTCTGATCCAAAAAATTGGCCTTGGAGTTACCATAACGGTGGTCATTGGCCAAGTTTACTTTGGTTTTTTGGTACTGCTGTTCTTTTACATCAAAAAAATTATGCTTCTGATGATGTAATTCTTATGCAAGAAATGAAATCACTAATAGAGGAGTCTTATTGGTGTCAACTTAATCAATTACCCAAGCAAGAATGGGCAGAATATTTTGATGGGCCTACAGGTACTTGGGTTGGGCAACAGTCAAGAACATACCAAACATGGACAATTGTTGGATTTTTATTGATGAATCACTTTTTAAGAGAGGAGAACAATAATCTAGATATGTTTAATATTTAGGATTAAAATAAGCCTAAAGTGAGTGATTTATCGATAGGCAAACACGCACCAATACCAAGATATATTGTTAGAAAAGTTCCGAACAAGAAAAGAGACATTGCTATTGGTCTTCTAAAGGGGTTAGAAAATTTATTAACATTTTCAATAAAAGGTAAAATGATTAATCCAAGTGGAATTAATGTTTGGAGTGCAATTCCTAAAAGTTTGTTAGGTACTACACGAAGTATTTGAAAAACTGGGTATAGATACCATTCAGGAAGTATTTCTAAGGGGGTGGCAAATGGATTTGCTTTATCTCCTAGCATTGCAGGATCAAGAACTGCTAAACCAACTACACAGGCAATAGTACCTAAAATAACTACTGGGAAAATATATAATAGATCATTTGGCCAAGCAGGTTCTCCATAATAATTGTGACCCATACCTTTAGCTAATTTTGCTCTTAATTTTGGATCAGATAAATCTGGTTTTTTTAAAGTAGACATTTAAAGCTGTGGTTGTAATTTTAATTGTAAGTGTTTATAAAGGACCTGAAATACCCTGTTTACGAATCATTAAAAAGTGCATCAACATGAAAACTGCTAATGACCATGGCAAGACGAAAGTATGAAGGCTGTAGAATCTGGTAAGAGTGGATTGTCCAACACTTTCTCCGCCTCTAAGTAATTCGACCATAAAATCACCAATTACCGGGATAGCTGCAGGTACACCAGAAACAATCTTAACTGCCCAATAACCTACTTGATCCCAAGGGAGAGAGTAGCCTGTCACTCCAAAAGCGACAGTTATAACTGCCATGACAACACCTGTAACCCAAGTTAACTCTCTTGGTCTTTTGAAACCTCCGGTAAGATAAACCCTAAATACATGAAGGATTAACATCAAAACCATCATTGATGCACTCCATCTATGCACTGATCTAATTAACCATCCAAAACTTACATCAGTCATTAAGTAACTTACTGAACTATAAGCCTGAGTGACTGTTGGCTTATAGTAAAAAGTCATTGCAAAACCTGTTGCAAATTGAATTAAGAAGCATACTAAAGTTATGCCTCCTAAACAATAAAAAATATTAACGTGAGGGGGTACGTACTTGGAAGTTACGTCGTCAGTTATGTCTTGAATTTCAAGCCTTTCTTGAAACCAATCATAAACAGATGAAGAATTCGCCATCCAAAAAAAAATTAGCTTTGATATAAAGAGCTTACTTAAAATTCTTATACTTGGTGTTAACACTTAACCCAATGAATTCATCTTTTAACAAACTTTTAACATTCAAGATATTGAGCATTGTATTAATGATCAGTATTTTTTCTACAAATTTTTTGTGGATTGAAGGAGTAGATGCTCTCAGTGATAGCAAGCAATTAGTACTTGACGCTTGGTCCTTGGTAAACGAGGGTTTTTATGATCCAGAAAAGTTTGATGAAATCCAATGGAAAAAAATTAGACAAAAAACATTACAGAAACAAATTGAAACAAGTGAAGAGGCTTATTCCGCAATTGAAGACATGTTAAGACCTCTGGACGATCCTTACACAAGAGTTTTACGCCCAAAAGATTATGAACTTCTGAAATCAAGTAATTTTGGTAGTGAAATTAATGGTGTTGGGCTTCAATTGGGTGAAGATGATGATAGTAATAAAATCAAAGTTGTATCTACTCTTGGCGGTTCACCAGCTGAAGAAGCAGGAATAGTTAGTGGGGACTTGATAGAGACAGTGGATGGGATCTCATCAGAAAAATTAGGACTTGCAAGTACTGCCTCTAAATTAAGAGGTGAATCAGGGACAAAAGTTTTAGTTGAAGTATCTTCGGAATTAGGAGAAATTAGGGAAGTAGATCTAGAGAGGAGATCAGTGGATCTAAGACCAGTGCGAACAAAAAGGTTAAGAGACGATTCTCACACGATAGGATATTTAAGGATAACTCAATTCAGTGAAAGCGTACCCAAAAAAGTTGAAGAGGCGCTTCAAGAGTTAAAAGAGAAAGAAGTTGAGGGATTGATTTTGGATCTTAGAAATAATTCAGGGGGACTAGTAAGCTCAGGTATAGCGGTTGCGGACTCATTATTGAGTGCGAAACCTGTAGTTGAAACAAAAAACAGGAATGGAATCAAGGATGCAATAATTTCTCAAAAAGAGACATCATTTGATGGACCAATGGTGACTTTAGTAAATAAAGGTACTGCGAGTGCCAGTGAAATACTTGCTGGTTCTCTACAGGATAATGAGAGATCAATTCTTATGGGAGAACAAACTTATGGAAAAGGTTTAATTCAATCTCTAAAAAGTTTGGGAGAAGATAGTGGTATTGCTATAACAGTTGCTAGTTACTTAACACCCAAAGGTAATAATATTCAAGGCCAAGGCATGACGCCTGACAAATTACTAGATCTTCCGGATGCAAGTGAATATGGAGGTGCTGACGATAAATGGGTGAGGAATGCAGAATTATTTCTGGGGTCGCTTTTAGAAAAAGAAGAAGTTTCAGTTCAAACTATGGAATTAAACAATCAAGTAATTAATCCTTGAAATGGCAAAAATTTGACAATAAAAAATTAAAAAATATGAGTATTAAAAGAATTTTTCATGACCCAATTCACAAAGAAATAGTATTTGACGCAGGAAAGCCAGAAGAATTAATGATTATGGAATTAATTGATACAGTTGCTTTTCAAAGACTAAGAAGAATTAAACAATTAGGAGCGGCATCATTACTTTTTCATGGTGCAGAATCGAGTAGATTTACCCACTCGATTGGTGTTTTTTGTATAGCTAGAAAAATTTATAGGAGATTAATTGAAAGTACATCTTCATTTTGTGAGAATAAATTTGCCCTTTATGGAGCAGCTCTACTACATGATTTAGGTCATGGACCTTTAAGCCATACCAGTGAAACAATATTCGAACATGATCACGAAAAATGGTCTCAAAACCTAGTTGAAAATTATTCTCCAATAAATTCAATCCTAAAAAAGTATGACAACAAATTACCAAGACAAATAGGAGAATTATTTCAATCAAAACAACTATTTTCAAAACCTATAAAAACATTGATAAGCAGCGAGATAGATTGCGATCGTCTAGATTATCTTTTACGCGATAGTTACAACACAGGAACTAATTATGGCTTAGTAGATTTAGAAAGAATTATTTCAGCTCTCACTTTTTCACCTGATGGAAATATTGGAATCAAACCAAAAGGAGTTATCGCTATTGAGCATTTCCTAGTTCTAAGAAACTTGATGTATAGAACAATCTATAATCACAGAATTAACGAAATATCAACTTGGATTTTGGAAAAGATTTTGTACACAATAAAACATAATTTTGAAAAAAAAATTTGGTTAGATAATTCTCTGCATAAATGGATATTTTCTCCAGCAAAAATTGATTTTGATGATTTTATAAGAATTGATGATGTAACATTTTATTATCATTTGATTAGATGGAAAGATGACTCTTTCGAGCCACTTTCTACACTATGCAAAATGTTTATTGATAGAAATTTATTAAAGGCATCAGACATAAGTTTTTTAAGCAAAATTGATAGACTAAAAATCCTTGCATTCGCGAGAAAATTATGTGAAATAAATGGTTATGATTCAGAATTATTTTGTGGGGTTAAGGAAAGGTCTTTTAAAGGATTTGAATCTAACAATGCACTAAAAATATGGGACGGCACCTATCAAAGCTCATTAGAAAATAGTTCTGCATTGATAAAAACTTTAATGAGATCTGAAGAAAGCTCTTTTATCATTTATCCAGGTATCATCAAAGATGAAATTACAAATCAGATTTCATTAATAAAAAATAATTCCAAAATTTAATGCAATGGAAATCGTTTTAAATAACACTAAAAGTAATTATTTAGAAAGTTTTTCTTTGTTAGATTTAGATAATATCCATGAAACTTTCAAAAAATTTTCTTCGATGAAGGGACCTCTGGAAGCAAAAATTTTCGCAGTCAATGAGTCGATAAGTTGTATTCAATTATCAAAATTAAAAAATCACTTAAACAAGATTAATATTTGTTCCTTATCTATTTACTCAAATAATAGAAATACAATATTGAGTGGGAAATCTTTGAAAATACATTCAACTTTTATTAAAGGTCAAGAGATTAAAAATAAGTTACTCTCTCTCGATTCAAAAGAGATAGACGATACGCTTCATAAAGGAACAGTAAGATCGGGTGACAGAATATCTTCAAATGGGAACCTATGCATTATTGGAGACGTGAATCCAGGAGCCATAATTTCCGCTAAGAAAAATATTTATGTTTGGGGCAAATTAATGGGGATTGCATTCGCAGGAGAAAGTGGAAATAAAAATGCCTCTATTGCATCACTTTATTTAAACCCTTTACAATTACGAATTGCAGATGTTATCGCTATTGGACCAAAGGATAAGCCCAAGAATTGCTATCCAGAAATTGCTGTTATTGATAAACAAATGATAATTATCAAGCCATATCTAATGTAAATTAAAAATTAATCAATCAATTGCAATAAATTAATTAAAAATTGATAAATTTAAGAATTACTTAATATTTAAAATATTTAACTTTCTACAAGTGGCTTTATTATTTGAAAAATAATTAAAATCTTGGCGGAAAATACTCGCACAATACTAATTTGTTCAGGTAAAGGTGGGGTTGGTAAAACCACATTAACTGCAAACCTAGGCATAGCTCTTGCTAACAGCGGAGCAACAACTGCTGTACTAGATGCCGATTTTGGCTTAAGAAATTTAGATCTACTTCTAGGATTAGAAAATCGCATTATCTATACAGCTCAAGATGTTCTTGATAAGAATTGTCGTCTTGACCAAGCATTAGTTAGACATAAAAAGGAACCTAATCTTGCTCTTCTACCTGCTGGTGATCCTAGGATGTTGGATTGGATGAAGCCCGAAGATATGAAAAAAATTAGTGATCTACTTAGTGAGAAATTCGATTTTGTCTTAGTAGATTGTCCTGCTGGTGTAGAAGATGGTTTTAAAAATGCTCTTGCAGCCTGTAAAGAAGCTATTGTTGTTACTAACCCAGAATTATCGGCAGTGCGCGATGCCGATAGAGTAATAGGTATTCTTAATACTTCAGATATTGAGCCTATCCAACTTGTAATCAATCGAGTTCGCCCTAACATGATGGCTAGTCAAGAAATGTTATCTATCGAAGATGTTCAAGGGATCCTTTCTTTGCCTTTGTTAGGTATTGTTTTAGAAGATGAACAAGTAATAATAAGTACAAATAGAGGAGAGCCACTGACACTTTCAGATGGTAGATCTCCTGCAAAAAAATGTTATTTAAATGTTTCTCAAAGACTTACAAATAAAAATGTCCCAATTATCGATCCCAAAAAAGAAGGTAAAAGTCTGAAAGATAAATTCATGAGATTAATGCAAACAAAGGTTTTTTAAAATGATGACTCTCAGAGATCTTATTAATAAATTACTAGGCAGAGAAACGTCTAGTGCAAATACAGCTAGAGAAAGATTACAACTTGTACTAGCTCATGACAGAGTTGATATGAGTTCCTTAACAACTGATCTTCTAGATAAAATGAGGAAAGAAATTCTTGATGTTGTTGCTAAATATGTTGAAATCGACTTTGAAGAGGTAGCAGTTAGTTTAGAAACTGAGGACAGGATGACTGCATTAGTTGCAAATTTACCAATCAAAAGAACTATTTCAGGAGAAATAAAATTTAAAAAAACTGATAAAACTGGTAAAATTGAAAAACCCAATAAAGACGTGAAATAGTAATAAATTTAAAAAAACAAAAAAAATACTGATAATTGCCCCTTCCTAATTGTAAGATTAAGAAATTGCCGGCTTAGCTCAGCGGTAGAGCAGCGCTTTTGTAAAGCGAAGGTCATCAGTTCAAATCTGTTAGCCGGCATTTAGGTTTATTAAATTCTTAATCAATCGTTTTTCTGGAAAATAACGAAATCAAACCTATCAGAGCGATTATTGGAAATAATTTTATTTCGAGGACATACTCTAAAAAAGATGCAAGGGGTTCAAATATCCAATAAGTAAGAAATTGAATTAATAAAACAAAAAACAATAATAAAAACATTAATGTAAATCCCTAACTAATACTTCTCCTTCTCTAATCATCCTCCAATCGCCACTTTTCTTCCAAGATATTACTGTACTGGCTTTACCACTACCTTTTTCCCATGGAACAGGTCCCAAAATTTTTAAATAAGGGAAGTCTAAAGAGATTCCCTCAGCTGTCATTGATCCTGTAAAACCTGAAATGTTTGCACTTGAAGTTAACAATGGGCCTGTTTCTTTAATGAGAGATTGAGCTATTTGTGAATTTGGGATTCTTAACCCAAGAGTAAAATCTTTGCTTGTGAGGGGTATGGTCTGCTTTTCAGAACAAGGAATAACCATTGTCAGAGCTCCAGGCCAATAAATTGAAGCGATATTTTCGTAATCTTCTTTAGCTGATTCGTGAACATAATCGATTAATTGATTTAGTTCTGATCCCATAAGAATTAAGGGTTTATTTTTATTTCTTTTCTTTAACTTATAAATAATATTTGAAAATTCTGGTAAGCATCCAATTGCAGGTAAGGTGTCTGTTGGGAAAATAATAGGTAAACCACTTTTAAGAGTCTTGAAAGCTGATTCGCGGTCTACTAAATTCATTTAGATTATTAATCATAATTTATTTATATCTTCCAATGGTAAACCTACCAATACCTGAAAGATCATTCACAATTTCAATTGATGTAAATTTGTTTTTTAAAAGTAGTTTTTTTACTTTTTCACCTTGATCAAAATGATTCTCTAAAATCAACCAACCCTTCTCTTTTAAAAATAATGGTGCTTTTTGAATTATTTCCCTGATATGTTTTAAACCATCTTCGCCACCTAATAAAGCAATTTTGGGTTCAAAATGTTTAACCTCTTTGGGTAATTTTTCATATGTATCTCTTGGAATATATGGCGGGTTTGAAATGACGAGATCTATTTTCCCTTTAAAACTTTCAAGAGGGGTCCACCAATCTCCACAATAAAATTTCAAATTTGATTGTTTGGAAGAATTTTTATAATTTTTAATAGCTATTTCTAATACATCTTCGTCTATATCAGTTGCTATTCCATCCCACAATGGATACTCCAATGCCAAAGCAATACTTATAGCCCCTGATCCAGTTCCTAATTCAGCAAAAAGTAATTTTTTTGATTTCTTTCCAAAAACCTTGAAGACAATGTCAATTATAAGCTCTGTCTCTGACCTGGGTATAAGAACTTTATTTGTGACTTTTAACTTTAGTTCCCTCCAAAAAGTGGTCCCAGAAAGGTATTGAATGGGCGAAGAATTTAATAAATGATCTTCCCAAACAGATTCTAAAAAGTCTAGATTTTTTTTTAAATATAATTTTGATTCTGGGTTTATGATAAGCAAATTTAATTCACTAGTTGATATACCACCTATACAATCGAGTAAAAACTCAAAGGATTGGCGATCTCCTCCCTTAGAAAGTTGTTTGTTTTTCCAAATTAAAAGTTCTTTTGCAGAAATGCCAAGCATTTATGAAGAGTTTAGCGCTTTGGGCCAAGCCTACCTTTGCTAGACTCTGAGTAGAAGCTTGATTTTTCACCGTCTTGAGTAGAAATAAATAAACCTATTAGGAATATTGTTGGCACACCTACAAATAAAAGACTAGCTACAAATCCAAAATTAGTTGTTTCCATTTAGTTGAAAGTTCTAAATAAGTATTAAGACTATAGACATATAATTTGGAATAAAGTGGAAAAATCAACAAAATTTATCAACTGATTAACAGTCTTAAACAATTTAGCGAGGTAATTTTTTATTTTCACTAATTTTTTTTAGTTCTTCAAGATTTGATGGGGGGGATTGTGGTTTTGTCAAAATTACTGCAGAGGATTTTATTAATGTCTGGCAAGCAAGTCGCCAATTTTCCGGTCTATTTCTGAGTTTCTCTTCTTCAACAGAAGTAAGAGGGCTTAAAGAATTTTTGTTTCCTCCCTCAACTGAAATAAAACAAGTACTGCACTGACCAGCTCCACCACAATTTCCTAAGATCCCTTTAAGCCCATAAAGTTGCAAATTCTCTTTCATTACTAATTGTCTTAAATTTTCACCAGGATTACATTGAACCTCAAAGTCTTCACGAATGAATCTAATAGTTGCCATTTTTTTAGTTATTTTTCTTATTTTGGCGTTTTACTTTGAGAATTGTGACCAAAATATTAACAATTATTAGGCAAAAATTCCTTGTAAATTCAGTACTACAAATCGATCTGGCCAATTTTTACAAGAAAATAAATTTATTTACAAAAATCCCTCAAAGGCTAAAAAACCCTTACTATCGTGATGTTTAGCTGTTTATTCAGCATAGTTACTAGAAATTAACCGATGGGATTGCCTTGGTATCGAGTTCACACAGTAGTTATTAACGACCCAGGTCGACTACTTGCTGTGCATCTTATGCATACTGCATTATTAGCCGGCTGGGCCGGTTCTATGGCTCTTTATGAATTAGCCATTTTTGATCCTTCTGATGCTGTCCTTAATCCAATGTGGAGACAAGGAATGTACGTTATGCCTTTCATGGCAAGGCTAGGTATTACAAGTAGTTGGAACGGATGGGATATCACAGGTGCTACAGGAGTTGATCCTGGATTCTGGAGTTTTGAAGGGGTTGCAGCAGCACACATTGTATTTAGTGGACTACTGATGTTGGCCTCTATATGGCACTGGACATACTGGGACTTAGAATTATGGGAAGATTCAAGAACGGGTGAACCAGCACTTGATCTACCAAGAATCTTTGGGATTCATCTTCTCTTAGCTGGACTTACATGTTTTGGCTTTGGAGCATTTCATTGTGCAAATGTTGGGATATGGGTTTCTGACCCCTATGGTTTAACTGGACATGTTGAACCTGTTGCACCCTCATGGGGAGTTGATGGATTCAATCCATTTAATCCAGGGGGTATAGTCGCAAATCATATTGCAGCTGGACTTATGGGAATTATTGGTGGAATTTTCCACATAACCAATAGACCAGGTGAAAGGCTTTATAGGGCGCTTAAGCTTGGAAGTCTTGAAGGAGTTTTAGCTAGTGCTTTAGCTGCTGTACTTTTTGTATCTTTTGTAGTAGCTGGAACAATGTGGTACGGTTCAGCCACAACTCCAGTTGAATTATTCGGTCCTACTAGATATCAATGGGATTCAGGCTATTTTAAAACTGAAATCAATAGAAGGGTACAATCAGCTATTGATAATGGGGCTACTAGAGAAGAGGCATATGCATCAATTCCAGAAAAATTAGCATTCTATGATTATGTTGGTAATAGTCCAGCAAAAGGTGGATTATTCAGAGTTGGGGCACTTGTCAATGGCGATGGGCTACCAACTGGTTGGCAAGGTCACATTACATTCCAAGATAAAGAAGGTAATGATCTTGAAGTAAGAAGAATTCCGAATTTCTTTGAAAACTTCCCAGTCATACTTGAAGATAAAGAAGGTAATGTCCGCGCAGATATTCCATTCAGAAGAGCTGAAGCTAAGTATTCATTTGAGCAAACAGGCATCACTGCAACTATCTATGGAGGAGACTTAAGTGGTCAAACATTTACTGATCCTGCAGTAGTTAAAAGATTAGCCAGAAAAGCGCAGCTAGGAGAGGCATTTAAGTTTGACAGAGAAACTTATAAATCTGATGGTGTGTTCCGAAGTTCTCCAAGAGCTTGGTTTACATATGCACATTTATGTTTCGGATTGCTATTCTTGTTTGGCCACTGGTGGCATGCTTCAAGAACTCTTTACAAAAATTCCTTTGCTGGAATTGATGCTGAGATTGGTGACCAAGTTGAATTTGGTTTATTCAAAAAACTTGGCGACGAAACCACAAGGAGAATCCCAGGAAGGGTTTAAATTAAACTTTATTACTTAATCTTATGGAAGCTTTTGCTTACGTTCTTATTTTAACTCTCGCAGTTGTTACATTATTCTTTGCTGTCGCCTTTAGAGACCCCCCTAAATTTGATAGGAAATGAAGTAAGAAAAAAAAACCTCTTGTTAAAGAGGTTTTTTTTTACTTTTCATAATTAAGATATTACTCTACTATTAGAGTTAAAGTTTGCCTTATTTCACTAAATGCAGTGTCCAACCTGTCAAAATACAGATAGCAGAGTTTTGGAATCAAGATCTGCTGATACTGGGAAAAGTGTTCGAAGAAGAAGAGAATGCTTAAATTGCAGCTTCAGATTTACAACTTATGAGAGAGTTGAAACAATTCCAATTTCAGTTATCAAAAAAGATGGGGGCAGAGAATTATTTGATAAACAAAAATTATTTACAGGCATATCGCGAGCTTGCGAAAAAACTTCCTTTACCAGTGAAGCAATTATTAATTTTGTAGATGGAATTGAATCACAAATCATTCAAGAATCCAATAAAGATATTAAATCTACACGAATTGGAGAATTGATACTAAAGAGCCTTAGGAAAGAAAACGAAGTAGCCTATATAAGATATGCCTCAGTTTACAGAAAATTTAATGGGGTAAAAGATTTTATCTCTACTCTTGAATCTCTCAAAGGAAGTTCAAAAAACCAATTAGCTTCAATTTCATAAAATAACGCATCTTAAAGTGTAGAATAATTAGGATAAATAATTTTGTTATTGGTTTGCAGGCCAATAGCATTCCTTTCTAACTACCTAAGGTAGTCTGCGATGTAACAAATGAACGACAATTCTTCTCAATCTATAAAAGAACTTACTGAAGATAAAGAAATTAAAGATTTGTCTGAAGTAGATAATGAATCAATATCCCAAAATGTTGAAGATTTGTCATTCGAAAATAAAGATATACCTTCAGCTGATTCTTCCTCAAGCAGAACAAGTACAGATTTTGATAATGCAGGATTTACACAAGAAGAATTCGCATCACTTTTAGGTAAATATGATTATAATTTCAAGCCTGGTGATTTAGTAAAAGGAACGGTTTTTGCTTTAGAACCCAAAGGTGCAATGATTGACATAGGTGCAAAAACAGCTGCTTTTATGCCTGTTCAAGAAGTTTCAATAAATAGAGTTGAAGGATTAAATGACGTTTTACGACCTTCAGAAAGCAGGGAATTCTTCATAATGAGTGAAGAAAATGAAGATGGCCAATTAGCACTTTCAATTAGGAGAATTGAATATCAAAGGGCTTGGGAAAGAGTTAGACAACTGCAAAAAGAAGATGCAACTATATATTCTGAAGTTTTTGCAACGAACAGAGGGGGTGCTCTTGTAAGAGTAGAGGGCTTGAGGGGTTTTATCCCAGGGTCTCACATAAGTGCTCGAAAAATTAAAGATGATTTAGAAGGTGAGTACCTACCTTTAAAATTCCTTGAAGTTGATGAGGAAAGGAACAGATTAGTTTTAAGCCATAGAAGAGCTTTGGTTGAGAAAAAAATGAATAGACTCGAAGTTGGAGAAGTCGTTGTAGGTAATGTCAAAGGAATTAAACCCTATGGAGCTTTTATAGATATTGGAGGAGTAAGTGGCCTATTACATATCTCTGAGATCAGTCATGAACATATTGAAACCCCTCATAATGTTTTAAATGTTAATGATCAAATGAAAGTTATGATAATTGACCTTGATTCAGAAAGAGGAAGGATTTCTTTATCTACAAAAGCGCTTGAACCTGAACCAGGAGATATGTTAACTGATCCTAAAAAAGTTTTTAGTAAAGCTGAAGAAATGGCTGCCAAATACAAACAAATGTTATTTGAACAAACTGATGAAAATGAAGAAGTATCAACTGCGTCAGCAGAAACGGTATAAATTGACTTTTTTATATTTAACAAGGATATTCCAACAATAAGTTTATTTATTTTGAACAATTGTTTTTAAATTTACAATAATTGATTAGTGAGGACAGTCTATTTTAGGATAAGTTTGAAGGTTTAAAAAATATATTTCAATGAGTGATTTCATCTTCACCTCTGAATCTGTCACTGAAGGTCATCCTGACAAAATATGTGATCAAATAAGTGACGCTGTTTTAGATGCGTTATTGACAGAAGATCCAGAAAGCAGAGTTGCATGTGAAACTGTAGTCAATACTGGCCTTTGTTTACTTACCGGAGAAATCACTTCAAAAGCAAAAGTCGACTACATTAAACTTGTCAGGAAAGTAATTAAAGAAATTGGATATGAAGGCTATAAAGCAGGGGGCTTTGACGCGAATAGTTGTGCTGTTTTAGTAGCTCTTGACGAACAATCACCAGATATTTCCCAAGGTGTCAACGAAGCAGATGATCTTAATGATGATTTAGAAAATAACACCGGAGCTGGTGACCAAGGCATAATGTTTGGCTATGCATGTGATGAAACACCTGAATTGATGCCCTTACCAATTAGTTTGGCCCATAGATTAGCAATTCAACTTGCAAAAGTAAGACATGACAAAATCCTTAATTATCTCCTCCCTGATGGTAAAACTCAAGTAAGCATCGATTACGAAAAAGGGATACCAGTCTCAATTAATACTATTTTAATTTCAACTCAACATAATCCTGAGATTGATGGAATTAAAAATGAAGAAGAAATCCGTCAAAGAATAAAAGAGGATTTATGGAAGAATGTTGTAATTCCTGCTACTGAAGATTTAGAAATCAAACCAAACATTGATAAAACTAGATTCCTAGTTAACCCCACTGGAAAATTTGTAGTAGGAGGACCTCAAGGGGATGCCGGGCTTACTGGCAGAAAAATTATTGTAGATACTTATGGTGGATACGCGAGACACGGAGGTGGTGCATTCTCAGGCAAAGACCCTACAAAAGTTGATAGATCAGCTGCTTATGCTGCACGTTATGTAGCTAAAAGTATTGTAAAGGCAAAATTAGCAAAAAAGGCTGAAGTACAACTAAGTTATGCAATTGGAGTTGCAAAGCCGATTTCTATTCTTATTGAAACTTTTGATACTGGTGTCATATCTCAAGAAAATTTGACTGAACTCATTAAAAAGCACTTTGATTTAAGACCTGAAGCAATAATCAAAGAATTTAACTTAAGAAATCTACCGAAAAAGATGGGTGGGGAATTTTTCAGAAAGACTGCATCATACGGACATTTTGGTAGAAGGGATCTTGATCTCCCATGGGAAATGGTAGAAGAAAAAGCAACCCAATTATTAGAGGCATCTAAAGAGTTTCAATAAAATATTTATTTTATGCCTGATAATTTTTTTGGAGGGTTAGATTTTGGAACAAGTGGGGCAAGAATATCTATTATTAATCTTCACAAAGAATTAGTATATTCAAGTTCAGTTACTTATCAATACAACCTAAAAAATCCAAACTCCTGGATAAAAACTTGTGAGAAACTTTTAAATAGTTTACCTATTGAGGTAAAAAGCAAACTTGAAAAATTGGCTGTATCTGGAACATCAGGAACTTTGACAGCAACCAGTTTAAGAGGGGAAGCTATAGGAGAAGCAATACCTTATGACCAAGCTTGTAGTGTAAATAAAATTCTTGTTGAATCTTTAACTGATGGAGAAGATCATTTACTAACTCCATATAGTAGTCTGACTAAAGCATTAACGCTAATCGATAAATATGGGACAAATATACTTTTAAGACATCAATCTGATTGGATAACTGGCTGGTTTTTGAAAGATTGGACCCATGGAGAAGAAGGTAATAACATTAAATTTGGTTGGGACCTCATAAAACAATCATGGCCAAAAAGCTATCTCAATACTTCATGGCAAAAATGCTTACCTCGAATAATAAAAAGTGGGAAAATTATTGGCCAAGTACATTCTGGTTTAGCAGAAAAATTAAAATTAAATAAGAAATTAATTTTAATTTCAGGCACTACCGATTCTAATGCGAGTTTAATAGCTGCAGGTTTAGGGAAAGACGATGGCCTAACAGTTTTAGGAACAACCATTGTGGTTAAGAAAATTGTTGATAATCCAATAAAAGAAAAAGGGATTACAAGCCATATAGTCAATGGTGATTGGATCTGTGGAGGAGCTTCAAATGCAGGTTGTGGTGTTTTATCCAAGTTTTTTTCTGATACAGAAATCGAAGAACTTAGTAGACAAATAAATCCATCGAAAAAAACTTCTTTAAATCTTTTACCTCTCAATAGTAAGGGAGAGAGATTTCCTATTAATGATTCTAATTTAGAGCCGATTCTTGGTCCAAGGCCTGTAAGCGATTCACTTTATTTACATGCATTATTCGAAGGTTTAGCTGTAATTGAATTGCAAGGTTGGCAAAAACTAAAGGAGCTTACAGGTACACTGCCAAAAAAAATTATTACTGTTGGTGGAGGCTCAAAGAACCCTCAATGGAGAAAAATAAGAGAAAAAATTATCAATATACCCATAGTTTCCTGTAAAAAAACTACTTCATTTGGCACTGCCTTATTAGCGATTAATGCAAAATAATAGTTTTTTGGAATATTTGATGAAGATATAAAATTTTTAATGAAAAGGGTTCCACAAACTACACATCGTAATTTAGAGTATATAGGTTAGAGCCGGGATAGCTCAGTTGGTAGAGCAGGCGACTGAAAATCGCCGTGTCCCCAGTTCAAATCTGGGTCCTGGCACCTTTAAAACCCTGTCCTAGACAGGGTTTTATACTTTCAAATCATTGAGAATTCGTTATTTTTTCGTATTTTTTAAAACTTAAAATTTTTAGTTTTCGACTCTGCAGACTTGACCAATAACACCCAAAATCAGTTTATCTCCATTTGGATCTTGCCAATTAGCTAAATCATTGAAATTACTATTTGCTTCATCTATTGAGACGTCAACATCTCTAAATGATTTTTCAAAACAATTTATATCCATTGTATAGAGAATATCCCTAGTAATTTCACTTTTTGTTTTGGGAATAAATTTACTCAATACTCTTACAGAACCATCCTCATTCCTTTTTAAACTTTTCCTATCCCATAACTGCTCTCCGTATTCACTTTTAGGGACTGCAACCCATTCATGAGGCAAAGCTTCTGATTTTTTTATTGAAATACAAAAGAAAACAATAATCGAAAGGACTAAATTAAATATATTCCTAAAAAATATTGAATTAACTTTATTCTTAGAATTAATCATGACTACTTATGGGATACAAATATTTTTTATTAGTAGGAAATATAAGATTAAAAATTTGTAAAAATTTTTATTGATTAGTATTTCTATTATAGATAGAATCAAATATTAAATTAAGAATTTACTTCCAATAAATTTATTAGAAAAATAATGAATAAAATACAGAAATTTCTCTCAGTAGTTTTTTTTATAGCAATATTTGTAGTATTGATTTATTTAATCCAAAATTATGGGATTGAACCTCTAAGGAACAAAATAGAAAGTATGGGGATTTGGGCTCCTTTTGGAATATTCATACTAAGAGGAGTAAGTATTATTTTACCTGCCCTTCCAAGTTCAGCTTATTCTTTGCTAGCTGGTTCATTACTAGGATTTCAAAAAGGTTACATGACAATAATCTTTTCTGATATCGTTTTTTGCCAAGCTGCTTTCTTTGTCGCAAGAAATTATGGTCGGGTTCCTGTACGTAATTTAGTAGGCCAAAAAGCAATGAAAAAGATTGAAAGTTTTAATCAAAACCAGCTAGAAGAAAATTTCTTTCTTATGACAGGTCTACTAATGACTGGCCTTTTTGATTTTCTAAGTTACGCAATTGGTATTGGAGGAACTCGCTGGAAAATATTTACTCCTGCATTATTAATAAGTCTCCTAATCAGTGATTCTATCCTAGTAGCAGTAGGAGCTGGAGTTAGCCAGGGAGCAGGATTATTTCTAGGGATTGCTTTATTGGGAATGTTTGCTTTAGCGACTATTTCAGGATTAGCAAAAAATAAAATGCCTAAATAACAAAACAGTTGAAAATTCTGTAATCAAAGATGAAAGATATGACATTTTCGCAAACAATAACTATATAAATAATGATTCATGCAAGAATAGAAATCGATTAATTTTTAAAGTTATTAGATGACTCCATTTAGACCAACTTCATATAATCGTCCTGGAGAACAAATATCAACTACTCCTTCTGGATTAAAAGTAACTTCTGCAAAGAGATTAATGGTGGATTCAATGGTAAGAATGATACAAAAAGCAGAAAATCATTCCGTAGAAGAAAAACTTGACGAAGAATCTAACAATAATTAATCAATTCATTGATAAAAGTATAGGAGAGTGGAAATCTATTAGAAGTTCTCACACTTTAGCTTTTCAGGAATTTGAAAACTCAACAAGTAAAATATATATAAAACATATCAACAAAAAAAATAAAAAAGTCGTTGAAATTTTTAAAAATTATAAATTCAGTTTAAACCTAGAGAGCATAGCCATTACTATAAACTGGCAAGCTACTAGTGATTGGCAAGATGATTATATGAGTGAGGGAGATGAAACTATTCTGATTTTTTTACCCAAAGATGAAAATTCAGGAATTGTTCTAAGAAATAAAGGTTATACAGAATCCTTTATTTCATCATCCAATTATTTTGTTGATGAAGAAAATAATTTACACATTAAAACTATTTATAAATCAACAGTTTCCGAAGAAAGGATTTCCTTTTTAT
This sequence comes from Prochlorococcus sp. AG-347-K15, assembly GCA_003281415.1. GTDB lineage: Bacteria > Cyanobacteriota > Cyanobacteriia > PCC-6307 > Cyanobiaceae > Prochlorococcus_A. The sequence continues at coordinate 25,190 of QCCC01000010.1, forward strand.
CCACTCATGTAAGATCCAGATTTTCTACTATTAGAAATCTGGGGAATAACTCAGTTATACAGACTTCACATACTTCAGAGATAAGGAATTTAGCTAGTTTAAAAGATTAATTATCCTTTCAAATTGAAACTCTGTTTCAGATATTAATTTAGGAAGAAAGCCTTTGTTTCCTCTCATATTATTAACTGTTGAATTCAAATCAGAGATAGTTGCATCTCGCATTAATTGAAAAACCCTTCTTGCATTTCTTAAAGGTACTCCAAGAGCAAGATAAGTATTTTTAAGATCCTTTAAACAACTTTTTTCTAAAACTGATTCGTCATTAGAAATTAAAAGATAAGCAACAATCCTTAGGATTATTTCTCCATCTCTTAAACAAACGGACATCTTGTTAGTTGTATTTAAAGATATTTTTGAATTAAGTGAATCTTGATTTTCGCAAATCATTGCTGTTACAGCGTCTGCTGCAATTGCATGTGAATTATTAGTAATTGAGCTTATTGCATCTAATCTTGAGTTTGCACTATTAATAAATTCTTTTATATTGCTTAAATCATTTAATTTCTTATCGGCTAACAATAGTTGATTATTCTTTGTAACTGACATTCCTAAAGTAAAAATTTAAAGACCGATCTTAAGAATAATACAAAGCTAGTAAAAACAATACAATTTCAAACTTAACGCAACGCTTCTTAATTAATAACTTCATTCCAAAGTGATAGTTGAAATAATTCAAATAAAAAAATTTTTTCCGCTAGTATAAGACTACATTTTTAATAAAGTTTTGGATCAACAAGATTTAAAATTATCAAAGAAGCTTATTTCCTCATATAAAAAGAGATTGGAAAAAGAAATTCTAGACAGAAGTATGAAATTAAAGATGCCTCAAAATAAATTTGAAGAAATAATTAATAACAATAATGAACTTATAAATTTAAAAAAAGCGTTAGAAGATCTAGAAACGGAATCTGAATCTCATAGTAAAGTCTGATTTTTGAAAAACCCTTCCAAAAGTGCCTCAAACCAACAATTTCCTTTTTAAGTCCCTAAACAATCAACAACTTCAAGCAGTAAAACATGTTTATGGGCCACTATTAGTTGTAGCAGGTGCAGGAAGCGGGAAAACTAAAGCTCTTACACACAGGATTGCAAATCTTATTGAAAATAACTCTATAGATCCCTATAACATTCTCGCAGTCACTTTCACTAACAAAGCTGCCAAAGAAATGAAAGCAAGATTAGAGGTTCTTCTGGCCCAAGAATTAGCTTTTAAGCAATTTGGTCAGCCTTGGACAACTCTCAAAGAAATTGATCAAAATCAATTAAGAACAAACGTTCACCAAGAAAGACTTCAGAACCTTTGGATCGGTACTTTCCATTCCTTATTTTCAAGACTTCTGAGATACGATATTGAAAAATATACTGATCCAGAAGGCCTAAAATGGACAAGGCAATTTTCAATTTATGATGAAACAGATTCTCAAACATTAGTAAAAGAAATTATCAGTCAAGATATGAATCTTGACCCAAAAAGATATGATCCCAAAAAGATTAAAAGATTAATAAGTAATGCTAAAAATCAATGCTTAACTTCTAATGATCTTTTAGAAAAAGTAGATAATAATTTTGATAAAACAGTTGCAGAAGCCTATAAGAGATATAGGATTTCGCTCTCAAAAAATAATTCTTTAGACTTTGATGATCTTCTACTTTTGCCTGTTTTCTTATTGAGGCAAAATGATATAGTCAGAGATTACTGGCACAAAAGATTTAAACATATATTAGTTGACGAATATCAAGATACAAATAGAACACAATATGAACTTATAAAGTTAATTACGGCTGGAAATACTGAGCCAAAAAAATTCTTTAATTGGGACGATCGGTCAATTTTTGTAGTTGGGGATGCTGATCAAAGTATTTATAGTTTCAGAGCAGCTGACTTCAGAATTTTAATTGGTTTTCAAGAAGATTTTAAAACTTCAATTAACGACGATACAAAATCATCTTTAATTAAATTAGAGGAAAATTATAGGTCATCTTCCAATATCCTTGATGCTGCAAATTCACTAATTGAAAACAATTCTGAAAGAATTGACAAAGTTTTAAAGGCTACTAAAGAAAAAGGGGAACTTTTAACTTTACTCAGCTGTGATGATGAAATTTCCGAGGCAGAAGCAATTACCAATAAAATTAAATCACTCAATAACTATAATCAAAACCCAATTTGGAAAAATTTTGCAATTTTATATCGAACCAGAGCTCAGTCGAGAGTATTAGAAGAATCTCTTGTAAGGTGGCGCATTCCTTATACAATTTTTGGGGGATTGCGTTTTTATGATAGAAGAGAAATTAAAGATGCAATAGCATATTTGAAAGTTCTGGTTAATTCTTCAGATAACGTTAGTCTTTTACGAATCATAAATGTTCCTAGAAGAGGGATTGGTAAGACTACTATTCAAAAACTTAATGAACTATCTAATAGGTTAAATATCCCATTATGGGAGGTTCTTAATGATAAGCAAAGTCTTGAAGAAACAATAGGCAGATCATCAAAAGGAATTAATAAATTTACTGAAATTATGAATGATCTAATGTGTTACCTAGAAAATTCAGGTCCTGCTCAACTACTACAACTTATATTAGAAAAAAGTGGATATTTAAGTGACTTGCTCTCTAGTGGGACTGAAGAATCTGAAGATAGAAGAAATAATTTACAAGAACTAATTAATGCCGCCACTCAATATGAAGAAGAAACAGAAAGTGGAGATGTAGAGGGATTTCTTTCTACAGCAGCCTTAACAACTGATAATGATACGAAGAAAAATAATCCTAACTCTGTAACTCTAATGACTCTCCATAATAGTAAAGGTTTAGAATTTCAAAATGTTTTTATCACTGGGCTAGAACAAGGTCTCTTCCCAAGCCACAGATCAATAGATACTCCCTCACTTCTTGAAGAGGAAAGAAGATTATGCTATGTAGGTATTACTAGAGCTAAAGAAAGAGTTTTCTTAAGTCATGCCAGAGAAAGAAGATTATGGGGTGGCATGCGTGAAGCAACAATTCCTTCAATATTTCTTTCGGAAATCCCTGAAGATTTAATGGATGGCGAATTACCACAAACTGGTGGTGCTTCAATTAGAAGAGATTGGCATCTTGATCGTTTAACTAGAGTTGATCGAAACAATCCAAATGAATTTGTTAACAAACCAATAAATGCAGTAAGAAAATTATATTCAGGTCCCAGTAAAGGGAAAAGCTGGATAGTTGGAGATATGCTAATTCACTCAAAGTTTGGGAAAGGTGAAATCATACATATTTTTGGGAGTGGGGAAAAAATATCTTTAGCAGTAAAATTTGGTGATAAAGGAAGTAAAATTCTAGATCCCAGATTAGCTCCAATTCGTTATGTAAGTTAAAACTCATGAACGATATCTCTGATTACATCCAAGGGGAATTAATCAAAACTCCATTTAATCTATATAACCTAATTGTTAAATACATAGAATCTAATAACAATACTAAAGTAGCTTTTGTTGGCGGTTATTTAAGAGATTTATTAATTAGTAAATTCCACAAAAAATCGTTTTCTAAACCTGTAGATATTGATCTTGTTATTGAAGGATCCTCTATTTCTCTTGCAAAATTTATAAAAAAAAATATTGTAAATGTAGATTTATGTTTAATCAAGGAATTTAATTTATACAACACTGTAGAAATAAATATTAATGACTATAAAATTGATATTGCTTCTGCAAGAAAAGAAATTTATTCTGCTCCAGGCTTAAATCCCATAGTAAATAAAAGTACTATTGAGGAGGATCTTAAGAGGAGAGATTTCACTATAAATTCAATAGCCTTCGAGGTCTCGACAAGGAAAATCTATGATCTTTATGGAGGAATTTCTGATATAAAAAGTAAAAGATTGAACTTACTTCACAGTAATAGCATTTCAGATGATCCAAGTAGATTAATTAGATGTGCAAAATATGCTTCAAGGTTAGATTTCAATATTTCAAATAATTCTCTCAAACAATCTCAAGAAACAGTTAGACAATGGCCATGGAAAAGTACAGAAACTCATCAGAAAATGATTTACCCTCCTGCACTAGGCATACGAATAAGGATGGAGCTAGCTGAAATATGCAAACACGATAATTTGACTAATGTGATTTCGATAATTCATAAATGGGAAATTATCTCAATCTTAAATGAAAATATTAAAGTCGATAAAAGATTTTTAAGAGGACTAAATTGGATTAAGAAGTTAAAGGGAAATTATATGCTTTACTTATTAAAAGATTCAGAAGATTTAGAAAAAGCATGTCAAAGATTTTTGGTAAATAATAGTGAGATAAAAATATTAGAAGATTATTTAAATATTAAAAAGATATTTAATACAAACCAAAAAAATTTCAATCATTTTTCTCCATCAAGTTGGACAGAATTTATTGAGGACAGAAACCTTAATGATGAGACAGTCAAATTATTAATTTGTGATGGAGGACCATACTGGCGTGAATTGTTTAAGTGGTTATTTATTTACAAATTCATAAAATCAAAAAAAGATGGAGAAACATTAAAAAAAGAAGGATGGGATCCAGGGAAGGAGATGGGAAAGGAAATCAAAAGATTAAGATATTTGGAGATTGACAAATTAAATAGAAGTTAATTACATTTTTACAACCTCTCCAACCTTGTACCATTTATCCTTTAGAACATTTTCATATTTACGATTGCAACTAATCAATAAGGGTCCACATGTTTGAGGATCTAATAGTAATGATATTCTCTCGTTAAAAGTCTCTTGATCTAATGAATTTTCGTTGAAAAAATTAATTATTCTTTTTTGCTTATTTACTTTATAAATTTTGTCAAAAATTTCTTTATTAGATTCAAAGAAAGTACTTTTAACATCTTTTCTTATTAAATCAAATACTCCAGGATAAGCTTTAAATGCAAATAAATCTAATAAAACTTTTAGTGGCTCAAGATTATTGCTTTGCCTATATAAATTAGATGATTCAACCATTTCTTTAAGATGTCCAACAAATCCATATCCAGTAATGTCAGTCGCAGCATTGACTAATGATTCTTTAAATTGATTTTGAAAAAGATAAATTTCATCAAGCAAATATTGCTGACTCCTTACTAAATTATTAATTACTTCAGAAGTACTACCTAGCATATTAATATTTTGCATTTGACCAGCAAAGTAAATTCCAACGCCAAGAGGTCTAGACATCATGAGAATATCTCCAATATTCATTCCAGATTTAAGCCATGGTTTTGCTCCATTTTTTAAAATACCTTGAACTGTTAAAGAAATATCTATTCCTAACGAATAAGGTTTATTTACTAAACTTCTTGCCTCGAAAGTATGGCCTCCAAGTAATTCACCTCCATGATCCTCAACTGTTGATTTAATACCTTGAAGTGATTGAGAAAAGAGGTAACTTTGAAATTCCCTTTCAACTTTTGGTAATGAAATTAAAGCCTGTGCAGATGAAAGTTTTGCTCCGCATGCCCACAAATCTGAGCAAGCATGCAAAGTAGTAATTTTTGCATTAAGCCAAGGATCACTTACCAAAGCAGGAAATCCATCTACACTTTGCAAGATAATATCTTGACCATTTTGATATATTTCAACTGAATCTTCAGGTGATGAGGCAAAAGAATTTAAATTAGAATTTATTAATGATTTATTCAAAACAAACTGAGGAATTTTAGCTGCACATCCTCTGCAATCATTCAATGAAATATTTTTTTCACTACTTTTCATAATTAGCCTTTTTGATCTGAACTTTTTAATAAAGTTGAGATCAATTTTATGCTTTAAAATCCAAAAAATAAAAGAAGGACCGAAAACAAAATTGCGATAAATAGCAAAAGCCTTTGGTTGATGGCTTCTAAATATATTTACTATTTGCAATCCGATCTTTTGAGGAAACCACTTTTTTAATGATCTCCCTTCTATATCTTTTTTTAGATTTTGTACTAATGTATTTACAACTTTTACTGCAAAAACTCCCGATGCTGGTCTTTTTGCTGAACCTACAACTGCGCAATCACCGACAGCGAAGATTCCAGAGAATCTTTTGATCTGTAAATTCTGATTCGTAATTATTCTGCCATAAGAGTCCGAATCTAATAATTTTTTTTGTGCCCATAACGGAGATGTATTTCCAGTACATAAAAGAATCTTGCCATAATCAAAATTAAGTTTTTCAACTAAATCAATATTGGAATTCCATAAACTTTGTAAAATTTTATTATTAATTTTTCTTGAATCACATAATAATTTTAAAGATCTACCTCTCCATCTTTTTCTCAGAGCATATGATACTTCAATTGCAGCAAGGCCGCTCCCAACTATTACGAATGGAAGTTCATTCACCGTATCAAAAATGTCCTCTTTTTGTATTAAGTCATAAGCTCTTAAAAAAGGTTTTATTGAAAAAGCAATTCGATTTTTAACCAGTGACTCAAATTCTTTTGGAATTGTTGTTTGACTTCCAAAATTAAGCACTAACTTCGAATAATTAATTGAGGGTCTATTACTTAATAAAATTTTCTTTAAATTAAAATCAATATCTTTTACTTCTTCTTCTATAAAAGATACTTTTGCATTTTTTGCTAAAGATTTTATATCAATTAAACTCTCCTCTAAAGAAATTGATTTTGAGAGCACCGAAGGGAACATCGCCGAATAAACCAAATGAGAATCTCTAGATATAATTGAAACAGGAATATCTGGCATTAATTCAGAACACATCAACCACTTCTTAATTAAAAGAACATTTGAGTGTCCTCCTCCAATTAGTACTAGATGATTAAAAGTCATTTACATCAAAATGAATAAAGAACATTTATTGCCAATTGAAAAATCAAGATTAGGAGTAATTGGTGGGAGTGGATTTTACTCAATGGATCAAATAGAGTACTTAAGAGAAATAGAAATCAATACTCCCTATGGTAAACCTTCTGATTCAATAAGAGTATATAATCTTGGAAATCTGGAGATAGCATTCATTCCTAGGCATGGAAGAACACATAGATTAAATCCTTCTGAAATCCCTTACAAGGCTAATATTTGGGCTCTTAGATCAATAGGAGTAAGATGGATTATAGCTCCATCCGCAGTTGGTTCATTACAAGAACAGATAAGGCCTCTTGATATAGTAGTGCCAGATCAATTTATAGACCGGACAAAAAATAGACCAGCAACTTTCTTTAACGAAGGAGCTGTAGCACACGTAACTATGGGTGATCCCTTCTGCACAAATTTATCCCGTATATTAAGTGAAATCGGAGAAAAAAATATTCCTGGAGGTAGACAATTACATAGAGGAGGGACCTATCTGGCGATGGAAGGTCCCGCTTTCTCAACTAGAGCAGAATCTAATTTATATAGAAGTTGGGGATGTTCAATAATAGGAATGACAAACCATACAGAAGCAAGATTAGCTAAAGAGGCTGAAATAGCTTACTCATCATTATCCATGGTTACTGATTATGATTGTTGGCATCAAACTCATCAAGAAGTTTCTGTAGAGATGGTTTTGGATAATATTAGATCGAATACTGAAGTGGCCAATAAAATAATCTTCGAAGTAGCTAAATTAATTGAAAAAGAAAGACCAAAAAGTAAATCTCATTGTTCATTACAAGATGGATTGATAACCCAAAAAGAAAATATCCCAAGCTCCATAAAAAAGAAACTTGAGATATTTATTGATTCTTATTAGGCTTATTAGACTTTAGTGATTATCAGCTCAAGGTAACAATTTGTTAGCCTCCAGCTCCCACTCCTTGGTATGAGCCATAGAAAAATATTCCTAAAACGAAGATAACTGCAATTCCACCTGCTGTAGCTACAAGCCATAAAGGAAGAGTTCCTTCAGTCCATCTTCTTTCCCATGCAACTGCTGGTCTACCATCAGGAAGTCTATCTGGAATTCTTCCATCAGGTCCTTTTAATTTACTCATGATTTTAATTTAATTGAAAAAGTAACTGGAAAATAAAATTCCCAATACAAAGACTGATAATAAGCCTAAATAAAGGCTTGTACGATTAAGTTCAACTGGAACTTTATTAGGATTTTCGTTTACTTGCATGATAGTTAGATTTATCGGGCTACGAATTGCATAGCAGCAATAGAACCCAGAAAGAATACTGATGGGATAGCTAGAGCATGAACTGCTAGCCAACGAACAGTAAATATGGGATAAACGCGGACTTCCGCAGCCTGCATTGGAGCTTGAGAATTAGTCATTGTTATTTTGTTCTTAAATCTAATTGAGATTTAGCTTCATATCTTTGTGTTACGACAGGCGCTTTAGATTCAGATGATTGGAAATAACTATCGGGACGAGGAGTTCCGAAAGCATCGTAGGCTAAGCCTGTATATACAAATAAGAAGCCTGCTATAAAAATAGCTGGTAATGTTACTGCATGAATAATCCAGTACCTAATACTGGTGATTATTTCAAAGAATGGGCGTTCACCCGTTGAACCTGCGGCCATAATCACAAATGTTTACCCTATGATCTTACAGTGTAAAATCATAAGTTCGTGAAGAAATTAACAGCTTGGTTACAGACAGTTGCTAAATATATCAAAAATTAAGTTTTTTTTTACTATTTACTAACGTTATTCAAATTTAGCTATTCCATTTAAGGATATAACCACGTTCACCAAGTACAAATCCTTTTTGATTATCTAGAGCCTCCTTATCAAGAAAAACTATTTTAATGTAGTTTGTTGGCAATTCAGAAGCTATAGGATCTTTATTCCAAGTTTTACCTTGATCTTTACTCACTATTAAAGTTCCATTACCCCCTCCAGCCCATATATCACCATTCGGATCCCACCCCATGTCTAGATAATTGTATCCATTAAGAATAGGTATAATAGGCTTTGACCAATTTTCTAGGTCGTTAGTATCTTCATTAAATCTAATTTCTGCTCCTCTAGAAAGCATCCATAAACTTCCTTCTGGATTGAAACCAATACTTTGAACTCTTTTGCTACTCGCTCTTTGATGAGCTATCCATTCATCACTATCATTTTCCAAAGTAGAAAAGAAATTACCCAAACTACTAACGCTGACATAATCTCCCTTATTAGTTCTTCTTAAATCCCTTACACCTCCAGAACCGGATGCGTCTACAACTTTTGCATTCCATGATTCACCACTATCTGATGTTTTATAGATTGCACCTGCAGTGGTAGCCAATTCAGCAACCCCATCATTGATAGTGGTAATGAGAAATGGTTGGCCAGGCAATTTGTTACCTAGAGATAAACGTGTCCAATTTTTTCCGGCATCAAGTGTATGCATAACTAGAGAGGGCTGACCTATTAACCATCCCTCTTCACCTTTAAAGTCAATATCTAGCAGACGAAAGTTTTCTTCACTTGGTAAATCTAAATTTCTTTTCTCCCAAGTTTCTCCTCCATCATTAGATTCCATAATGAGTCTATTGGAACCTACTAAAAATCCAGTTTTATCATCTATAAAATCAACATCTAGAGCGTTTGACTGGTCCTCAAACTGAATTGTTTTCCAAGGACTGCTATCACTCATCTTTACTCCTGTGGATGAACAACTACTCAATACAAAGGAAAGAAGAATAGATAAAAGAAGATTGGGAGTACTAGTAATAATTTTTTTCATTTGTATATATTAATGCAAAGAGTACAAAGAAAGGAACATTGCAGCAGCGAACGCCAACCCTCCAAAAATCAATATATTTTTTTGTCCAGGAGGTAAACTATTAAAACCAAACCCATAAACTAAATTTTCTTCAAAACCACTAGGTTTAGATTTAGGACCTATATCCTTATAAAAATTTTTACCGGCTCGACAAACAGGGCAAGCAAAGGTATTACCATCCAAATCTGAAAAAGGCGTATTTTTAGGTATTTTTAATTTTTTATTTCCTTCAGACGGATCATAAATATATCCACAACTTCTACATTCGAATCTATTTTGTTCTAAATTAAGAGAAGATTGTTCAACATTTACTCCTAAGGAGTTTTCAGAAAGATTTTCTTTCTCAAAGTTTTCAACTATTTTGTTTTCCTCAGAGGCTGGTTGAATGTTTTCACTCACGGTTTATTATTGTTCTTTAAGAACTTTAAAAGATTTTGCTTAATTAAGCGACTTTTATTCAAAATTAATTTTTTAAGATGTTTTTATTAACTGGCTATGAATACTTTTTAGGTTTCCTTCTAATTGCCGCAGCTGTACCAGTATTAGCTCTAGTTACTAATCTCATCGTTGCCCCAAAAGGCAGAACAGGGGAAAGAAAACTTACATATGAATCCGGAATGGAGCCTATTGGAGGTGCATGGATTCAATTTAATATTCGTTACTACATGTTTGCCTTAGTTTTCGTTATATTTGATGTTGAGACAGTATTCCTTTATCCTTGGGCTGTTGCCTTTAATAGGTTAGGCTTATTAGCCTTTATTGAGGCTTTAATTTTCATTTCAATACTTGTTATAGCTCTGGCATACGCATGGAGAAAAGGTGCTTTAGAATGGAGTTAAAAAATTGAATCCAGAATTATCCCCAAAAGCAATAAGAGAAATTCGAGAAGGAACTTGCAATCCTCTTGGAGCACCCCAAGTTACTACAGATTTAAGCGAAAATATTATATTGACAAGTTTAGACGATCTTCATAATTGGGCTAGACTTAGCAGCTTATGGCCCCTCTTGTATGGAACAGCTTGTTGTTTCATAGAATTTGCTGCCTTAATTGGATCAAGATTTGATTTTGATAGATTTGGATTGGTACCTAGAAGCTCGCCAAGACAAGCAGATTTGCTAATAGTTGCAGGCACAGTCACGATGAAGATGGCTCCGGCCTTAGTAAGACTTTATGAACAAATGCCTGAACCAAAATATGTTATTGCCATGGGTGCCTGCACAATTACAGGGGGAATGTTCAGTGCAGATTCCACAACTGCTGTAAGAGGCGTTGATAAATTGATACCAGTTGATTTATACCTTCCAGGATGCCCACCAAGACCAGAAGCAATTTTTGACGCTGTAATTAAGTTAAGAAAAAAAGTTGGTAATGAATCAATTTTAGAGCGCACAAAAACAGAGCAAACTCACAGATACATAACATCTGATCACGAAATGAATATTGTTTTCTCAGAAAATACAGGTGAATACCTTAACAAAACTTCTGCTAACGTTATTCCTTCCTCAAAAAAAGAAAAAATAACTGAATTACCTGAAAACACCGAAAAAACTGAAATTATTAATACTTTAGAAGATTAATGGAAAAAGACGGTTTAGCCAAATCCTTAGATACTTCAATAGAGAAAGAAGGACTTATAAGTCAATCTTTGTCTGAAGATGGAATCCCAAATCAATCTTTATCTGATGACCATATAGGAATAGAAAACATTGCTGTGGAACCTAACAAATTATATGAAGCAGTATCTGCATTGAGAAATTACGGTTTCAACTATCTCCAATGTCAAGGAGGATATGATGAGGGACCAGGCAAAAATCTTGTTAGTTTCTATCATTTTATAACTGTTGATGATTTACAAAAAATCGAAAAAATTAAAGAAGTCAGATTAAAAGTTTTCTTAAAAAGAGATTCTGATTTATCAATCCCTAGTTTGTATAAAATTTTCAAAGGAAGTGATTGGCAAGAAAGAGAAACTTTTGATATGTATGGAATAAATTTTATTGATCATCCCAACCCTAAAAGACTATTAATGCCTGAAGATTGGAGAGGATGGCCATTGCGAAAAGATTATATTCAGCCAGATTTCTTTGAACTTCAAGATGCTTATTAGTTTAATTTTTTTAATTTGCGGTAAATAAACATAACTGCTCTTGCTAGTCTCCTTGGATCATGTCTAAGAGTTGGAGTTATTCTTTTTGAATATAATGGTGCCTGCAAAACATAATAGCCCTCAGATAATAATTTTTCTTTATTACATTGGACAGGCTCTGCCCCTCTACTTTCGTAATAGTCTACTAATGGAGACTTTTCAAATTTAGTCTGCGATAAGATTGAATTAAAAATTCGAGTATTTACTCCAAAATTTGATAATTGTTTTTCTATTGCTTTGATATGTTGAAAAACATCAAGGCCATCTGTTTCTCCAGGCTGAGTCATCAAATTACTTATATAAATTTTAGGAGCATTACTTTGCAATAAGGCATCTACTATCTCTGGCACTAACAGATTAGGCAATAAAGAAGTGTATAGACTACCTGGGCCAAGAACAATTAAATCAGCCTCTTTTATAGATTCGATCGCGCTTGGAAGAGCTGAAGGATTTTCAGGCAAGTAGCCAATCCTCGAAATTAATTTTTTAGATTTACTAATCCTACTTTCACCAAAAATTTTTTCACCATCTTCTAATTCGGCCCATAACATAACATCAATATTTGTTGCAGGTAAAACTTGACCTTGTACCGCTAAAACCTTACTAGAGGCTTGAACTGCTTTTTCTAAACTGCCTGTAATTGTTGTTAAAGCTGACAGGAATAGATTTCCAAAACTATGACCTTCCAGATCACTTCCCCCTGAAAATCTGTACTGAAATAATCTCGTTAAAGTAGGTTCTTCGTTTGATAAGGCTGCCAAACAATTTCTAATATCTCCTGGAGGCTGCACACCTAATTGTTTTCTGAGAATTCCACTACTTCCACCATCATCGGATACAGTTACGATTGCTGTAATATTACTACTGTAATTTTTTAAGCCTTTCAGTAAAGTAGATAAGCCTGTACCGCCCCCAATTGCAACAATATTTGGGCCTCTGTTTAATTTACTTTTAACTCTTAATGCATCAACTAAAAATGTATCTTTTTCTGGAACAAGTGCTTTTTGAATAGAATTAATACTTCTATTTTGTCCAATACCTATTAATAATATTCCAAATACAAAAATCAATGGTCCCAACAATGAAACAGGCAAAATACTAGTTAAACCTGTCATCACCGAAAAGAAGATTTCAATAAGCCAATAGAGCGGTCTTAAATTTGTCCAAATTGCCACGCCTAATAATGTAGTCAAAAAACCTATCGCGGATGTAAACATCCATCTTTTTATTACCAATCCTGGCAAAAGCCAACTCAAAATCCTTAAGATTTTCTTCAATAAATCAAAATTAGACTTTTTAAAATTTTTATAGTGTCTTCTTACCCTTTTTTTACCTTTATACATTAATAACCTCTTAAATTATTTTTTTCAAATTTAAAAACTACATAGAATCATTATAAATCAAATTCATACATCCTTTTTTTATTTTTAAAAATAGGCAAAATGAAATATATAGATGTTCTTTAATATTAGTTTTGAAAAAATCAAAACATGCAGTTGAAACAAAAAACCTCTCAATAAGCTGGGGCGAAGTTAATGTGCTTAATCAAATAAATTTTGAACTAAATGATGGAGAGAAATTAGCTATTGTTGGCCCTTCAGGTTCTGGTAAATCAACCATATTAAAAATATTAGCAGGACTCATTTTACCTACCAAAGGAGAATTAAGAATATTTGGTGAGAAGCAAACATATTTGAGATTAGACCAAAATAATCCTCCTGATGTAAGACTAGTTTTTCAGAACCCGGCTTTATTAGGATCTTTAACTATTGAAGAAAATGTAGGTTTTCTTCTAAAAAGGAATAAAAACCTATCTAAAAAGTTAATTCATGAAATAGTATGTGAATGCTTAGCTGAAGTAGGATTATTTAATGTTGAGAAAAAACTTCCAAATGAATTAAGCGGAGGCATGCAAAAAAGAGTGAGTTTTGCTAGAGCATTAATTACTGATCAAACTCTTAATGCGAAGTCTAAACCTTTATTACTTTTTGATGAACCAACTGCAGGTCTTGATCCAATTGCCTCATCAAGAATTGAAGATTTAATTAACAAGACAAATGATAAAGCTAGCGGATCATCTATTGTAGTTAGCCATGTTCTTAGTACTATAGAAAGGACTTCAGATAAAGTTTTAATGCTTTATGGAGGCAAATTCAGATGGGCAGGCTCGATTGATGAATTTAAAAAGAGTAAAGATCCCTATGTATTTCAATTTAGGAATGGAAAACTGGATGGTCCAATGCAACCCAAAGACATTTAGAAATTATGCGTAGAAGCTTACGAGATTCAATAGTTGGTTTTTCCTTATTAGGAGGAATTTTAATATTCACATTTTTTTCTTTTTGGCTAAGAGGAGTGAGATTGTCTTCAAAAAATTGGTACCTCTTTGCTGAATTCAATAATGCAAGTGGTTTATCAAAAAAATCTCCAGTTACTTATAGAGGAATCTTGGTTGGATCGATAGAAGATATCTTGTTCACGAATGAATCAATTAAAGCAAAAATAGTTTTAAATAATCCTGAAATTATTCTTCCAAGGCCAGCATTTGCAAGGGTAGTTACAAATTCTTTCCTTGGAGGAGATGTGCAAGTTGCTTTAGAAACTAGTGACAAAACAATTCCTAAAAGCATTGCAAAACCTATATCCGAAAAATGTGATACCAAATTAATTATTTGTCAAGGAGACACTATCACAGGGAAACAACTATCAAGTCTCTCAAATATAACTAATAGAATAAGTCAACTTTTAAAAGACACAAATCAAGAAAACTTAATTGAAAACATCGTTAACTCAATTGACCAATTTGATAGAACACAAGAAAATCTTGATGAATTAATTTATTTATCGAAACAAGAACTACAAAGAGTTGAACCTCTAATAAAAGAAATTACAATTGCTGCTAATCATTTAAATAGCATTTTGTCTACTATTGATGACAAAGAAACCCTAAATGATATTAAATTGACGATTAATGCTGCTAGGTCTATCTCAACCAAAATAGATGATATGAGCGATGATTTTGAAAAATTAAAACAAGATAAAGAATTAACTAAATCAATAAGAGATTTAACGATTGGACTTTCAAAATTCCTTAACGAAATTTATCCATAAGAAATATTTAGAATTCATTAATAGCATTTAAAGCCATAGCTGCAATTGCTTTATCTGTAGCTTTTGGCAATTGGACGTATTTGCCTTGGGCTGCCTCTGCTAATTCTTTACCAAATCCACTTGCTATAAATTTTCTTTCTGTATCGATTACTAAAAGTTTTATCCCAAGCATGGGATATTTAGCAGCGATATCTAGAACCTCCTGTTTTAAATTGACATTTTCATTTTCGTTATCTTTATCTTTTCCCTCAACCTCATTTTGTCCTAGAGATAATCCTAATGGTACATTTCCTCGGCCATCAGTGATCCCCACAACAATAACTTGACCTATATCTCCTGTTGAAAGAGCATTTTTTGCTACTTTTGCTGATTGTGTTAGTCCATGTGCCAAAGGGGATCCTCCACCACAAGGCATTGTTTCCAACCTTCTCTTTGCAGCAGTTATTGATCTTGTTGGAGGCAAAAGCACTTCGGCCTGATTACCTCTAAAAGGAATAAGAGCTACTTCATCTCTATTCTCATATGCCTCTGTTAAAAGTCTTATTACAGCACCTTTTGCACTTTGCATTCTATTTAAAGCCATAGAGCCACTTGCATCAACCAGAAAAATTACTAAAGCCCCCGCCTTTTTTTGAAGAAGCTTTGCTCTAAAATCATTTTCTTCAATAACTATTGATTTATTAGGATTCCTTAATCTTCTCGATTTTTGATAAGGCGCAGCAGCTCGAAGGGTAGCATCTACAGCAATTCTTTTTACTTTACCTCTTGGAATAATAGGTTTTACATATCTTCCTCTACTGTCACTAAATATGACTGATCTACTCCCGCTATTCCCTGCTTTAGCTTTAGCTGATGAAAAAAGTAATAAATCAGGATCAACCATACATGCCTCAGGGTCTAATATGAATTCTTCAGGTACTTCAGGAGTAGATTCTTCTTCTCCATTAGAATTATCTTCCTCTTGTTCTTGCTCTTGATTATCATCATTTTCATTAGCTTCAGGTTCAGATTCATCATTATTTGAAGGAGGTGGTGGCGGCGGACTCTGATCTTCTGGAGGTGGGGGTTGAATATCATCATCTTCAGGTGGTATTTGCATCGCCCGTGGAAGAATAACTAATCTGACTGCGACTTTGAGGTCCTCAGAATTTACATTCTCATCGCCTCGAAGAGCTGCATTCGCCTTAGCTACTTTTACTGCAAATAATTCTGATCTATGCCCTTCTACTCCTCCTCTAAGAGCTTCATTCACTAAGTAAGTTATTTGCTCTTTTGTTATCTTGACATCCTTTAACCATTGCCTTGCCAAAATTAATTGAGTAGATAAATTATCAGATTCTTCCGACCATTTTTCTGAAAATTTAATATTATTTTCTGCGTGTGATAAAACAGATTTTGT
>QCCC01000011.1 GCA_003281415.1 Prochlorococcus sp. AG-347-K15
GCTGGATCACAGAAAAATGTAATTGAATTAGCTTGGATTAAAAATGTAAGAGTAACTATACCGAGAGTAATCGTAACATTATCATTACCATCATTTGCAAATTCTCAGAGAGATAGAATTGTACAAGAGGTTAGAGGGGTACTACTGGATTTTGAAGATATTGATGATGTCCAAATAGAGATAGATAATAATCCTTCCAAAACAGAATCTCAAAATCAGAGTAATGTTCCTGAGTTGCAGAAGATTGATGGTATTCGACATGTCATAGCTGTTAGCAGTGGTAAAGGTGGAGTTGGAAAAAGTACAATTGCAGTTAATCTCGCTTGTTCTCTAGCTAAATTAGGCTTGAAAACTGGTTTGCTAGATGCTGATATTTATGGACCTAATACTCCCTCAATGATGGGAGTTGCCGAGCAGAATCCAAAGGTTACAGAAGGAAGTGGCAGTGATCAAAGGTTAATACCGATAAACAAATATGGGATTTCATTGGTATCAATGGGTTTCCTAATAGAAGAAGGTCAGCCAGTTATATGGAGAGGACCAATGCTTAATAGTATTATCAGACAATTTTTGTACCAAGTTGAATGGAATAATCTTGATTTTTTGGTTATTGATTTACCTCCAGGAACAGGAGACGCTCAAATATCCCTTTCTCAATCTGTTCCTATCTCTGGAGCTATAGTTGTCACTACTCCTCAACAAGTATCTTTGCAAGATGCAAGGAGGGGATTAGCGATGTTTAAACAACTCGGAGTACCTTTACTGGGAATTGTAGAAAATATGTCAGTATTTATTCCGCCAGATATGCCAGGTAAAAAATATGAAATTTTTGGTAAAGGTGGCGGACAAACATTAGCTAAAGAAAATGACTTGCCATTATTAGCTCAAATTCCAATTGAAATCCCTCTCGTTGATGATAGTAACAAAGGTGTGCCAATCTCAATAAGCCAGCCCAATAAAGAAAGTTCTGTCGTATTTGCCAATTTAGCTAAATTAATTAAGAATCAATTTGTTTGTGCTTAATTGATGTTTAAGAGAATTTCTTTATTAAATAACAGAGGATTTTTACAAAAAAAAGACAACTTTAATAGAGGTTTTTTATTTTCTCCGCTACTTATTATTCCCCTGTTTTTAGTTATTATTTCGGGTTTTTTGATAAAAAGTATTCAGGGTGATTTTTTAATATCGAACTATTCAAGTCATATCTTAACTGGTTTTTTAGGTTATTTCTTAGCATTTTTTATTTCTTATATACCTTTAGAGAGACTTAGAAAGTATTTGGTTCCTTTTTATTTTTGTACTTTAATATCCTTATTACTTATTTATTTTTTTGGGATTTCAGTTTCTGGAGCTCAAAGATGGCTAAACTTGGGCATTTTTTCTTTTCAGCCTTCAGAGGTAGCTAAACTTAGTACTGTATTAACTCTTGCTTTAGTACTCGACAAAAAAATAATCCTAACAACAAGAGATTTACTATTGCCCTTACTAGTAGTAGTTATTCCTTGGTTATTGATTTTCTTTCAACCGGACTTAGGTACCTCTTTAGTTTTAATTGTTTTGACAGGTGTAATGCTCTATTGGTCTCAAATGCCCATAGAGTGGATTTTGATATTAGTGTTTACTATTATCACATCAATACTATATCTAACCTTACCAACTCTTCTTATTTTCTGGATTCCAGTTATAGGATATCTTGCTTATAGATCTTCAAAAAAGAAAATTATTTTTTCTGCTCTCGCTATTTCGTTTCATTTATTAGTGGCAAAATTTACACCAATTTTGTGGCAATATGGCTTAAAAGATTATCAAAAAGATAGATTAGTTTTATTTTTAGATCCAAGCAGAGATCCATTAGGTGGCGGATATCATTTGATACAGAGTAAAATTGCAATTGGTTCTGGAGGATTATTTGGGACTGGTTTGCTACAAGGTAAGCTGACTAATTTGCAATTTATACCTGAACAACATACTGATTTTATATTCAGTGCTTTAGGGGAAGAATTAGGTTTTGTGGGGTGCGCTGTAGTTTTATTTTTGTTCTTTTTTTTGATTAATAAACTTATTCATATTGCAACAATTGCTAGGACTAACTTTGAATCTCTAATTGTTATTGGAATAGCCTCAACTTTTTTATTTCAAATAATTATTAACTTATTTATGACTATTGGATTAGGACCAGTTACTGGGATTCCTCTCCCTTTTATGAGCTATGGCCGAACGTCATTGGTGACTAATTTTATATCTATTGGATTTGTTTTATCTATATTAAAACGTTCTAGATCACTAAGAAGTTGATGAAACCACAAATAACTATAAAACAAATTCAAGAGCTTTTGATTAAAGAAGTTAAAACCTTATATGTCGATGATGATACATCCAGAAGAATGTGGTGGGCTTCTTTAGAAGTGATTCAAAAAGATTTCCTTTCTCAGAATTATAAACAGGGGGGGATATGGGTTGCCTCGCCTTTGCCAGCATTTAATGATAAAAAATTTTTAAATCAACTTCATGGATGGCTTTGGTCTCCTGATGGATTCCCATACTTTCAAAATGAGAATGCAGGTTTTTTACCAGTCAATAATTCAGAAAAGATAAACAAAGATTTTGATTTAGTTAGTAATTATAAAGTCTTAAATCTTTGTCAAGAAGATGGCTATGAACCTTTTTTGATGATAATCACTCCAAATTTTCAATGCGTATTATCAATTGTAGGAGAAAAAGATAAGAAAATCCTATTAATGAAGTGTGATGAAGAGAGCCTTAAACTTTCAATTGAATTAATGCATGCAAAATTAAATCAAGATAATTATGAGGAAGGAGTAAAATTTCGTAATGCAATCAATAATTTAGGTAATCTTAATATTAATAATCAATTTGAAAAATTATTTTGGCCAATATTATCGGCAAAATTAGCAAATATTACACCAAATCATAATATACAGAATTCTGTGAAAAATGATGAAAAAAATGTGCAAATAACTGAAGCAAAATTATTACGTGCAATTTCTCATGAAGTAAGAACTCCTCTGGCAACAATAAGAACCTTAATAAGTTCTACTTTAAAAAAATATAAAATGGATGAATCAATGAGAAATCGTTTAATTCAAATAGATAATGAATGTAATGAACAAATTGATAGGTTTGGTTTAATCTTTAATGCAGCAGAATTAGTTGGTAATGAAGTTCCATCATTGAATAACTTGGCGAGAATTAATTTAGCCGAAATTTTTAAAAAGCTTGCTCCTTTATGGAATAAACAATTAAACCGACGTGGTATTTCTTTGAAGATAGATATCCCCAAACAACTTCCACAAATTTTGAGTGATTCTGAAAAATTAGAATTAATGTTAAGAGGATTAATTGATAAAAATACTAGAGGATTAAAAGAAGGTAGTACATTAATTTTAGAATTAAGACCAGCTGGTCAAAAACTCAAGCTTCAACTCAAAGTACAAAAATTAGATAACAATCAAAAAGAAATTCTAAAAAAAGATAACGGTTCTGATATTGGTCCTGTTTTAAATTGGAACCCTCAAACTGGAAGTTTACAACTTACTCAAAATGCTACTCAAAAGTTGTTAGCTAGTTTAGGAGGGCATGTCACACAAAGACGTGATACAGGCTTGACAGTATTTTTTCCGATTTCAGATTCAAAATAAAATCATAAACAAGTTTTCCATATATTAAATAATGTAGAAAATTTCCTATTAATTTTGAATTTTGCAAAATATGAATGCTAGTTTCTTATTATAAATAACTCAAAATCTAGGATGACTGAAACTTTAGTTGGTCAATTTCCAAAGCATATAGGAAGTACTGGGGGTTTATTAAACTCAGCAGAAACCGAAGAAAAATATGCAATTGTATGGAAAAGTTCAAAGGAACAAGCATTTGAATTGCCCACTGGTGGAGCGGCTGTAATGCATGAAGGTGATAATTTAATGTACTTTGCAAGAAAAGAACAATGCCTTGCATTAGGGACACAATTAAGAGCCTTCAAACCAAGAATTGAAGATTTTAAAATCTACCGAATTTTCCCAGGTGGTGATATTGAATTTTTACACCCCAAAGATGGTGTTTTCCCTGAAAAAGTAAATGAAGGCAGAGAGAAAGTCGGTCATAATCCTAGAAGAATAGGTGAGAATCCTAATCCAGCTGGTTTAAAATTTACAACTAAGAATACTTTTGATTAACTTCCTTAAAGTTGATATAAAAGAAGAAAATAATTATAATTTGGGCTGACATTATTAATATGATCAGCTCACAAAAAGATCGTTTTTTAAAGGCTTACAAAGAAGGTAAAAATTTTATACCTATCGTTGAAACTTGGCCAGCAGATTTAGAAACTCCATTATCGACCTGGTTAAAATTATCTTCAAAAGATTCCCATGGTGTTTTTCTTGAATCTGTTGAAGGTGGGGAGAATTTAGGTAGGTGGAGTATTGTTGCAACTAAACCTCTTTGGGAAGCCGTTTGTTATGGAGAAGAAATAGTTAAGACTTGGAATAATGGCAAAACTGAAACTCATAAAGGTGATCCTTTTGATATTTTGAGAAGTTGGACAAATGAATATAAGTCAACCATGCTTGATGACTTACCATCAATTGGACAGTTATATGGCTCTTGGGGTTATGAATTAATAAATCGAATAGAACCAAGCGTTCCAATAAATGAAACACTAGAAAACAATATCCCTTATGGTTCCTGGATGTTCTTTGATCAGTTAGTTGTTTTCGATCAAATAAAAAGATGTATTACTGCAGTGGTTTATGCAGATACAACTTCTTCAAAAGAGTGCACAATTGAAGAGTTGTATATAAACTCAATTTCTAAAATCAAGAAAACTAGAAATTTAATGAGAGTTCCTTTAAAAGAAAATGATTTTTTAGATTGGAATGAAAATGAGAATTTGAATTTAGATATAGAAAGTAATTGGAAGAAAAAAGATTTTGAGGATGCAGTTCTTTCTGCAAAAGAATACATAAGAAAGGGAGATATCTTCCAAATAGTTATTAGTCAGAGATTCCAAACTCAAGTCAAGAATGATCCCTTTAATTTATATAGAAGTTTGAGGATGGTTAATCCATCTCCATACATGTCATTTTTTGATTTTGGCTCATGGTATCTGATAGGTTCAAGTCCTGAAGTAATGGTTAAAGCAGAAAAAAATAAAAATAGTCAGATTGTTGCAAGCTTAAGACCAATAGCTGGCACTAGACCAAGAGGTATTGATAATCAGCAAGACTTGGAATTAGAAAAGGAATTATTAAAAGATCCAAAAGAGATAGCTGAGCATGTAATGCTAATTGATCTTGGGAGAAATGATCTTGGAAGAGTTTGTGAAATTGGTACTGTAAAGGTCAAGGATTTAATGGTTATTGAGAAATATTCACATGTTATGCATATAGTCAGTCAAGTTGAGGGAATCTTAAAAAACAATGCGGATGTATGGGATTTGCTCAAAGCATCCTTTCCCGCTGGGACAGTAACTGGCGCACCAAAAATAAGAGCTATGCAATTGATTAAGCACTTTGAAAAAGATGCTAGAGGACCTTATGCCGGTGTATACGGATCTATTGATATTAATGGCGCATTAAATACGGCAATTACTATAAGAACTATGATAGTTAAACCCTCAATAGATGGGAAATATGATGTTTCAGTGCAGGCAGGGGCTGGAATAGTTGCTGATTCTTTTCCTGAAAATGAATATCAAGAGACAATAAATAAAGCAAAGGGGATACTAAAAGCATTAGCCTGTTTGCATAAATAAATGAGTAAAAATAATCTTTATAAGGGTTTTGAAGTGGAACTTTTTACAGGTTCTTTAAATTCTCATATTGGTGTTTCAGATGAAATTGAGAAAATATTTCCTGATTTTGTGAAAGAGCCAGATAACAGAAACGTTGAATACATAACAACACCTGAAAAAGATTACGATTCTTTATATGAGAAATTAATAACTCCAAGAAAAAATTTAAGACGATGGTTAAACAAAAAAGAGTTAACAATCATTCCTTCATCCACTCTCTGTTTTGAACACGATATTCAATTTCAAAGATCTGATATTAATAATCTTTATCATCAATTTATACAAGATAATTATGGAACCTCTATTGCAACTTCAAGTGTACATATAAACGTAGGAATAGATGATTTAGATAAGCTTTTTGCGGCTATTAGACTAATAAGATCTGAGGCAGCTTTATTTCTATCCCTAAGTGCTAGTTCACCTTTTTTAAATAATAAAATTACGGAGAATCACTCTCAGAGATGGATGCAGTTTCCTAAAACTCCAAGTAAAGTGCCTTTTTTTGTAAATCATAATTCTTATATCGATTGGATCGAAGAAAATATAGCTAATAAAAATATGCAAAATATCAGGCATTTCTGGTCTTCAATCCGACCAAATGGTCCCCAAAGACCTTTAATTCTTGATCGTTTGGAATTGAGAATTTGTGATTTTGTTTATGATATTAACTTGCTATTAGGGATAACGGCCATGATAGAACTAAGGATTTTAAATCTTTTTGAAAATATAAATACGTTAGATCCTTTGAATGCAAGTTTTTTTTCTATTGATAAATTATCAGAAATATGTGATCAAAATGAAACTAATGCTGCTAAAGATAGTCTGAATTCAGAATTAATCCACTGGCAAGATGGCAAAAAAGTTATTTGTAGAGAGTGGATTCGAAACTTATTATCAGATTTGTCATCTACAGCAGAAAATTTTGGTATGAAACATCTTTTGAATCCTATCTATAAAGTCCTTGAAGAAGGCAATCAATCTATGAAATGGATAAATCAATATGAAAAAGGTTTTTCTATTGAGCAAATAATGAAAATTTCTATCGAAGATATGATTAGGAGTGAAAGTGAGAATGTTTGATTATTTAAATAAATATTTGATCTGAACATTTTCACTTGTGACATAATGATTATATGGAATCTTTTCGACAGATAAAAATTAATAACGTGGATCTGATAAGTAATAATCATCCACTTGATAAAAATCGTCTTTTAATAGAAGATTTATGGGAATCTGTACTCAGAGAAGAATGCCCGGATGATCAAGCAGAGAGATTGATACAGCTTAAAGAATTAAGTTATTCAAAACAAATTGACGGTGATAGTTCAAAAACTTTTAAAAAAGAAATAGTTGATATTGTAAATTCTATGGATTTAGCAGAATCCATAGCAGCAGCAAGGGCATTTTCATTATATTTTCAACTTGTGAATATTTTGGAACAAAGACTTGAGGAAGATAGATATATACAAAGCTTTACAAATAAGGATGTTCAAAAATCGCCTGACAATCTTGATCCTTTCGCTCCAGCATTGGCTAGGCAAAATGCTCCAGTAACCTTTAGAGAATTATTTTATAGGTTGAGGAAATTAAATGTACCGCCAGGTAAATTAGAAGAGTTGTTGCAGGAAATGGATATCCGTTTAGTTTTTACTGCACATCCGACTGAGATAGTAAGACATACGATTAGACATAAGCAAACAATAGTAGCAAATTTGTTAAAAAAAATACAGATTGATCAATTTCATACAAAAGATGAGAAAAATTCTTTAAAAACCCAATTAAAAGAGGAAGTAAGACTTTGGTGGAGAACAGATGAATTGCATCAATTTAAACCATCAGTTTTAGATGAAGTAGATTATGCCTTGCATTATTTTCAACAAGTTTTATTTAATGCTATGCCTCAATTGAGGGGAAGGATTACTGAAGCACTCACCGAGAATTATCCAGATGTGCAGTTGCCCTCGCAATCTTTTTGTAACTTCGGTTCTTGGGTAGGCTCCGATAGGGACGGTAATCCATCGGTTACTCCCGAGATAACATGGAGAACTGCTTGCTACCAAAGGCAGTTGATGTTGGAAAGATATATTAGTGCTACAACTAATCTTAGAGATCAATTAAGTGTCTCGATGCAATGGAGTCAAGTCAGTTCTTCTTTGTTAGAGTCACTAGAAACCGACAGGGTTAAGTTCCCAGAAATCTATGAGGCAAAGGCTACAAGATATAGATCAGAACCTTACAGATTGAAATTAAGTTATGTTTTAGAGAAATTAAGGTTAACACAAGAAAGAAACAATTTATTAGCTGATAATGGGTGGAAATTTGACTTAGAGGGAGAAATTGATAACAAAAATCTCGATAAAGTTGAAAACTTATATTACAAGTCAGTCAACGAATTTACTTATGATCTCGAATTAATTAAAAATAGCCTGATTAGTACAGATTTAACTTGCGAGTCTGTAAATACCTTACTTACTCAAGTTCATATTTTTGGATTTTCTTTAGCAAGTTTAGATATTCGTCAAGAGAGTACAAGGCATAGTGACGCTATACAAGAGCTTACAAATTATCTTGATTTATCTGTGCAATATGACCAAATGTCTGAGGAAGAGAAAATTAAATGGCTTATAGAGGAATTAAATACAAAAAGGCCTTTAATTCCTGCTGACGTTAAATGGACAAAAACTACAGAAGAAACCTTTTCAGTTTTTAAAATGGTTAAGAGACTACAGCAAGAATTTGGAAGTCGCATTTGTCATTCTTACGTAATTTCGATGAGTCATAGTGCATCTGATTTGCTTGAAGTTCTCCTACTGGCTAAAGAAATGGGACTGCTTGATCAAAATTCACAAAAGTCAAATTTATTAGTTGTTCCTCTTTTTGAAACTGTAGAAGACCTTAAAAGAGCACCAGAAGTAATGGAAAAGCTGTTTAAATTAGATTTCTATAGATCACTATTGCCAAAAGTGGGAGAATCTTTTAAACCTCTTCAAGAATTAATGCTTGGATACTCTGATAGCAATAAAGATTCGGGATTTGTTTCTAGCAATTGGGAAATTCATAGAGCTCAAATAGCTCTTCAAAATCTTTCAAGTAGAAATAACATATTGCTAAGACTTTTTCATGGAAGAGGTGGATCTGTAGGGAGAGGAGGAGGACCAGCCTATCAGGCAATATTGGCCCAACCAAGCGGCACTTTAAAAGGACGAATAAAAATAACAGAACAAGGTGAAGTTTTAGCTTCTAAATATAGTCTTCCGGAACTGGCTTTGTACAATCTTGAGACTGTTACCACAGCGGTAATTCAAAATAGTTTGGTAAATAATAGACTTGACGCTACTCCAGAATGGAATCAATTAATGTCTAGGTTGGCAGAAACATCGAGGTCCCACTATAGAAAATTAGTGCATGAGAATCCTGATTTGTTAAATTTCTTTCAAGAAGTAACTCCAATAGAAGAAATAAGTAAATTACAGATATCTAGTAGGCCTGCAAGAAGAAAAAAAGGTGCAAAAGATTTGTCAAGTTTAAGAGCTATTCCATGGGTATTTGGTTGGACACAAAGTAGATTTCTTTTGCCAAGTTGGTTTGGAGTAGGCACTGCATTGTCATCTGAATTAAATTCAGATCCACAACAAATTGAATTATTAAGAGTCTTACATCAAAGATGGCCATTTTTTAGGATGCTTATATCTAAGGTAGAAATGACATTATCTAAGGTGGATTTGGAAGTTGCTAGATATTATGTTGATACTCTTGGCAGTAAGGAAAATAAAGCTTCTTTTGATGATATTTTTGAAGTAATTTCTAAAGAATACAATCTTACAAAATCTTTAATACTTGAAATTACTGGTAAAAATAAGCTCCTCGAATCTGATAGGGATTTGAAATCATCAGTAAGCTTGAGAAATAAGACAATCATCCCATTGGGGTTTTTGCAGGTTTCACTTTTAAGAAGACTAAGAGATCAGACGAGACAACCCCCAATAAGCGAATTCTTTATTGACAAAAATGAATCTAGAAGAGCTTACAGTAGAAGTGAACTATTGAGGGGGGCACTTTTAACTATTAATGGAATAGCAGCTGGGATGAGAAATACAGGTTGATAATTGCAATATTTTTCTAAAAAAAAACTTGTTCTTCCAGAAGGTTATTTTGTTAACTCTTCTCAAATCCCATTAGCTAAAGAAGTTAACAAACTTTTAGCGTATTGTGGATGTGAGACATTTCCTATAAAACCTCTTTGTGAGGCTATTCATAAAAGTAATTTCTTTTTTACCATACAGAGTGAATTAAAAAATAAATTATATGGATTTGTAAGGGTTACTTCCGACAGGGGGTTAAATGCTAACTTGTGGAATTTAAGTGCCTTGCCAGGTAATAATCAGCAACTTTATTATTCAATATTACTTCAAGTAACTCTTGAGAAAATAAATAGAGAAATGCCTGGATGCAGTATTTCTGTACAGGCTCCATCATCTTCGTTTCTAAGTTTAGAGGAAAATGGATTTATACTAGATCCAAATGGAATAAGAGTAATGGGATATAAACTTTAAAAATCATCTTACGAGCATGGAGGGATTCGAACCCCCGACTCTCAGAACCGGAATCTGATGCTCTATCCAACTGAGCTACATGCCCTTTAATTTTTCAATTTCTTTAAAGAAAATCTAAATATTTTAAACTTAGCTAATTTAATTAATGAATGCACAAAAAAAATTTTTTTAAATAAATTAAAAATTAAAAATTTTCGGAACCATAAAAGTTTTGAAATTGATTTAAAAGAGCAAAGAGCGATTGTTCTTGGCTGTAACGGTATTGGCAAGTCAAATTTACTTGAATCGGTTGAATTTTTAAGTCAATTAAAATCAAATAGAGCATTAAGCGATAAAGATTTAATAGAGAATGATAGTGATATGGCTTTAGTGATAGGACAGATAAATTTTAAAGATGATTTAAAGTTAAATTTATTCCGAAAAGGCCCTAAAAGAATTTACGTCAATGAATCAATCTTGAAAAAACAGAGTGAAATAAAGAATTATATTCGGAGTGTATGTTTCTGTTCTAATGATATAGATATTGTTAGAAGTGAGCCAAGTTATCGAAGATCATGGATTGATAAAGTCGTATCTCAGCTTGAACCAGTATATTTAGACCTGATAAGTAGATTTAACAGGCTTTTAAAGCAAAGAAGTCATTTTTGGCGTTCGGAAAGTTTTTTAAAAACCCAATCCTCAGATATTCTTGAAAGCTTTGATATTCAAATGTCTATAGTAAGTACAAGAATTTTTAGGCGCAGAAGAAGGGCTTTATTAAAAATAAAACCATATGTTGAATATTGGCATAATCATTTAAGTAAATCTAAAGAGCAAATAGACATTAATTATCTTTCGGGGATACAAAATATAAGTCCAGAAGAAGAAGAAGAAGAAGTTATTAGTAAAAAAATAGCAGAACAACTCTTAAATCAGCGTTCAATAGAAGCATTGACTGGTAAATGTAATTTTGGCCCTCATCGTGATGATGTTGAGTTTCTAATCAATAATGTTTCAGTTAGAAAATATGGTTCATCAGGACAGCAAAGAACTTTTATCTTGGCTTTAAAGATGGCTGAACTAGATTTATTAACCAAAACATTAAATGTCCCTCCAATACTTATATTGGATGACGTTTTGGCGGAATTAGATTTAACAAGGCAAAATTTGTTATTAAATTCTGTTGGCAAAGATAGTCAATGTTTTATAAGTGCTACACATTTAGATAAATTTAATCAGTCTTTCTTAGGCTCTTCACAAATGATTTACTTATAATTTCAAAAAGACATTATTTTTAGCTAATCTTAAATTCAGATAAATTTCTTCAATGGAAATCTACAAAAAAAGTCAACTTTTAAGTTCGTTTAGTGATAATCAAAAATTAAGTCATCAAAGTAAACATCTTTTGTTGGAACTTTATAGATGCGATTGCGAAAAATTAAATGACGAATCTTTTTTGCGCTGTATTTTAAACAGAGCTGCTAAATTGGCAAATGCGACAGTTCTGAATTTGATAAGTAATAAATTTGAGCCTCAGGGGGTTACGGCAATTGCATTATTAGCAGAATCTCATATTTCAATACATACTTGGCCTGAATCTAATTATTCTGCAGTCGATATCTTTACATGTGGTCAAAATATGATGCCTGAACTAGCTAGTCAATATTTAATTGAATCTTTGATGGCCAAAGAACATTCTTTGCGTGTCATTGAGCGAAATCCGCCTTCATCAGTAACTAAAGAGATCAGAACGGCTTTCTAATAAAATATTTACCTATTTAATTTTCCGCTTATTAGTCCTTCAAGGTCTAAGCTTGTACAATTAAATCCTAAATTAGAAAAATATATAACTAACTCACTAAAATTATATTTGTAAAAAAAATGCTTTAATTCATCTTGGGGAATTTCTATCCTTGCAGTTGAGCCTTGGCATCTAACTCTAACCTCAGATAAGCCACCTTCTTTAAGGTATTCTTCTGCTTTCTCAACCATTTTTAACCTCTCACTAGTGATTTCATGGCCATAAGGAAATCTTGATGATAAGCAAGGTTGAGCAGGTTTATCCCACCAAGGAAAACCTAATGCTCTTGATATATCCCTTATGTCTTGTTTTGAGAATTTGAATTTTGCAAGGGGAGAAATAACTCCTGCTTGTTTTGAGGCTTGTATACCTGGTCTGTAATCTTGAAGATCATCAATATTGACTCCATCTAAAACATTCTTGTAATTAAGTTTTTTAGATAGGTAGGTTGTATGTTTGTGGAGCTCTTTTTTGCATGCAAAGCACCTATCCTTGGGATTTTTACTGTAACTTGATTGGTCTAATTCTGATGTTTTAATCTCTAAATGCTTTACACCAATCCATTTTGCTTGACTTCGTGCTTCTTCGCGAAGAGTATTTGCTAATGCAGGAGAAATACCTGTTATTGCAATTGCTTTGCTACCTAATTGCTCGAATGCTAATGAAGCGACTAATGTACTGTCAACTCCTCCAGAATAAGCAATACAAACACTTTCAAGATTCTTAATGTATCTTCTAATTGTATAAAGCTTTTCACTTTGTTCATCAGAGATAATTTCTAGTTGATTGAACATGTTATTTACTTTAAAATTCAAATTACATGTAAATAGGTTGAATTTATTATTAAATCTTTAATAATATTCTTATTTATATATTAGATTAAAACTATTAATTTTGTTCAATTGGCGAATACGAGTAGAAATACAGGAATTGGAATCGTCACTGCAAGTGACAGTCAAGAGAGATCAAAAGGTCAATTACATATTTATGATGGAGAGGGTAAGGGGAAAAGTCAGGCTGCTTTAGGAGTAGTTCTTAGGACAATAGGATTAGGAATATGTGAAAAAAGACAGTCAAGAGTTTTACTTCTAAGATTTTTAAAAGGTCCTGAGAGGCCATATGACGAGGATTCAGCTATAGAGGCTTTGCAAAGAGGCTTCCCACATTTAATTGACCATGTTAGGACAGGAAGGTCTGAATTTTTTTCTGCTGACCAAGTGACAAAGTTTGATGTTTGTGAGGCTGAGAGAGGTTGGAATATTGCTAAAGGAGCAATTGCTAGTTCTCTTTATTCTGTAGTTGTACTAGATGAGTTGAACCCAGTTCTTGATTTAGGAATGCTTGATATCAATGAAGTAGTTGACTCTCTTCAAAATCGTCCAGATGGATTAGAAATAATTATTACCGGAAGGGCAGCCCCTTCCTCTTTGGTTAGAATATCTCAACTCCATTCTGAAATGAGACCACGTTCGACAGGAGACTTATCAACACTAACCAGAAAAAGTAGTTCTAATGGTGGAATTGAGATTTATACAGGTGAAGGAAAGGGTAAATCCACAAGTGCACTTGGTAAGGCTCTTCAAGCTATCGGTAAAGGAATATCTCAAGATAAAAGTCATAGAGTTTTAATATTACAGTGGTTAAAAGGGGGGAATGGTTATACCGAAGATGCTGCTATAGAAGCTTTGAGAGAGAGTTACCCCCATTTAGTAGATCATTTGCGTTCGGGCAGAGATGCCATCGTATGGAGAGGTCAGCAACAACCAATTGATTATGTTGAGGCTGAAAGAGCATGGGAAATTGCTAAAGCGGCTATTTTGTCTGGTTTGTATAAAACAATCATTTTAGATGAACTAAATCCCACTGTTGATTTGGAACTGCTTCCTGTGGAATCAATACATCAAACTCTCTTAAAAAAACCAGCAGATACAGAAGTTGTTATTACTGGGAGGTGTAAAAATGAACCTTCATACTTTGAACTTGCTGATGTCTACTCTGAAATGGTTTGTCATAAGCATTATGCAAATGTTGGAGTTGATTTGAAAAGAGGTGTAGATTACTAAATGTTCTCAAAATTATTAAGTACAAAATATTTTTTTACCTTTTCAATGCCGCCTTCAATAGATCTTGACTGAATTTTGAATTGAGACAAGATTCTTGACGCTTTTTCAGAACGTTTCCCCGATTTACATATAGTAAATACCTCTTTACTTAAACTTTCTTTTTGAATAAATTTTAAGTCGGATTCTTGCTTGAAATGACTTAAGGGAATTGATATAGAGCCCTCTATTGCAGAAGTAGAAAATTCTTCATTTTCTCTAACATCAATTAAAAGAATTTTGTTAGGTTTTGCTTTGTATAAAATATTAAAGTCATTAGCATTAATACTATTGATTTCATTATTTTTCTCACAATGTTCATCGCCATTATAAAAGTCCTCAAACTGAGACAGATTTTTTATTTGTTTATTTAACTGATCACTTTTTAGATGTAATTTTTTCATATTCATGTTCAATAGGTTAAAAATTAAAATTTTTCCATCTAAAATTTCCCCTTTTTTTAAAATGATTTTGATAATTTCATTAACCTGAAGAATTCCTATTAAACCGGTTGAAACACCAACAACCCCATATTCTGCACAACTAGGGGCAGCATTTTTTGAAGGTGATTCTGGCAGTAAGTCTCTTAAATTAGGACTATTTTTATATAAATTGAAAACACTCACTTGACCTTCAAAGCCTTGTACACTGCCAAAGACGAGGGGTTTATTTAATATCAGGCACGAATCATTTATTAAATATCTTGTGCCAAAGTTATCCGAGCAATCACAAATAATATCAAACTCCCTTATTATTTCAAGAGCATTTTTAGGATGAATTCTCTCTGAAAAGGTTAATATTTCACAATTAGGATTGAATTTTTTAATTCTTTCCCTGGCAGAATCAATTTTAAGTTTGCCAATAGTGTTTGTTTCATGAATTATCTGCCTTTGGAGATTAGACTTTTCAACTTGATCGTTATCAACTATGCCAATTCTCCCAATTCCTGTTGCTGCGAGATAAAGCAAAACGGAAGAACCAAGCCCACCTGCTCCAATGCATAATACTGAGCTGTTTTTAAGATCTAGTTGGCCTTGATGACCTATCTCTTTGAGGGTTAAATGTTTTTCATATCTTTCTTCTTCATCAGAGTTTAAGAAATTAAATTTGATATCTTTGGACATATCGATTCTTTAATTTTTGCAAGCTAAACTATGAAAACATAATAATTAAAATAAAAAATTTTAGCCTTTTAAATTTTTCTTATTGCTGTGATTTATGAATGTTTTTGTTAGAACTAGACGATAATGTGAAGTTTAAATAAATCAATTTTAAGTTTAAATATCTTCAGTAACTTTATATACCTACGCTTCTAAAAAAATACAAAATGTTTCGGTTCGGAATTTTGCACAACAAAAAGGTAGTCAATAGACGTTTTTTCCGATACTGTCTGGTTCATATATTAAGTTTACTGAATTCATGAGTGATAACACTCCAGAGTCAAACCAAGACTCCGGCTCCGATACAAGCTCAGAAACCAAAAGCTTTTCAGAGAAGTACTCTGATGTTATGGGAAAAGTCAACGAAACCCTTGGTAATGTTGATTGGACTCAAATGGGTAAGTATGGCAAGGCGGCAGGCATAATTGCTGTTGTCGTAATAGCTCAGATAATCATTAAAGTTGTCATTGACACGATAAACTTTTTCCCAATTCTTCCTGGTTTACTTGAACTACTAGGCGTAATTGTTGTCGGTCAATGGAGCTGGCAAAATCTTCGTACCAGTGAAAATCGTGAAGCTGTTTTAGATAAGGTACAAAATCTTAAAAAGACATATTTAGGTTAGTTAAAGATTACATATTGAGTATTGCTTTGACGTAATCTTTAACTTGTTTTAAATACGCTCCTCCAAACATATTGGCGTGATTCAATATGTGATAAAAGTTATAAATAATAATTCTTTTTTCAAATCCGTTTTTTATAGGAAAAATTTTATGATATTCTTCATAAAATTCTTTTCTAAAACCCCCAAATAGTTTTGTCATAGCTATATCTACTTCATTATCTGCCCACCAAGATGCCGGGTCAAAAATAACCCCCTTTCCACTTTTATCCATTCCTGCATTTCCTGACCACAAATCTCCATGAACTAGAGCATTTATTGGTTCGTGATTCAATAATTCAGTTTTAATTTTTTCTTTAACTTTATTTATGATTTCTTTATCTAAAGTCGTTGGTTTAAGAATTAATAATTGAGGTATTATCCTTAAGTTTAAAAAACAATCTATCCAATTATCTTCCAAGCCTTTCTTCTGATCTGTTGTTCCGATAAAACCCTCAACTGGAAATCCAAACATTTTGTGATTAGATTCAGCCGATTTTAGATGCAATTCACCTAAACCTTTTCCAAGCTTTTTTTGGTCAAAGTTATGCATATCTATCCATTCAATTAAAAGAATTTCTATATTTTTGATATTTTTATATGCAATAACTTCAGGAATAATTAAGTTTTCTTTATTAATATATTTTCTCAAATTTTGGAGACAATATTTTTCAAATTCAAGTAATTTTTTGTTTCTAATGTTTCTTTTAAGGAATAACTTTTTGTTTGAGAATTCTATTCGCCATACACTATGAATATCACCACCATGTACTTGTTCAATACTTTTTGGATAGGTTTCACCTAATTCTTCACAAATTTCGTTAATTTCAATAGGAGATAATTTTTGCATTTTAATGAGAAAGTCTGAAGTTATTGTTGTAGGCGCCGGTATAGCAGGACTGACTTCTGCAGCGATTTTATCAAAACAAGGCTTATCAGTGACTTTAATAGAATCTCATACTCAAGCCGGAGGTTGTGCCGGTACTTTTAAAAGAAAGAATTATACTTTCGATGTTGGCGCAACTCAGGTTGCTGGTTTAGAGAAGGGAGGAATACATACTAGAATTTTTGATTTTTTAGATATTCCATCCCCAGAAGCCACAATTTTAGACCCTGCTTGCATTGTTGATTTAAATGATGGTGGTAATCCTATACCTATTTGGTATGAAAAAAGTAAATGGATTGCTGAACGAGAAATGCAGTTCCCTGGGAGTCAAAGATTTTGGAAACTTTGTACCCTAATACATGAAAGTAATTGGATATTTGCTAATAATAATCCTGTATTACCAATAAGTAATTTTTGGGATTTTTCTCAACTTCTTAAAGCACTAGTACCTTCAAACCTTGTCACAGGTATCTTACTTAAATCTACTATTTTTGATCTATTGCGGATATGTGGATTATCCAAGAATAAGCGCTTGATTAAATTCTTAAATCTTCAACTAAAACTTTATTCTCAAGAGGATGTTTATAATACTGCAGCATTATATGGATCTACTGTTCTTCAGATGTGTCAACAGCCACATGGTCTGTGGCATCTTAAAAAATCTATGCAGTCTTTAAGTGAATCATTAGAAAGTTCATTGATTAAAACTGGAGTTAATTTAATTTTTGGACAAGAAGTTAATTCTATAACTTTTGACGACGTAAATATGTGTTGGCAAGTATCTGCTAATTCGAAAAGAAAATCATTTATTTACCAAGCAAAAGATGTGATTTATACCGCGCCTCCACAATCTTTGCTCAAGCATTTGAAAGATCCTTTAGAAAGAAAAAAAAATTATCAAAATCGACTTAATAATTTGCCTGATCCAAGTGGAGCTGTAGTTTTTTATTCAGCCTTAAAAAAGGAACATATTAAAAAAACATTCTCCAATCATTATCAATTTGTTTCAAAAGAATTTTGTTCTTTATTTGTTTCAATCAGTGATGATGGTGATGGAAGAGCGCCAAAAGGTGAGGTTACTTTAATTGCGAGTATCTTTACCAAAACTAAAGATTGGTTTGATCTAGACAAACAATCTTACTTAAAGAAAAAAAGGGGTTTCATGAAAAAAATATCCCTTGAATTGGAAAGTCAATTTGATATTGATCCTGAAAAATGGCTACATAGGGAATTAGCAACTCCATTGGGCTTTGAAAAATGGACAAAAAGACCTAATGGAATAGTAGGCGGGCTTGGTCAAAATCCAGATATTTTTGGTTTATTTGGATTATCAAGTAGGACACCTTTTGAAGGTTTATGGTTATGTGGAGATTCGATTTATCCAGGAGAGGGGACTGCAGGTGTTAGTCAGTCTGCATTAATGGTTTCAAGGCAAATTTTAGCTTCCAAAGGTATAGAGAATTTTAGTTTATAAAATTTTGTCTGTTTTCTTTTGCTTCAGCAAGTTTTTTAGAAAGTAAATCCCAATTTTTTTCTTTAATAAGAGATTCCAGTATATTCAGCTTATTTTTAAAATTATTTATGGAATTTAAAATATTAATCTGATTATTAATAGCTAAATCTAGGCCTAGTTGTTCATTACCTCCGCCAACTCTCGAAGTGTCAGCAAATCCTGTAGCAGCTAATTTTTGCGTGAGATCTAATAAAGATTGATTATTTTTTGTTTGCGCAGTTTCTATTAGAGCAGAAGCTAAAAATATTGGCAAATGAGAAATTAGAGATACTGCTTCATCATGTTCTTTTGGCGAAGCTTGGCAAATTTCACAATCCATTGATTTTATGAGCTCGGAAATAGTTCTGACTGAATTTAAATCACTATTGTGTGTTGGGGTAATAATCCATTTTGCATTTTTAAAAAGACCTTCAAAACCAGAATCAACTCCTTTTTTTTCTGTTCCTGCCATTGGGTGAGATCCAATAAATAGAGGATGTAAATTTTCCCATGTATTTACAATTGGTTCTTTTATAGAGCCTACATCAGTTAGTATTGTTTCCTTAGGTATTGATGCTACTAATTGTTGAGACGGACTGATCAAATCTTTGATAGGCAATGCCAAAATTATTAGCTCACATTTTTTTAATAAGCTCAGATCACAGCTAACAAAATCTGCAAGTTTTTTATCCTTAGCTTTTTTTTCATTAAATTCATTATTTGCTATTCCATAAATTGTATGATTTAGACTTTGGAGTTTTAATCCTAAAGAACCGCCAATTAAACCTAATCCTACTATTCCAATTTTCATAGATTGATTAATTCAAGACCCTCCTATATTGATACCAATTTTTTGTATATTAGGTTCATAAATTTTGTATGTATTTGAAATTAAATTAATTATAAATGCTTGAAATTTTAAGTCATCAATATTTAAAAAATTTTTTGAGAGATCAAAGTATTAGGTGGGAACACATATATTCTTTTGGGAGAATAATTTCCAAATGTATTGAAAATGATTCTACATATCTAATTAATTCAGAAATTTTCTCTAGCTATGATTGGTTACCTCCAATTTTGATTTCTTTATTTTTAAAGGAAGAGGATTCAACTTTTATTTTATCTAAAGAAAAAATTCAATTTATAAGCCAATTTCAGATTGATTCATTGAGAAATCTAGGTTTTAATTTTATTTTGAAAAATGATCAAATTATTTTTGCAAATCATCATATTCGTTTGATAACAATCCAAAATTTACTTAATGATCCCAATTCTCGTAATCTTAGAAATCATCGAATAGTTTATTCTGGAATTGAGGATATAAAACAGGATTTAAAAAATCATTTTAGAATTTCTTTGCTTAAGAAGGATTGGACAAAAAATTTTAATGAATTTGAATTAATCAATAAAAAATTTATAAAAGTATATGATTCATTGAAGAAAAAGTTCTTCATGAGAAAGGTCTTAGGAAATAGTTATATCAATTTAAATGAAAAAGAAATTAGTTTTTTTTCAAACTTTTTTCATGAGAATTCTTTTTTTTCTCATAAATTTTTAAAGGTTAACAAAGCATTATCTGAAGGTTGGGCGTGCTGGGTAAAGTTAAATGATACAAATTTTGATTGGACTTTGTATTTGCAGCCAATAGATGAGCTTTCTCACATTAAGGAATTTTTTTCAAATAATAAATTTGTTTTTTTATCAGCATTGAGAAAAGATAATTTTTTCCAAATGTACTTTAAAAAACACAGTTTAGATATCGACTTGGTTATTAATTTTAAAAGTAATTTCGAAGAGAAAAAGATTTCATTGTATATACCATCTAAACAGTTGCTTCCTAATAATCCTCTTTTTACCAATTCAATCTTGGATAATTGCAAAAAGTTAATACTTTTTAGAAAGGGTTTAACTTTAGTTTTGTCTGATGATATTGATTTAAAAAATAACATTGCTACAGAATTAGCTTCTAAGTACGGGAAAAGGGTATTGCTAGAGACAATTCCCTTTGGAGAAAATGAAATTCTTTGCTCTAGTTTTGACTGGTGGATTATGAATTCTTATTTAATTCAAATTCCAGAACAAATTATCATTCCTTTACTTCCTATTCCGAATATGTCAGAACCTATAAATGCAATTACAGTCTCGCATAAAAAGAAGCTTTCTCAGGATTGGTTTAGAGACTTTTTCCTTCCTCAAGCTAGAATTAAACTTGAAAGATCTATTTCTCCTTTAAGAAGAAATTCAGGTAAGTTAATAATCTTAGATGGAAGAGCAAATAAAAGAAACTGGGGAAGATTGCTTTTGCAAAACATTCAACCCTCAAAAAATATTAACTATATGCTACCTTTTGAGTAGTTTATGATTTTGTAAATAACTAAAGAAATATGGGAGAAGCAAAAAGACGTAAAACACTTGGTTTACCTCCAAAAAAAAATAATACCAAAACTAAAATTGATGAGTCTCCAAGATTATTTGAATGGCTTCCCTTTACAATCAATCAAAGAGATAACCTAATTAAATTAAGTATTAAGGCCAGTTGGTTTGGAATCGGAGGGTTAGTTATCTTATGGATTGTAGTGAGATTTATAGGCCCTGCTGCTGGGTGGTGGACTTTAGCTGATTCTTTATAAATCTAAGCTACTGTTTTTATATCATTAACAGCGATTGTATTAGCAGGATTGCTATTCAGTGCTTTCATTGAATTAGAACTGACTTCAGTTCCTTCTGTTAATTTCGCTTTAACTATAGATTCTACTTTATTCCTAATTTCTAAGTTTTGATCAAGCCAAATAATTGTATTATCTCTTCCTTGTCCAATATTTTCTCCTTCATAGCTATACCAAGCACCTCTCCTTATTATGATATTAGTCTCTTCTGCTAAATCTAATAAACATCCTGTTGTACTAATACCCTTTCCGAAGAGAATATCAAACTCTGCAATTCTAAATGGTGGCGCAACTTTGTTTTTTGCTACTTTCACTTTTGCTCTTATGCCATATTCTTCGGTACCTCTTTTAAGAGTTTGAATTCTTCTGATATCAAGTCTCACTGAGGCATAAAATTTTAATGCATTACCTCCTGTGGTAGTTTCTGGATTGCCGTATGTAACGCCAATTTTTAGGCGTAATTGATTAAGGAATATTACCGTACATCCAGATTTACCGATATTTCCTGTTATTTTCCTCATTGCTTGGCTCATTAGCCTTGCTTGGCTTCCGATTACGTGATCTCCCATCTCTCCTTCTATCTCAGCTCTTGGTGTTAGTGCTGCGACCGAGTCAACAACTACAAGATCTACTGCACTTGATCTTATAAGTTGGTCAACTATTTCCAGAGCCATTTCACCTGTATCTGGTTGTGAAACTAACAAATTTTCAACATCAACTCCTAAAGAGGCTGCATAAACTGGATCGAGTGCATGCTCAGCATCTACAAATGCTGCTACTCCTCCATGCTTTTGGACTTCTGCAATCGCGTGCAGCGTTAATGTAGTTTTTCCTGAACTTTCTGGTCCGTAAACTTCTACTACTCTTCCTTTTGGATATCCTCCTCCTAATGCTAAATCTAAGGTGAGCGCTCCAGTAGATATTGTTTCTACTTTCATTCTTGAGGCGTCACCAAGTCTCATTATTGATCCTCTTCCAAAATTTCTTTCTATTTGACCTAAGACAAGACTTAATGCCTTGTCTCTTTCTTTTGATTCAGTTTTTTTCTTTTCTTCAAGGCTCATTGTTTGATTTATTGGTTAAAGTTCTTGTAATTATTCTAAATTTGGAATTTTTTATTTAAACCAAACTTCATAAATACAAACTATAGTACATCTGTACTCTAACTGATTATCTTTAAATTGCAACTAGTTCCTCTAGGTCACCTAATTTTAATAATTTGATTTCATTACTTAAAGTATATTTATCTGATTCTTTCAAATATCCCCACTCAGCTAGGAAGCATGGAATATGAGAAGTTTCTGAATTTTGTTTAATATCTATTAGAGTTTTTTTTCTATCTTCTATAAAGCCTAAAATTTCATAAGTTTGTGTAAGCTCCTCAGCTATTTTGACTTTTGTTCCGGATTCATAACCAAAAATATATTCTGGAAAAATATTTAATTGTTTAAGAATTTTTTCTGCAAATATTTTACCTTTAGTTGTTATAACTCCAGTTTTTATTTTTCTTTTCCTTAATTCTTTCATAAAATTTATAATTTCAAAAAAAGGATTATGTAAATTTACCCACGATTTAAAATCTTTATCAATTTGGTACTTGCGCGACTGATCTAACATTTTTTGTAAATCTTCGGCAATCCAGGAATTTTCATTTAATATCCTCTGGCAATTTTGATGATAATTATTCATGAAATCATCTTTATTATCATTTTTTAATGGATTTTCTGTTTTTATGATTTCGTGAACAATTAGAATCATTTCCCAACCATATTTAACCCAAGGCCTAATTTCTTTGAAAGAATTTGGTACTCTTTTATAAAGTTTTTGATCAACAGAGATGCAGGGTGAATTTAAATATCTTTCACAGGCCAGCAAGGAACTATGCCAATATTCTTGCATTCCATCGACTATTACTCCATCGAAATCTAATAGAAATATTTTGTTAGAAGACACCTATTGAATATTAGAACTGGGCCGCTAGGATTCGAACCTAGGAATGTCGAGACCAAAACCCGATGCCTTACCACTTGGCGACGGCCCATTGATTTTTTATTTTAATACATGAAAAGATTTTTTTCTATCCAAAAAATACAAAGTTTTTATAAACATGGCGCTAGTTTTGAAAATTAAAAATATTATTTGAATGAGCTTGATTTCCATGGCTCTAAAAATTTCTTAGCTTTTTTGATCGCTAAAGCCATTCTTTCAGGATACTCATAGAGTTTTTTGTTATTTTTGTGAGCAAATTCAATAAGGGGCTGCATAATTTTTCTTGCAGCACTTCCAAATGCTATTCCGTCTGGGAGATTGTTTGAATTCAAAAATTCATGAGTTTTTTCATTGGTTCCTCCTGCTAATTGAATTAATCCAGGTGGAAGATCTGAACCGATTTTTTCAAACAACATAACAGCATCTCTACTTGTTGAAGGAGCAAGATCTCCAGACATTGGCCTTCCATCTAGCTGCCAAATAAGGGGAATATCAAGTTTTTTAAGAATTTCATATCTTTCCCAAAGAGCTTTCAAAAGATCTTCGGGCTCTTTTGATTTTTTGAAAGATTGATTTAATCCACAACTGATAGATATATTGTCTAATTTCACTCCAGAACTTTTAAGGATACTGACAACATTTGCAAAAGAATCTAGGCTATTGATTTCTGTATGAATTTCTACTGCATTAGGCTTTATTTTCTGAAGTGTTGATCCTAAATCATCTTTTGACAAATTATATTCATATTCACTAATTAGATTTAGGGGACAGCTATTCAAACATCTTCCACATCCATAACATTTACTCTTTTTGACCCCAGAATTATCAATTGCAAATGTGGGGCATACTTTTTCGCACGGTCTTGAACAATTAGGAGGACATTTAAATGGATCAAATTTTGCTTTACGAAAGTGGATATCATTTCCATCACTAATGCTTATCATTAATCCAGGGGAGTTTTTAAAAACTTTTTTTGCCCACTCGATTCCTTTTTTTGCTGCGTGGACTATAGATTCTTCTGCGGCAACATCTATATAGTCGACACCAGCAGCAGTATAAATTGCACATAAATCTTCTATGGCAACAATATCTTCATTACTGGCACCACAAATCAATTTAATCCATTTATCTTTTTTATTCTTAGTTGTAATCAAACAATTTAACTTTCAAATTCATCTAAAATATAATTACTTAACGGCTTCCATTCAAGTTTTCTTGAACCCCCCATTTCAACAACTATCGTTAGTTTATTATCGTTAGTGCAAATCTCTATTAAGCTCTCTAATTCAGATTGAGAGAGTACTTGACCTTCTAATAACCAAAGTAATTTATTTTTATCATCTTCATTAAATAACTCAGAAGCTTGTGGGATAACTTGTTGAACTTCCCCTAGTGCTCCATTTCTTCCTACGCTTTGATGACCAAGGTGCGGTGGTCTAACGCCATGCAATTTAAGCAAGAAGACTTCTGGATCTCCAAGCCCTCTTGCTGAGGTTATAAAAGTTTTAAAGCCCTTGGCCCTCATTCTCCTCAAAAGACGAGTTTCATAACCACCTTCAAGAGGAGCAAAGATTGCAAGACATTTGTTAGTTTTTAAATCGTTATGAAACTTTTTTCCTGTGAGAAGTAATGGCATAAAAAATTCCTTTATTTCTATTTTATTTTATTTTATGGTACTTGATGATGTACAATTGTAACTCAGTGAATTTTTAAGCTCGCAAGCTAGCCGAGCCTCTGTAAAATTTCACATTTTTTAGCGTTTCGTTAAAAAACACAGGTGGGTTTTTCCCAGGAGAAACTATCTAGATTTTCAGATAAGTCTCAACCTTATTAATTGTTTTTTTATTAACTTCACCTTAATTACTATAGGTTTTAGATAATTTAAAAATCATTACGAGCTAGCCTAATTTAGTCTTATGTCTATAGGAATTTTAGGAAAGAAATTGGGCATGTCCCAACTTTTCGACGAGAAAGGTAATTCGGTTCCAGTTACTCTTATTGAGGCTGGTCCTTGCCGCATCACTCAATTGAAAACTACAGCTTTGGACGGTTATACTGCCGTTCAAATAGGTTATGGTTTGTCCAAAGATAAGCATATAAGTAAGCCTGAAAAGGGACATTTGATGAAATCAGGCGAAGAACTTTTGAAGCATTTGAAAGAATATAGGGTTGAAGAAACTTCATCTTATGAAATCGGAAATCAAATAACTGTAAAAAACTTTGAGGTTGGTCAAAAAGTTGATATCAGTGGCAAATCTATGGGTAGAGGTTTTGCAGGTTACCAGAAAAGACATGGTTTTAGCAGAGGTCCTATGAGTCATGGTTCAAAAAATCATAGAGCACCTGGATCTACAGGTGCAGGAACAACTCCAGGCAGAATTTATCCTGGGAAAAGAATGGCAGGAAGATATGGAGGAAAACAGATTACTACTAAAGGTTTGTTAGTTCTAAAAATTGATGATCAGAAAAATTTGCTTGTAGTAAAGGGTTCTGTCCCAGGTAAACCAGGCTCAATAATAAACATTAAGCCAAATAATGTTGTAGGCAAAAAAGGAGGTGAAAAATCATGACAACACTCGAAACTCTTAAGTGGGATGGTAAAAAATCCGGCAAAGTTTCTCTTGATTTAGCAGTTGCTAAAGAAACTTCTTCGGCAGACTTAATACATAGAGCAGTCCTTAGACAGCTAGCAAATAAAAGACAGGGGACAGCATCAACTTTGACAAGATCTGAAGTGCGTGGGGGCGGTAGAAAGCCATATAAACAGAAAGGTACAGGAAGAGCCCGTCAAGGATCAATAAGGACACCCTTAAGACCTGGTGGCGGAATTATTTTTGGACCGAAGCCACGTTCTTACAATCTTGATATGAATCGTAAGGAACGTAGGTTAGCTCTTAGAACTGCACTTATGTCTAGAGTATCTGATATGAAGGCCGTTGAAGATTTTGGATCTACTTTAAAGCAGCCTAAAACAAGTGATATCATCAATGGTCTTGCTCGATTAGGGATACAAAAAACTGAAAAAGTTTTGGTTATTCTTGATAGTCCGTCCGATGTTATAA
The DNA here is from genome assembly GCA_003281415.1 of Prochlorococcus sp. AG-347-K15. Taxonomy (GTDB): domain Bacteria; phylum Cyanobacteriota; class Cyanobacteriia; order PCC-6307; family Cyanobiaceae; genus Prochlorococcus_A. Next base: position 26,161 of record QCCC01000011.1, read on the forward strand.
AAAAATCCATCAATAATATTGAAAAAGTAAAATTAATTGCCGCCGATCAATTAAATGTATTTGATATTCTCAATGCCAATAAATTGGTCATAGGGCAATCAGCGATAGATAAAATTCAGGAGGTTTATGCATCATGAGTAAATTATTCGATTCTCGTTTAGCCGATGTAATAAGAAAGCCAGTTATTACTGAGAAAGCTACAAATGCGCTAGATCTTAACCAATATACTTTTGAAGTTGATCATAGAGCGGCAAAACCACAAATAAAGGCAGCTGTTGAAGCCTTATTCAGTGTTAAAGTCATAGGAGTTAACACTATGAATCCTCCCAGGAGAACAAGAAGAGTCGGGAAATTTTCCGGTAAACGTTCTCAGGTCAAGAAGGCAATTGTGCGTCTTGCTGAAGGAGACAAAATCCAACTATTTCCAGAATCTTAAGGAGTTTTAATCATGGCAATCCGTAAATTTAAACCTTATACACCTGGTACTAGGCAGAGAGTAGTCACTGACTTTAGTGAAATAACAAGTGCAAAACCCGAAAGATCACTAATAGTTTCAAAACATAGAGTTAAAGGCAGGAATAATCGTGGAGTTATCACTTGTCGTCATCGTGGAGGGGGTCACAAAAGGCAATACAGATTAGTTGACTTTAAAAGAGATAAAAGAAACATCAACGCTAAAGTTGCAGCTATACACTACGATCCTCATAGAAATGCAAGGCTGGCACTTTTATTCTACGAAGATGGGGAAAAAAGATATATTATCGCTCCTGCAGGTGTAAAAGTCGGACAAACTGTCATATCTGGAGAAAGTGTTCCAATTGAAGATGGTAATGCAATGCCACTTTCTGTTATGCCATTAGGATCTAGTGTCCATTGCGTTGAATTATATGCAGGTAGGGGTGCTCAGATGGTTAGGTCCGCAGGAGCTAGTGCTCAAGTTATGGCAAAAGAGGGAGATTATGTTGCTTTAAAACTACCATCTACCGAGGTAAGACTTGTAAGAAAAGAATGCTACGCAACTCTTGGTGAAGTTGGTAATTCTGAAATAAGAAATACTAGCTTAGGTAAAGCAGGAAGAAGAAGATGGCTTGGAAGAAGACCTCAAGTAAGAGGAAGTGTAATGAACCCATGTGATCATCCACATGGAGGAGGAGAGGGAAAAGCACCAATTGGTAGAGCAGGCCCTGTTACTCCATGGGGTAAACCAGCTCTTGGTTTAAAGACACGTAAAAAGAATAAACCAAGTAATAAATTGGTAGTTCGAAGACGTCGCCGAATTTCTAAGAGGAGTAGGGGAGGAAGAGACTCTTGATTACTTCATTTATTACTTCAATTTCTATTTTATAAACATGGGACGTTCACTAAAAAAAGGACCTTTTATAGCAGATAGCTTGCTCAAAAAGGTAGAAAAACAAAATACTGATAATGACAAGTCTGTTATTAAAACCTGGTCTAGATCTTCCACAATTTTACCTGTAATGATTGGCCATACAATCGCGGTACATAATGGCAAGACTCATATACCTGTATTTATAACTGAACAAATGATAGGCCATAAACTTGGTGAGTTTGCTCCTACGCGTACTTACCGTGGTCATATAAGAGATAAGAAGGGAGCAAAATCATGACAAAAACACCTGAAACAAAAAAAGCAGCTATTGCTCATGGAAATTATGTTCGAGGATCAGCTTCTAAGGTGAGAAGAGTTTTAGATCAAATAAGGGGTCGTTCATATAGAGATGCATTGATTATGTTGGAATTTATGCCTTATAGATCCACTGAACCTATCACTAAAGTTTTAAGATCTGCAGTTGCTAATGCAGAACACAATCTTGGAATGGATCCCTCCACCTTAGTTGTTTCCTCTGCATGGGCTAACAATGGTCCTGTAATGAAGAGGTATAGACCTAGAGCTCAAGGTAGAGCTTTTTCTATCAAAAAACAGACTTGCCATATAAGTATTTCTGTTGAATCTGCTCCTATTCAAACTAATGCGGAGGTACAAAACTAATGGGACATAAAATACACCCTTCTGGATTAAGATTAGGTATTACACAAGAGCATCGCTCCAAATGGTTTGCTACTTCAAAGACATACCCAATTCTTCTTCAAGAAGATTATAAAATTCGTACTTTTATACAGAAAAAATATGGAGCAGCAGGAATTAGCGATGTATTAATAGCCAGAAAAGCTGATCAACTGGAACTTGAATTAAAAACTGCCAGACCAGGGGTGATAGTTGGAAGACAAGGAAGTGGTATTGAAGAATTAAGATCTGGAATACAGAAAACTATAGGAGATAGGTCAAGGCAAGTCAGAATAAATGTTGTAGAAGTTGAGCGAGTTGATGCAGATGCTTTTTTACTCGCTGAATACATTGCGCAACAATTGGAAAAAAGAGTCGCTTTTAGAAGAACTATTAGGATGGCCTTACAAAGGGCTCAAAGAGCAGGAGTCTTAGGTCTTAAAATTCAAGTAGGAGGAAGGTTAAATGGTGCTGAAATAGCTAGAACTGAATGGACTAGAGAAGGTAGAGTACCTTTACATACTTTGAGGGCTGAAATTGACTATGCAACACGTGAAGCTAATACAACTTACGGTGTTTTAGGTATTAAAGTTTGGGTTTTCAAAGGTGAAGTTCTTCCTAAAGAAGAACAAACTATCCCTGTGGGTGCGAGCCCTAAGAGGAAAGCTAGTAGAAGACCTCAGCAATTTGAGGATCGTTCAAATGAGAATTCATAGGAGGTATAAAAATGCTTAGTCCAAAACGCACTAAATTCCGTAAACAACATAGAGGCAGAATGAGGGGTGTAGCCTCAAAAGGTAATACTATCGCTTTCGGTCAATTTGCCCTACAAGCTCAAGACTGTGGATGGGTAACTGCACGTCAGATTGAAGCAAGTAGAAGAGCTATGACAAGATATATCAAACGTGGAGGTCAAATCTGGATAAGAATATTTCCTGATAAACCTGTAACCATGAGACCTGCCGAAACCAGAATGGGTTCTGGTAAAGGTAACCCAGAGTTTTGGGTTGCAGTTGTAAAACCTGGGAGAATACTTTTTGAAATGGGCGGTGAAGATATAACTGAGGAAACTGCAAAGGAAGCTATGCGTCTAGCTCAATACAAACTTCCAGTAAAAACAAAATTCATCTCCATTGATAAAAATCTAGAAGCTCCCTCCCAAAAAGAGACAAAAAATAGTAAAAAATCTCAAGAGGAGGTTAAACAATGAAAAATTCAGAGTCTCTTAAAGAATTTAAAAAATTAAATTCTGAGCAAATTACCGAAAAGATTGACCAACTACGAAAAGATCTTTTTGATTTGAGATTCAAACAGGCTACAAGACAGCTTAATGAAACTCATAAATTTAAAATGATCAAGAAACAAGTTGCACAATTACTAACTCTCAGTAAGAGTCAATCTGCTTCTAAAACAACTTCTGATTAATTATTAGTTATGGCACTTAAAGAAAGAATTGGTACAGTGGTCAGCGACAAAATGGACAAAACAGTTGTTGTTGCTGTTATAAACAGGTATCCACATCCCACTTATAAAAAAATTGTAAGTAGAACTACACGATATAAGGCGCATGATCCTGAAAATACATGTGTTTTAGGTGATCGAGTTAAAATTAGAGAAACTAGACCTCTTAGCGCTCATAAAAGATGGGCAATAGAAGAGATTCTTAATAAAAAAAGCCAGGCTAAGGAGGTCAAAAAATGATTCAACAAGAAAGTTATTTAACAGTTGCCGATAACAGCGGTGCAAAAAGACTCCAATGTATTAGGGTTTTAGGTTCTAATAGAAGGTATGCTCATGTCGGAGATGTAATCGTAGCAACTGTAAAAGATGCTCTTCCTAATATGGGAGTTAAGAAATCTGAAGTTGTTAAAGCTGTTATCGTCAGAACTAAAGCAACATTAAGAAGAAATACAGGTAATTCAATCAGATTTGATGATAATGCGGCAGTATTGATTAATGAAGATAAGAATCCAAAAGGTACGAGAGTCTTTGGTCCTGTAGCTAGAGAACTGCGGGATAAAAATTACACAAAGATTGTTTCTCTTGCTCCGGAGGTGATTTAAATGTTGGATTCATTAAAACAAAAGAAAAATTTTCAGAGAATAAAAATGAGAATCAAAACTGGAGATTTGGTAAAAGTAATTAATGGCAAGGACAAAGGGAAAACTGGTGAGGTTTTAAAAACTATCCCTCTTGAAAATAGAGTAGTTGTAAAGGGAATTAACCTTAGGACTAAACATGTAAAACCAACTCAGGAAGGAGAAACTGGAAGAATACTTACAGAAGAAGCATCTTTACATGCATCAAATGTAATGTTCTTTTCAAAGGAAAAAAATCTTACAAGTAAGATTGAATATTTCATTGATAAAGAGGGGGTTAAGAAAAGAAGATTGAAGAAAACTGGTGAAGTAATTGATTAATTTTTCATCAGAAACCAGATTTCAACTTTTTCTAATTTATCAATTCTGACAAAGACCAGAATTAACAAAAAATTATGACTCTAAAAAATCGCTACAAAGAATCAATAAGACCAAAACTTTTAAAGGATCTTGGTCTTAAAAATATTCATCAAGTACCTAAAGTTGTCAAAGTCAACGTTAATAGAGGTCTTGGTGAGGCAGCTTCAAATTCGAAAGCTCTAGAAGCCTCTTTAAACGAAATGGCAACAATTACAGGACAAAAGGCCCTCGTAACTAGGGCTAAAAAAGCTATCGCGGGTTTTAAAATTCGTGAGGGCATGCCGATTGGTTGTACTGTTACTTTGAGAGGAGAAAGGATGTATTCCTTTTTGGAGAGATTTATAAATCTAGCTTTACCAAGAATAAGAGACTTCAGAGGAGTTAATCCAAAAAGTTTCGATGGGAGGGGAAATTATACCGTTGGAGTGAAAGAGCAATTGATTTTTCCTGAAATCTCTTTTGATAAAGTAGATTCAATAAGAGGTATGGATATAACTATTGTCACTAGTGCAAAATCAGATCAAGAAGGTAAAGCTCTTTTGCAGGAGTTAGGAATGCCTTTTAGTAAGAATTAAATTAAAACTATGTCAAATCACGATCCTATTTCAGATATGCTTACTCGAATTAGAAATGCGAGTCAGAAAAAGCATACAACCACAACAATCCCAGGTTCAAAAATGTCCTTAAGTATCGCCAAAGTGCTTCAAAAAGAGGGATTCATTTCTGATATTAATGAGGAAGGTGAAGGTTATAAATCACAAATAATACTCGGTCTCAAATATAGTGGTAAAAACAAATTTCCTACTATCCGATCTATGCAAAGAGTTAGTAAACCTGGTTTGAGAATATATAAAAATACTAGAGGTTTACCAAAAGTTCTTGGAGGTCTTGGAGTTGCCATAATTTCAACTTCTAAAGGCGTTATGAGTGATCGCGATGCTAGAAAGCAAGGCATTGGCGGCGAAGTCCTCTGCTATGTTTATTAAGGAGAATTAATCATGTCAAGAATCGGAAAAACACCAGTACTTATTCCAGAGAAAGTTACTGTTGATTTTGATGGATTAACCGTCACAGTTAAAGGCCCAAAGGGTGAGTTAAAACGTCTCATGCCTGAGGGAGTTAGTTTTGATAAGAAAGATAATACTGTTGTCGTAAGTCCTACTACAACCAAAATATATTCAAGGCAGAGACATGGTTTATGTAGAGCCTTAATTGCAAATATGGTTGAAGGGGTTACTCAAGGTTTTTCAAAGAAACTTGAAATTGTTGGCGTTGGATCAAGAGCACAAGTAAAAGGTAAAAATCTAGTTGTAAGTGCAGGATATAGTCATCCTGTAGAAATGATCCCCCCTGATGGTATAACATACAAAGTTGAGAGTAATACAAACGTTACTGTATCTGGAATTGATAAGGAAATTGTTGGCAACGAAGCAGCAAAAATCAGATCAATTAGACCTCCAGAGCCATATAAAGGAAAAGGAATTAAATACCATGATGAGAGAATTCTCAGAAAAGCTGGTAAATCTGGCAAAAAATAAATCGAATTAAAAAAATGACCAAACTTTCCAGAAAATTACAAACACAAAAAAGACATAGAAGATTAAGGAGATTCTTAATTGGAGATGCAACGCGTCCAAGATTATCTGTTTTTCGCTCTAATAACCATATTTATGCCCAGGTCATAGATGATAGCGCTCAAACAACTATTTGCTCAGCTTCAACTGTTGATAAGGAACTGAGAGAAAAATCTGAGAAATTATCTGCTGATTGTAATTCTTCTTCCATTGTTGGAAAATTATTAGCAAAGAGAGCAATAAAAAAAGGTATTAAGCAAGTTATTTTTGACCGTGGAGGTAAACTATATCACGGCAGAGTAAAGGCACTTGCAGACGCTGCTCGAGAAGCTGGCCTAGAATTCTAACTCTTAATTTTTTACTATGACTGACACTCCAACAAAACAAGAAATTCAATCCAAGAACGATAACGTTCCTGGAGCTATGCCCGTAGAACAAAAAAAGAATAATCGTAATGATCGAAAAAGAAATAGAAGAGGTGATTCAAAAAATCTTGAGAGAGATTCTGATTGGCAAGAAAGAGTAGTTCAAATTAGACGTGTTTCTAAGACCGTTAAGGGTGGAAAAAAAATGAGTTTTAGAGCAATTGTTGTGGTAGGTAATGAGAAAGGTCAAGTTGGAGTTGGAGTTGGTAAAGCAGGGGATGTCATTGGTGCTGTGAGAAAGGGAGTTTCAGATGGTAAAAAGAATCTTGTTAGGGTTCCCTTAACCCCAAATAATTCAATACCGACATTATCTAAAGGTCGAGATGGTGCTGCCAATGTACTAATTAGACCAGCTGCCCCAGGAACAGGTGTAATTGCTGGGGGCTCTATAAGAACTGTTTTAGAATTAGCCGGCATAAAAAATGTCTTAGCAAAAAGATTGGGTAGTAAAACACCTTTGAATAATGCAAGAGCTGCTATGGTAGCTCTTTCTCAATTAAGAACACACAAATCTGCCTCAAGGGAGAGAGGCATCTCACTTGAACAGCTCTATTCTTAAAATTATGACTTCAACTTTAAATACACTTAAATCAAACTCTGGCTCCAGAAAGAAAAAACTAAGAAAGGGTAGAGGAATTGCAGCCGGTCAGGGTGCATCATGTGGTTTTGGAATGAGAGGACAAAAGTCACGTTCTGGAAGACCTACACGTCCAGGTTTTGAAGGTGGCCAAATGCCTTTATATAGAAGAGTTCCAAAATTAAAGCACTTTGAAATAATTAATCAAAAGAACTTTTCCATAATTAATTTAGAAAAATTAAATGATTTCAAAGATAACGATACAGTTAACCTTGACTCACTAGTTAAGAAGGGATTAATCTTCAAACCAAAATTTCCTTTAAAAATCCTTGGTAATGGAAAAATTAATGTAAAGCTAAAAGTCCAAGCTCATGCATTTACAAAAGTTGCAAAACAAAAAATTGAGGACGCAGGTGGATCCTGCGAGCTTATAAATAATAAATAAATTTACTAAAAATTTAGGTAAGCTTCAAAATGTTTGTCAAAAAAAGTAGAAATCCTAGCGCTTCTGAAATACTTTCCCAATTATTTTTAAATAAAGAGTTAAGGAGTAGAGTTTTAACTACTTTAGGTCTTCTCCTTTTAGTAAGACTTGGTATATATATCCCTATGCCTGGTATTGATAGGGTCGCTTTTAAAAGTTTTATAGATCAAGGTGGGCAATTAATAGGTTTTTTAGATATTTTTACGGGAGGAGGAATTTCAACCTTAGGAATATTCGCATTAGGTATACTTCCCTTTATTAACGCATCAATTATTATTCAGCTTCTTACAGCTTCATTGCCTATTCTTGAAGATTTACAAAAAAATGAGGGTGAAGCTGGCAGGAGAAAAATTGCTCAAATAACAAGATATGTTTCTTTGGGATGGGGGTTTTTGCAGAGTATAATTTTTTCTTTAATTCTTAGACAATATGCAATTCAGGGGATAAGTGAAACCACATTTGTCTTGCAAACCTCTATAGCCTTGGTTACTGGATCCATGTTAGTCATGTGGTTTAGTGAAATCATTACAGAGAAAGGAATAGGACAAGGTGCTTCATTAGTAATTTTTTTGAATATTGTTTCGACTTTACCAAAGGCCCTGAGTTCAACCATAGAAAAAGCTCAAACTGGTGATAGAGGAGATGTTTTAGGCATAGCAGTTTTACTTGGAGTATTTTTGTTGACAATTGTCGGGATAATTTTTGTTCAAGAGGGGGCAAGACGTATTCCAATTGTTAGTGCAAAAAGACAAATAGGAAATGCAACCTTACTTCCCACAAGGCAAAGTTATTTACCCTTGAAATTAAATGCAGGAGGAGTAATGCCTATTATATTTGCATCTGCCTTAATATTTTTGCCTATAACTATTGCAAATGTTACAGGTAATCCAGTCTTAATCAAATTAGCCAGTAGTTTAAATCCTGGATCTTCTAATCCTTGGCCTTATGCTCTTACATTTTTTTCCTTGATTTTGGGATTTTCTTATTTTTATGCATCTCTTACAATTAATCCAGTTGATGTGGCTTCAAATTTAAAAAAAGGAGGTGTAGCAATTCCAGGAGTAAGACCAGGAACTAATACAGCAAACTACTTATCAGGTATACAAAATAGGTTGACATTATTAGGAGGATTATTTTTGGGTTCAGTAGCCATAATCCCAGCTGCGGTTGAAAGAGCGACAAATGTTCAGACTTTTCAAGGTTTAGGGGCAACTTCATTACTCATTCTGGTGGGTGTGGCTATAGATACTGCTAAGCAAATTCAAACTTATGTTATTTCTCAAAGGTATGAGGGACTAATTAACAATTAATGAAGAAACATTTACTATTTTTAGGAGCTCCTGGAGCAGGCAAAGGGACTCAAGCGGAATTGCTTAGTCAAACTAATTCTTATTTACACCTTTCTACTGGTGAATTATTAAGAAAAGAAATAGAAATGAATACTATCCTTGGTATCCAGGTAAAAGATATTATGAATCGAGGGGAACTTGTTAGTGATGAACTCGTATTAAAGATAGTAAGACAAAATTTAGTCAAGGATAATAAGGGTTGGATTCTAGATGGCTACCCAAGAAATTTGTCTCAAGCAAATTCATTGAATGAGGTCTTAACTGAAATAAATCAACCTTTGGAAGTGGTTTTTTATTTAGATATTCCAGAAGAAGTATTAATTAAGCGTTTGCTTTTAAGAGGGAGAAAAGATGATTCGGAAGAGACAATTAGAACAAGAGTTGACATTTATAAAAAAACTACACAACCATTGATTCAATATTTTAAAGATCTCTCATTGTTAGAATATATTGATGCCAATAGAGATTTAAAAACCATTTCCTCTGATATCAAACAAAAAATGGCTTGATGATGATGTAGAATAAAGTATTAACGTTTAATTTGTTAAACCCCTATGAAGGTCAGATCTTCAGTCAAAAAAATTAGTCCTGACGATCAGATCGTGAGGAGAAGAGGTAAAATCTATGTTATTAACAAGAAAAGACCTCGCAATAAACAGCGTCAGGGTTAATTTTCAACCCTTTAATTCAAACTTTTACTTATTCAAAAAACGTGGCCAGGATTGCAGGAATTGACATACCTCGCGAAAAGCGAGTTGAAATTGCACTTACATACGTCTATGGAATTGGTTTAACGAGATCAAAGCTAATTCTTGCTAACACTGGAGTAAATCCAGATACTCGTGTCAAAGACCTTTCAGATTCTGATGTGCAAAAACTTAGAGGTGCTACAGAAGAATTCACTTTAGAAGGAGATTTGAGAAGAAAAGAGGGAATGGCTTTAAAACGTTTACAAGATATAGGTTGTGTAAGAGGAAGAAGACATAGAATGAGTCTTCCAGTAAGAGGTCAAAGAACTAGAACCAATGCAAGAACAAGACGGGGTTCTAGGAAAACGGTTGCTGGAAGAAAAAAATAATTAACTAAATCTATTTACAAATTGAAGTATTAAATTAAAACATCATGGCAGCTACAGTAAAAAAAACAGGTTCAAAGAAATCTAAACGTAATGTACCTAATGGTGTGGTACATATCCAAAGCACATTTAATAATACTATCGTTTCAATTACTGACACCTCTGGACATGTAATTTCTTGGTCTTCTGCAGGCGCTAGTGGATTCAAAGGCGCTCGTAAAGGTACACCATTTGCGGCTCAAACAGCTGCTGAAGCTGCAGCCAGAAGAGCACTTGATCAAGGTATGAGGCAAATAGAAGTACTAGTTAGAGGCCCTGGCGCAGGTAGGGAAACCGCCATAAGAGCTTTACAAGTGGCCGGATTAGAAATAACTCTAATAAGAGATGTAACTCCATTACCTCATAATGGTTGTAGAAGACCTAAACGAAGACGCGTTTAGGCTTTAACCATTCTCACACCCCCCCCCCAAAAAAAACTCTTAACCTCATTATTTTCCGTGTTGCAATACCAGATTGACAGAATCGACCATCAAATAGCAGATGATCGCTCCCAAACAGGAACTTTTTTAATTGGTCCTCTAGAAAGGGGACAAGCTACAACTTTGGGTAATTCTCTTAGAAGAGTCCTTATGGGAGGACTAGAAGGGAGTGCAGTTACTGCAGTAAGAATAGCAGGAATTAATCATGAATATGCCACTATTCCTGGAGTTAGAGAAGACGTATTAGATATTCTTCTCAATTGCAAGCAACTATCAATAAATAGTTCTAATCCAGAGCTCGAAATCGGCAGGTTAGTAGCTAATGGCCCGATGGAGGTGAAGGCGAATGACATTCAATTCTCCTCTCAAGTTGAAATTGTTGACGGCGAAAAACCGATCGCTACCATTCAGGAGGGTCACAACTTAGAGTTGGAAATCCATGTTGAAAGAGGTACTGGATACAGGCCCGTCGACCGTAAGAGTGAAGAGACAACTGCTATTGATTTACTTCAAATAGATGCTGTATTTATGCCAGTTAAGAGAGTGAATTTTACGATTGATGAAACCGCAGTAGCAGAAGGCGGAACGGGAAGAGAAAGATTAAAAATGGAAGTAGTAACAGATGGCTCAACAAGCCCCGATGATGCTATCGCTGAAGCTGCAAATCAGTTAATAGAACTTTTTCAACCTCTTGCTACTGTCACAATGGTTGAGGAAATTCCTGAAGAACCTGAACCATCTCCTGAGGCTCAAATTCCTCTTGAGGAACTAAACTTGTCCGTTAGAGCATATAATTGTTTGAAAAGGGCGCAAGTTAACTCAGTTTCTGATTTGATGGGCTTCAGCTATGAAGATCTTCTTGAAATTAAGAACTTTGGCTCTAAATCTGCGGATGAGGTTATTGAGGCTCTTGAGCGTATCGGCATTTCTATTCCCCAAAGCAGAACATCTGTTTAACAATTTTTAAGATTATGAGACACCAACTTAGAATTCCATTATTAAGTAAACCTGCTGACCAGAGGAAAGCACTCCTAAGAGGTTTAACTACACAATTAATTAGGGAAGGTAGAGTAACGACAACAAAAGCTAGGGCAAAAGCTTTAAGAAATGAAACTGAAAGAATGATTACACTTGCTAAAGAGGGAAGTTTGGCTTCTAGAAGAAGGGCCATTGGATATATTTATGATAAGAAATTAGTTCATTCATTATTTGAAAAAGCAAAGGAAAGATATGGAGACAGAGAAGGCGGTTATACTCGCATTGTCAGAACAGTATCTAGAAAAGGTGATAACGCTCAGATGGCTATAATTGAGCTTGTTTAAGTTATTCAAAACAGGGGTTTTACTAGAAAATAACTTTTGAAAAGGGTAGCTTTACTAGTCCAATATGATGGATCTCATTATTCAGGTTGGCAAAAACAAAAAAATGCAACTACAGTTCAAGAAATTATAGAAAGAGCTCTCTTTAAGATTACAAACCATACAGTTAAGACTTTTGCAGCAGGACGTACTGACACTGGGGTTCATGCATCAGGTCAAGTAGTTCACTTTGATATTGATTGTGTTATTCCAGGTAATAGTTATCATGATGTCTTAAATAGTTTTTTACCCTCAACAATTAGGATCTTGGAATCAGTTGAGGTTAAAGAAACTTGGCATGCATGCTATTCAGCAATATATAGGCATTATCGATATGTCATTAATAACAGTAAATTCCCTAATTTGTTCATTAATAATTGGTCATGGCATAGATATCAAAAAGTATTAGATGAATCTTTAATGTTAAGTGCGTCCAAGACAATGGAAGGAGAGCATGATTTTTTTGCTTTTCAGAAAACTGGAAGTAATAGGACAAACTCTATTACAAAAATAAAAGATATAGATATTAAAAGAGTTGAAGATTTGATTTTAATTGATATAAAAGCTACTGGTTTTCTATATGGAATGGTCCGTTTAATCGTTGGTCAACTAGTGTTAGTGGGAGAAAAAAAGATATCGCCAGAAATTTTTTTAGATAGATGGGCAAACAAAAAGAAAAAGGATGTTAAAGAATCTGCTCCAGCTAAGGGGTTATGTTTCGTAAATGCTGTTTATGAAGAAAATGTTTTTAAAAAAATTCAAAACAATGATTTATTCCCTGTATTTTTAATTAAGGGTTTTTCCTAGGTAAAGCTTAATTAAGCAAATTTTTTGTGTAAATA
>QCCC01000012.1 GCA_003281415.1 Prochlorococcus sp. AG-347-K15
AAAGTTAGTTCAAAATGATTTTAAAGGTGCAGTTGTTTTTGTTATTGGTGAAAATGGGTTGAATCTGGCTAAAACTTGTAATGTTAATTTGCCAATTATCAAAATTGGAAATTGGATAGGACCATTATTAGTTGATGCTGCAATAAAAAAAGTTAAAACTGTAATTCTTTTTGGTTATCACGGCAAATTAATTAAATTAGCAGGTGGTATTTTTCATACGCATAATCATTTAGCTGATGCAAGAATTGAGATTCTTGTTTATCTAGCTGTTCAAGAAAAGATTCCCCCTGAAATCATAGTTGAATTATCACAGTTAGATAATCTTGAGGATGCATTACTCTTGCTTGAAAAATTTAATAAATCTATAGCTGAACAATTATTTCAAAATTTATCAAATACGATTGAAAAGCGTTCTTTTGCTTATGTAAATAGGTACGTAAAAACTGATATGGAAATAGCATCGATCATTTTTGATAGAAAAAGGCAAATAAGGTGGACTGGAAATAACGGTACAAAGTATATTTCTAGTTTTCAATGATATTTTTTTGATTTGATTATGCTTTTGTAAATAAATTGAGCTAACTTTTATACATGAGTCAAAAATCTTTAAAAAAAGAACGAGATCCTGCAATATTAATTTTAGATTTCGGATCTCAATATTCTGAATTGATTGCAAGAAGAATTAGAGAAACTAATGTTTTTTCTCTTGTAGTAAGTAACTGTATTTCAATTGAGGATATTAATGATATTAATCCTAATGGAATAATTTTGAGTGGAGGCCCAAATTCTGTATATGACAAAAATGCTCCTAAATGTGATGAAAAAATTTTTAGTTTAGGAATCCCTATTCTTGGCATATGCTATGGAATGCAATTAATGGTTAAAGAACTTGGAGGATCTGTTACTTCAGCAATTAACAAAGCTGAATATGGTAGAGCACCAATAAATATAGATTTAGAATGTGACCTTCTTTCTGATGTAGAAGATAAATCAATAATGTGGATGAGTCATGGTGATTCAATAAATTGTTTACCTGATGGATTTAATAAAATTGCGCATACCGAAAACACATTACACGCAGCAATTGCAAATGATAGAAAGAAATTATTTGGCGTACAATTTCATCCTGAAGTTATTCATTCAGAGTTTGGGATGAAAGTAATTAAAAACTTTGTTTATAAAATTTCTAGTTGTCCAGCTGATTGGACAACCGAAACCTTTATAGAGGAGACAATTCCCAGGATAAGAGAGCAAGTTGGCAATAAAAAAGTTTTGCTTGCCTTGTCAGGAGGAGTTGATTCATCAACTCTTGCTTTTTTACTTAATAAAGCAATTGGAAATCAGCTTACATGCATGTTTATAGACCAAGGTTTTATGAGAAAAGGTGAACCTGACTTTCTAATGAATTTTTTTGATAAGAAATTTCATATAAAGGTTGAATATATTAATGCTAGGGAAAGGTTTATCGCAAAATTAAAAGGGATTACTGATCCAGAACAAAAAAGGAAAATTATTGGTGAAGAATTTATAAGAGTATTTGAAGAAGAAAGTAATAGATTGGGACCTTTTCAGTATTTAGCCCAAGGTACTCTTTATCCTGATGTTATTGAAAGTGCTGGCACTAATATTGATCCCAATACTGGTGAGAGAATAGCTGTAAAAATTAAGAGTCATCATAATGTTGGAGGATTACCAAAGGATTTACAGTTTAAATTAGTTGAGCCTTTAAGAAAACTTTTTAAGGATGAAGTCCGAAAAGTGGGAGCTTCTTTAGGGTTGCCTGATGAAATTATAAAAAGGCATCCATTTCCAGGACCAGGTTTAGCAATAAGAATTTTGGGAGAAGTGTCCAATGAAAAGCTTGATTGTTTAAGAGATGCAGACTTGATAGTTAGAGACGAAATAAAAAAAGCAGGTCTTTATAATGAAATTTGGCAAGCGTTCGCAGTATTGTTGCCGGTAAAAACTGTTGGAGTTATGGGTGATAAAAGAACTTATGCATGGCCAATAGTTTTACGTTGTGTATCTAGCGAAGATGGTATGACAGCAGATTGGTCAAAAATCCCTTTTCATATTTTAGAGAGAATTTCTAATAGAATCGTTAATGAAGTAAGTTCAGTTAATAGAGTTGTCTATGATATAACAAGTAAACCGCCTGGAACTATTGAGTGGGAATAGTTTGTAGGTCAATCAATGTAGTGAATAAATTGTTTAAATCTCATTAAATAATTACGAATAAAAAAGTTTTAATATTTAATAAGTTTTTTAAAATTTAGCTCACTAATAATTTTTTTTAAAGCTGGTTTTAATAGGATTTGATAATTTTTCCAGCTAGATATCTCTTTTTTATTAATGATTCTGGAGTCGACATTTTTTGCAGCTTTTATTGTGCTTTTATCAAGATAAGGTCTAAAGTAATTAGAATTATTTTTCCACCCAAGCCAATTTATAAGATTCTCTATTTCATTTTGAGTATTAGTAACTAAATCATCGTAACTAAGGTAATAAATTTTAGAATTGAATTTCTTTTTATATCTTTCCATTAATTGATGAATATTTATCCAAAGATTAGCTGATTCGATGATTGAAGAGGAATAAGTATTTTTATTTCCCATATTTCTTTTATAAATTTCTTTTATATTGTCTAATGGATTTCTATAACAATAAATAATTTTGGCAGAAGGCATTTGACTAGCAATTAGGCCAATATAGATTAAATTCATTGGAGTGGTTGTGCAAAAAATTGATTCTTCCGTATATTTAATGTCTAAATTATCTAAAAATAGTTTGTATAAGTTTGGATTATTTGATTTGCCTTTTGCATCTAGATATTGTTTTATAGCTCTTTGAAGTGTTGAGCTTTCACCGCATTTGATTAAATTATCATTGCCGGCAAGTATGGATTCGGTGATTGTCTTACCAGATCTTGGCATGCCAACGATAAAAATTATAGTTTTATGAGGCTCTTTTTTCTCTATAGTGTTTTTATTAATTTCCCAGTCTCTTTCGAAACTTTTTATCCTTAGCATTATTGATTCATAATCTGATCCATAAAGCGCATTATTTATATTATTAGCTTTTACTAAATATTTAGAGGCTTGAGAAAAGTTAGATCTTTCTTCTAAGATATTTGCTCTTGCAAAGTAAATATCAATTAGATCTATTTCTTTCTGATTTACTAATATTTCTTCTGAAAATAATTTATCTTTCCAGTTATTATTATTGGCATACTTTAAAAGAGAAAGTGAAAAATATGCCTTTGCTAGAAAAGGGTTTTTTTCAATAGCTTTACAAAGTGCTATTTCTGCCTCATCTGATTTGTCAAGTTCTTCAAGAATATTTCCTAGATTACAATACGCTTCAGCTGAATTAGGATCCAATTTTATAGCTTTTCGCGTGTATATTTCTGCTTCTTTAAGTTTGCCAAATTCTTTGAGAATATTTCCTAGATTAGAATACGCTTCAGCTAAATTAGGATCCAATTTTATAGCTTTTCGTGTGTATATTTCTGCTTCTTTAAGTTTGCCAATATTAATTAAAATACTTCCTATATTAAAATGATAATCCGCAAAATTAGGATCCAATTTTATAGCTTTTCGCGTGTATATTTCTGCTTCTTTTAATTTACCTTCATTAAGTAATATTACTCCATAATTAGAGTAAACTCTATGGTCATTGAAACCTTCATTTATGACGTGTTGATAATAATTAGTTGCTTCTTGAATACGCCCCTTTAGATGGAATTCAATTGCTTTATTAACTAATTCTTCTGTAGATGGTTCTTTTTTTTTATTATTGTTCTTTTTTGATTTATAAAGATCTTTAAAATTTTTCATTTTAAAATTCAAAAAATTTCAACTTTTGAATATATTAATATCAAATATGGGAAATAGGTTAATACTAGATTGTCTTTTGAGGAAGTAGTAATTGAAGAATGGGTGTGTTTAGATGACTAAAAAAATTATGACAAAGTGAAGGATGAAATCTATCAAAAACTTGTGTAGATTTTTGAAAGATTATGAGTTGCAATGATACAAGATTCTTAATTCGTTTTGCCGCAGGTTTGATGAGAAACTGCTCTATTGATAGAAAACATTCATATCAGTCTGTTTCAAGGTGTGAAAAATGAATTTTCTATTGAATGGGAGTAAGCGATCTCAGCTTTTTTTGAGATGTTTTTATGAATATTATTTCATATAATTTTTGATAAAATTCGTTCAACTGGTTTAAGCATTTCCATATAATTTATACTCTTATTAAGATAGGAAGAATTAAAATTTTTAAAATCATTTTTTGATTCAATGCTTCCTTGAGGTATTAGTTGAGGAGTTAGATATTTTTCATCATATTCCCATTTCAACCATTTTATTAATGACTTAATCTCTCTTTTAGGATCTTTAATTAATTGATCATAGTTTAGAAAATAAATTTTATTTTTTAATTTATTTCTATATTCTTCCATTTGAGAATTAATAATCACCATTATTTTTGACAGGTCAATTACAGAAGTTTTTAGGGTTAAATAATTTTGTAGGTTATATTTATATAGTTCAACAATATGATCTTTTGGATTTCTATAGCAATAAATTATTTTTGATTGTGGCATTTGATAAGCTATTAATCCCGTGTAAAGAATATTATTAGGTGATGTATGACTGGTATAATCAAATGCATCTAAATTTGTGTCTAATTTCTGAAGGAAAAATTCATATAAATTGGGTCTTGTGTAATCTTTAGATTTGTTTTTATATTCACTTTTTAAAAAATTATATCCTTCCGCAATTTGAGCCATCATATTTTTGTCGCCTCCTTTATCTGGATGATATTGCTTAGCAAGTTTCAGATAAGCCATTCTTATCTCTTTATATGTTGAGTAAATGCTAATTCCCAATCTCTTAAAAGCTATCTCAATATTTTTGTAATCTCTTATTACTTCTGAAATGCCTTTACGGTCTCCAAAGTTTTTAACTAAATTATTTTTAGATAATATCGACTCTACAGTGCTTTTACCTGATCTTGGTAAGCCAACAGTAAATATTGGAGTAGGAAGGTCTTTTAATGAATCTTCTATATAAGAAATATTTTTTATTTCTAATATATATGAATTATCTCTATTAAGAGATTCTTTGAAGCTCGTGAAATTGGATTTAAATTTTTTTCTGGTAATTAAATTAGCTATCCTAAACATTCTGAAACTTTCTTTATAGTCTTTTTTTCTTTCGAGAATATTTCCTCTAGCAAAGTAAATATCAGCTTTATTTGTCTTTTCTAGATTATCTTTACTTTTCAATATTTCTTCAGAGAATAAGTTTGTTATTAGATAATCATTTGCCTTAGGAATAATGAATAAGGACAGAACAAAATAAGCTTTAGCGAAATCAGGATTTATTTCAATTGCTTTGCGAAGAGATATTTCTGCCTTTTTTAAATTACCTAGATCTTTAAATAAAATTCCTAAATTTAAATGCGCTGGTGCGAAATCAGGATTTATTTCAATTGCTTTACGGTATGATAATTCTGCTTCTTGATGTTTACCAATATCACTTAATAAAATTCCAAGATTATAATGTGCATTTGCGAAATCAGGATTTAATTTAATTGCTTTGCGGTATGATAATACTGCTTCTTGATGTTTACCAATATCACTTAATACACTTCCAAGATTGTAATGTGCATTTGCGAAATCAGGATTTAATTTAATTGCTTTGCGAAAAGATATTTTTGCTTCTTGAGGCTTGTTGATATCATGTAATATGATTCCAAGATTGTAATGTGCGTCTGCGAAATCAGGATTTATTTCAATAGCTTTTCTTGTGTGTAATTCAGCAGCTTGTGGTTCTTCAAGATCTATCAATAATTTTCCAAGATTAGAATGTGCGTCTGCGAAATCAGGATTTATTTCAATTGCTTTGTGATAAAACTTTGATGCTGCCTCTAGTTTGTTGAGACTTTGTAAAATAATTGCATAATTAGAAAATACTCTCTCATCCTTACATTTTTCACTGATTAATTTTTGATAATATTTTGCCGCTTCTTGGATATTACCTTTTAAATGAAACTGAATTGCTTTACTAATTATTTGTTTTTGAGTAGATTTTGTTTGTTTGTTTATTTTCTTTTTAGATTTATAAAGATCCCCAAAACCTTTCATATTTAAAAATAATTTTAAAAGATGTAATTTAATTATCTTACACTTTTGCAAAAAAAATAAAAACTGGAATACATTTTGGTGAATTAGTAAATTAATAAGTGAAGTGTTTAGATGACTAAAAAAATGATGACAAAGTGAAGGATGAAATCTATGAAAAACTGGGGTAGAATTATCAAAGATTATGAGTTGCGATGATACAAAATTTCTACTTCGGTTTGCTGCTGGCTTACTATGAAACTGTCCTATTCAAAGCAACTAATCATACCAGTTGTTTTCAAGGGGTTAAAAATGCCTTTTCTGTTGAACGGGATTAGGTAAACAAATTTAATATTTTATGTAAGAAATATTTTTAAATGAGATACACATCGTAATGAACGAGATTATTAAATTAAGTAGATCTACTGTTGAAAAATATCTTAGTTGTCCAAGATGTTGTGTACTTGACAAAAAATATAAAATAAAACCACCATCATTACCATTCACTCTAAATATAGCTGTAGATAATTTGTGTAAAAATGAATTTGATCACTACAGAAGAATTCAAGAACCTCATCCTTTATTTATTAAATATAGTATTGATGCTATTCCTTTTAAACATAAAGATTTAGAACGCTGGAGAAGTAATTTTCAAGGTATAAGGTATAAGTCTATTGAACATCAGTATGATTTTGGCGGAGCCGTAGATGATGTTTGGCAGAAAAAAAATGGTGATCTTATTATTGTAGATGTAAAAGCAACATCAAGAAATAATTTTGATTGGTCCGAAACTTTTAATAAATATGAATATGCAAAAGCTTATAAGAGACAATTAGAAATGTATCAATGGCTATTTACAAAGAATGGTTTTACCGTTGCGAAAGAAGCTTATCTTTTATATTTTAATGGGAGGAAAAATGAAGCAGTATTTAATAATCAATTAAATTTTGATGTACATCTTATTAAAATAGATTGTTCTACATCATGGGTAGAAAATAAGATAATTGATACGGTTAATTTATTACGTTCGGATATTTTCCCTAAACCATCATTAAATTGCGAATACTGCAATTATTTAAAGAGGCGTTGGCAGTTATCAGTAACTTAAATTCAACATCCGAGGAAAAATTGTTTTGATAGTGCTGGAAAAATAGTTAATAAAAGATAATCTTTAATTAGATTATAAATTTTTAGTTTTGATAAAATTAAAAAATTCTGAAAGAAAGATAACTAATCATCTTCAAAAAGATGTAGTAAATGTTTCTGGCAAAACAATTTTTATTAATCCTTTTTTGTATTGGCGCAGGTTTGACGAAAATACCAATAGATGGCTTAGAGAACCTGGGCAAATGTCAGAGGATCAAATTCAACCTAATAGGAACCGTTTTTATCCAGAAATAGAGTGGGCAGATTTAAGCGATGATCAAAAGCTCATCAAAGATGCCACCGTTGAAATGTTTTTAAAAACTTTAGACTTGATAAGTACTTTTCATCCTTATCTTAATTCAGGGCAGCTATTAGAAGTTGAGCGAAAAATGGCGATCACAAAAAAGATCCCTTTTGAAAAGTGGGTTGCGAAATCTTTCGCCAAAAAAGCGAGATTATTAGAAAATGAAAAAAGAAAATTTCATAGAGAAAGGTTTTTTAGTAGTTGGAGGGAATGGTTTAGTCTTGAAAATACTCAACAAGCTATTGTGCCATTGATCGTCACGATATTTATTTCATCATTCATTGGCTGGTCATTAGGCATATCAAAGAATAGTTGCAATCCTTATTTTGAGCAAAACAGAGATCAATTAAATTAATTTGTTTATGATATTTTTTCAGTATTGGACTTAATATTATTTTGATAAAATAAATTTTTTTATTTAAAATTATTTTAGATAAAATCAACCTAAAAAAGTATAAGTGCTATGAATGAAATGTTGGATTCCGATAATATTGAACTTAATGAGGATTTAAATCTGAATAATGAAGCTTGTGACTATGAAAATCTAATCGCTAGACTAAAAGAAATAAAAAAAATCATTTCTCTATTGGAAAAAACAATATTCAAATAAATTTTATATTTTTGGTAAAAAGTAGTCCTAATAAAAAACTTATTTCATTAAAGAGACAACCTTTAGTGCTACTTATTTTTTCTTCTATTTCTTTTTTATTGATTTTATTTAGGTTAATTTTTTTACAACTTTTAAATTATGAATCATTCAGAAAAATGTCTGATGAGAATAGGATTAGACTTATTGCTTCTCAACCAATAAGAGGGAGAATTCTGGATAAAAACGGTTATGTTCTAGCAGATAGTAGAGTTAAATACTCTCTAATAATAAAGCCTCAAACTGTTAATAAAAGAAATTGGGAAAAACATAAATTAAGTCTTTCTGACTTATTAAATCTTGACATTAATTTGATTCAAAAAAAATATTTTGATGGTCTTAAAAATCAAAAACTTTTAGTAACCCTTATTGATGATTTAACTGTAGATCAATTAATAAAATTTAAAGAAAACGAAAGTAATTTATTAAGTTTTGAAATAGCGACGCAATTAATTAGAAATTATCCTTTTCAATCTGTAGCTGCTCACGTAATTGGTTACACTCAGCCAATCACTGAATTAGAATATAAATTTTTATCTAAGAAGGGTTATAAGTTAAATGACTTAATAGGGAGAACTGGGATTGAATATGTTTATGAAGATTTTATCAGAGGTGAATGGGGTGGTGAAATGGTTGAAGTAAATTCTTTAGGCAAATTTCAAAGATCATTGGGTGTAAAACCTTCAATACAAGGGAATGATATTGAATTGACTATTGATATGAACTTGCAATTAGTTGCTGAAGAAGTACTAAAAGATAAAAAAGCTGGAGCGATAATAGTAATGGATCCAAGAGATGGTGCAATAAGAGCAATGGCAAGTAAACCTACATTTGATTTGAATTTTTTCTCAAAGGATTTTAAGCCTGAGAAAGAATATAATAAACTTTTTAACTCGCCGGAAAAACCCTTATTTAATAGGGCATTAAACGCGTATGATCCAGGCAGTGTTTGGAAAATTGTAACGGCTTTGGCTGGATTAGAAAGTGGAAAATTTCCAATTGATACTAAGTTAGAAACAAAACCATGTATTACTTATGGTAGTCAATGTTTTAGGGAACATAATGATCTGGGTTTTGGAGTAATAGGTTATGAAGATGCTTTAAGAGTTTCAAGTAATACATTCTTTTATCAAGTTGGATATGGTGTAGGTGTCGATGAAATTTATAAGGTCTCAAAAAAGCTTGGTTTTAATTCTTTATCTGGCATTGAAATTTCTGA
This sequence comes from Prochlorococcus sp. AG-347-K15, assembly GCA_003281415.1. Classification (GTDB taxonomy): domain Bacteria; phylum Cyanobacteriota; class Cyanobacteriia; order PCC-6307; family Cyanobiaceae; genus Prochlorococcus_A. The sequence continues at coordinate 9,443 of QCCC01000012.1, forward strand.
ACAAGAAAATATAGGATTGGTAGCTAGTAGCAAATGGGCACAAGATGGTAGAGGATGGGGGGAGCCAGGAAGAACACCTTGGGTTCCAGAAGATATTGCGAGTATGTCGATTGGCCAATTTGTAGTTCAAGTTACCCCTATGCAGATAGCAAGAGCATATGCTTCAATTGCGAATGGAGGTTATTTAGTTACCCCTCATTTAGCAAAAAAAGATAGAGAATATCTTTCAGATAAAAGACGTACTAAAATTGACATTGATCCAAAATATATTCAGTTGGTAAAAAGTGGGCTTAGAAAAGTAGTTGAATCTGGCACAGGCGTTGCAATTAATTATGGAGTTTCAAATTTGCCTCCAGTTTCAGGTAAAACTGGAACCGCTGAAGATGGTGAAGGTGGATTAGATCACGCTTGGTTCGTTTGCTTTACTCCTTCTGAAAAAAGCGAATTACTTGTCGTTGCTTTTGCACAAAATACTCCTGGTGGGGGATCTGTTCATGCACTACCTATGGCCAGAGAAATTTTGAAAGTTTGGAATGAAAAAGAATGAAATTGTATTAGGTTGAAAATGTTTATGTTTTTAATTTTTTCATTTGTAAAAGTCTTTGAATAATATCTTCAATAGTTTTTGTATCTATAGGTTTACTATATGAGGACAAAAGTTGTCTCCCTAATACTTGACTTCCTAAATGTACTAATTGAATGCGTAATGAGGTAAGCAGTTCTAACCCTATGCCTCCAGAAAATGTTGCAATTGCAATCGGTTGACCATTAAATAAATTCCTAAAGTCATCTCCCGAAATAGAAAGCCATGCTATGAAGTTCGAGAGAATGGGAGGTATAGATCCATTATATTCAGGCGCACAAATCACCCACCTTTCAATCTTGAAAAGCTTTTTTTTTAATTCTTTTATTTCATTTGGAATATTTTCTTTGCTGTGAATTCTTGGATTAAATAATGGAATATCAAGAGTGGTAAGATCTAAAATTTCAGAACTTATATTAAGTTCATTACTTTTTTCAAGAAATTTTTCAGAAAGTTCTAGATTTTTACCACAACTAGCCGTAATGATTATTAGATCTTTTGTTTCAGTCATAAATTAGATAAATAAATTTAATAGTTAGCACCTGTTTTGCGGTGATGAACTGCCGTAAGACTATCGGATTTTAGTATATTACCGTGTAGGACTTCGGCGTAAATTACCCAATGATCTCCACATTCCATTCTCTCTTTTACAGAAGCATCTAACCATGCAAGCGATTCAGGAATGATTATCTGTTCATTAGGAGTTAATTTAATATCTAGTCCTTCAAATCTATCTTCTCCAGGTGCAAAGGGCTTTGTGAATCTTTTCAAAGGTTCTTTAAAATCTTTTTCACTAAGAATATTTAATGCAAATGAATCTCCTATTTGCAGAAGAGACTCTACCGATCTATCTTTTGCTACTGCAATACTTAACCCGGGCGGAGAAAAACTTGCTTGACTAACCCAAGATGCAAGCATAGCTCCTTTAATATTATTCTCATCTTTGCCTTTAGAGGCTGTCAGGACACAAAGTGAACCAATTACTCTTCCAAGAGCTTGTAGCTTTGGATCCGTTTTGCTGGTAATCATTCCAGTGTCTGATTTTCTGGGTTTTTTCTTTGCTTTTTTTATAATTTTTCTTCCAAAGTGAGTTCCTATTTCTTCTAACTCTTTAATCTTTGGTTTATTTGGACTGAATTTAATCCTTATAGGGTCAAAACTAAATTTAAAACCACCGTCTTTTAATTTTGTTTCAAGTAAATCTATAGCTTCGCCGCTCCAGCCAAAACTGCCAAAAATACCAACTGGCTTATCTCTATTACCCTCTGCTAACAAAGTACCTAGTGCACTAACTATTGGAGTTGGGGCGTGACCACCCAAAGTGGGAGAGCCTATTAAATATCCATCAGCATTTTGGATAGATTTTACAAGTACATCATTAGGTGTAAATTCACAATTAATACTTTCAACTTCTACAGAGGTTCTATTTATCCCTTTAGCTAATGCATCACCTATTGAGGCTGTATTTCCATATGCACTTGCATATATCAGTGCGATCTTTGGATTATTTGATGAGAGATTCTCTCCCCACCTAATATAGTCATTTAAAAAGCTTTTTAAGCTATATTCGATCGCGGGACCATGTAATGGTGCAATAGTTTTAATGTCATAATCTGCAATTTTTTCAGATATCGAAACTACTTGATTAGACATTGGTGCCATCAAACAATCATAAAAATGTTTCCTATCAATTTCTGTACTAACTCGATTTGTTTCAGACCAATATTTAGATGCAATATGTGCAGAGAAAATTTTTTCACTAAGAAGAATTTCTTGATTACGTTCATAAATTATCAGGCCACCAGGCCAACGTGCTGTTGGGATAGGAATTAATTCTAGTGAAATGTTATCTAATTCTAAATTAAGTTCTTTTTTGATTATGTTTATTTCAGGTAATTGAATTTCAATATAGTTTTCTAATGTAGGATTTCTTTGATTCCAAAGTTCGCTAATAAGTTTATAACCTGGATTAGAGCAAGTAATAGTTGTGTTTTGAAATTGGGTACTTATATTTTTTATAGTTTCAATAATTTGGGGATTAATATGACCAGAAATGAAGTTAATTTTATCTAATTTAAATTCATCGCAAAACCTAGAAATTACTTTATTAAATGAATTTAAAAATTGTTTCTCAGGTGGATGAATAATAAAAAGTTCCTCATGACTTCTAATAAAGAAAGTATTAAAAGAGGTTCCTTTTTCAAGGTTAAATTCAAGTTCAAATCTTTCTTTATTTTGGTCTAAGAATCTTACACAAGAAAAATTTTCGGTAATTTCAAATTCTGATAAGTTTTGATTTTTTGCATCTAAGCCTATATTAATATCTGACATTTTAAAGACTTATTTTCTAATAGTGATTAGCAACTTTTCTGTGATGAACTGCTGTCTTGCATGATAAGTCAGAAACATTACCATTTTCAACAATTCCGTAAATTATCCAATGGTCTGGAGTTTCCAGTCTGGAACTAACTTTACAATCTAAAAAGGCGAGTGAATCCGAGAGAACTGGTCCTCCTTCAGCGATGTTGCTAATTACATCTACATCTGCAAATCTATCAGCTCCTGGGGCAAATCTTTTTAAAAAATGTCTGAACATTTTTTGATAGTTATCTTCTCTCAAGATATTCACAACAAAACCTTTCCCAACTTGCATATATGATTCAATAGCTCTATCTTTAGCTACTGCAACTGTAATACCTGGTGGAGAAAAGCTTGCTTGACTAACCCAACTTGCGACCATTGCACTTTGTCTAAATGTCGAACCTTCTCCTTCGCTCGCTGTAACTACATATAGTCCTCCACTTAATCTACCTAACGCTTTATCTAAATTTGAATCAAGACTCTTCATAGAAGCAATATTCTTCTTTTTATTAATCAATTGACCCAAGTCAGTTCCAGCTTCTTCGAATTGTTGATAAACAATGGGATCTGGAATATTTTTAACTCTTAAAGGGGAGAAAGCTTCCTTTTGACCAAGTTCTCTTAATTTATTTGCCAAGGAATCTATTGGTTCATCATTTCCGCCAAATGCATCATAGACAGCAGTAAATTGTTTTGGTTTTAGTGCTGCAAATAAAGTACCGAGAGATTCTTTTAATTCATTATCTGAGTCTACTGGCCATGTGGGAATGACTACTGCTTTTGATTCGGAAATCAAACTTGATAATTCTTGCGGGTCAGAAGATCTTAAATCAATTAATTGAACTTGTGCATCTGCTTTACTTATTCCATGAGATATTGCTTGACTTAGTCGATCACAATAACCATAGTCGCTTATATAGCAGACTGACACAAAATCATTACCTTTGCTTTTATTGCTACTCCATTCTAGATATTTGCCTTTCCAAAAATTGACCTGATTATGGAGCAAAGGCCCATGACCAACAGCTAGTGTTTTTAATTCAGGTAGCTTATCTATTCTTTTAATTGCTTGCAGAACGCTTCTAGCGTTTGGACCCATAAGGCAATCGTAATAAAAACGGAAATCATCGTATATTTCTTTTTGATCAGTGTCAAAAAATTCGTTAGAACAATAATGAAGTCCAAATGCATCGCATGTATAGAGAACATGCGTGCTGTGATCATATGAAAAAATTGTATCTGGCCAATGTAAATTTGGTGCACTTATAAATTCAATTTCATGTTCTAAACCACTATTAGGATTAGTTCCGAGATTTAAAAACTCTCCACTCTTAACCTCTAGGCGCTTAAAGGGAATATGTATTTGGTCTTCGATAAATTTAAGGGCTAATTTTGATCCAACTACTGTGATATTTTGGTTTAATTCTAAAAGATTACCTATTAAACCAGAGTGATCAGGTTCTGTATGGCTTGTAATTAGATAATCAACTTCTTGCGGATTTACCTTTTTCAGTAATTCTTCAAACCATAATTCTTCGAACTTTGCGTGACTAGTATCAATAATTGCTAGTTTCTCCCCTTTAATAATAAAACTATTGTAAGTAGTTCCATTTCTTAAACCAAATTCAATATCAAATCTACTGCGATCCCAATCCAAAGATCTTATGGCACAAGAATCATCAGCAAAGTTTTGAGATTGAATCGTCAACTTGTTATTAGTTTGTGCCAATTTAGAGTTACTTGTATGGCCAGAGGCTATCATAGAATAATTATCTTTATAAATTAACTTTAGTTATATAGAATATAAATTCGCGTGATTATTTTTGCGAAATAACCGAAATTACGCTTTTCTTTAATTTTTAATCTTCTTATTCTGGATAAATGACATCTCAACTAATTAAAAAAATAGTTACTGGAGATGAGATAAGAGATGCTTTTTTAAAATTTTACAGTGAAAAATTACATAAAATCATCCCAAGTGCATCTTTGATTCCAGATGACCCTACGGTTATGCTCACAATTGCTGGAATGCTACCTTTTAAACCAGTTTTTTTAGGTTTAAAAGAAAGACCATCAAAAAGGGCAACATCTAGCCAAAAGTGCATCAGAACAAACGATATAGAAAACGTTGGAGTTACAGCTAGGCACCACACTTTTTTTGAAATGCTTGGTAATTTTTCTTTTGGGGATTATTTTAAACGAGAAGCTATTCAATGGGCTTGGGAATTAGTTACTAATATTTATCAACTTTCTGTTGAAAATATAATTGTGAGCGTTTTTCACGAAGACGAAGAGTCTGCAAAAATTTGGAGAGATGAAATTGGTATTCATCCGGATAGGATAGTGAAACTAGGTGAGGAAGATAATTTTTGGTCATCTGGCAAAACAGGTCCATGTGGACCTTGTTCAGAACTTTATTATGATTTTCATCCTGAAAAGGGTCTTCAGAATATTGATTTAGAAGATGGAGATCGTTTTATTGAATTTTATAATCTTGTTTTTATGCAATATAATCGTGATCCTAATGGAAAATTGACAGATTTAAAATTTAAAAATATTGATACAGGAATGGGTCTTGAAAGGATGGCTCAAATACTACAAAAAAAGCAAAATAATTATGAGACAGATTTAATTTTTCCTATTATTCAAAAAATTTGTGAGATTGCAAGTATTGATTATTTTTCTTCAGATGATAAAAACAAAATTTCTTTAAAAATCATTGGTGATCATACAAGAGCTGTTATTCATTTAATTTCTGATGGAGTAGCAGCAAGTAATCTCGGCAGGGGATATATATTAAGAAGGCTTATTAGAAGAATGGTCAGACATGGGAGATTATTAGGAATAACAAATGAATTTTTACCCCATATTGCTACTGTCGGGATCAATTTAATGCAAAATAATTATCCTGATTTAAAAAATAATAATGATTTAATTTTGAATGAGATAAAAATTGAAGAAATAAGATTTAGGGAAACTCTTGAAAGAGGAGAGAAATTGCTAGATGAGTTAATTTCTTCAGGGCAGAAATTAATTTCTGGTTTTAAAGCTTTTGAACTTTATGATACTTATGGATTTCCTCTAGAACTTACTGTAGAAATTGCTGAAGAAAATTGTATCAGTGTTGACGTAAAGGGTTTTGAAGAAGAAATGAATGTTCAAAAAGAGAGAGCTAAAGCTGCTTCAAGTAATATTGATTTGACATTAGAGGGATCATTAGAACGAGAAATAGATCTTTTTAACAAAACTGTTTTTAATGGTTATAATTCACTCCTTTCTGAAGCTGAAATAAAGGGTATATTCTTGGATTCAACATTAGTTAAGCAAGCAAGTGAAGGTCAGAAAGTTTTAATTGTTCTTGATCAGACAACTTTTTATGGAGAATCTGGTGGACAAGTTGGTGATATTGGAACGATATTTTCAAAAGATGTAGAGGTCTTGGTTGATAATGTTATGCGAAAGAAAAATGTTTTTTTACATTATGGAACGATCAAAAAAGGAATATTAACTATTGGACAAAAAGTTAAGACTAATGTTAGCTCCTCTAATAGAGCTAAGGCTGCTGCAAATCATACAGCTACTCATTTATTACAATCTGCACTTAAATCAGTTGTTAATGAAAGTGTTGGCCAAAAAGGTTCATTAGTAGCGTTTAATAAATTACGATTTGACTTTAATTCCTCTAATCCTATTTCTAAAAATCAAATCTCTAAGATTGAGAATTTAGTTAACTCTTGGATTATGGAAAATCATGCCTTAGAAATAAAAAATATGTCTAAGAGTGAGGCTCTTGAAAAGGGTGCAGTCGCAATGTTTGGAGAAAAATATGATGATGAAGTTCGCGTTGTTAATGTACCAGGAGTTTCAATGGAACTTTGTGGTGGCACACATGTTAAAACTACATCCGAATTAGGTTCTTTCAAAATAATTAGTGAGGAAGGAATCTCAGCCGGAGTAAGAAGAATCGAAGCATTATCAGGCCAATCAGCATTAGACTATTTCAGTGATAGAAATGCTTTAGTAAATCAACTAAGTGATTTGTTAAAAGCAAATCCTAATCAACTTTTTGAAAGAGTTAATAATTTGCAAGCAGAGCTTATTAATAAGAATAAAGAGATACAAAAAATGAAAGATCAAATTGCATATTTTAAATACTCTTCTATAAAATCATCCGCAGAAATAGTAAATTCTTTTTCAATTTTAGTAAATCAGATTGATGGCTTAGATGGGAATTCTTTGCAATCTGCAGCACTTAATTTAACTTCTCATTTGGGAAATAAAGCAATAGTTATTCTTGGGGGAATACCAAATCCAGAAAATAGAAAGTTGTTATTTGTAGTTTCTTTAGGTGATAATGCAGTAAAAATAGGATTGCATGCAGGTAAATTAATTAATGAGATTGCAAGAATTTGTTCGGGAGGAGGAGGAGGAAAGCCTAACTTTGCTCAAGCAGGTGCTAAAGATATTGATAAGTTAAGTAATGCTCTAGATTATGCTAAAAATTATTTGCAAAAAACATTAGATAGTCATTCAGATAAATAACTACTTTTTCTGAGACTAATTTCGATTTGATCCATTAATTTCCTTGCTTCTTCAATAGTTAATTTTTTTTGATCAATTGCTGATTCAGTATTAATTCTTATAGATTCAACTAAAGAAGCTGAACTGTAATCTAATAATTGTAAAATTTCAGATTTACTGTCCTCTTTAATAATATTTTTGACCTTATATGAATTATCTTGATTTATGTCTATATGAACAACGTTTGTACTGCCAAATAAATTGTGCAAGTTTCCTAATGCTTCTTGATAAGCTCCAGTCATAAAAATTCCAATTAGATAATCTTTATTTTCTTCTGGCTTGTGTAAATTTAATAATGATTTAATTTTTCCATCATCAATAAAATTATTTAGTTTCCCATCTGAATCACAAGTTAAATCTGCAAAGTTGCCTTTGCAGAACGGCTCCTCTAAGTGCCTATGTATTGGTACTATTGGAAAAATCTGATTTATTGCCCAGCTATCGGGAATAGATTTAAAGATAGATAAATTTGCATAATAAGTTGATGCAAGAGTTTCTGTAATTTCAGATAAATCAGGGTGATTTATTTCATCATTATTCAGGTTATTAGAAATTTCTTTTGCACAAGCCCAAGTCAGTTCTTCGGCATAAGCTCTTTCTGCCAAACTTAAAAATCCTAATCTAAAAGCGACTAAGCAATCTTCTTTAAACTTTTTTGCATCATTCCATAGTTCAATTATTTGAGATAAATTTATTTTTTTATTTTTAAGTTTTTTTAATTCATAGAAAGTTTCAAGTAAATTTGAAATTATTAATTGTTGATTTTTTTTATCAAAACTTTGTAGTTTGGAACTGACATGGCTTGTTCCTAAGACATTAAAAATTAAAACTGAACAATGACTAATTATTGCTCTTCCACTTTCTGAGATGATGATTGGATGCTTGATATTATTTAATTCACATGAATCCTTAATAGTTGCAATTACATCGTTAGCATAATTTTGAAGAGAATAATTAGTAGAGGTGTTGGAGGAGGTTTTCGTTCCATCAAAATCTATTCCTAATCCTCCCCCAACATCGATATATTGCATTGGGGCTCCTAGTTTGCATAGTTCAACATATATTTGACTCGCTTCTTGTAATGCGTCTTTGATCACAGCAATATCACTTATTTGACTACCTATATGAAAATGGAGCAGTTTCATTTCGTTGATAAGATTTGCTTCTTTTAGTTCTTTTATTGTCAACATAATTTCTGGGATTGATAATCCAAATTTGGAATTATCTCCAATAGATTTACCCCACCTACCACTACTTTTACTTGATAACTTTGCTCTAATTCCTATCAATGGAGTCGCGTTAAGTTCTTGAACTGCTTGAATAATTCTTTTTACCTCATCTCGTTGTTCAATAACTATTATTGGATTTTTGCCGAGTTTTCTGGCCAAAGTAGCAATCTCAATATATTTTTTATCTTTATATCCGTTGCATATTAATAATGAATTTTGGTTTTCAAGAAGTGCAAGGCCAATTAATAGTTCTGATTTACTTCCTACTTCTAAACCAAAATTCCATTGACTACCAAACTCTATTATCTTTTCTAGGACATTTTTCTGTTGATTACATTTGACAGGAAAAACGCCTTGATAAATGTTCTTATATTTATAGGTTTTTATTGCTTTTAAAAAAGAGTCATGTAATGCATTTATGCGATCTTTTAAGATATCATTAAATCTTATGATTAATGGAGGATTTATTTCTCTACTCTTAAGTTCATTTACAAGCTTAAAAAGATCAATCTTATTTTCAGATTTTATATCTTTGGTTATTGATATATTTCCTTTGGAATTTATAGAAAAATATTTATCTCCCCATTTGTCTATGTTATAAGTCGAAATACTATCTTCAATAGTCCAAATATTCTTTAATTTTTTTGGCTCAAAATTGGTCAATTTATGTCTTAGTGATTAATAAATGTTTTTGAAAATAACTCAAAACAATATCTTTTATTTTAATGATTACTTGCCAAGTTACCACCCAAAAGTTGAATATACATAGAGTGATTATTAACTAAATGACCAAAGAAAGAACCTTTATTGCAATTAAACCAGATGGAGTTCAAAGAGGATATGTTTCTGAGATTATTGGCAGATTTGAAAAAAAAGGATTTAAATTGGTTGGATTAAAACAATTAATTCCTTCAAAAGAACTTGCTCAAAACCATTATGGAGTACATAGAGAAAGACCCTTTTTTGGTGATTTAGTAGACTTTATTTCAAGTGGGCCTGTTGTAGCAATGGTGTGGGAAGGCGAAGGAGTTATTTTGAGTGCTAGAAAACTAATAGGTGCAACAAAACCTCTGGAAGCAGAGCCTGGAACAATTAGAGGTGATTTAGCTATTGATATTGGGAGAAATATTATTCATGGTTCTGATGGAGAAGATACAGCAAAATTTGAAATTGATCTTTGGTTTAAAGAAGAGGAATTATGTGAGTGGGTAACTTCTGATTCGAAATGGCGATCTGAAAATTAAAATTTAAATCGCAAATCTATCTAAACTAAATTTTTCTAAAAAGCTTTTTTCAATTTCTTTGAGATTTTTATTTTGTACTATTTTCAAAAGAAGATTACTTGTTATCGCAGAAAATAAAACTCCATTTCTGTAATGTCCTGTAGCTATAAAAAGATTTTCAATTTTTGATTTTCCAATTATTGGTTTTAGATCTGGTGTGCAAGGTCTAAATCCCCACCAATGTTCCATTTGTGGCCAATTAATAGCTTCTGGCAATAAGGAGCGAATGCCTTCTTGCAGTTGTTTGATTCCATTAGGAGTATTACCCTGATTAAATTTTGAATCTTTTTCAACTGTCGCTCCAACTATAATAAGTCCATCATCACGGGGAACTAGATAAGTTTTTGGGCCAAAAATAATTCTTTTCAAAAAATTTGTTGGACCTTGTATTGATAGCATTTGTCCCTTTACAGGAAAGACGGGAATCTTATGAAAAATTTTTTTACTCCAAGCACCGCTGCATATAATTGCTTTTTCGCAGTAAATTTTTTTTATTTCCCCAGTAGCACGTACAACTGTTGCACCTGTAATTTTGTTTTTTTCGAATTTCAAATCCTTTACTTCTGATCCCTCTTGAAATTCGACTCCATGCAAGGAGCATGCTCTCTCAAGAGCACGCATCAGTCTTCTTCGGTTATCTATTTGACCATCTTGTTCAAAAAGTAAACCATGTTTCCAAATAGAATTCATTCCATTAATTTCTGTTTGAAGATCTTTGTGATTTAAATATTTTCCATATTCATAAGTGGGAAACTCTTCAAGATCTTCTTTGTTTCTAAAGGGAACTACTATGCCACATTTTTTTAAACCGCATTTAATATTACTATCTTGTTCAATACTTTTTATCCACTTTGGAATTAGATTTTGACTTTCTTGGCCAAATTTTAGTAATTCATCTTCGAGCCCTTCGGCATGAGTAGCTAACATTCCTGCAGCAACAAATCCAGCTGATTCATTTCTGTTTTTGCTTAAAACTAAAACTTTGAAGTTATTTCTAGAAAATTCATAAGCAATAGATAAACCTAAAAGTCCACCGCCAATGATTAATATTGAATTTTTGTTTTCTTGTGACATTTAAAAATTAATATTTTTTTTTGTTTTGGTCCTCTTTTCCTTTATATCCAATAATATTAATAAAGAGACTTTTGATAATGAACAATTTGGAATCTTGGGAAGCTGTGATTGGTTTGGAAACTCATGTACAGCTTAATACGAAAAGTAAAATATTCACATCTGCGTCAACAGCTTTTGGTGATGCACCTAACACTCATGTAGATCCTGTAGTTTGTGGGTTACCAGGAACTCTTCCAGTTTTGAATGAGACTGTTCTTGAGTATGCTGTAAAAACTTCGTTAGCATTAAATTTAAAAGTTGCAGAACATTGTAAATTTGATAGAAAACAATATTTTTATCCTGATCTGCCTAAAAATTATCAAATTTCACAATTTGATGAGCCACTAGCTGAAAATGGCTGGTTAGAGGTTGAAATAATTGAAAAGGACAAAGAACCCTATATCAAAAAAATTGGTATAGAAAGGCTACATATGGAAGAAGACGCCGGAAAATTAGTCCATTCAGGAAGTGATAGATTAGCTGGCTCTAAGTATTCTTTAGTTGATTACAATCGTGCGGGAGTAGCACTTTGTGAGATTGTAAGTAAACCAGATATTAGATCAGGTAAAGAGGCATCTGAATATGCTTCAGAGATTAGAAGAACAGTTAGATATCTAGGAGTATCAGACGGAAATATGCAAGAGGGTTCATTACGCTGTGATGTCAATATTTCAGTCAGAAAAGGACCTAATGCTCCTTTTGGTACCAAAGTGGAAATAAAAAATATGAATTCATTTTCTGCAATTCAAAAGGCTTGTGATTATGAAATAGCTAGACAAATAGAAGTTTATGAAAATGGAGGAAAAATTTTGCAAGAAACAAGGTTATGGGATGAAGCTAAGCAATTAACGAAAAGTATGAGATTAAAAGAAGGTAGCAGTGACTATAGATATTTTCCTGATCCTGACTTAGGTCCAATTGAAATAACAAAAGCCCAACAAGAAATATGGTTTAAAGAACTACCAGAATTACCTTCAAAGAAAAGAAATAAATATGTAAGTCAATTTGGGTTGTCTGCATATGATGCAAGGGTAATTTCTGATGAAATAAGTATGGCAAACTTTTTTGAAGAAACAGTAGCAAATGGTGCCGAGGCCAAACTAGCTTCAAATTGGGTAACAAGTGATATTATGGGCTATTTAAAATCAAACAAACTAAGTTTTAGTGAATTAAAGCTTAGTCCTGAAAATCTTGCTGAAATGATTAGTATGATTTCAAAAAATATAATTAGTGGAAAAATTGCAAAAGAAATTTTACCTGAACTTATTCAAAAAAATATTTCTCCGAAAAAATTAGTTGAAGAAAAAGGGTTGGCAATGATATCTGATTCTTCAAGTATTTTACCAATAATTGATGAACTTATAAATGAACATCCAAATGAAGTTCAAGCATTTAAAAATGGCAAAACTAAGTTACTTGGTTTTTTTGTTGGTCAACTTATGAAAAGAACAAAAGGTAAAGCTGACCCTAAACTTGCAAATAAACTTCTAATGGAAAAATTTAATAGCTAAAGCTTATAGAAGCTCTTTTATCGTATTGATCCATTTATTTTGATCATCCGAATTATCTAAAATAATATCTGAAAATTTTCTTTTTTGTTCAAAACTTAATTGAAAATTTATCAATTCATATGCTTCTTTTTCGCTAATTTTATCTCTTGTGATAAGTCTATTTTTTTGTAGTTCTTTAGGACATTTAACTAACCATATTTCTGTGCAAATATCTTCAAATTTTGCTTCAAACAATAATGGAATAACCAATACTATAGTTTGATTATTTCTGTATTGACTGCATTCTTCAATCATTCTTTCTTTAATTAAGGGGTGAAGTAGTTTTTCAATCCATTCCTTGCTTGCTGAATGTTGAAAAATAATGTTCCTTAAAAGTTTTCTGTTTATTTCTCTTTCTGAATTACTCTTATTATCAATAATTTTATTTCCAAAATAATCTAAAATTTTATTGTATCCATATGTGTTTGGTTTGATTAATTCTCTTGAAAGATGATCTGCATCTAATATTGGTATGTTTTTATGTTTTCTAATGTAATTAGTTATGGTTGTCTTTCCACTTGCAATACCTCCTGTTAAACCAATCCTTCTTTGGTTGTTTTTTGATCTTTGAAGAATATCCATATAATTAATAATAATCTAATTACTTAGTTTCTTTAGTATTAAAGAGTAGTTAGTATGAATTAAAATACTAAAAAGTTTGAGCCAGTTAGATTCCAATTGGTCGTTTGTTGATGACAGTAAGTTAACACCCAAGGGGTTTCTTTTTGCTGGAATATCTGCTGGTTTAAAAGCTTCTAATAAAAAAGATTTAGCACTAATACTCGCTCCAGAAGGAAGTGTTTTTAGTGGGATGTTTACCCAATCAATAGTTCGCGCTTCTTGTGTGGATATGTGTGAGGAAAGGATTAAAACAACTTCAGGTTTTGTAAGAGCTATACTAATTAATTCTGGTCAAGCAAATGCATGTACAGGAAATCTTGGCATTCAACATTTTCAAATTGCTACAGAAAAGATTGCGGAACTTTTAGGAATAAAAGAAGAAGAAGTTTTAATGTGCTCAACTGGTGTAATAGGTGTTCCAATACAAATAAATGATTTAGTAAAGAATTTACCGAATTTAGTTAGTGATTTAAAGGGTAATAATTTTCAAAATGCAGCAGAAGCAATTTTAACAACTGATTTGACTTTGAAAAAAGTGTCAATAGAGACGATTATTCAAGGTAGAAAAATAAAAATAGCAGGATTTGCAAAAGGTTCAGGAATGATTTACCCCAACATGGCTACAATGCTTGCTTTTCTAACCTGTGATGCGGGTATTCAAAAAGAAGAATGGGACAAAATGATTTCTATTGCGGTTAAAAAATCTTTTAATGCAATATCAGTTGATGGAGAGACAAGCACAAATGATTCTTTTGTTGGAATAAATGCAGGAGAGAAAATTGAAAAAAGGTTTTTTCCAATTATCCAACAAGGGATTGATATTGTATGTCAGAACTTGGCAAAAAATATTGCAAGGGATGGAGAGGGAGCAAATTGTTTATTAGAAGTTTTGGTTCAAGGAGCAAAAAATACAGATGATGCAATTATGCTCGCGAAATCTATTTGTAATTCTGCCTTGGTAAAAACTGCGATACATGGTTGTGATCCAAATTGGGGAAGGATTATTTCTGCTGCAGGTAATTCTGGAGTTGAATTTAATTTAAATGACGTTGACTTGTATATAGGAAACGCTCAGATTTTGGAAAACGGCAAGTTAAATAAATATGATCCACAAGAAGTTGCAGACTATATTAAGTCCAGAATGAAAGGTAGATATTTAGTAGATGATATTGTAAAAATTATGATTAATATAAATTCTGGCGAATCGAAAGGCACAGCTTGGGGGTGCGATCTTTCTAAAAAGTATGTTGAAATAAATAGCGAATATACTACTTAAGTTTTAGTAAATCTAATGGTAGATATTCATTCATATAAAGAAACAGTATTGTTAAAGTTCCAATTACAGAGCCTATAAAACCTCCAAAAAAATTAACTAAAAATCCAGACTGTCTAATTATTGCTTCTTCGTTTTTTTCTTCTTCTTCAAAATTAGGAGAATCAACTACTTTTAAGCGCTGATTGGTTTTTGGTTGTTTAAGTTGTTGGTGTCGGATGAGGGCTTCGAAATCAGGCATGGAATTTGTGAGGCAATTGAACAATAAGCAGACCAGCCCGTCATTCGACGAGGATCTGATCTACCTAAATCATCTACAGCTTCAAATACAGCATTGCCTGAGGCTTCTGCTTTATCAAATGCTGAAAGTAAGGGTATAAATGTATCAAAAACATACAAACCAAAATTTTCTAGAGCTGCTTTGGCTTGTTGCGCTGCTTTTTGCTGTCTAAAATCAACTTTTACTATTACTACTGCATGGTTAACTTTTAAGTTGCTTAATAAATTAGCTAGTTCAACAGTTAATTCTACTGATCTTGCTTTTGCAGTTGTAGGTAAGATAACTAAATCTGAACCATACGCTAAGTGTTTAAGTTCTTCTTGATCACTGCTAGCCTGGCCATCAGTTATTACAATTTCTGATGATCTTGATGCTTTAGCAGCTGAACTAACGGGGAAAACTGGAAATGGAAGATTGCCTCTTGATGCGTATGCTAAAGCAGATCTATTCTTGTCGGCGTCGACTATGCAAACTTTTTTACCTTCAGAATGCCAAACACTAGCAAGGTGAATACTTGTGCAGGTCTTGGCCACACCCCCTTTTTGTCCGCAAACAGTAATGAACAATTTTTTATTTTTATTTCTCTTACTTTGGAGAATAATTTCTTAATGTCAAGAGAAATTGATTTTTAATGTTTTAAAACTTATTTTTTGAAATATTTTAAAGAAGTTAATATTTTTAGATAACCTTATAAAGTTCCTTATTTAAATTGGCTAGTGAAGAAAAGAATAGGATTAGGTACGTGGTCTTGGGGGAATAAGCTTTTCTGGAATTACCAATCTACAAATGACGATGATTTATGTGAGACATATAATGAAGCTTTACGAAGAGGTTTCGATCTAATTGATACTGCAGATTCTTACGGTACTGGGAATCTTCAGGGTAGAAGTGAATTGTTGATAGGAAAATTTTTATTAAATACTCCTGCAGCAAAGAAAAAAAGAATTCAAGTAGCAACCAAACTTGCACCTTATCCCTGGAGAATAGGTAACAGAGGTTTTAATAAACCTTTTTTGAAAAGTTTAGAAAGACTGAATAATAAATTAGATATTGTGCAATTACATTGGTCAACTGCAAAATACAATCCTTGGCAGGAATTAGGTCTGTTGAATAATCTTTGCGATTTAAAAGATGAAGGCTTTGATTTTCAAATAGGCTTATCAAATATAGGCCCTAAAAGATTGATGAAATTAATTAATTTCTTGGCAAAAAGAGATCAGAGCCTAAAGAGTGTTCAGATACAGTTTTCTTTGCTTGCTCCCGATCTAGGAAAACAATATCAGGTAAAAAAAATTTGCGAAGAAAATAATATTGATTTCTTTGCTTATAGTCCATTGTCCTTTGGAATACTTTGTATTGATCCAGATAAACAAGAGAATAAAGAAAAAAGTCTAATTCGCAATGCATTATTTGAAAACTATAAAAAACCAACATATGAATTGCGGAGGTGTTTGAAACGAATTGCAAATCAAAGATCAGTTTCCCAAGCGCAAGTAGCAATTAATTGGTGTTGTTATCAAGGAGCTATTCCACTCGTTGGAATGCGAAAAAAATCTCAAGTTATAGATGTATCGAATGTATTCAAGTGGAATTTAAATAAAAGTGAATTTAAAGTACTTCAGGAATTTTCAACAAAATGTTTAAAAAAAATGCCTAAAAATCCTTTTTCAAGTATTTAATTAAATTTTTAGCTAGTTATTTTCTTATTTTTTTTTATTTGATAACCACTATTCCATAGTTCATTGGGAAATTTTTCGCCAGTGAATCTAATAATTTTTGGTTTAAGATTTATTATCAAGTCATTCAGTTTTTTATTAGATTCCATTTTGCAAGATTCGATTATTTAATAAGATAAATTAATTTAAAACTTATCTTCTCAGTATTTATACCTATAAAATTAAAAAAATTCTTTTTAATACAAGCATTTGCAGCAATATTTACACACTAATAAATTATCTATTACAACTTCTTATATATTTAAAGAAGTGGAGTCCTTCCAGACTCCTCGTATCATTTGGTTGATAAGGCTGATATAACCCCATCTCCTTTAGGATCAAGCAGCAACTGGTGCTGTTTGACGGGAGAAACTAACTATTTTGTTAGCGTTTGTGTTTTTGCTCTAACCGAGCCGGCTTCAGTCACCTTCCTTATGCCCCGTCGAAACCATTACAACCCCAAATAGTGGAGTTGAGCGGAATCGAACCGCTGTCCGAAGCATCGGTTGAGATCACCTAGTCCAATTGGACATTTATATTCTGACAGGCAAAATGGTTATTGAATAGTTTTTTTATTAAGTTTTATCGTATATGAATGTAGTGGCATCATCTCCGGAGGGACTAGAGAAATCTTTAGCAGAAGAAATTTCAAATTTAGGCGGCTTTAATATTAATACTTATAAAAGATTTATTAATTTTGAATGTGATTTTGAAACTTTTTATAGAGTTCATTTCTATTCCAGATTAGCTTTTCGTTTTTATAGAGAAATTGCAAGTTTTAATTGCTATGACAAGCAATCTTTATATGTGGGGGTTAGAGATTCATTTGATTGGTTAAATTGGTTGCACTTTGATAAAACGTTTAATGTTCAAGTAACTGGTAGAACATCTTCTTTAAGTCATACTCATTTCACTGCTCTTGAAGTAAAAAATTCTATAACTGATTTGCAACAGGAAGTTTGGAATAAAAGATCAAATATTTCCTTAGATAATCCTGATTTTATAATTCATCTTCATTTAAATAATAATAAAGCAATTATCAGTCTTCAAAGCAGTGTGGAAAGCTTACACAAAAGAGGCTATAGACCCGCTGTTGGAAATGCTCCATTAAAAGAAAATTTGGCTTCTGGATTGATGCATATGACTCAATGGAATGGCAAAGTCCCTTTAATTGATTTTATGTGCGGCTCAGGAACTTTTTTAATTGAGGCAGTTAACCAATTCCTTGGAGTTCCAATAAATATTGATCAAGTATATCTTTTTGAGAATTGGTTGGACTTTAGGAAAGATATTTATCTTAATGAAAAAAATAAGGCAAAAAATAAAATTATAAATTATGAAAAATTACCAAAAATAATAGGCTACGAAATTAATAAAAAGGTTTTTGAGCAAGCTAATATAAACATCTCGTTGGCGGGACTTGAAAATTATATTCAACTTATAAATAATGATTTTTTAGCACTCCAATTAAAAAGCACACCTGGGATCATTGTATGTAATCCTCCATACGGAAAAAAATTGGGCGATGAAAATGAATTGATTTGTTTATATGAAAAAATGGGAATCTTCCTAAAGAATAACTTTTCAGGTTGGGAATTTTGGCTGCTAAGTGGAAATGCAAAACTAACAAAATATTTGAAAATGAAATCTTCATTGAAAATTCCTATTAGTAATGGGGGGATAGATTGTAGATGGATAAAGTATTTAATAAGGTAATTTATTTTTTGCCTAAAACGGCCTTTGTTGTCTTGCCTAAACCTTCTAATGTTTGGGGCAGATAAGGTCCTTTGGATAATTTTCCTCCAAGCTTTAAACTTAATCCTGCAAGAAATAAATCGATAAATATTATGAGCAATAAATTATATTCAATATTCCAGTTATTGTATTTTTTTAGTAAAAGATAAAAAATAATATGGATACAAATTAGTACTAATAATAGTAATATGCTTCCAATAGCTAAAAATATTCCCCCGCTAATTAATCTTCTTTTTTCTCTATCTACTTCTTGAAGAGCTATTCTTACATGTAAATCCATCACTGAACTTGCGATAGCTGAAATTCTTGACGCGGTATTTGCAAAGTTTTTATTTTTTGGTTTTTCCATATTATTTTCTTCCACTGTTTAGGAGAGTACCTATTAGTAAACCAATACCAGCTGCGATAGCAATAGATAATAGTGGTTTTTTTCTTATTGGACTTTCTATTTTTGGTCTGAGAGTGTTGTTAAGTTCTTCTAATAACTCTTCTAGTTGACTTTCGATAGGTTCAATTTTTTGGGATATTTCCCAATTGTTTTCTCGGATTGAATCAATGATTTCCAATAGTTGGCGCTTTATTCCAATTGCTGAGGTTCCACTATGGTTAGCTATTACTTCAACTAAATCATCAATACTCCCTTTTGTGGCTTCAAGGGTTTGTTGTGCGATGGTAGGCCATTTTTCTCTAATTAAAGGTATTAAACTGTCAATTTTTTCCAGTAACCATTTCTCTGAGATAACTTCTTGTTCAGGAAGTTCAGAGTTATCTTCTTTTTCTTCTACTTCTTTGGGAGGGTGGTAAGTCTCCATTATTTAAAGATGTTTAGTTTAAGATTAGACCTTATTTTCTTAATTTGAAACCCTTATCTAAAGATTTGTGCGATTTATATAGAATAAAAACATATAAAAGTTTATTTACATTTTATTTATCTACTCTGTTCTGCAAGAAGGTTTTGTTAAGCTATTACTGAATTTTATAAAACGAGCTTAAATTTCATCATGGATATCACATTTGCATCATTAATTTTTGCATCTCGCACAATTCCTACAGATTTTGGATTAGTAGCAGCAGCTATCGCTGGAGCTGGAAGTTTGCTATTCATCGCTTTAAGATTTGTTCCTGATGCAAGTAACTAAATTACAGGAACTATTTTAATAAAAATACTTTATCTCAACTTTGTTTTGAAAATAGATTCGATTTATTTATCAAATAGATAATGGATAAATGGGTTTTGCTTGAACATAAAGTTTACTCTGCTAACTCTTTGAATATTCATTATGATTTCCTTGTTGAAAATGGAATAGATTGTTTGACTTGGAAATTTTTAAAAATACCTTTATTAAATCAAGCTTCTATAGAAATTTTTAAACAGCCAAATCATAGGCTTGTATGGTTATCCAGGGTCGAATATGAACTTTCTGGTAATCGAGGATTCGTAAAAAGAATCGATTATGGAAGATTTAAAAACGTTTCTGATACATTGGACCCTGATGATTTGAGATTCATTTTGGACGGTGAACTTCTTGATGGTTTGTTTGAAATTTCGGGTAATTTTTGTACATTGAGCAAAAATAATTAATATTCATTTATAAATAATCGTAATATTTCTATTGAGAATTTTTACAAATTAGTTATTCTTATTTAGCTATTGAGACTTGAGATTGGTACATATCAATCAGGTCGAGTTTGAAAATTTTAAATCTTTTGGGGGAAGTGTAAAAATTCCTCTTGAAGAAGGTTTTACAGTGGTTACGGGGCCTAACGGTTCTGGTAAAAGTAATATTTTAGATGGAATTTTATTTTGTTTAGGTTTAGCTAATAGTAGAGGAATGAGAGCAGAAAGATTACCAGATTTAATAAATAACTCCAAAGTTAAAGAGGGTAAATCATCAGAAACATTTGTATCGGTAAAATTTAATATTCAAGATTGGTCTCCTAGAGAGGACCTCCCGCTTTTAGAACTAGAAGAAGAAGAAATTGCTCTTAATAAGGGTCAAAAAGAATGGGTAGTATCTAGAAAATTAAGGCTTATGCCGGGTGGTTCTTATGCTTCAACTTATACTTCTGATGGAAAACAATGTACCTTGCAACAAATACAGAGAATATTAAGGGAGATTAGTGTTGATCCTGAAGGTAGCAATGTGGTTATGCAGGGTGATGTAACAAGAATAGTATCAATGAACAATAAGGAGAGGAGAAATTTAATTGATGAATTAGCAGGAGTAGCACTTTTTGATACAAGAATAGAACAAACAAATGCAAAATTAAATGACGTTTTCGAAAGACAAGAAAGGTGTGAAATTTTAGAGAATGAATTGCAATCTAGTAAAAATAAGCTTGAAAAAGAATGTGAAAAAGCAAAGCGATATCAAGAGTTAAAGACAAAATTGCTTCAAATAAGGGAATTAGAGAAAGTCCTTATTTTTGATAAACAAGTTAAGCATGTTGAATCTATCGAAAAAAAAGAAATTGAAATTGAAAAAAATAAAATATTATTTAATGACAAAAAAGAATCTATTAATAAAGAAATTTTAGTTTTAGAAGGCGCTTTGAAAATTCTGGTTGCTGAGCTGAAAGAGAAAGGAGAGGATCAATTGATAAAAGTGAATTCTGATATTGGAAGTATTAATTCTAGCTTGAGAGAGCTTGATAGGATATCAAGTTTGAATAAAGAGGAGGGCATTAAATTACAAAAGCAGAGAGATGAAATTGCAACATCTAAGAGAAAAATTGAGTCAGACAAGATGAGACAAGAAAATTTTGATGAAAATTTTTTAAATAATTTGAACTTGCAAATTGATGATCTCACTTCTAAACATAAATTATCCAGAAAAAAACTTTCTGACGCAGCGGGAGAATCTGGAGAATTCTCAAAACAAAGTATCAAATTAAATGCTGAGCTAGAAAATATAAAAAATCAAATTAATCCTTTGGAGACAAAAAAAAGGAAAGTTGAAAGCGAAATTATTCAAAATAATATTCAAAAAGATGAAATATCTTCTCAGATTGATGCTTTAGTTTTAGAAAAGCAGAAGCTTTTAGAGGAAAATCAAAGAAAAAAAGAGACATCTTCAACAAACAATAATAACTTGGCAAGTAATAGCTCGGAAATTAATTTTTTAAAAAATGAAATTGATTTATTAAATAAAACTAAAATAAGATTAAATAGCGAGCAATTAAGACTTGAAAAGGATTTATCTAGATTTGAAAGTAGAAAGGAAGCTTTAAATGAATCCAGAGGTTCATATGCACTTAGAATTCTTTTAGAGGCAGGGTTAGAGGGGATTCATGGTTATGTGGCTCAACTCGGAGAGGTAAGTGAGAAAAATAGATACGCATTAGAAATTGCTGCTGGAAATAGGCTAGGACAAATTGTTGTTGACAATGATCATATTGCAGCTAAAGCAATTGAAATTCTTAAAAGAAAGAAAGCAGGAAGATTAACTTTTTTACCATTAAATAGAATTAAAAGTCAAAAGAAGAATTACGCAATTTCAAGATTTGAAAATAATAGAGAGCTTGGATTTATTGATAAAGCTATTAATCTAATTACTTTTGATGAAGTTTATTCAGATGTTTTTAGATATGTTTTTGGAGATACGTTGGTTTTTTCAGACTTAGCTTCAGCTAGATTATCTAAACAAAAAAATAGGTTGGTTACTTTAGGAGGTGAATTATTAGAATCAAGTGGTGCTATTACAGGCGGCAGCAAGTTAAATAAAGATTTAGCTTATAGATTTGGAAATAATAATGATCTTGATGATTCTAGCCCTATAAAAGAGAGATTATTAGTTATAAAAGAAGCATTAAAAGAGTCAAATAATGATTTGATCAACAAAAACAGTAGATTCAATGAATTAAATTCTAACCGTAGTCAAATAATTAATGATTGTGCTTCATCCAATAAAGAAATTGAAGTAAATAAAAATTCTCTTGAAGTTGTCACTCAAAGATTTGAGGATTGTAAATCAAGATTAAATAAACTTGATAATTCAAATAATTTATTAGTTGTGGAGTTAGATCGTTTCAAAAATGAATTGAAGCCTCATAATGATAAGTTTGATCAATTACAAATTATTCTTAAGGAGAATTTTGAAAAAAATCAAAAATCATCATTAATAGCTTTTAATAACGATTTTAATAATCTTGATAAAAAACTTGAATTACTTATTAAGGAAAGAGATACATTATTGGATAAGAAGAATCAATTTGCATTAAATAAAGAGCGTATAAATAATTCATTAAAAATTACATTATTAGAAGAAAAAAACTTGCAGGAGTCTATCAAGGAACTTGCAACTTCTCATAGTGAATGGATAAAAAAAAGAGATAAATTTAAAAAAGAGCTTTTAGTTCTCGATAACCAAAAAAATTCTTTAGAAAAAGATTTAGGTTTATTGAGACGTAAAAGAGATGAATTAAACTCTTCAATTTCAAATAAAAGGCAAGAATATAATAACTATCTGTTAAAGCTTGAATATCTTGAAAGGGATATTAATTCTCTAAAAGAAGAGATGAGGAACGAGAAAATAAAATTGGAAAATTATAGAAAAGATCTACCTAATCCTTCCCCGAAATTTGGTGAATATAAAGGGAAGAGTCTTGAATCTTTGCAATCAGAAATTTCGATCATTAATGCAAAATTACAAAGTTTAGAGCCTGTTAATATGTTGGCTCTTGATGAATTAGAAGAATTAATTGAGAGATTAAATAACTTACGAGAAAAATTAGAAATTCTATCTAAAGAAAGATCTGAATTATTGCTGAGAATAGAAACTGTATCGACTATGCGTCAGGAGGCTTTTATGCAAGCATTTGTAGAAGTAGATAAACACTTTAGAGAAATTTTTGCAAATTTATCTGATGGAGATGGTTTCCTTCAACTTGAAAATCCTAATTCCCCTTTGGAAGGGGGATTAACTTTAGTAGCTCACCCTAAGGGAAAAAATGTCAGAAGATTAGCCTCTATGTCAGGTGGTGAGAAATCATTAACTGCCTTAAGTTTTTTATTTGCTTTGCAAAAGTATAAACCTTCGCCTTTTTATGCACTAGATGAGGTTGATAGTTTTCTTGATGGTATCAATGTTGAAAGGTTGTCAAAATTAATATCTAATCAGTCATCAAATGCTCAATTTATAGTCGTTAGTCATAGAAGGCCTATGATAAGTGCGTCTGAACGAACAATTGGTGTTGCGCAAGCAAGAGGAGCTAATACTCAAGTTGTTGGGTTACCAAATGCTGCATAAACACGCTTTTTCCAATTTATACGTCAGAATGATATAAAGTTATTTATGAGTTTGTCTAACACATCTACAAATAAGAATCTTCCTAACTCTATTCCTAGCGAAAGGTTATGGTTAAGGTCAGAATTGATGGGAACACAAGTTATAACTACTGATACTGGACGACGTTTAGGTGTGGTTGGAGAAGTTGTTGTTGATATTGACAGAAGAGAAGTTGTCGCTTTGGGACTAAGAGATAATCCACTTACAAGATTTTTACCAGGCTTACCAAAATGGATGCCCTTAGAAAGTATAAAGCAAGTTGGAGATGTTATATTAGTTGACTCACTAGATTCATTGAGTGAAGGTTTTTCTCCGGAAAGATATGGAAAGGTAATTAATTGTCAAGTTATTACAGAATCTGGGCAACTTTTAGGAAGAGTTCTTGGGTTTTCTTTTGACATCGAGACTGGGGATTTGATTTCTCTTGTAATGGGTGCGGTTGGTGTGCCTCTTTTAGGTGAGGGAGTTTTAAGTACTTGGGAAATTCCTGTTGAGGAAATAGTCAGCAGTGGTACGGATAGGATTATTGTTTATGAAGGTGCTGAAGAGAAATTAAACCAATTAAGTAGTGGACTACTTGAGAAACTTGGAGTAGGAGGTTCTTCATGGGATGAAAGGGAAGCAAGTGGATATTCAACAAATCTTGTACCAGTTGAGAATCAGTTACTATCTGGTTTGGAATCAGAACAACAAAATAATTTAGTTGAAGAATATGAAGAAGAAGTTGTTGAAGAAGATGTTTATGAAGATGAAGATGAAGATGAAGATGAACTTGAATATGTTGAAATAAAAAGTGCCTCAGAAGAAATGAGTAATAGAAAAAAGCTATATATGGAGAATGATTATCCTGGTCAGATAGAGAATCAAAATGTTGTTAAGCAAAAAGATGAAGATCAAAATATTGATTTTAAACAAAAGCAAAAATCAAATACTAATTTGGCATCGAAAAGACCAATTCAAAGTTCAAAAGAAACTTTTGATATTGAACCATTAGATGAAAATAATTTAGTTAAAGATAATAAAAAATCAGAAAAATTTGAAATTGATGACCCCTGGTGATTAAGAAATTTTTTTAATTGAATTTATAATTAATGAAGCAAATTTTCTTGCAGCACCTTTCCCCCCTCTTTCTTTGAGTAAATTGTCACTAATAGTTTTCAATTGATCACTATTTTGAATTAGCAATAATGCTTCTCTTGCAATTTTGCTAGGCGAAATATTTCCAATCCTTTCAGGGACAATCATTTTTTTTGCTTTAATATTTGGCCAAGCAAAAAACTTCTTTTTTTTAAAATAAAAATATTTAAGTATAAAAGTTAGTAATCTATTAAAAAATGAAATTTTCCCAATTACGCCAAAAATACCATCCCAGGCATTCATCATATTCAAATGTTGAGTTGGTAGAACAACTAACATTGGAAGAGCAATTGCTGCTAATTCGGCAGTATTTGCACCTACAGTTGTAATCGCAAGATCACATTCTTTTAATATTTCATAGCAAGGATGACTCTTAATTAGATAAATTTTTGTATTTTTTGATGTCTCAATTACATAATCAAAACAGGCGTCTTTGATGTTTTTAATTGTTTTGATTTTTGATGAGTAATATTTTGTAATTGGATTTCTCTCGCTTTGAAAAAATAAATATTCACTTTTATCAGTGGTTGGGGCAATCGGGATTATAAAATTTATATTTTGATTTTCTTTAGCTATATGATCTGCAATTTCTAAGAAGAAAGGAATACCAATAGCGAGCTTTGCTTTTTTAGAACCAGGCAACAATGCAATATAGTGCTTCTTTTTAATTTTTAATTGTATCTCACTATTAAGTTTGATATCTGCCATCAAATCTCCAATGATTTGACATTTATATTGATATCTTTTTGGAATTAACTCTTTTACTTTTACATTCATGGCAGCAATTTTGTTTGTCCATTGTGGCCATCGTGCAATCCATTCAGCATACGTGATATTTATGTAACCTAATCTTTTAGCTAGTAAAATGCTCCAAAATTGATCCCCACCAAGGAAAATAACAACCCCTTTTTTTGGCCAATTCGCAAAATTACGTGGCTTTATTAATAAATTCCAAAAATTTTTTGATTTTGTAATTAATTCAAATTTATTCCATGAATTTGCAACTAAAAATTCTTTACCAGTGGCGTTTGGGCAAGGAACAAGGACTAACCTAAGCTTGTAATCTAGTTTATCTTCATTACTTAGAGATTTATTTATTTTGTTAAGCTCATTCACTACAGGACTTACCCATGTAGCTAATTCACCGGGGCCATTAGAAACTATGACTACTGCAACTGATTTTTTTTGCATTGCAGTTGAACCAGAATACATTAAATGCGGACGGCGAGACTTGAACTCGCAAGGCCGAAGCCACACGCTCCTTAGACGGGCGCGTCTACCAATTCCGCCACGTCCGCAAAGGGTTTTAAAGCA
>QCCC01000013.1 GCA_003281415.1 Prochlorococcus sp. AG-347-K15
AACTAACAAAGAAGTAACGCAATTAGTAAGTAATCTTTTACCAAGCTTTGGACCTATTAATCGTGAATTCTTACTCTCATAATTTAAAGGCCCAGTAATTTTCTCAAGATTAGTAATAAGATTATTTGATTCTTCAATACTCAAATAAGGTGATCTTATCGAAATTAATTTATCATCATTTTGAAATTGTAATTTAATATTATTTAAAACGTTTTTATTTTTAGAGATCTCTCTTAAATTTTCTAAAACTGAATCAGGAGTAATATTAGAACATTCCACTTCACAAACTCTCTCTATTCTTATTTCATTTCCCCCAACAAAATCCATCCCTAGATTTATAGGTCTCTTATAAGAAGTATTAAAAGTAGAATATAAAATACCTAAAAGACTAAATAAAATAAGAAAAGTTGATAAACCAAGTATCTTTCTTTTATTTTTAATTAGTTCAAAGTTAAATTTCATTGGAAAATTAGAAATAAAAAATTTAATTAGAAAAATTGTTCCTAGGAAGGTAGAGATTTTTTTGTCTTAAAGATTGATATGTTGTAAAAAATCTCAAAATAGTTTTGGAACAACTTAATGACGTAAACAAGCTAATTAAGACACCAATACCTAATGTTGCAGCAAAACCTTTGACAAAATTTGTTCCTAATAAAAACAATATAAAACAACTTAGAAGAGTTGTAATGTGGCCATCAACTATTGATGAATTAGCTCTTTGAAAACCGCTATCAATGGATCTTGTGAGAGTATTGCCATCAAATAATTCTTCTCTAATTCTCTCAAATATTAGAATATTTGCATCAACAGCCATGCCAATGCTAAGTATAAGTCCAGATATTCCAGGTAAGGTTAAAGTTACCGGAATTAAAGAATATAGGGCCAAGTTAAAAAAACCATACAGCACTAGAGAGAGAACTGAGACTAAACCTAATATTCTATAATTAAAAATCATAAATATTCCAACAAAAATTAATCCACCAATAGCTGCATAAAGACTTTTTATAATATTTTTAGACCCTAGTTGAGCCCCTATGGTGTTTGTCTCTACTATTTCGATAGGCAAAGGAAGGGAACCACCTTTAAGTTGAACTTCTAATTCTCTCGCATTTTCAGCGCTAAAATTTCCACTTATTATTGCTGATCCACCTGTAATGCCAGTATTAGCAAACTGACTACCAACACTAGCTTCACTTATAGATTCTCCATCAAGAATAATAGATAATAGTTGATCAGTGCCAGCAATTGACTTTGTGATTTCAGCAAATTTATCTCCTCCTGAATTACTAAAAGTTAATAAAACTTCCCAACTACTATTTGTTTGTTCTTGTCTTCTTCCCGCGTTAATAAGATCCTTTCCAGATAAATCAGTTTTGACAAATAAATTTGTAATTTTTTTATCAATATATTTTTTAATTTCAATTAATTGGCCATATATTTCCGTATTATTAGATGAATAATTTAACTCTCGCTCAATATCCTTAAGACTATCCTGAATAGTTTTTAAGAAATTATCAAAATTTTGATTTTTATCTAAAGAGGAATATTGTTCAATTAATTCTTTGGTTTTTAATCTCTGAAGTTGCAAACTTTTTAAATCTTTAGATGTTCCTACCATTTGGGTCCTAAATTCTAATAATGCTGTCTTACCCAAAACTCTAGAAGCAACCAATGGATTTTGTTCTCCAGGTAGTTCTAAAATCAATTGATCTCCACCAAGAGTTTGCAAGTTAGACTCTGAAACGCCTAAATTGTTAACGCGTTTATCTACAACCGAATTAACTGCTTCGAGTTCATCCTTTGTTACCTTTCCTTCCTCTTTAATAATTTGTAGAGTAAGTTGAGAACCCCCTTGTAAATCCAATCCAAATTGTAAGGGGTAATTTATTAATAAATAAACAGATAACGTTAGTAGAAATATTATAAAAAAAAGCCAACCTTGCCTTCTTTTCATAGACTATACACTCCCACTAATTAAATGCTCAACTTTTTCAACTATTTGATGTGGCTGGATTATCGTCAAATTCTCAAGATTACCATTATACGGAGTTGGAATATCCTGACTAGATAACCTGATTGGTCTGGCATCAAGATCATCGAAACACTCTTCAGTTATCAAGGCAATTAATTCTGCACCAATACCTCCAGTCTTCATGCATTCTTCAACAATAATCACTTTATTTGTTTTACTTATTGATTTTGAGATGGTTTCCATATCAAATGGTTTTAAACTTATTAAATCAATTAATTCAACATCTATTCCTTTTTTATCTAATTCTTCAACAGCTTTAAGGCAGTGGTGTCTCATTCTTGAATATGTCAATAAAGTAATATCCTTACCCTCTTTTACGACGTCAGCCTGATCTAAAGCGCAAGTATAGTCACCCTCTGGTAATTCTTCAGATAAGTTGTAAAGAAGAACATGTTCGAAAAATAGAACCGGATTATCATCTCTTATAGCTGCTTTCATTAAACCTTTAGCATTTGTAGGTGTACTGCATGCAACAATTTTTATGCCAGGAACTGCATGAAAATAAGCTTCAAGTCTTTGACTGTGTTCAGCGCCAAGTTGACGACCAACTCCTCCTGGTCCGCGAACTACTGCTGGTATTTTATAATTTCCTCCGCTTGTATATCTAAGCATACCCATATTATTTGATATCTGATTAAAAGCTAAAAGCAAAAAACCCATATTCATTCCTTCTACTATTGGTCTTAACCCAGTCATTGCTGCACCCACAGCCATACCTGTAAAACTATTCTCTGCAATTGGAGTATCTAAGACTCTTAACTCTCCATATTTCTCATATAAATCCTTGGTAACCTTGTATGATCCTCCATATTGACCAACATCTTCCCCCATAACGCAAACATTTACATCATTTGCCATTTCTTCATCAATTGCCTCTTTCAAAGCATTAAATAATAATGTTCCAGCCACAATTAATTACCTAATTAATCACATATATAATCCTACCACTTTGATTAAGTTAACCTCCTTCGGCAAATGTTATAAGTAGTAATATAGACAAAATCATTCCTGGTAAAAGCAAAAGTATTAAAAGTCCTAAGTCATGTAAAGACATTCAAAGAAAGTGTTTTCTTAATGATATGCTCAATTCAACTTTTCTTCAGAAAAAAACTTCGAATAAATACAATAAAAAGTCCTATACCTATAAAAGCAAAAGAAAAAGTTAGCAAAAAAGATAATCCAATTATTAATGTATTAATACTTGAAGAAATATTTTGGACTATTTCAGAAGAATTAGTTGGTTTATGTATTGAAAAATAAATTGCAATTTTATTACTTAAAAAATAAAAAAATATAAATAATAAAAAACTGGTTAATGATCCAACAATAAAATTTAAAGGTCCTTTTTCGGGAATGCTTTTTTCAATATTTTCGTTAATATTATCAGCCACAATAAAATTTTGTATAAAAAAAAATTTAAATGAATGTTATTCCCTTTTCAAGGAAAGTGCAAACCCATGAATCGTAACCATTATCATTAAATAATTTATAATTTGCTGTTAATTCTTTTTTAGCAGTCTCTACATCTTTAAAGAGTGCAAAGCATGTGGGACCTGATCCACTCATTGAATATGTCAGACAGTTCTCTAATTTAGAAAGTAAATATAATGCCTGCTTTACAGAACCATTTTCATTTTCAACAACTAACTGCAAATCATTTTTTATAGTTAAATGTTGATTATCATTACTTAAGTTATTTAAACCATCATCTCTTAAATTTTTTCTTATGTTCTCAATAATTTCTCTATTAGTAAGATATTGATTACAAAATCTATTACTATATTTTTTATAAGTTTCAGCAGTAGATACTGATACATTTGGATTTTTTAAAAGAATTACTCCATATTCAAAGTTTGAATCTAATTTCTCCAAAATTTCGCCTCTTCCAAAACATAATTGAAGACCACCATTTATAAAAAAGGGAATATCAGATCCTAAAGTTGATGCTAATGAACATAATGTTTCTTTATCTAAATTCAAATCCCATAATTTATTAAGACCAATTAATGCTGCTGCTGCATTGCTAGATCCACCAGCTAATCCTGCACCAATTGGAATATTTTTTCTTAAAAATATATTCGCACCAAAATCTATATTTGATTTTTTCCTTAAAAGATTTGCCGATTTAACAATTAAGTTATCACTAGATAAGCTTAAATGATTACAATCAGAATCAAGTTTAATTAAACCTCCATTGTTAATTTGAAATTCTAAATAGTCAGAAAGATCAATATTTTGCATAATCATTGCTAACTCATGGAATCCATCCTCTCTTTTACCAATAACTTCAAGGTGTAAATTTATTTTGGCAGGTGATTTTATAATAATTTTCTTTTTAGCTAAATTTTGCATTTACTTAAATTTTTATTTTTTAATTTTAATACAATTTTCTGCAAGCTTAATCCATTGTTCAATTGAAATATCTTGTGGTCTTAAATTAAAACAAACTTTTGAATATTCAGATAATTCATTTATTTCTTCATTTGAAAGTATTGAATTAAGAGTGTTTCTAAGCATTTTTCTTCTTGAATTAAATGAAATTCGAAGAAGTTTATCTATATATTTTTCTAGACTAATATCTAATCTTAAATCATTTTTAATTGGTTCGAAAACTACTAATGAAGAAAAAACTTTTGGAGGCGGACTAAATGATGACGGCGGTACATCGCAAATTTTTTTTATTTTTGATAAGAGTTGCATTCTTACACTAAGAGCACCAGCATTAGGACTTCCTTCTTTTGACAAAATCCTATCTACAACGTCTTTCTGCATTAAAAAAATTATTTTTTCGTAATTATAGTTTCTTATAATGCCCAATCGCCCTATGAAAATATCTAATATTGGGCCAGTTATATTGTAAGGAATATTTGCAATCACTTTTGTAATCTTCTCATTAATCGAATTTAAATTTACTTTAAGAATATCTCCCTGTTCAAGTGAAAACTTATCATTATTATTGAATTTATCATTTAATAAATTTATTAAATCTTTATCTAATTCAATCGCATGTAATTTTTTAATTTCTGAATCTAATAACTTAGATGTTAAAGCCCCTTTACCTGGACCAATTTCCAAAATAAAGTCATTTTCATTAAGAACAGCAATTTCTTTAATTTTTTCTAATATTTTTTTATTTACCAACCAGTGTTGTCCAAATCTTTTTTTTTGATGATATTTTTTAGAATTCATCTAAAAGATAAATAATATGTTTAAATTAAATATGTATTTATTTAATACTTTATATCATGAGCTTATCAAAAAAAAATTTAGATAAACTCAAGAAATATAAAAATAATAAAAATTTAAATAGCGAAAGTAAGAATATAAGTAATTGCACAAATATACCTAACAATGATAATTTAATCTCTAATCCACTTAATTCAGAAGATCCCAATAAAATTTTTTATTCGTTAATTGATAATTCAGAATCTTTAGAAGAGACTTCTAACGTTAATAATTCACTAAGAGAAAGCGAGCTTAATCAAATTAATATGAATTCTAGAAAAGCTTATTTTTCTAAAAAATTAACAACCGAAGAGGAACTATATGATGAATTTAATTATCTTCTTGATGAATAATTAGTTTTAATATTTACTTATGCTTCAGAGTAATAGATTAACAATTTATGCTATCGGCAAAATAAAGAAACTCTGGATTAGAGATGGAATTAATCAATACAAAAAAAGAATGCCTGAACTTATTATTAATGAGTTAAAGACTTTTAATTTAAATAATCTTAGATCTAATAACAATATTATTATCTGCCTAAGTGAAGAAGGTAAGCAGTTTAATTCAGTTGAACTATGTTCTTTTCTCTTAAGTTTTAAAAATAAAAAAATTAATTTCTTAATCGGTGATACTGATGGAATAAGTTCAGATATAAAAAAAAATTCAGATCTTATAGTAAGTTTGTCTCCTTTAACTTTTCCGCATGAATTAGCTAGATTAATTCTAATCGAGCAAATCTATAGAGCTGTTTCTATATCTAATAACTCTCCTTACCACCGTTCTTAAAAAGATTAGATTTAATCTAAAATTAATCTATAAAACTTTAATAACTAACTATTTTTTGAATTTTTATTATATAGTACATATATACTATTAATTCAAATCTTGGATTCCTTCGATTCAACTACTAAAAAATTTAAAATCCCCTTATTAAATGATTCAGTATCTGCAGGATTTCCTTCTCCAGCAGATGACTATACGGAAGAAAATATTGATTTAAATGAACATTTAATATCTAATCCGTTTAGCACTTTTTTTCTTAGAGTTAAAGGTGAATCAATGATAAATGCAGGAATTAAAAATAAAGATTTAATAATAGTAGACAAGAGTTTAATAGCCAAGCCAGGGGATATTGTCATTGCAATGATAGACGGGGAATTTACAATAAAAAGATTATCTATAAAAAATGATGAATTATATTTAAAAGCAGAAAATCATAATTATCCTGATTTTAGCTTTAAAAACCATATTGATATACAGATATGGGGAGTGGTTATTTATTCAATACATAGCTATTTATGAGAATTTCAAGTAATGATGCTATAGCTCTTATAGATGCTAATAATTTTTATGCGTCATGTGAACAAAATATTAATCCTAATTTAAGAAATAAACCAGTAGTAATTTTATCTAATAATGATGGATGTATCATTGCAAGAAGTCCTGAAGCGCGAGCTTTAAAAATTAAAATGGGAACTCCTTATTTTAAGATCAAAGAAAAATTAAATAAATTAGATGTAGCAGTCTTAAGCTCAAACTACTCGCTTTACGGCGATATGAGCAGAAGACTAATGAATTTACTAAAAAACTACTGTGAAGAAATAGAAATTTATTCTATTGACGAAGCATTTGTCTCAATTTCTAGACCTAATGATAAAAATCTATATTCTTGGGCAAGAAACATAAGATCATCAATATATCAGAATCTAGGTATTACCATAACAGTAGGAATAGGAGAAAATAAAGTAAGAGCAAAAATTGCCAATAAATTAGCTAAAAATATTGATTATTCAGCTGGAATATTTGATTTAGCTAGAACCAGAAATGAGAATAATTATTTAAAAAGAATTAGTGTAGATAAGATATGGGGAGTCGGGAAACAAACCTCTAATTGGCTGCAAAGTAAAGGTATTAAGAATGCGAAAGAATTAAGAGATATGGAAGAAAATGAAATCATCAAGAAACTAGGCATAGTTGGAAAAAGATTGCAATTAGAATTGAAAGGTTATAAATGTCTGCCTATAGAAAAAAACAAGAAATCAAAAAAAGAAATTCAGGTAAGCAGGAGTTTCGGTACTCCTGTCACAAAATTAGAAGACTTAACTCAAGCACTAGCGACTCACGCAATAAAAGCATCTGAAAAAATGAGAAGTCAGAATTTGCAATCATCTAATATTAGAGTATTTGCAAGAACCAGTAAATATTCAAGTCAAAATTATCAAAGAAGTGCTCATAGAAAACTTACAAATGCAACAGACGACACAAACAGCATTTTAAAAATAATAGTTGAATTATCTAAAGAAATTTATAATCCCGAATATAAATTTTCAAAAGCTGGTGTTTTAATGCAGGATTTAACTAATAGTGAATATTTACAGCAATCAGTTATCAATTACAAATCTCAGAAAGACCTAAAAAAATCAGCAATTCTCATGAGAACTATTGATTTATTAAATAAAAGATTTAATAACAATGCAATTACATGGGCTATTACAAAAACTCCAAAAAGTTGGACGATGAATAAGAATTTCTTAAGTCGCTCATCTACAACTGATATAGAACAGATCCCAACTATAGTAAAGTAAAAAAATAAAATGGAATTTATTATATTTTTAAGCAAATTAGATAAAGAGATTCTTGACTTATTAATAAAAGCAAACTATGTAGTTGAAGAAAATAAAATTGAATGTCTCATAAATAAAGAAATAAAAGGACTACATAATTTTGTAGAAAATAAAATAATAATATGTACTGAAAATGCAAAAAGAAAAACAAATTATAGAAATGAAAAGCAGCGACCAAATAAAGACAACTTCAAAACAGAATTAGCAATAAGAAAAGCATTAAGACATGAAGCTACTCATGCTATACAAAAATGTAACCACAATAAGACAGTAGGGGATATAAAAAATTTAGAAGCTAAATTACATCAAAGTAAGAGGAGATCATTAGAGTTCTCTACTTCCAATTTTTCTGGAAATTATGCAAAAGAAGTAGAAGCTTATATTCTTGAAGACAAGCCCAAAAAAGTAAAAAATATGATTAAAAAATACTGCCTATAAATTTAAATAAAATATATTAACTAGCAATAAAATTACCACAGCGTTGTTTATCTAAAAAACTTATATGTTGTCTTTCTAAGTAATATAATTCCTGAAATTTAATCGCATCTGAGTTTAAATCCTTAAAGAGATCATCTATCTCTTTATTATTCTCTGAGGTAGCTGAAGAAGGATTATCGATTAAAATAGAAATACAATTTTCTAAAGTTTTTAATCTTTGTGATCCCCAAGATTCGATCAAGTGTCTACATCTTTTTAAAGAATTATATTTTTCAAGAAGTGATAAAGTTCCAAGTAAATTATCTTTAGGATTACTAAGCAATGTTAAAAATAATTCATTTGGATTAACAAAATTATTAATTTTATTTGATAATTCAGGATTATAAAGAGCTAAGTGATCAGTAAGAAGTGAAATTAAGTCAATACCAAAAAACTCTTTTAGAAGATTTTGACTATTAGATTCTTTTAATTCATTTAAATAATTTAAACCTAAATTATTTTGTTCAATTTTTGAAATAGCTTCCCATAAATTTTGAATATGAGTAGTATTAAAACGATTAATTTCTCTTTTGAGAAATTCATCGCGAATAAATAACCGAAGATCAGGGCAATGCAAATAATAAAAGATTATTTCCGATTCATTTTTCTCACGCCGAGAAATATCATTTGGTTGTTCAAATTTTTTTGATCTGCCATGCCAACGAAATCCCTTAACTTGATTTCTTAAATCTTGTTCGAACTGTATCGCTAACCTTGCTTGTCCCTTACTCAATCGTTCGGAAACTTTTTGTAAGTAATGGGTTCTAGTTGATGATTGAGGTAATTTGCTCAACAATTTTACCAATGAAGAAATAACACTCTGGAAATTTTCAGACTTAGTTAAATCTTTATCTTTAAAGATCTGATCAATCTCCCAATCAATCCAAAAGGATGAATTATCAATTAGATTAAAATAATCTTCTGGAGAATGATTATTCAAAAATTCGTCAGGATCTTTAAAATTATTAAGTTGAAGTATCTTAAGATTAATTTGATCATGGAGAGATAAGCTTTCGACTTCTTTTATTACTCTTTTTGTAGCTAATATTCCTGGATTATCAGAATCAAAATTCAATATTATATTTTTATTATCTGTACATCTACATAGTTGAGAAATTTGATATTTATTTAATGCGGTGCCGAGGGAAGCTACTGAATTAGTTATACCTTTTGAATGAAGAGCAATTACATCAAAGTATCCTTCTACAATAACAGCTTTATCTCTTTTTCTTATATTGCTAGATGCTTTTTCAAATGCAAATAACATTTTCCCTTTTTCAAATATCTCTGATTCAGGAGAATTAAGATATTTGGGTTCTTGTCCATCAAGTGATCTTCCACCAAAGGCAACTACACGTCCCTGCATATCATGTATTGGAACGATTAATCTATTTCTAAAACGATCATAAATCTTGTCAGGATTATCTTTAGAAATTGCAAGACCTGAAGCCAATATTAGATTAATAGGAAACTTTTCAACTTTGGATAGATAGTTAAATAAATCATTCCATGAATTTGGGGCAAATCCTAGTTCAAATTCATTAATAATTTTATTACTCAAGTTTCTCTTGTTTGTTAAATATTTCATGGCTTCAACACCTAGAGAATTATTTAATTGAGACTTAAACCAATTTTTAGTGACTCTTAATATTTTATAAAGCTCTTCCTTTCTAGATAATTGTTTTTTATAAGCTTCTACTTGGGGACCCTCAAGATTTTCCACATTAATATTATTTTTCTTAGCTAGAGAAAGTACAACATCAGAAAAATTTGCACGAGTAAATTCCATTAAAAATTTAATAGAGTTACCACCAGCACCACAAGAAAAACAATAATAAAATTGTTTAGTTGGTGATACTGTCATAGATGGCTTAGTATCATCATGAAAAGGACAAATCCCAACAAATTCCTTTCCTTTCTTTTTAAGAACAATATGTTCAGATATAACGTCAACAATATCTGCTTTTTCCTTAACCTCTTTAATAGTTCTTGGGTGTATAGAATGAACCATCGAGATTTTTATCAAAGAATAAATAATGATTTATTTGTTATAGGTCAAAATCAAATAAGAATCTACTTAATTTCACAATAAAACTATTTTTTAAATGATAAATATCTATGAATTAGAAAAAAAATTTAATTCACTTAATAAGTTTAATTTGATATTTGCCTCATTCTTCTTCAGTTTGATGACTTTGTGCGTAAAAATTATTGATAAAAGGATACCTATTTATGAATTAGTTTTATTCAGATCATTATTAAGTTTAATAATTACATTATTCATTATTAATCTAAAAAATATAAATCCTTGGGGAAAAAATAGACCATTACTTATTTTAAGAGGTTTTTTAGGCACTTTAGCTTTAGTTTGTATTTTTTATGCGATAAGAAATATGCCTCTTAGCATATCTACAGTTATTCAGTACACATATCCTATTTTTATATCTATATTTGCTGGTGTATTTATCAACGAAAAAATAACTCGTAATATAATTTTTGCTTTAATTATTGGCTGGATTGGAATATTAGTAATATTAAATCCAAGCCAATTATCAAATATAAACGTTGAGATTGAAAATGTTTCGATTTCGATAGCATTTCTTGGAGCAATCTGCACAGCGTTGGCTTACGTTACAGTTAAAAAACTTTCATTTACTGAAGATGTTTATGTAATTATTGAATATTTTCCACTTGTTTCTTTTATAACTTTATTGCCAATTGTATTAATCAATTGGGTCACTCCAAATTGGAATGAATTAGTATGGATAATTGGCATTGGATTATTTACACAATTAGGCCAGACATTCTTAACTATAGGATTAAAAAATTTACCTGCTTCTGAAGCTTCAACAATTAACTATTTACAAGTTTTATTCGGTTCAATTTGGGGGATTATGTTTTTTAGTGAAATAATTAACATAAATTTTTTAATAGGTGCCTCACTAGTTTTATTAGGAACTATTATATCTACTACCAAAATCATCAAAAGGACTTAAACTGTAATTAGAATAAAAAATACGGTGAAATTTTACTATTTAACAATTTTATTTTGTTTATCTCCTATCCTTCAAGTTAATGCAACAACCCCAAAGTCAGTAACTTGTACAAGAACTGAATACAGAGAGGAATATATTCCAGGAACAAAATCAAACCCAGGCTACGTTAAAAGTTATGAAATTGATGTAGTAATACCTTGTGAAGGTGAAAGTAAAGCTCAAAAAATAGATGATAATGACTGTAGTGAAGGTTCTGTTATTGGAGGTCTTCTTGGTGCTGGAATAGCGCTTTCATCTTCTAGAGGTAAAGATAGATTTTGGGCTGTACCTGCTGGAGGGACAGCGGGAGCACTAATTGGATGTCAGGTGGATGGTGGTTAATTGATTAGTTGGATAAATGGAGAATTAGTTGAAACATGGCAAACTAATCAAAAATTTTTTGTTTTAATCAATTGTCAAGGATTAGGGTACGAAATTCAAATATTAGAATCTTTGTTTCTTAAATTAAAAACAAATGAGCTATCTAATAAAAATATTACTCTTTGGATAAAACACATTAAGAAAGAAGATAGCGATCTATTATTTGGCTTTACATCAAAGGATCAAAAGAGTTTCTTTATTGAAATTTTAAATATTAGAGGTGTTGGATCCCAAATTGGTATGGGATTATTAAATAAAATGACCATTAGTGAAGTTTTAAATGCAATTAATGCACAAAATAAAAAATTAATTTCTTCTGTACCTGGTATTGGACAAAAAATGAGTGAAAGGTTGATTTTGGAATTAAAAAGTAAATTTAAAAATGAATTAAAAGTTTATGAAGAAAAGAACAAAGATGAATTAATGAATAAGGATAATGAAATCAGTAATACGTTGAGGGACCTTGATTTAACGTTACAGTCTTTAAATTACAACAAGAATGAAATTAAAAGAATTTTACCAATTATTAAAAAAGAAACAGATGGCCATACAAATAAAGAAAAAAATACATCATTTGAAAATTTATTGAAATTTGCTATGAATTATTTAGACAATAATAATAGTAATATAGTCAGATAACGTAGTAATATATATTTAAAGAAAACAAATTTTATGTCATTAGATACAGCTGAAAAACAGAAGCTTATTGAATCACACCAAGTGCATGCAACTGATACAGGCTCAGTGGAAGTGCAAGTTGCAATGCTCTCTAAAAGAATTTCTAAATTAAGTGACCATCTACAAGGGAATATTCATGATTTTGCATCTAGGCAAGGATTATTAAAAATGATTGGTAAAAGAAAAAGATTACTAACATACATCAAAGAGAAGAACGTTCAAAAATATCAGGATTTAGTAAAAAAAATTGGAATCAGAGGATGATTTCCTTTAATGAAAAAAAAACAATCAAAAAAAAAGCTCAATAATAAAAAGAAAAAAAATTTATCTGAGAAGCCTGTTTTTGCCAATCTAGAGAAACAATCCAATAATGTTATTACCCCGAAGAAATCATCAAGCGGGATACCCAAATACGTTGCTGATAGGATGGCGAGAAGAATATTTTTTACCGCAGGAATACCGACAATAATGGGGATGTCGGTTTTTGTTATTAGCTACATTATCGTTACAAGAAATATTGCTGAAATACCCCCTTCATCAACAATTGCAATTTCAGCATTTTTTTTCTTGTTAGGTCTCGCAGGATTGAGTTTTGGAATATTATCAGCTAGTTGGGATAAGGAACCTGGAACTTTTTTCGGTATTGAAAATATTCCAATGAACATTAAACGAGCAAAAGCAGCCTTCAAACCTGCAACTCAAAATTATGAGGAGAATATTTAATCTAGGAAACTAAAGACATCAAATTAACTTGGAAAGATTTATCTTTTAATAATTTGCATGCACCTTGTATATCTCCAACACAGAATTGTTCACCAAATTTAACGTAAGTAATACTATTTTTATTTTTTACCGCAGCCAAAACAGGAATCTTGACTCCACATTTTCCTTTATCTGGCTTAAATTTAATTAAACAGTCTCTTAAAGAATTTTGTACTCTTACATCTGATGCTTGAAAACTTTCAAGATTAATAATAAGTAATTTAAGATTATCTATTTCTCTACAATCATCAATTATTAATTGAGTTTTATCACTTTTTTTATCAATCGTACCCCACAATAATAATCTAGTATCAGTCAAAAGAAATTCTGATAATCTGACATAGGTTTTAGGGAAAACTATTGCTTCGCAACTACCAGAAAGATCTTCAAGCTGAACTATAGCCATCCTATCTCCTTTTCTTGTGGTAATTTGCTTCAACTCAGGAATCATCCCAACTAAAGACACTTTAGTTCTATCTTTTGTTTCTTCTAACTGCGAAATGCTTATAGGAGATATCAGTTTTGCAGGCTTAGCTAAATGTTTTAGAGGATGATCAGATAAATAAAAGCCTAATAATTCCTTTTCTAACTTTAACTTCTCAATAAGTGAATAATCATCAACCTTAGCTAATTGTGAATCTGAAAAAGCAACATTAGAAAATTCTTCTTTAGAGTCAAATAGATTTCCTTGCCCCGATAATCTATCACGATTTCTTGAAGAGGCCCAATCAATAACATGTTCGAGATCTGACAACAACTGAGCTCTATTATTACCATATGAAAACTCATCTAGTGCTCCACAATGAATTAGAGATTCAAGACTTCTTTTGTTAAGAACATTAGAAGGCAAACGATCGCACAAATCAGATAAAGACTTAAAAATACCAAAACTATTTCGGTTTTCAATTATATTTCTTATTGCAGAATCTCCTAAATTCTTAATTGCAGATAGACCGAATAAAATCTGATTATTCTTAATAGTAAAATCAACCCCAGAAAAATTAATGCTTGGTGAAATAACTTCGATTCCCATGGAATAACAATTAGAAATATATCTTTGCATCTTATCGCTAGAGCCAGAATTTACACTTAAAAGAGCCGCCATATATGCAACAGGAAAATGGGCTTTTAAAAATGCAGTTTGATAAGTTACAGCACCATAAGCAGTTGAGTGACTTTTATTAAAACAATATTCTGCGAATAAAACCATTTGATCAAAAAGATCATTTGCTAATTTTTCATTTACACCTTTCTTCATAGAACCGTCTACAAAAATATTCCTATGCTTTACCATCTCAGATACTTTCTTTTTCCCCATTGCTCTTCGAAGTAAATCAGCATCACCTAATGAATAACCGGCCAGGTCTTGAGCAATTTTCATAATTTGTTCTTGGTAAACCATAATTCCATAGGTTTCAGTGAGAATTGACTTAATAAAAGGATGCGGGAAATCAATCTTTTCATTTCCATTTTTTCGATTTATAAATTTAGGTATAAGGCCTGCATCAAGAGGACCAGGTCTATAAAGAGCCAGTATGGACGAAATATCCTCTAGAGAGTTAGGTTTGAAATCCTTAACGACCTGTTTCATACCAGAAGATTCAAGTTGAAAAATACCTTCAAGATCTCCTCTCCCGATAAGCTCAAAGGTTTTACCATCATTTTTAGGTAACTCATCAATATTTATTTTCTTTCCAGTAGATTGATTAATAAGAGAAACTGTCTTTTCAATCATCGTAAGATTCTTAAGACCCAAGAAATCCATTTTCAATAATCCAAGTGATTCGATATCATCCATAGAATATTGGGTTATTATTTGTCCTTCATTATTCCTTTGAAGAGGTACAAGTTCGTCAAGAGGATCTGATGCGATAACAACTCCAGCAGCATGAACTCCATATGTTTTATTAGTTCCTTCAATTCTCAAAGCCAAATCAACCCATTTTTTCACGCTATTATCATTAATATATTTTTCTCTAAACTCTTGGTTAGGAGAATTTTTATCTATCATTTCATTTAGCTTATAAGGTTTACCTCGTACAACCGGTATTAACTTAGCCAATTTATCCGCCTCTCCATATGGTATATCTAGAACCCTTGCAACATCTTTTAAAACCGCTTTAGAGGTCATTTTATTGAAAGTAATTATTTGCGCAACTTTATCCTCTCCATAACGATTAGTGACATAATCAATAACTTCATTTCTCCTATCAATACAAAAGTCGGTGTCAATATCTGGCATAGACTTTCTTGCTGGATTTAAAAACCTCTCAAACAATAATCCATGTTCAACAGGATCTATATTTGTAATTTGAAGGGCATAAGCTACTAGTGAGCCTGCTGCAGAACCTCTCCCTGGCCCTACAGGGATAGAGTTATCTCTAGCAAATTTGATGTAGTCCCAAACAACCAAAAAATAATCTGGGAAACCCATATCCTTAATAATTTTCAATTCGGAAGATAGTCTTTTTTTATAGTTCTCATCAACTTCTGAAAGATCATTTTTTTTAAGTCTTTTTAAAAGACCTTTGTTAGATAATTGTGTTAGGAAAGAAAAAGAATCTGTATCTTCGTTAAGAGGGAATTTTGGCATTCTGTAATTACCAAATAAATCAAATGCCTCAACTTTTTTAGAAATTTCTACTGTATTGTTAATTGCATCATTAATTGATTCATCATCAATATGATCTTTAAAAAGTTCAAGCATTTCATTCTCACTTTTTATATATTCTGTACCTGTATATCTCAATCTTTTTTCATCGCTTATTAGTTTTCCTGTTAATACACAAAGCAAAGCGTCATGTGCTTCAACATCCATATTTGATAAGTAGTGCGCGTCGTTGGTAGCGATGACTTTTATTTTGTGCTTCTTACCAATTTTTATTAATTCAACGTTAACTATCCTATCCTCAATAGAGCCATGATCTTGTATTTCTAAATAAAAATCATCTGCAAATAATTTTTTATACCAAAGAGCTATATCCTCTGCTACGTCTAATCTACCTTTTAAGATAGCCTGAGGAATCTCTCCACCAAGACAAGCTGTAGAAACTATAAGACCACTACTATATTTACT
Source organism: Prochlorococcus sp. AG-347-K15 (assembly GCA_003281415.1). Taxonomy (GTDB): domain Bacteria; phylum Cyanobacteriota; class Cyanobacteriia; order PCC-6307; family Cyanobiaceae; genus Prochlorococcus_A. Next base: position 16,294 of record QCCC01000013.1, read on the forward strand.
TAAAAGAGATTTATCAATACATGGTCTAGAAAAAATGCCTCGACCTCTCATCCCATTTAGGTGACTAATTGTTGTTAACTTCACTAGATTCTTATAACCAGTATAATTTTTTGCTAGCACCACCAGATGATATCTTTTTTCTTTTTTAGGTTGAGGATCATCAATAGAACCATTAATCACGTACATTTCATTCCCAATAATGGGTTTTATGCCTTTCTCTTTACACTTCTTGACCAAATCAAGAACACCATACATAACTCCATGATCAGTAAGAGCTATAGATTCCATTCCAAGATCAGAAGCTCTATCTACAATTTTTGAAATTTGACTGGCTCCATCAAGCAAGCTGTAGTCACTATGATTATGAAGCGGAACGAAACCCATATTCAAATAATTTATATATATAAGATAGAGAAAATTTCTAAAAGATCTATACTTTATGATTACAAATTAATTATTACTACAAATTTAGAATAAAGGTCTATTCTTAATTACCTGAGCATCGATCTCAAAAATATTTGCGGCATTCAATATTCTATCCTCTTCCAATACATTACCTATTAATTGTAATCCTATAGGTAATCCTTTAGTATCAAAACCACAAGGAATACTGATTGCTGGGAGGCCTGCCAAATTAGCAGGAACAGTTAATAAATCAGAAAGATACATAGAAAGCGGATCATTGACAAAATCGCCCTTCAAAAAAGCGGTAGTTGGGCAAGTTGGAGTTAATAAAAGATCTACTTTCTTAAAAGCATTATCAAAATCTTTTCTTATAAGAGTTCTAACTTTTTGTGCCTTCTTGTAATAGGCATCACTATATCCAGCTGATAAAGCATAAGTTCCTATCAAAATTCTTCTTTGCACTTCATCTCCAAAACCTTCAGCTCTACTTTTTGAAGTCATATCTATAAGATTAGAACATTCTTTTGATCTGTATCCATATTTAACTCCATCATATCTAGCTAAATTTGCTGAGGCTTCAGATGGAGCAATGACATAATACGTCGCAATTCCATCATTAAATCTAGGACATTCAACCTCGATGATTTCAGCTCCTAAAGCTTTGAATCTATCAACTCCAGAAAGAACAGATTCCTTAACTTCTGTATTAAGCCCTGGGTGTTCAAAACATTCTTTAATGATTCCAATTTTTAAACCCTTTATAGATTTATTTAAATCAGTCAAATAATTTGGCACTTGTTTATCAAGACATGTTGAGTCAAAGGGGTCTTTACCAGATATTGAATAAAGAATTTCAGCAGCATCTGAGACAGTATTTGTAATTGGGCCAATTTGATCAAGAGAGCTAGCAAATGCTACAAGCCCCCATCTGCTAACTCTGCCATAAGTTGGTTTAAGACCTACAACACCACAAAAAGAAGCTGGTTGTCTTATTGATCCTCCCGTATCAGAACCTATAGCTGCAGCACAAAATCCAGCTGCAACTGAAGCAGCACTACCTCCTGAACTTCCTCCTGGCACTCTATTAATATCCCAAGGATTTGAAGTGACACCAAATACAGAAGTTTCCGTTGAACTACCCATTGCAAATTCATCTAAATTTGTTTTTCCTAAACAAATTCCACCAGAAGACCATAATTTACTTGAAGCTGTAGATTCATAAGGTGCAACAAAGCTTTTAAGCATTTTACTTGCACAAGTTGTCGCAACTCCTTTCGTACAAATATTATCCTTTATTGCTATTGGTATCCCCGCAAGAGGAGGAAGTTTTTCTTTATTTTGAATTAATTTATCAATGTTTTCTGCTTGCGCTATTGCATTATCCTTTGTAGTACAAATGTATGAGTTAATTTCAGGATCCTTGCGATCGATTTTAGCAAAAATATCATTAACTAATTCCTTAACAGAAGCATTATTGCTAATAATTTCCTTTCTTAAAGAATTAAAATTCATTTCTTAATTTATGTCTTAAAATTTAAATTTATCAAACAGTTAGTGGCTCTTCTTTTTTGCAGCGAACCAAACTATGTTTAATATTTTTAGAACCTTCATCAGAAAGATCTTTAATAAAAGAAGACATATTTTCTTTTAAACTACGCTTAGTAATAAATGGGCCAAACCAGTAAGTTCCACTTGGTTGATCTGTCTCAATTTTAGCCCACCAGGCTAATCCGAGTTTGTTTCCAAAATTTCTAATCAATTTTATTGGCCTGGAAGACCATCAATTCTTGTTAAATTCTATACAATTTTGTAGTGAAAATTCAATAAATTTTTATTAATTATATAAATGTATTGAAACAGCAACATTTTAAAAGTAATTAATAACAGTGATAATTAAAAAAAAATTATTTACTAGTCAAGTGAAATAGTGATATTGCAGCCGCCACAGAGGCATTTAAACTTGAAGTCTTACCTTTAAGAGGAATGCTTAATAGATAATCGCATTTTTTTTGAGTAAGCAAAGAAATACCTTTATCTTCAGCGCCGACTATAACTACCAAAGGCGCTTTTTCTGAAAAATTTGAGATAGATAATTGACCATCTCCAGATAAGCCAACAACTAGAAAACCACTTTTCTTAAGCTCCTCAAGTGCTCTATTTAAATTAACAACTCTACTTACTTGCAAGTGTTCTAAGGCTCCTGCAGCTACCTTGGCGACTGTTCCCGTCAATCCAGCAGATCTTCTTTGAGGAATAATTATGCCCTTACAATCAAATGCTTCAGCTGATCTTATAATCGCACCCAAATTATGAGGATCAGTTATACCGTCTAATGCAAGTATTATAGGATTTGTACAGTTGTGTTTAGAAAAATCGATTAATTGTTCTAGGGATATTGTTTTAGAATAAGCTAACTGCAATGCAACGCCTTGATGCGAAGCACCATAAGTCAATTGCGAAAGCCTGTTCCAAGAAACTTCTTCAATCAAGACTCCTTTTAATTTATAGTCCTTAAAAAAAGTATAGAATTTGTCTGAAGAAAAGATATCCGAAGTACACCATATCCTATTAATAGCTCTTTGACTACTAAGAGCCTCATAAACTGAATGTTTACCCCATATCCAATCATCAAAATTCTTCTTATTAGTAAACTCTTGATGAATATCAGGTTTTTTATTATAAAGTTCAGTATTAGATTTATATATAGGCTTTCTTCTTTTTAAAGATGAAAAATTATTATTTCTATCATTTTTATTTAAATTTTCAACATTCTTATTTTTAGTAAAATTTTTCAAAAATCCTTCTTTTTTTTCTGAACGATTTGAATTTTTTGAGTTATAACCAAAATCTGAATTTTTTTTGTACTCTTTACTATTTTTTCCAGAAAATTTATTTTTGGAGGAGTTTTTCATAGGTTTAATTCATTTTTAATTCTAAATAATCAAAAAGTTTTGATAATCTTTGAGGATCTTTTAAAAATAGCCAGCCAATAAGAGTTTCAAAGCCAGTCGCTCTGGAATATATTGTAGGGTCTGAAGACTTTGGATATCTCTTTATCTTATTTCTAGCACGCCTAATTAAATCCATTTCATTTGAATTTAATAAATGTTCAATTTGACTTAATGATTTTGACTGAGATTTTGCTTTAACTTCGTTTACTACAGATAAATGCAGATCTTTTGATTTTAAAGGGAAATGAACATGTCTTAGTCTTTGGTGAAGTTCCCATACTGAATCACCAAGCCAAGCAAGTTGAATAACACCTATATCCTCGGGATATCCATATGGAACCAAGTTTTGAATCCAATAATTCAATTTTTTAAATAATTTAATGCATCTTCAAGGTTTGACTTCAAGTTAAGAAAATCCCCTAAACGAACAAGTTTAATTGTTTGGGCCACTCTCGAGTTTCCAACCACAGAAAAACCAAGTTTTGACTTTTTACATTCTTTAGCTGTCTGAACAAGAGCTCCAAGACCAGAAGAATCTAAAAAAATCAATTTTTGTAAGATCGATAACAAATGGAAGTTCATTTTTTGAATTATTAGTTACAAATGACTTAAATTGTTTTTCTGAGAAGGCATCAAGTTGCCCTTTAAAAGTAAAAACAATAATATTTGTTTTAACCTCAAGGTTTCCTCTCAAGGAAACCGTTAACTTCTGGAAATCTTCTATGATCTAATACCTCCAAAAAATTAATGTATCAAATGTAATTATCAAATCAAAAGAAAACAATATGTCAACATCTTTCTAACATTAGAGAAACAAATTTATTAAATAAATAATCTGAATCATGTGGACCAGGTCCTGCTTCTGGATGATATTGGACACTAAATATGGGCTTATTATTAACTTCTAGGCCAGCCACAGTATTATCGTTAAGGTTGTAATGGGTTATTTTAACTATTTCCTTTGAGAGAGAATTAGGATCAATAGCAAAACCATGATTCTGACTAGTAATCTCAATTTTATTATTATCTCCACAAGGATGATTTAAACCACGATGTCCAAAAGGTAATTTAAAAGTTGAACCTCCTAATGCTAATCCAAATATTTGGTGGCCAAGGCAAATACCAAACATTGGTATTTCACCATATTCAATAAGTGATTTTGCTAAGTCTATACCTTCAGAAACAGAAGAAGGATCGCCTGGACCATTTGAGAAAAATATACCATCCGGCTTGTTAGATAGAACATCTTCTAGAGAAGATTGAGAAGGTAAAACTAAAACTTCACAACCATGGGATACAAGTCTATTTAAAATTGACTTTTTAATTCCAAAATCAATTGCAACTATTTTTAATTTTTTAGACGATTCTGAATATCTTTTTCTTAAATCAAAGTTAGTTTGTGTATAACTTTCCCATAAATATTTTTGCTTTGTTGAAACTACTTTTGATAAATTCAACCCCTCCATCTTTGGCGTATCATGAATTATTTTTATACAACTTTCATCAGTTTTTTCTAGAGAGGTAATAACTCCATTCATGGAGCCACTAGATCTTAAAATTTTAACAAGCGCCCTTGTATCAATTCCATAAAGACCAATAATATTTTTTTCAACTAGCCATTGATTAAGATTCTTTTTAGATCTCCAATTGCTGTTATTAGATGAAAAATTCCTAACAATTATTCCTTTAACATTAGTATTAGATTCTGAATCTTCAAAATTAATCCCAGTATTTCCAATCTCTGGATAAGTGAATGTTAATATCTGTCCATAATAACTTGGATCAGTAATAACCTCTTGATATCCTGTCATACCCGTATTAAAAACTATTTCACCATTGGCTGTACCGGAAGCACCAAAAAAAGAATCCAGGGAAAACAATTCCATTACTTAAAACTAATTTGGCGTTTTTCTTATATGGATTAATCATCAATTTATTATTTATTAATTTAAGATAGATAATTTTTTAAAAGTAAAAACTTTTTCCAAGGATCTCCTTGGTTAATCGAAAATAAAGCTTTTTTAAACCCTTCATTTAAATCATCCTCAATTCCTGCTGCCCAAAGCACTAGAGCAGCATTTAAGGCAACAACATCTATATGGGATTTTTGTCCAGAACCATTTAAAACAGACTTTAATATTTCCTCATTAGAATCATGATCAGAAACCATAAGCTTTTCGTTATCAATATTTTCATGATTAAAATCTGAAATATTTATTTTTGAAAACCGTAATTCACCATTTTCAATAAACACTAATTTATTTTCACCCTGAAGTGAAGCTTCATCAAGGCCGCCAGAACCATAAACAACTATTGCTCTATTCATACCCATTTTTAATAATGCACTTCCCATGGGTTCTAAAAGACCCTCAGATGCGACTCCTAATACTTGCGCATTCGGTCTTAATGGATTTACCAATGGTCCAAGTTGATTAAATACTGTCCTTATTCCAAGGGTCTTTCTTAATGGAGCAAGTTTAACCAGAGATTTATGCCAAATAGGAGCAAATAAAAAAGTTATTCCAATTTCACTTACGGCTGTGATTACTTTGTCTAATGAACAATTTAAATTCAACCCTAGATTCAACAAAACATCTGCAGATCCAACTCTCCCACTAGCACTTTTATTTCCATGTTTTGCAATATTTACCCCACAAGATGCAGCTACAAATGCTACTGCAGTTGAAATATTAAATGTATTAGCTCCATCCCCTCCGGTCCCACAAGTATCAACCAAAAACAAATTTGGTCTTGCTACTGGCAATTCACAAACACTCAAGAGTTCTTCAGCCATGGAACTTAATTCGATCCCTGTAGAGTTCTTAGCTCTCAAAGCACTCAAAAAGGCTCCTGTTTCAACATCTGAAATTTCATCATTAAGCCATCTTTGCATTAAAGATCTAGAAGTTAAATCATCTAGGTTGCTCCCCTCTAACAAATTATTTAGGATTTCAGCGTTTGATAAATTAGAAAACATTTAACTATAGAAGAAAAAATTTGCAGATAAAATTCAATTTGAGGTATCAAAACCTGAGCCAACTAAATCTTTATTTGAATTAGTAGGCCTGAAGCTTTTTGACCAAATATTTTTTGTTTTTGAAAAAAGTTCATTTTTTGTGATTTTCCAAAAATTTAAAATTTTTTCAATATCATTTTTAATTTCAATTTCTCCAGGGAAATTTGTATAACGATTTATTAATCTAGCTAGATTTATATAGTCAAGATCTTCTGGAGTTTTTTTAGTTATAAGGGAATCTATAATGTTCTTGTCGGTTTCATGTAATGGATGAGTTTGCTCGTTACCCATAAATAAATACTGAATCATTTATAAAATTAGCTCACATATTCAAAAATGAAACATTATCTTAATCATATCGGCAAAATAAAATGAAAAATTTAAATATAAAAGTCATATCTAAATACCTAAGACCTTACAAAAAAGAATTCCTTTATGGAGCTTTAGCTCTTCTAATAGTGAATATATTAAGTGTTGTAATACCCTTGGAAGTAAAAAATATAATTGACCAATTACAAAATGGGTTCTCTTCAGATTTTGTTATATCTAAATCATTGTGGTTAATATTTTTAGCAACTTGTATGGGTTTAATAAGATTATTTTCAAGACAAATTGTCTTCGGAATAGGTAGAAAAGTAGAGGTAAATCTTCGTCAAAAACTTTTTGACCATTTACTTATTCAAGATCCAGAATGGATCCAGAAGAAAGGAAGTGGAGACATTATTAGTAGAGCGACAAGCGATGTTGAAAACATAAGAAGACTTTTAGGTTTTACTGTCTTGAGCTTGTGCAATATTGTCTTAGCTTATTCATTCACTATTCCTTCAATGTTTTCGATTAATAAAACATTAACAATATCAGCTCTAATGATATTTCCATTAATCCTTGGAATTGTAAGTTTATTTGGTGGCAGAATGGTTAATCAAAGAAAAGCTCAACAAGAATCATTATCAAAACTTAGTGATCTAATACAAGAAGATCTTTCTGGTATAAGCGCCATCAAAATTTATGCACAAGAGAATGCTGAGAAAAAAGAATTTAACATATACAATAATGATTATCGAAATTCAGCAATAAAACTTGCAAGAACCGCGAGTACACTATTCCCATTGTTGCAAGGTATTTCCTCAATTTCATTATTGATTTTATTATCATTAGGAACTTTTCAACTAGAAAGTGGATTTATTTCAATAGGTGGTTTAGTAGCTTTAATTCTATATGTCGAAAGGCTTGTTTTCCCAACAGCTCTATTAGGTTTTACATTAAATACTTTTCAACTCGGTCAAGTAAGTTTAGATCGCGTTGAAGAAATCTTTCAAAACGAACCAAATATCGTAGATGGTGCAAAAACAAAATTTTTAAAAAGAAAGGTTAAAGGAATGTTAGAAGCAAAAAGATTAACGATAAAGTATCCAGGATCAAAATTTAATTCATTAAATGGTCTCAATTTTAAAATTTATCCTGGAGAACTTATTGCAATAGTTGGCCCTGTTGGTTGTGGCAAGACAACACTAGCAAAGTCTCTAGGAAGAACTATTGAGATTCAAGACAATCAATTATTTTTAGATGAAATTGATGTAAAAAATTTAAAATTAAGTGATCTTAGAAAAAATATTTCAATTGTTCCTCAAGAAGCATTCTTATTTACTTCTACAATCTCAGAAAACCTCAGATTTGGAGAACCCAAAGCTTCAAAATTATTAGTTAAAGAAAGCGCAACAAAAGCTGGATTAATCGATGATATTAATAGTTTTCCTCAAAAGTTTAAAACTATTGTTGGTGAGAGAGGTATTACATTAAGTGGTGGACAAAGGCAAAGAACTGCACTCGGTAGAGCACTTCTTGTTGATTCTCCTATTGTTGTTCTTGATGATGCTTTAGCAAGCGTAGATAATAAAACAGCAGCAAGAATAATAGATGAAATGGGTGATAGAAGTAATAAAACAATCATTATGATTAGTCACCAACTTTCTATTGCCGCTACTTGTGATAGGGTTTTAGTAATGGATAAAGGAGAAATAGTACAAGAAGGAGCCCATAAAGATTTAATAAAAATGAATGGGCTATATAAACAACTTTGGGAGAGAGAACTAGCTACCAGAATTGTCAAAAGCTAAAAGTAAATTTTTATATATATAATAAAAAAATTAAAGTTATGTTTAAATTCTTGAAAAACATTATGAATAATGTTGAGCTAAATTTAACTAATGATACTTATTCATTACACAGAATATTAAAAACAGATATTAAAAAAGATCCAAATATACATGAAGATGAAATAATTTTTGGATGTGGTTGCTTCTGGGGAGCTGAAAAATGTTTTTGGAAACTTCCTGGAGTTGTCACAACTTCGGTAGGTTATGCTGGTGGTAAAAAAAATAATCCAACTTATTATGAAGTATGTTCCGGCTTAACTGGTCATTCAGAAGTTGTAAGAGTTATATGGGATAAAAGAGAAATAGATATAAGTGATTTATTAAAAATGTTTTGGGAATGTCATGACCCTACTCAAAAAAACAGGCAAGGTAATGATATGGGAACTCAATATAGGTCAGCAGTTTATTATAAAAATGAAGATAATGAAAAAATTATTCTGGCGAGCAAAGAACAATATCAAAGAGAACTAAATAAAAATAATCTTGGTTTAATTGAAACAGAAATAAAAATGATAGATACCTATTTTTATGCAGAACCTTATCATCAACAATATCTTGCATCACCAGGCAGCAGGCAATATTGTTCTGCTTCTCCTACAAAAGTTAAGTTAGGAGTTTTTACTGGTAGTAATTACAAATTAAAAGGATATATTTGGGAAAAATTTAATTGGGAAGTAGATAAGTGTGTATTGAGATCTGATAACAATCCTATAAAAAATAGCATTTAAATCCATCTTATCTTTATAGTAATAATGCGGGGCGTAGCGCAGTTTGGTAGCGCACCACTTTGGGGTAGTGGGGGTCGTGGGTTCAAATCCCGCCGTTCCGATTACTTGTCTTCATCATTAATAAGTGATTTGTATAGTTTATATGAACTTATTCCCACAGCAATGAATGTAAAAGATGAAAAAAACGTTAGTACTATTATGGTTAGGTTTGAAACTTCAACCTCACCTAACTGAAAAGATATAAAAATATTCATAAAATTCTTTTTTTAAACCTTACCATAATTACAAAAATTTTTTCTTAACGAATTATAAATTTAGAAGAATTACGAGAGCAAATACAACACGATAAATAATAAATAATTTAAAACCATTTGAAGAAAAATATTTTAACAAGAAATCGATAGCAAATAATGAAGATACAAATGTAGTAGCAAGACCAACCACTAGAGGAAAAAAACTAAATGAGAGAAATTTATTAAAAGAAGAAATAAACTCAACAATAGAAGCAATGGAAATAGCCGGAATTCCTAAAAGAAAGGAGAATTTGACAGCATCTTCTCTTTGCCAACCTGAAACTAGAGCGGTAGAAATAGTAACTCCAGACCTTGAAACCCCAGGAAAAATGGCAAAAGCTTGAGAAAGACCTATGAGAAAACTATCTGAATAGTTATGGTTTTTTAAATTTATTGAACCTTTGTTTGAACTATCAGCTATATACATGAAAAAAGCCATAATCAAAGAAACTATTGCTATTGATAAATTTGACCGAAGAAACTTATCAAAAAAATGAGGTAAAAATAGTTTTATAGTCCCACCAAATAAAATAATTGGGATAGTCCCAATCAAAATTGACTTAAATAAACTTCCATGTAAAAATTTTTGAAAAAATTTTTTTTTATATTGACTTCTTAAATTTAAAATATCATTCCTAAAATAACAAAATAAGGCCAAAACACTTCCAACTTGAATAAATGCCGACAAAGAGGTGCCTGGATCATCAATTCCAAAAAAAAGAGATATAACTTTTAAATGAGCAGTACTACTTACAGGAATAAACTCTGTTATACCTTGAATTAAGCCATATAAAATAAATTTTAAATACTCCAAAAACTTTTTATATCCCCTAATTAATTAATAGCAAATTAAGAAATGCAATTTACATTTAATAAGTAAAAGCTAATATAGACTAATGAAAAAAAATTCTTTTTTAACACTATTTTTTCTGTTTTCTATATTTTTATCTGATTCTATAAAAGCTGATTATTGGTTAATAATTGGAACTTATAGACAGGGACCAGGTAGTAGACCAGAGGTAAGTGGAATAACAAGTCCTTCTTTACATTCTATTCCCATGAAAGACTTGAATACATGTAATGAGGCAGGCAAAAAGATAACAACTGAAATATATAAACCTGTTTGGCAATTTGATAGTAGATGGACTTGTGTATTTAGCGGTGATTAAAAATAAAGTTACCTTTTAACATCATGAGCGCAACCATCACCTTTATAATTTTCACTCTCGTAAAAATCGTTTTTTGTACCAAAGTAAACAGTTAATAAAACAAATGGTAAGCTTAATATAAATAAAATAGTTGTTAAATCCATAATTAAATTCGTAAATTAATAAGGTTATTAAAAATTAAAATAACCATTTGTTAATTAAAGCAAGTTTTAATAATCTGTAGGTCCTTTGATCCCAAGATAAAAGAAGGCTCCTAAACCAACTAAAAGCAAAACTCCAGCAATAGCTGCAGAAGGAACAAAACCTCCTATTGCAAAAGAAGAAAAATAATACATCTCTAAAACAAAAACTAGTTAGATAATATCAATAAAAAATATGAATTTGTAAAAAATTTTGACTCGAAGACAATCAGATTATGATTAATTTAAGCAACTAGAGTCGAATCTTCGTTATCAGCAGAAATCCTTATTCTCTCTTCTAACTTGGGGCCATATAATTCATTTCCCCAGATTTCTACTCTTGAATCATTTGGGGCCATAAAAGTGAGAATGTCAGTTGGAAATAAAACTCTCTCTAAAAAAAAATTTGATGGACCAATACATCTCAAGACAACCATCCTACATCCTTCATTTTTGTAAGAAAACTCAACCATTACTAAACAGCAAAATATCCTCAATTAAACACTAATTAAGGCTATAAAAAATGTATAAAAAATTACTGAAAAAAATTTTTTATAGAAAATATTAAAAATTTAATCCAGCCTCAACTAAATTTCTTTCTTGATCAATTAATAAAAGTGCATAAGAATTTATAAAATCAAAACTTTTTTGAGGAATAGAAACATTAAGCATTCTCAAGAAATTAGTTAATTTTTCATCTTTAAGAGCTTTTCCTTTCTGTAAAAACATCTCTTTTTCTTGATTTATCTTCCACAAATTCATATATTCAAACTTCAGAGGCTTTAAGTGCCAAATATTGTCTATTAAATTCCAAACATCTAAATATTTGTATAGATTTTCTTGAATCTTAGATCTATAAGAAGATTCATGAGGACTTAACTCTGATGTAATTATATTTTGATAATTATTATCACTAGAGCAAGGTTCTATTCCCAAAAACCATCCCTCAATAATTAATAAATCAGGGTTATCTGATCTCCAATGAGATCTATCTCCCAATCCATTTCTTAAAGATTTATCGAAAACAGGTACGTTTAATTCTCCATTTTTTTTCCAATTTAATAATTTCTCATGCATTAGGTTTACTGAATGACTACCAGGGAACCCTCTTGAAACTTTCCAAGGGTTATTTATAATTGCTAATTTCATTTGATCTGAAGGGAGATAAAAATCATCAATTGAAATAACTGCAATTTTGAAGTCTAATTTTAACGATATTGCTTCAAGCCATTTACCTAAAGTTGTCTTGCCTGTTCCAGGTAGAGCTGAAATACCAATTATTTTTCTATCAGAAAAATTATTTTGAAAACTATAAGCCTGGGATAAAAGAGGTAAAGCTAAACCCCAAATCCAATCATCATTTACTTTATTATTCCAATACTGATCAATTGAAAGAATATTTTTTTGATTGTTCCAAAAATTGAACCAATCATCCAAGGATTCCCAACCAATATCAATAATTAATTTTTTAAATTTATCAAGAGGAAAACTAATATCTAAATCTTTCACGTTTTTAAATAAGTTCTAGTTTATTTATCAATTTATTGATTTCACTTTTCCAACCATATCCATTTGGTTCAGAAGCTAAAATAAATTCTAAATCTTTTAATTGATCTATTAAATTTAAGTTAGGCCCATCTATTCCAGGTATAACAATTTTAATATCTGAGTTTAAAAGTAGAGGCAAATCATTTGGAGAATCACCTAAACCTATAATATGAATATTTTGAATGTTGGAATATTTTTTAAGAGCATTGATAGCTTTTCCTTTATTAGAATTTGTAGATAATAAGTGACTCATCCTATTTCCCTTATAAACATCTACTTTAAATTTTTTACAACAGATATTAATTTTTTCTTCTAAAAAACTGGGCGGATTTAAAAAAGGCATGCTCCAATGCCTATCACGCATTAAATTCAATGAGTTTCCTTTTAAACCTGTAAGCTTAGTTGCTTCTTGATCAGTGAGATTATTAAGAGGAATAAGTTTATAATCAATTTCTTTAGATATAAAACACAAGATTTCTTCAAGAAATTCATATTTTATTCCTAGAATAATTTCCCCATTTAGCTTATCAAGAGATTCACCGTAAATTGCTGCACCATTTTCAACAATATAGGGATCAGTTAAATTTAGATCTTTTCTAATGACTTTTACTTCTGATGCTGTCTTACTAGTGCATAGAATTACAGGTATAGATAATTTTTGGAGAATTTCTATAGTTTCTCTAGCAGGTGTTAAATCATACGAATGATCCATTAAAGTACCATCCACATCACTAACAATCCAAAGAGAAGAATTTTTAATCATTTGAGAAAGAACCAAGCCAAATAACTTGAAAAGGGTCAAGACTAATATTTTTCAAGTTGTATTTAGTAGATATTAAAAAATCTTGCATATTAAAATCATTATCTATTGTATTTGGAAGATCTTCATCATTTAATTGATAATTTATTTTATTGTCTGTCATATTATGAATAGCAAAAATAGATTTTGGACCTTTACCTCTTTTGATAACAACAATATCACTTCTACCTTTAGACAAACATTTCATTTCTGAACTAGGATGAAATTGCTCTAAATTTGATCTGACATCCATAGCATTACGAAGAAATTTTAAATTTTTATTAGCATTAGATTCAGGATTATTTAAAACAGATAAAAGATTGTCTAATTTAAATTTTTCTCTATTGAGGTCTCTTCTTTGACCTGTCATAGAAAAACTCTTAATATCATTTTCAGAAGCAAGTAATGCTGGCAAATAAAAGGCAGGTACGCCCTTTAAAGCCATTACTAATAATTGAGTCAAGATAAACCTCTCAAATTGGTATCGATGAGAATCTCTACCTGAATCTTCCATTGCGCTCCACCAACTAATATTTAATTCATATGGTTTATCTTCACCATTTGATAAACGTCTATGGCTTACTAGTCCGCCTCTTTTCTCACAATTAATCAATAAATCTTTAATTCTCTGCTCATTCATTAAACCCTCTAGAGCTCTTAAGCCTACACCATCATGTGATGCAGTGAAGTTAAAAAGAGTAGTATCACTTGGTAACTTTGGCCAATCAAAAATCCATGAGTTTAGAATATCTGCTCTTGAAGTAATAATTGCTTCCAACAGAAGAGGAGGTAATGGGAAATTATATGCCATATGGGCTTCATCTTCTGGAATAAGATAAGACAAATTCTCTTTTTGAGGAACATTGGTTTCTGTTATTAAAACTCCATCATCAAGAAGATTAGTTAAAAGAAATCTTAAAATTTTCACAATCGAATGTGCTTTTGGCAAATGTAAACATGTTGTCCCTGATTCTTTCCAAATAAAACCTACAGCATCAAGTCTGAACCATTTAATTCCATTCGATAAATAAGTAATAATTAAATTTAAGAATTCAAGATTCATTTTTGGATTATGCCAATTTAAATCAATTTGATCTGGACCAAAAGTCGTCCAAACTTGTTTAGGACCATCTTCGGTGTTTATTTGTGAGAACAAAGATGAACTTCTTGGTCTAACAACATTTGACCAGTCAAGATTTTGATCCGGTGAAAAAACATTTGAGATTCCTGGTTCTTGAGATTTAATAAATTCTTGTACCCATGTGTGAGATGATGAAACATGGTTTAGTACCAAATCAGCCATTAAATTATGATTTTTTGAAATACTTTTAAGATCATCCCAACTACCAAATTTCTCCTCTAGTGTTTCATAACTTGAAACAGCAAAACCTCCATCACTTGTAGATTTAAGAAAAGGAAGAATATGTACAACATTAGAAAGGCTGCCAAAATAATTGCTTAATAAATCTCGAAGAGTAATTAATGTTGCCTCCCCATTTTTATAAATGCTATCTGCATAAGTTATCAAAACTGAATGAGATTGATTCCACCTTTCTTTATTACTTATTTCTTCATTAGCAGATTTCTCTGAGAAATCATCTAAAATCTGTAATAATTGAGTTGAAATAAAATCAATTTCTTCTGTAGTATTATCTGAATAAATTGTTTCTAACAATTTAAAAAGTTTTAATCTATCTAATTTTTTCTCTGATTCAATTTGCTTCACTTTGATAAAATCATTGAAGTATTAACACTATTCTGCACATCAATTTGAAAATGGACTTTCAACAAGGGTTAATCACAACAATACATGAATACGGAGTAACTAGTAATCTACTTAAAGAATTAAACAAAAGTCTTAAAAAAAGAACAACAAGTATATTAATTCCTTGCTTATATGAAGAATTTGAACGCCCAGCATTAAAAGATATTAGAGAAGTTTTAAAAAACCTGACAGGATTAAATGAATTGGTTATTGCTCTCTCTGCCAAAACTGTTGAGCAAGTTAAAGCAGCAAAAACCTTTTTTGACTCAATGCCATTTCCAGTTCACGTTCAATGGACAAATTCTCCCTCTGTAATAGAACTATTAAAAAACCAGGAAAAAAATGGGTTAGAACTTTTAGGAACTCCTGGTAAAGGATGGGCCGTTTGGCAAGGCATTGGAGTAGCAACAAGAAAATCAGATGTTGTAGCCCTTTTTGACGCTGACATAAGAACTTTTAGTCCCTTGTACCCGTCAAGAATGATACTTCCACTTTTAGATGAATCATATGGAATATCTTACGTAAAAGCTTTTTATAGCAGATTATCTTTAGAGACAAACCAATTGCAAGGAAGAGCAACAAGATTATTTGTTGGTCCTTTATTAGCAAGTTTAGAGCAGTTAGTTGGGAAGGGACCTTTTTTACAATATCTTCAATCATTTAGATATCCATTAGCTGGTGAGTTTGCTTTTACAAAAGACCTTGCAATGAATTTAAGAATTCCTTGTGACTGGGGTTTAGAAATAGGGTTATTATCAGAAGTTTATAGAAACGTAAGAACATCTAAAATTGCTCAAGTTGATCTAGGTTTATTTGATCACAAACATAAAAATATAGGTGATTCTTCTAAAGAAGGATTGCAAAAAATGTGTACTGAAATCCTATCAAGTGTATTGAGAGGTCTTATGGAGCATCAAGCAGAAACATTAACTAGCACTCAATTAGCAACTTTAGAAGTTCTTTATAAAAGAGTTGGAGAAGATAGGGTAAAGCAATTTGGTTTAGATTCAGCAGTAAATCAACTTCCATACGATAGGCATGAAGAAGAGCTATCAGTTCAAAAGTTCGCGAAACTATTGAGACCTGCAACAGAAGATTACCTAGCTTGCCCTACAACACAACAGTTACCAAGTTGGTCAAGAGTTCTCTCTTGTGAGAACAAACTGCAAGAGGATTTAGCCATTGCTGGCTCAAAAGAAATAAAAACTAGTGAAAAAGAATTAATTAAGAATTTCTAAAGCAAAAAGTACCTTTGAGCCATTGGGACTTCATCAAGTGGTTTACAAGTAAGAAGTTCCCCATCAGAAAAAACTTCATAAGTTTGAGGATCAACTGAAATATTTGGTAGTTTACTATTAAGTTTTAAATGTGATTTATTGATATTTCTTGTATTTTCTACTGATATACAATTTTTTTGTAAGCCTAATTTTTTTGGAATATCTTGATCTAGTGCTTCTTTACTTAAAAAGGTAAAAGAACTCTTTATGAGGGATTGGCCAAAATTAGCAAACATAGGTCTACCATGAACGGGACCTGGCGTAGGAATTGAAGCATTTGCATCACCCATTTGAGACCAAACTATGGATCCTCCCTTAACGACTAATTCAGGCTTTACTGCAAAAAAAGAAGGTTTCCACAATACCAAATCTGCAATTTTACCCTTTTCTATAGACCCAACATATTTATTAATACCATGAGCTATTGCAGGGTTAATTGTAACTTTAGAAATATATCTCTTAACTCTGAAGTTATCGTTCCTATCAGAATCTTGTGCTAATGGTCCTCTTTGTACTTTCATTTTATGAGCAGTTTGAAAAGTTCTTATAATTACTTCGCCTACTCTTCCCATGGCCTGCGAGTCACTAGCAATAATTGAGAAAGCGCCGATATCATGTAAGATATCCTCCGCAGCAATAGTTTCTCTTCTGATCCTTGATTCAGCAAATGCAATATCCTCTGGAATTTTAGAATCTAAATGATGACAAACCATTAGCATGTCAAGATGCTCTTCTAACGTGTTCCTCGTATAGGGTCTTGTTGGATTTGTACTACTTGGAAGAACATTTTTTTCTCCACAAATTTTAATAATATCTGGCGCATGACCTCCACCTGCCCCTT
>QCCC01000014.1 GCA_003281415.1 Prochlorococcus sp. AG-347-K15
AGTATTCAAGCATCTGCTGTTGGAACTTCTCTTTTAGCAGGTACAGCAGAAGCTTTACCTCACAAAGCTTTAAGTGAAGTTTTTAATGGAAGTTTAGTAGAGGTTGGTGGAAAGGTTGCTATAGCTCCAATTCCATTAGGGACAGCTGATTTAATGATTCATCATATTCATGCTTTCCAAATACACGTAACTGTTTTGATACTTCTCAAAGGAGTACTTTACGCAAGAAGTTCAAGGTTGATCCCTGATAAAGCTTCTTTAGGATTTAGATTCCCTTGTGATGGTCCTGGAAGAGGTGGTACATGTCAGGTATCATCATGGGACCATGTGTTCTTGGCTCTTTTCTGGATGTATAACTGTTTATCAATAGTTATTTTCCACTTCTCTTGGAAAATGCAGAGTGATGTTTGGGGACTTACTGGTGGTAATTTCGCGCAAAGCGCCATAACTATTAATGGTTGGTTAAGAGATTTCCTCTGGGCGCAAGCTTCTCAAGTATTAACAAGTTATGGGCAATCCATAAGCATGTATGGTTTGATGTTCTTAGGAGCTCACTTCATATGGGCATTCAGTTTAATGTTCCTCTTTAGTGGAAGAGGATATTGGCAAGAATTATTCGAATCTATTGTTTGGGCACATAACAAACTTAAAGTTGCTCCAACAATTCAACCAAGAGCTTTATCTATCACTCAGGGTAGAGCAGTAGGTGTAACACACTTCCTTGTCGGTGGTATCGCTACCACATGGGCTTTCTTCCATGCTCGCCTTTTCGGCCTGGGCTAATTACCTGAACTTCACCTTTTTAATTCAATGGCAACAAAATTTCCATCATTTAACCAGGGTCTAGCTCAGGACCCTACAACCCGACGAATATGGTACGGAATAGCTACCGCTCACGACTTTGAAAGTCATGATGGTATGACCGAAGAAAAGCTTTATCAAAAGCTTTTCTCTACACATTTTGGTCATCTAGCAATAATCGCCCTCTGGGTAGCTGGTAACTTATTTCATATTGCTTGGCAAGGTAACTTCGAGCAGTTTGTACTTGATCCAACTCACGTTCGTCCTATTGCTCATGCTATCTGGGATCCACATTTTGGATCCGGTATCACAGAAGCAATGACACAAGCTGGAGCTAGTGGTCCAGTAAATATAGCTTACTCAGGTCTCTACCATTGGTGGTACACAATAGGAATGAGAACTAATGAGCAACTTTTCCAAGCATCAATATTCATGAGTATTTTGGCTTGTTGGACTCTATTTGCTGGTTGGTTGCATTTACAGCCAAAATTCAGACCTTCTCTAGCTTGGTTTAAAAATGCAGAGTCAAGATTAAATCATCATTTAGCTGTTTTATTTGGTTTTAGTAGTATTGCTTGGACAGGTCATTTGGTTCATGTTGCTATACCTGAATCAAGAGGACAGCATGTAGGTTGGGATAACTGGTTAACAGTTCTTCCACACCCTGCAGGACTAGTTCCTTTCTTTACTTTAAATTGGGGAGCATATGCACAAAATCCTGATTCTCTAGATCAAGTATTTGGAACGGCTGAGGGAGCTGGTACAGCAATCTTTACTTTCTTAGGTGGTCTACATCCCCAAAGTGAAGCATTATGGCTTACCGATATTGCCCATCATCATATTGCGATTGGAACAGTTTTTGTAATTGCTGGTCATATGTATAGAAATACTTTTGGTATTGGTCATAGCCTCAAAGAAATTACAGAAGCTCATAATACTAGACACCCAAATGATCCTCATAAAGGTAGTTTCGGAATTAATCATGATGGAATCTATGAAACTGTAAATAATTCATTACATTTCCAACTTGGACTAGCATTAGCCTCACTTGGAGTAGCAACTTCTCTTGTGGCTCAACATATGGGTGCACTACCTTCTTATGCTTTTATTGCCAGGGATTACACCACACAATCTGCTCTTTATAGTCATCATCAATACATAGCAATGTTCTTGATGGTTGGTGCCTTTGCACACGGAGCTATTTTCTTTGTTAGAGATTACGATCCCGAATTAAACAAAGATAATGTACTAGCAAGAGTTCTTGGAACAAAGGAGGCTTTAATAAGTCATCTTAGTTGGGTAACAATGTTGTTAGGATTCCATACTCTTGGAATTTATGTTCATAACGATGTTGTTGTTGCTTTTGGTAATCCTGAAAAGCAAATTTTAATTGAGCCAGTATTTGCTCAATTCATTCAAGCTGCTCAGGGGAAGATGATGTACGGCTTTAACGCTCTTTTATCTGATCCTACAAGTTCAGCAAGTCTTGCTGCTAATTCATTACCAGGTAATCATTATTGGATGGATCTTATCAATAGACAAGATGCATTAAGTGCTTTCTTACCTATCGGTCCTGCAGATTTCTTAGTTCACCATGCTATCGCTTTAGGTCTCCATACAACTGCTTTAATCCTTATCAAAGGTGCACTTGATGCTAGAGGAACAAAATTAATTCCTGATAAGAAAGATTTAGGTTATGCATTCCCTTGCGATGGACCTGGACGAGGAGGTACTTGTGATAGTTCATCATGGGACGCTATGTATTTAGCTATGTTCTGGGCATTAAATTTATTAGCATGGGTAACTTTCTACTGGCATTGGAAACACTTAGCAATTTGGCAGGGTAATGTAGCGCAATTTAATGAATCAGGAACTTATCTAATGGGTTGGTTTAGAGATTATCTCTGGTTAAACTCTGCTCAACTTATTAACGGATATAATCCATTTGGGGTAAACTCTTTATCTCCTTGGGCTTGGATGTTCCTATTCGGTCACTTAGTTTGGGCTACTGGTTTCATGTTCCTAATATCATGGCGTGGTTATTGGCAAGAATTAATTGAAACATTAGTTTGGGCTCATCAGCGTACTCCAATAGCTAACCTTGTAGGCTGGAGAGATAAGCCAGTTGCACTTTCAATTGTTCAAGCTAGATTAGTTGGATTAGCGCATTTCACTATTGGAAATATTCTTACATTCGGTGCATTTGTTATTGCATCAACTTCAGGTAAGTTTGGCTAAACTTTCCTCTAAATAATTTAAATCACCACATTTGTGGTGATTTTTTTTGTTTAATTTTAATGTTCTAAATTAAGTTAAAATTATATAATTATCATTAAATATAAATGTCAGATATAAAACAATTAATTTCTATAGTCATCCCTGTTTTTAATGAAAGTGAGAGTATTGGTTTTTTATTGGATGAAGTTATAAATGTAATGTCATTTCATAAATTCAATTTTGAATTGATTGTTGTTAATGATGGTTCTAAAGATAATACTCATCAAGTATTAAAACAACTAACTCTAAAAATTAAAGAGTTGTCAGTAATTTCTCTTCGCAAAAATTATGGGCAAACTGCAGCAATGTCAGCCGGCTTTGATAATTCTGCAGGCGATATTGTCATTACTTTGGATGGTGATTTACAGAATGATCCAAATGATATTCCTATATTAATTTCAGAAATTAATAATGGCTACGATTTGATTTGTGGATGGAGATTTGATCGAAAAGATAAATTAATTAATAGAAAGATACCATCAAAAATAGCAAATAAATTAATAGCTCAAGTAACAGGTTTGAAGTTGCACGACTATGGATGTTCATTAAAAGCTTTTAAGAAGGAAATAATTGATGATATTCAATTGTATGGTGAGCTACACAGGTTCCTGCCAGTATTAGCAAATATTGAAGGTGCAAGAATTAAAGAAATCAAAGTCAATCATAGAAGCAGGCAATATGGATCTAGTAAATATGGAATCGATAGAACTTTTAGAGTTTTAATGGATTTACTTACTGTTTGGTTTATGACTAAATTTTTAACAAGACCTATGTATGGATTTGGTTTCGTTGGGATTATAAGTATTTTGATTAGCCTTGTAATGAGTTCATATTTAATAGTTTTAAAAATGATGGGTGAGGATATTGGAAATCGTCCGTTGCTTATGTTTGCATTAATATTGGGTATTGCTGGGGTTCAATTATTTAGCTTTGGATTATTGAGCGAGCTTTTAATTAGGACATATCATGAAAGTCAAAGTCGTCCAATTTATAGAATTAGGTCAATAAGTGGTAATAATCAAAATTGAATTTTACTTGAATTTTCTTATTAATAAAGCTGAAATTTCAACCACCTCAGGAGAAATATCTCTTAAGCCTTTTCGTAAAATTGGTAATGTTGATTTATCAGCTAATTCTTCCGCAATTTTTAATGCTTTTAATTTATCTTCTTTATTACCCTGAAAAAGACTAAACATTTTATTTCTTTGAGAATTTTTATAAAATATTGAGTACTTTTTTTCTTCGTGATTATATAAAAAATTATTTTTATGAGATAATAATTTATCATTATTTTTTCTCTTTTTGAATTTAACAGAACATAAATTGCTTTTATTTATTAACTTTCTAAATCTTCTTTTTTTTAAAACTAGAAGTAATATTCCTATAAAAATAATAAGTACAACTGCGAAAAAATTTAACATGTAAAAAGTTAATAATTTTTATATCATCCAGTAATAAAATTAACACTATTTAGCAGATAAATACTAAAGTGTTTAAAGATGTTTAAAGAACTATGCCATCTGATTTACCAAGTCTCTTACCCCCAATTTTCGTTCCATTAATTGGTATAGCAATGCCTGCTGTTTTTATCGTATTGATTGGAAGATTTATTACAGCAACTGAATAAATTATTAAACACTAAACTATTAAAAAAATGAGCGACTTTCAAAAATCATTCTCAGAATCAACAAGTTCAATTAAGTTTGATGAGAAATACATAGATAATTCTGTACAACCAAATGATATTGGTGTTGCAGAACAATGGGCAGTAAAAACAGTAGCTGATCCATGTGTTGGTAATTTAGCTACTCCAGTTAATAGTGGCTATTTTACAAAAGCCTTTATAAATAATTTGCCTTTTTACAGAGAAGGTATTTCTCCTAATTTTAGAGGATTAGAAACTGGAGCAGCTTTTGGATATCTTCTATATGGTCCTTTCACCATGACTGGCCCATTAAGAAATTCTGAATTTGCTCTAACTGCTGGACTTCTTGCTGCTATTGGAGCTGTTCATATTTTGACAGCACTTTTAGTTCTTTATAATGCACCTGGTAAAGCACCTAATGTTCAACCTCCAGATGCGACTGTTAATAATCCACCAAAGGACTTATTTACAAGAGCTGGTTGGGCCGATTTTACAAGTGGATTTTGGTTAGGAGGCTGTGGGGGAGCTGTTTTTGCTTGGCTACTTGTTGGGACATTACACTTAGATACCATAATGCCAATCATTAAAAATATTTGGACTGCTGGTTAATTACTAAAAATAAAGAATTAGCAATATCTTAAATTTAATTTTAAATTTAAATTTGAACTCTACTTACTAACGTATGGTTCTATCCCATCTGTAACTTCTAACTATTCTTCCTGCTGAAATTAGTTTGGATCTATAATGTAATGAGATTTTATCATTAGATTCTTTTAGGGTATCTAATCCTATTCCATTTCTGCCAAAATCCTTTCCAGAGCTATGGTAATAGAATCCATCTTCTTTGTATATTCCAATGTGATCACATTTTTCTTTATTTCCAAAAAATAAAAGATCGCCTGGTTGTAGAACTGCATAAGATTCTTTGAAATAAAAAAGATGTTTACAAAAACTTTTTATTTGATAAGAGTCTCGAGGTATATGAATATTATGCTTTAAAAAAGCAGTCTGAATTAACCCAGAACAATCATAATTCGGTCCTAATGTGCCTCCCCAAAGGTATTCATTAGTTAAATCAGCTTGATCCTTGATCCATTTTAAAATTGAGTTAACCTTATCTTTTATAAAGAATTGTTCATTTTTTAAATTCTCAGTTTTTCTCAATTCATATTTCTCAATAATCAATCCATCTAAACTTATCCAGCAGACGTAACCATCTTCATATAGTTGAACTAAAATTCTTGAAAATTTATGATTATATTGATAAATATTTGGATAAAGAAGTCTAAAAATTCTATTTTTAAATATTTCAGTTACTAATTTATCTTCTGTTTCATTTTGATATCCAGAAATATTAACTTTTAATTTCCACCAAATAGTTTTTGAAAAATTAGTTTGTTTAAATAGTGAGATAGGATTTTTATAATTTTCCATACAATGTCCTTTTATTATTTAAGTGAAGAGATGGGTCTAGCCTTAAATGATATTTTAGGGAGAGTATGCTCTTATAATAAAGATTTTTCAAGAGAAGATATTGCCATAACTTGGATTAATTATAAAAGTGAAAAAAAAAGTGTATTTAAAGGTTTTGGCACTGGTATTAATAATAAAAAAATGATTTACCCCGCCAGCATAGTCAAGTTGGTTTATGGTCTTGCTGCATATTATTGGATTAAAGAAGGAAGTTTATTCTTATCGGATGAAATTATTGATGCTGTAAGGAAAATGTTATCTTTTTCAAGTAATAATGCAACAAGCTTCTTAATTGATTTACTTACTGGAACAACAAGTGGACCTTGTATTGAGGGCGAATCATGGGAAAATTGGAAATATCAAAGAAGTATAATAAACGATTGGCTACATGGTTTACATTGGGAGGAATTGAGTGGTTTAAATTGCTGTCAGAAGACTTGGGATGATGGACCATTTGGCCGTGAAAAAGAATTTTATGGACATGACAATAAAAATAGAAACGCTATGAATTCTGATTCAGCTGCAAGGGTTTTTGAGGAAATTATGATTCATATTGATTATCAAAAAAATGATTTAAATTTACGAAGTTTTTTAAAAAGAAATTTAGATAAAGTTGTTCTTAAAAACGATTCTCTTAATCAAATAGATGGTTTTTTGGGTGCAGGCTTACCAGAAAGTATTAATCTTTGGAGTAAAGCAGGCTTAATGTCAGAAGTTAGACATGATTCTGCTTGGTGGACAAATAGTCAATCTTTACAGACTTTATTAGTTGTTTTTTGTGAAGGAGAAAAATATTCTAAAGATACTTCTCTCTTACCATTAATATCTAAAGAAGTCTATGAATTTAATAAGAGATATCCTATTAAGGACTAAAGTAAATCGTCTAAGTAATTAGAGTCTAATTTGTCAGTATATGCTTCATAGGGTAACATCATTACTTCTTCAAAATCTAAATCATTGATAATCCATTCTCTATATTCAGCTAACAAACTTTTTCTATCTTCATTATCTAAATCACAAATACGTAAAGCTGTATCTTTAAAATTTTCTTTAATTAAATTTTCAATTTCTTGCCTCTTCATTTTATGTTTGTTCTCCTTCCAAAATTACTCTTCTTATTGTTGACAATGCAATTCCTGTTTGTGATCTGATTGATCGATATGAATATCCTTCATTACGCAATCTGATTACTAAAGATTCTTTTAAAGGACTTATTTTGGGTCTTCCTCCCAAATTATTTCCAGATAATTTTCTGCGTAATAGTTGTTCTTTTTTTCTTTCACCATAACTTTTGTCTTCTAAATTATCTAATTCATATAAAATCTTAAAAATTGAAGAATTTTCATTAGAGGATTCATTGGTAGCAAAAAAACCGGTCAAAGTTCGCAATTGAATATCCCTATTAAAAAGTTTATTTATTGTCTTCAAACATTCTTTTTTATTTTTAAATGCTCGGTCAAGCTGAGTTATTATTAATTGATCACCTTTTGATAAGGAATTTATAGCTTTATTGAGCTGGGGTTTGTTTTCTTCATCTAAACTTATAAATTCAGAGAATACTAAACGGCAACCCTTTTCTTTTAAAACTTTTATTTGCTCTTCTAAATATTCATATTCATTATGAGTAGCTCTAGCATAACCTATTGCTTTAGAGTTTTTATTTTTATCCGATAATAAAATACGTTTTCTTTTAAATTTAAAAGTCAATGTTTTATTACATATATTTTTTACTGTATCAATAAAATAGTAAAAAAACACTTTTTAGTACAAAAATTTTAAAATAAGATAGATTGTTTAGTAAATTAGGAATTTATTAAGGTGTACTGATATCTGTATTAAAAATTACGTTCTAAATACTGTTTTAGTTTTAGTTTATGAA
Source organism: Prochlorococcus sp. AG-347-K15 (assembly GCA_003281415.1). Taxonomy (GTDB): domain Bacteria; phylum Cyanobacteriota; class Cyanobacteriia; order PCC-6307; family Cyanobiaceae; genus Prochlorococcus_A. The sequence continues at coordinate 8,076 of QCCC01000014.1, forward strand.
ACAAAAATATTATGTAAATATTACATTGAATTAGAATGTTTTTAATTATCGATGGACTAGTTAAATTCATTTACTTTTCACTTCTATTTAATAGAATTCATTGTTGAAATTATTAATAGTTAATTCAAATTGTTTTTAGTAAAATAAGTCTATAGGCCAGAAAAAATTAAATTGACTAATAATTCTAATAGCTTAATTTCAAAACCTGATTGGTTAAGAGTAAAAGCTCCGCAAGTTGAGAGAATTGGTAATACTGCAAATTTGTTAAATGATTTAAATCTCAATACTGTATGTCAAGAAGCAAGCTGTCCAAATATTGGTGAATGCTTTGCTAGTGGAACTGCTACTTTCCTCATAATGGGTCCTGGTTGTACTAGGGCATGTCCATATTGCGATATTGATTTTGATAGATCTAAAAGAGAGTTAGATCCAACAGAACCACATCGTCTAGCCGAAGCCGTTTATAGAATGAAGCTTAAACATGTTGTAATCACATCAGTTAATAGAGATGATCTTGAGGATGGTGGTGCATCTCAATTCTTTGAATGTGTTTATCAAGTAAGAAAAAAATCTCCTGAAACTTCTATTGAGCTTTTAATTCCTGATTTTTGTGGCAACTGGAAAGCTCTTGAAAAAGTTCTTGATTCAAATCCAAACGTTTTAAACCATAACGTTGAGACTGTGCCTTCTCTATATAAAAAAGTAAGACCTCAGGGTAAATATGAGAGAACTCTTGAGTTACTTAAAAGAACAAGAGACTATTCTCCCAAAGTTTATACAAAGTCAGGCTTTATGCTTGGTTTAGGGGAAAAAGATGAGGAGGTTTTAAGTCTTCTTAAGGATTTAAAAAGTAATTTCGTTGATATTGTTACTATTGGCCAATATTTATCTCCTGGTCCTAATCATTTACCTGTTCAAAGATTTGTGAGCCCTTCAAAATTTAATTATTTTAAAGTTTTCGGGGAAAAAGATTTGGACTTTATGCAAGTAGTTAGTTCTCCTTTAACTCGAAGCAGTTACCATGCTGAAGAGATTCAAAAACTTATGAAAAAGTATCCAAGATAGTTATTTTCATTTATTTGAATCTACCCACTCATTTAATTTCCATTCAACTAGATTATTCTTAATCATTGGATCATTCTTAATTATTTTTAGTGCATTTTTATAATTATTCATTTCAAGAATGAGTAATCCTCCATCACCGGGCCTATTTAACTCATCTACCAAAAAACCACTTTTTATATTAATTCCCTCTTTTTTTAATTTTTTTATCCAATTAATATGTTCGCTAATTATTTTTCTTTTTAAATCATTATTATTTAAATATTCTTTTTTTATGATTTCAGTTTTTACAAAGAAAGGCATTTACATTTTCTTTATGCCAAGCATCTCTTCTTCGCTTGGGGGAACAATTAATTTGAAATTACTCTTGAAATCAGACCAATTTTCAATTATTTTGTAGGCCTTTAAGCTATTTGTTTTTGCTTGATATTCTTTAATAATTTCCAATAAAATATCTTCCTGCTTAGATGAAGTTATTTTATGAATACTGACTATTTCTTTATTAACTTTATTACTTAAATCATTATTCTCATCGAGTATAAAAGCTATTCCACCAGTCATGCCCGCACCAATATTCCTTCCTGTGGAACCTAGAATAACTACTTTACCGCCAGTCATGTATTCACAACAATGATCACCTGCTCCCTCTGTTACTGCTGTAGCTCCACTATTTCTTACTGCAAATCTTTCTCCCGATTTTCCTAATGCAAATAATTTCCCTCCTGTTGCTCCATAAAGGCAGGTATTTCCAAGGATAACTTGTTCGGAGGAGATTACATCTATTTTTGGTGGAATTATTGTTAGTATTCCTCCATTCATTCCTTTGCAAACATAATCATTAGCTTCTCCGATTAATTGAACATTCATTCCCTTCAATAAAAAGGCACCGAAGCTCTGTCCTGCATACCCTTTGAAATTTAAATTGAGTTCTCCATTAAAGCCTGTATTTCCATGAAGTTCTGCGATTTCGCCAGATATTTTCGCACAAACACTTCTATCTGTATTTTTTATCTCAATTTCTTTGGTTAATTTTTTGTGATTTTTTATTGAATCTATAAATTCAGTATCAGACAAAAACTCATCTTCTAATACAGAACCATTACTATGAGCATTTTTTGAATGATTTAACCATGATCTATCAGTGGTTGAATGTTCATTATTTACTAAAGAAGAAAGATCGATATTAGAAGTTTTTGGAAGCCCGATATTTCTTGCAGAAAGAAATTCTTGATTACCAATAAGTTCTTCCATATTAGAAACTCCAATACTACTCATTATCTGTCTTACTTCTTCAGCAATATACAAGAAAAAATTGACAACATTTTCTGGAATACCTTTAAATCTTTTTCTTAATTCTTCTTTTTGAGTGGCAACTCCAACAGGACACTTGTTTGTATGACAAACCCTAGCCATTATGCATCCTTCAGCGATCATCGCTACAGAACCGAAACCGTATTCTTCAGCACCTAGTAAAGCTGCAATAACTACATCCCAGCCTGTTTTAAGACCTCCATCAGTTCTTAAAATTACTCTTTCTCGTAAGTTATTTGCTAATAGAGATTTATGAACCTCAGCAACACCTAGTTCCCATGGTAAACCTGCATGTTTAATAGAACTTAGGGGTGAAGCACCTGTACCTCCGTCGTGGCCAGAAATTTGAATTACATCTGCATTAGCTTTGCTTACTCCAGCAGCAATAGTGCCTATACCAATTTCAGAAACAAGTTTAACGCTCACTTTCGCTTTTGGATGAACTTGGTGTAAGTCATGGATAAGTTGAGCTAAATCTTCAATTGAATAAATATCATGATGCGGAGGAGGAGATATTAGAGCTACTCCAGGTTTACTATTTCTTAGTTTTGCAATGTAAGAATCAACTTTTGGACCAGGCAATTGTCCCCCTTCTCCAGGTTTTGCACCTTGAGCCATTTTAATTTCGAGTTGTTTACCACTTCTTAGATATTCAGGTGTAACTCCAAATCTACCTGATGCTATTTGTTTAATAGCTGAGCATGCGGTGTCTCCATTTTCTAGACCTTTGATAAATGGCAATGTCGCTGATTGAGTATTTTCATCGATATCATTTAAAACATTAAAACGAGCTGGATCTTCTCCCCCTTCTCCACTATTACTTTTTCCACCAATTCTATTCATTGCAACTGCTAACACTTCATGTGCTTCTCTTGATAAAGCACCCAAACTCATTCCTCCAGTACAAAACCTTTTGCAAATTGATTCAATACTTTCAACTTTCTCTAATGGAATGCTTTTTCTTTTTGAATTAATTGTTAGTAAATCTCTTAGAGATGTTGTCGGTCTATTACTAATGAGTTTTTTGTAAGTTTCAAAATGATCATATCCTGGTCCTTGTTTTACAGCTGAATGTAAAATTTTGGACATCTCAGGATTATTTGAGTGATATTCTCCATTATTTCTAAATTGTACAAATCCTAAAAATTCTAATTTTTTTAAATCTATCTCTGGATAGGCTTTCGTATGTATTGAAAGTGTTTCATTAGTTAATTCTTTTAACGTTATGCCAGCGATGCGACTTGTTGTACCATCAAAAGCAATTTTTATTAAGTCAGATCCAAGGCCCACAGCTTCAAAAATTTGAGCGCCATGGTAACTAGATAAAAGTGAGATACCAATTTTCGAAAGAATTTTTCTAAGACCGTCTTCTAGAGCTTTTTTTATATTTTCTTGCACATCAATTATTGATAATGGATTTATTTTTTTGCTATCAATGAGTTTTTGTGTTTTTGGATGTTTTAACCAGTGTCTTCCTGCTTCGAAGGTCAACCAAGGGCAAACTGCGCTTGCGCCATAACCAATCAAACAAGCCAAGTGATGCGTGCTCCAACATTGACCAGTTTCAATAATTAGAGAAGCTTTTAGCCTTATTTCTTTTCTTAAAAGATAATGATGAACTGCCCCAATAGCAAGTAAAGGAGGAATAAAAGTTCTTTTAGGATTTATTCCCTTATCAGAAATAATAATTAGAGAGCAACCTTCTTTTATAGAGAGCTCACTCTGTTTGCAAATTGCTAGCAATTGGTTCTCTAAGCCTTGAACACCTTCCTCAATATCAAACAAAGTTGAAATTGTTTGATATTTAATTTTTGATTTTTTAATGGAAATGAGTTCTTCCTCATTGAGAATTGGACTTTGTAAATGAACAAAAGGTTTAGGATCTTTAATCTTAAATGGTGTACATCTTTCACCAAGATGCATCTCTAAACTCATTACCAATTTTTCTCTCAGAGGGTCAATAGGAGGATTGGTCACTTGCGCAAATCTTTGCTTGAAATAGTCATATAAAATATGTGGCTTTGAAGAAAGCACTGCTAATGGGATATCGTCGCCCATACAATAAGTAGGTTCTTTAGCTAATGAAGCCATGGAATCTAAGATCAGATCATTATCTTCTGCTGAAAAACCGTATGCAGTTTGTTGTTGTAACAACTCAAGGTCTTTTAGTTTGCAGTCTTGAACCCACTCACTATTGTCAATTTTGATAGTTCTATTACTTAAGAGGCTTTTATAATCATGCCTTTGAGCTGCTTCAGATTTTACCTCCCAATTTCTTAGGATTTTATTTTTATCAAAATCAACTGCCAACATTTGTCCTGGTCCTAATCGACCTTTTTCTATGACTTTTTCCTCTTCAAGATCTACAACTCCTGTTTCAGAACCCATTACTACAAAACCATCATTTGTGATTGAATATCTTGCTGGTCTTAGGCCATTTCTATCAAGTGTTGCCCCGACAAAATTTCCATCAGCAAATACAAGGAGTGCGGGACCATCCCAAGCTTCTTGTAGGCTTGCAGAATATTCATAAAAAGCTTTTATATCTTCTCTCTGTTCTAGTTCTGGTTGATCTCTAAATGCTTCAGGAACAAGTTTTAATAATGAGTCAGTAATAGGCTGACCTGAACGAATATTAATTTCAAGAGTTGCATCAAGATTTGAAGAATCACTTTTATTAATATCTACGATTGGCTTAATTTCGTTAGATAACTCTCCCCAAAAATCATCAATGTGTGTTTCTGAAGCTTTTGCCCAATTAATATTTCCCAAAAGAGTATTGATTTCTCCGTTATGCCCCAAAAATCTCATGGGCTGAGCAAGTGGCCATTTTGGAAGAGTATTGGTACTAAATCTCCTGTGGTAAACAGAAAACGAGACCTTAAAATTCTCTTTTTTTAGATCTTGATAAAACTCAGATAATATTTCAGAACGAACCATACCTTTATAAACAACTGTTTGAGAACTAAGTGAGGCAAAATAAAATTCACAATCGCCAACATCATTTTTAAAGGTTTCTCTTATTTTTTTTTCTATTCTTTTCCTTAACTGGAACAAAAGCTTTTCAATATTCTGATTATCTGATCTATCTATGTATAAAATCCACTGACAAATGAATGGAGCATTTGCTTTAGCTAGAGGACCTAAGATTTCATTATTTACTGGAACTGTTCTCCAAGATGTTTCTTTGACTTTTAATTTTTCTGCCTCCTCCTCACATATTGATTTACATTCTTCAATTTTCTCTTTTTTATTAGGCATAAAAACCATACCTAAACCTCTGTCCAAATTTTGTTTATTTGTTAGATTCATTTCTTCGTCTAAATAACCCCATGGAATTGAGCACAAAATGCCTGCTCCATCTCCTGAGTCACTATCTCCTCCACAACCTCCTCTATGCTCCATGCAGTTAAGGCCTTTTAGTGATTGTTTGAGGACCCAGTTGCTTTCTATCCCTTTGACATTTGCTATGAAACCAACTCCACACGCATCTTTCTCCCCAATTATTCCATTTGGGGAATAACTATCTTGATATGGTCCAACGATTCTTTTGATACTCTCTCCCATAGATTATTTAATTCTATTTAGTTATTTATGTATTCCTATTATAAAAATAAATAGCAAAATAAATCTAAAGATAATGAATATTTACCAAACAATTTTAATTTCATGAATTTTAAAAAAATATAATTAAAAACTTTTAGTTAGTACTCATTAAAGGTTATGATAGTCAAATGTTTACTTTCAACAAAAAATAATAGATGCCCACCATCTCACAATTAGTAGGTTCAGAACGAAAACGTCTGACAAAGAAAACAAAATCTCCTGCATTAAAAGCTTGCCCTGAAAGAAGAGGGGTATGTACAAGAGTCTATACATCAACACCAAAAAAGCCTAATTCAGCTTTGAGAAAAGTTGCGAGGGTTAGATTAACTTCTGGATTCGAAGTAACAGCTTATATTCCTGGAATTGGACATAATTTGCAAGAACACTCAGTAGTATTACTAAGGGGTGGAAGAGTTAAGGATTTGCCTGGAGTTAGATATCATATAATTAGAGGAACTTTAGATACGGCTGGAGTCAAAGATAGACGTCAATCCAGATCTAAGTATGGAGCAAAAGCTCCAAAAGATTAATTTTTAAACATTACTTTTTAAAAACATGTCACGTCGTAATGCAGCAGTAAAAAGACCAGTTCTTCCAGATCCTCAATTTAATAGTCGTCTTGCTTCAATGATGATTTCACGATTGATGAAACATGGAAAAAAATCTACAGCTCAAAGAATATTGTCTGATGCTTTTTCTTTAATAAGTGAGAGAACAGGTGGTAATGCAGTCGAATTATTTGAAACAGCAGTAAAAAACGCTACACCTCTTGTCGAGGTACGTGCTAGAAGAGTTGGCGGTGCAACATATCAAGTACCTATGGAAGTACGCCAAGAGAGGGGTACAGCTATGGCATTAAGATGGCTTGTTACTTTCTCACGTGCAAGGAATGGCAAAAGTATGTCCCAAAAACTTGCTGGGGAATTGATGGATGCAGCAAATGAAACAGGAAGTGCAGTTAAAAAAAGAGAAGACACTCATAAAATGGCTGAAGCTAATAAAGCTTTTGCACATTACAGATATTAATTTCATCAAAAAGGTACTCAAGTAGTTTATTATTATTAAAGTTTGCTTTTAGGGTGAACTATACTTATCAAAAATTATTTTATTTGGAGCTTTAAAATTGGCACGCGACTTTCCCCTAGAACGAGTAAGGAACATAGGTATAGCCGCTCATATTGATGCAGGGAAGACTACAACTACTGAAAGAATTTTATTTTATTCGGGTGTAGTTCACAAGATAGGAGAGGTTCACGATGGTGCTGCCGTAACAGATTGGATGGCTCAAGAACGAGAAAGAGGAATAACTATTACTGCAGCTGCAATATCTACTAGTTGGCAAGATCATAGAATTAATATTATCGATACTCCAGGACACGTTGATTTTACTATTGAAGTGGAAAGATCAATGCGGGTCTTGGATGGAGTTATAGCTGTATTTTGCGCAGTTGGTGGAGTCCAGCCTCAATCTGAAACAGTTTGGCGTCAAGCAGATAGATACTCTGTACCAAGAATGGTTTTTGTTAACAAAATGGACAGAACTGGTGCAGATTTTCTAAAAGTTAATAAACAAATTAAAGATCGACTCAAAGCTAATGCACTCCCCATTCAGCTACCTATAGGAGCTGAAGGCGATCTCACAGGCATTATTGATTTAGTAGCTAACAAAGCATATCTTTACAAAAATGACCTAGGTACTGATATTCAAGAAGCTCCAATACCATCTGAAATGGAAGAGGAAGCTGCTGAGTGGAGATTTAAGTTAATGGAGAGTGTCGCTGAAAATGATGAAGATTTAATAGAAGTTTTCCTCGAATCAGGAGAATTATCTGAAGAACAACTTAAAAAAGGCATAAGGGAAGGGGTTTTAAAACATGGATTGGTTCCAGTTTTGTGCGGGTCAGCTTTTAAAAATAAAGGAGTCCAACTTGTATTAGACGCTGTTGTCGATTACTTGCCAGCTCCAGTTGATGTAAAACCAATACAAGGTGTACTACCAAGTGGTAAGGAAGATGTAAGGCCTTCAGATGATAATGCCCCTTTTAGTGCTCTAGCTTTTAAAGTGATGTCAGACCCTTATGGAAAATTAACTTTTGTAAGGATGTATTCAGGCGTACTTTCAAAGGGAAGTTATGTTATGAATTCTACAAAAGATGCTAAAGAGAGAATTTCTAGATTAGTAATTTTAAAGGCTGATGAAAGAGAAGAGGTCGATGAATTAAGGGCCGGAGATTTAGGAGCTGTGTTAGGTCTTAAAAACACAACAACTGGTGACACTTTGTGTAACACAGAAGATCCTATAGTTTTGGAGACATTGTTTATCCCAGAACCAGTTATCTCAGTGGCTGTTGAGCCAAAAACGAAGGGGGATATGGAAAAATTATCAAAAGCTCTAACTGCTTTATCTGAAGAGGATCCAACCTTTAGGGTAAGTACTGATCCTGAGACAAATCAAACTGTAATTGCTGGAATGGGTGAGCTGCACCTAGAAATCCTCGTTGACAGAATGTTAAGAGAATTTAAAGTTGAAGCTAATATTGGAGCACCTCAGGTTTCCTACAGGGAGACAATTAGATCAAGTTCTAAAGGTGAAGGTAAATATGCAAGACAAACTGGAGGAAAAGGTCAATATGGTCATGTAATAATCGAAATGGAACCTGCTGAAGTTGGTAAAGGGTTTGAATTTGTTAACAAAATTGTTGGTGGAGCTGTACCGAAAGAGTACATTGGTCCTGCATCTAATGGAATGAAAGAAACCTGTGAATCTGGTGTTCTTGCCGGTTATCCACTCATTGATGTAAAAGTAACACTAGTCGATGGTTCATTCCACGATGTAGACTCATCTGAAATGGCCTTCAAAATTGCAGGTTCCATGGCTTTCAAAGATGGGGTTAAAAAATGCAACCCTGTCCTTTTAGAGCCTATGATGAAAGTAGAGGTCGAAAGTCCTGACGACTTTCTTGGATCTGTAATTGGTGATCTCTCTTCAAGAAGAGGTCAAGTAGAAGGACAATCTGTTGATGATGGATTGTCTAAGGTACAGGCCAAAGTGCCATTAGCCGAAATGTTCGGTTATGCCACTCAACTCCGATCAATGACTCAAGGTCGGGGTATATTTTCAATGGAGTTCGCAAATTATGAGGAAGTTCCTCGTAATGTTGCTGAAGCTATCATTTCCAAGAATCAGGGCAACTCCTGATCTCTAAACTAAAACACTCTTAAACCCTCGATTCTTTAATTCACAATGGCTCGCGAGAAGTTCGAAAGAAACAAACCACATGTCAACATTGGTACTATAGGCCATGTTGATCATGGAAAAACAACACTAACTGCTGCTATTACAAACGTATTAGCCAAAAAAGGTCAAGCTCAAGCTCAAGACTATGGAGACATAGATGGTGCTCCTGAAGAAAGAGAGCGTGGCATTACTATTAACACAGCTCATGTCGAATATGAAACTGAGGGTAGACATTATGCTCATGTGGATTGCCCAGGACATGCGGATTATGTAAAAAATATGATTACAGGGGCCGCCCAAATGGATGGAGCTATTCTGGTTTGTGCAGCAACAGATGGTCCAATGGCCCAAACAAAAGAGCATATTCTTTTAGCTAAACAGGTTGGAGTTCCTGCTCTTGTGGTTGCTCTCAACAAATGCGATATGGTCGATGATGAAGAAATCATCGAACTTGTTGAAATGGAAATCAGAGAATTATTAGATAGTTATGATTTCCCTGGAGATGATATTCCTATAGTTCAAGTTTCTGGTTTAAAAGCTCTAGAAGGTGATTCTACTTGGGAATCAAAAATAGAAGAATTAATGAAAGCAGTTGATGCAAGCATTCCTGAACCAGAAAGAGAAGTTGATAAACCATTTTTGATGGCAGTTGAAGATGTTTTCTCAATTACTGGTAGAGGAACTGTAGCTACTGGAAGAATTGAAAGAGGAAAAGTCAAGGTCGGAGAAGAAGTCGAGATTGTTGGAATAAGAGACACTAGGTTGACAACTGTTACTGGAGTAGAAATGTTCCGTAAACTTCTTGATGAAGGTATGGCTGGAGACAATGTTGGTTTATTGTTACGTGGAGTTCAGAAAGAAGATATTGAGAGAGGAATGGTGCTAGTTAAGAAAGGATCTATTACTCCTCATACTCAGTTTGAGGGAGAAGTTTACGTTCTCAAAAAAGAAGAGGGCGGCAGACATACACCTTTCTTCGCGGGATATAGACCTCAGTTTTATATCAGAACAACTGATGTAACAGGTCAAATTACAGCGTTTACCTCTGATGATGGCTCTAACGTTGAAATGGTTATGCCAGGTGACAGAATCAAGATGACTGGGGAATTAATTTGTCCAGTTGCTATTGAACAAGGAATGAGATTCGCAATTCGCGAAGGTGGTCGTACTATTGGAGCTGGAGTTGTTTCTAAAATTCTAAAATAATTTTTTAAATTTTAAGAATTCAACCTCAATCAATTAGTATATGTAAATGTATTAGGGTCATTGTTAATCAATGGCCCTCTACAAGATGTTAATTTAAAATTATGACTGCATCAATTGCACAACAAAAAATAAGAATAAGACTAAAAGCATTTGATAGAAGAATGCTAGATTTGTCTTGCGATAAAATAATTCAAACTGCCGATACTACTTCTGCTTCAGCAATAGGTCCAATACCTCTACCTACAAAAAGAAAAATTTATTGTGTTCTTAGATCCCCACATGTTGATAAAGATTCTAGAGAGCATTTTGAAACAAGAACTCATCGAAGATTAATAGATATTTATAGTCCGTCTGCAAAAACTATTGATGCTTTGATGAAATTAGATCTTCCTAGTGGTGTAGATATAGAAGTTAAACTTTAAGAAATCCCGAAAACGTCATTAATTGATTAAAATAAAAACGTTTAATGAGGTTTAAATGGGAGAGCTCTCAGTAAGGGAATTACCTTTATTTCCTTTGCCAGAGGTAGTCCTTTTCCCTCAAGAGGTATTGCCCTTACATATATTTGAATCTAGATACAGAATAATGCTTCAAAGCGTTTTAGAATCCGACTCTATGTTTGGTGTTATAAAGTGGGATACAAATACTAAAAGTATGGCTAATGTTGGCTGCTGTGCACAAATAATAAAACATCAAACTGCAGAGGATGGGAGAAGCAACATTATTACCATGGGACAACAAAGATTTCAAGTCTTGGAAATTATTCGTTCAACACCCTTTTGTTCAGCCATGGTAAGTTGGATTAGTGATGATAATGTTGATAACCTTGAAAAGTTAGATTCTCTTAAAGATTCAGTCACAGAGGCATTGAGTGACGTGATTAATTTAACAAGTAAATTAACAAATACTAAGAAAAATTTTCCTGAAAAATTACCTAAGAATCCAATGGAATTATCATTTTGGATAGGTGCTCATTTGGGTGGCCCTGTTGCCGATGAACAGCAAAGACTTCTAGAGGAAAGAAATACTTATACACGTTTGCAAAGAGAATATGAAATGCTTGATAATACAAGAAAACAACTTGCAGCAAGAACTGCATTGAAAGAAAGTTTTCCTGATATAAAAGAAAATTGAATGTTTGAGTTACTACTACCTTTTTTTTTACTGGTTTTATTCCTTTTAGCTTTATATTTAATCTGGAGAATTAAAGCTAGAAAATATATTTCTTCTGGTACTGTAGCTTCTGCATATGATAATTGGACGCAGGATAAATTACTTGAGAGATTGTGGGGCGAGCATATACATTTGGGATTTTATCCCTCAGGCGAAAGGAATATTGATTTTAGAAATGCTAAAGTCAAGTTTGTTCATGAATTAGTCAAGTGGAGTGGATTAGATAAATTGCCAAAAGGTTCGAGGGTTCTTGATGTAGGTTGCGGAATAGGGGGAAGTTCTAGAATTCTTGCTGAATATTATGGATTTAATGTTACTGGAATTACTATTAGTCCAGGTCAAGTAAAAAGAGCAAGAGAACTTACTTCTTCAGGAATCAACTGCAACTTCCAAGTTATGGATGCATTAGATTTAAAATTTGAAGATGGATCATTTGATGCCGTTTGGAGTGTAGAGGCTGGTGCACACATGAATGATAAATCTAAGTTTGCAGATGAAATGTTGAGAACTTTGAGGCCTGGGGGTTATTTTGCATTGGCCGATTGGAACTCAAGAGATCTAAGAGAATACCCACCATCTTTTTTTGAGAAGTTGGTTCTTAGACAATTGCTCGAACAGTGGGTACATCCTAATTTTATTAGTATTAACGAATTTGGTGATATTCTTAGAACTAATAAAAATAGTGCGGGAAGAGTTATTTCTGAAAATTGGAATTCTTATACAAATCCTTCATGGTATGACTCTATTCTTGAGGGGATTCGAAGACCTTATTCAATATTGTCTCTCGGACCCTTAGCGATAATTAAGTCCATTAGGGAGATCCCAACAATACTTCTAATGAATTGGGCATTTAGAACAGGCTTAATGGAATTTGGAGTTTATAAATGTAGAGGATAAATCAATCTAATTCAATATCTTCTGAAAAATAATTTCCAAAATCTACAAATTTATTACAAAGAGGCTTCAGTTTATTTTTTAATTCAAGTAAATTTTCAAGATTATTTTGATTATCTAAATCTAAATCAATATAAATTATATATTCACCTAATTCTCTTTTAGAAGGTCTGGACTCTATTTTACTCATGTTAAATCCAAAATCTGCGATATAATTTATAGCTTTAAGCAAAGCACCAGGTTTATTTGAGATTAATGAGAAAGCAAAACTGGCAATATTAGCTGCATTAGAATTTGACTCTTTACTCAATAATACAAATCTGGTGCAATTGCCTGGGACATCATTAATTGGAAAGGCTAATTCTTTAAGTCCTTCAATTTGAGTTAAAGATTTTGAACCGATAGCTGCTCTAAATTTACTCCCCTTTACCATATTGACAGCTTCTGATGTTGAATTCGTTGGTAGAGGTATTGCATTTGGAAGATTTTCAGATATCCATTCTGAGCATTGAGCTAAAGCTTGAGGATGAGATAATACTTCTGAAATTATTGAAAGTTCTCCATCACTAATTAATGCATGTTTTATAGGCAGCACAATCGCTTTGTTGATAAATATATCAGGAAATTTCCAAAGGGCATCTAGAGTAGCTGTTACTCCGCCCTCTACAGAATTTTCAATAGGAACTATGGCAGCATCACAATTGTTGTAGGCTATTGATTTAATAACCGAATGTAACCCATTACATGGTACAAATATAGGTGTCTGAAATTTGGCAAGCTTTGATAATATATGAGCTGCTTTTTCTGCGTATGTCCCTTTGGGACCTAAATATGCAACTTGTTTGCGCATGATTAATTGTAAGAAAAAAAGAGATCAAATTAGCATTGGAGGGATATAGAAAATGCTATTGTCTTTTGATGCTAAACAGAAACTTAGGCTTTCTGTAACACGAAATAAAGAATATCTTTCTAAATATCTTTTGGAAGAAGAAAGAGTTGTTGGAGCAATGCTAGACTCCAAAAAATTAATACCTGAAGGGGAAGGTAGATACAAGTATACAGTAACAAGTTTTAAGGTTTTTCAATTAGATATTAACCCTGTTGTTTCAATTGCGGTAGAGAATAAAGATGGAATCTTAAAAATGAGCGCCCTTGAAAGTAAATTGGATGGTTTGGGGATAATAGATGACTTTAATCTTGTTTTGAGAGCGAATTTGGAAGCAACTGATATTGGATTAGAAGGAGAGGCCCTTTTGGGGGTATCTGTAAGTCAACCCTCTTTATTGAAGCTTGTACCAAAGAAAATTTTAGAATCTACTGGTCATTCAGTATTAAATGGAATTTTGTTGGGTATTAAGTCAAGGGTTCAACAGCAATTAGTTAAAGATTTTTTAGATTGGTGTGAATTAAAGAATTTTTGATTTTTTTAAAAAACTTTTCCTATGAAGATTAGTTATTCCATTTTTTTTGATACTCGCAAAATGCTCTTTAGTACCATACCCTTTATTTTTAAAAATTAAGTATCCTGAGTATTTTTTTTCTAACCTTTCCATTAGGTTATCACGAGAGACTTTTGCAACTATGCTTGCTGAAGCTATCGCGGTAAATTTCGAGTCTCCAGATATTATATTTTTCTGAATTCCTTTCCAAGGTCTTAATAATAATGGTCCATCAATTATTAGTTCAGATGGTTTATCTCTTAATTTTTTTAAAGCTCTTATCATTGAAAGTTCAGTTGCAACTCTGATGCCAAGTTTATCTATTTCTCTAGCCGAGGATTGCCCTATTCCAAAGTCAGAAGCAAAAAATAAAATTTTCCGTAAAAGGAATTTTCTTTTTTTGGGAGTTAATTGTTTACTATCTATTACTCCAAATTGTTTTAATATGAATTTACTTTTTTTATTTAATACTACAACCGCTGAGAAAACTGGACCAAAAACTGCTCCCTTCCCAACTTCATCTATTCCAACTTCGAAATCTCTATTCAATACTTGCAGAAGATCTTCTTCTTTTTTTTCTTGCATTGTTCATATCATCTATGAGTTCAATCTCATCCTTCTTATCTAAAAATAAAACTTCTTCAGCTTCATTTATTTTTTTTGTTAATTTATCGTTAGAATTTTTATCTAATTTAATATTAATATTATTCTCAATTTCTTCTGTTTCTTTAGATTTTGAAATTTTTTTTATTTGTTTTGTTTTTTTATTTTTTAAATTTTTTTCATTTTCTTTAATATCTTCCTTTAAACGCACAAAATTATTGCTAGTGAGATATTCTTTCCCTAACTTTATTAGTGGATTAATACCTAATTGACTGAAAACAATTTTTTCATCATTAGTAAGATCTACAGTTATTATATTTTTTTCCTTTGAGGTTAATGTATTAGACTCCTCGGTATCATTTTCTTTTTTATTAGGAGAGTCCTCCTTATTTAGGTTTTTGGGATTAATGAATTCTTTGTTAATTATTTTTTCCTGCTTATCAGATAATTGGGAAGGATTAATATCTTCAGGTTTTATACCTTTTGATTTAATAGGTTTTTCTTCAATATTTTTAATTTTTTGCTCTGAGATTTCATAATTCGATATGTTTTCTACATGGCCCATACCATTGCAAGTAGTACATTTTTTAGAGAATAATTCATATATATTTTGACCTTGTCTTTTTCTCGTTAACTCAACTAAACCTAACTCAGTTAGTTGAGCTATTTGGGGCCTTGCAGAATCATCTTTTATCGCTGAAGTGAAATGCTCAAGTAATTGGAATTGATCTCTCCTGGTTTCCATATCAATAAAATCTACTACGATAACTCCACCAATATTTCTTAATTTCATTTGTCTTGAGATTTCAACAGCTGCCTCGCAATTTGTCCACAAAACAGTTTGCCTTGAATTTGCAGATCTTGTAAATGATCCAGAGTTTACATCAATTACTGTTAGAGCTTCAGTTGGTTCAATAATTATATAACCTCCCGAAGGGAGATCTACTCTTGGTTGAAGAGCTTTGTGGATTGTTTTCTTTATTTCATACTTTTCTAGAATATGTTCATTTAAATTATTGTCGTGAAATTCAACATCTACATTAGATTCATGATCTAATAAAAAATCTTTTGCCCTTTCAACTGAAAATTTGCTATCAATAATTATGCTTTTAGTGGATGATTTAATATAATCTCTCAAAATCTTAAGAGAGAAATCATCATCTCTTTTTATTAAATTAGGTGGATTAGAAGTCTCAGAAACTTTTAAGATGTTTTCCCATTGCTGAATTAAATTTTCTAAATCTTCAATAAGGAGTTCTTCTTTTATTTTTTCGGCCTCTGTTCTAAATAATAAACCTGTGCTAGGAGGTTTTATTAAAACCCCAAGAGCTTTTAAGCGAGATCTTTCAGTTTCTGTATTTATTTTTCTGGAAATATTTACTCCTTGACCATATGGCTGAAATATCATGTACTTTCCTGGTATGGAAATACTTCCAGTGAGTCTAGGCCCTTTAGATCCTGTGGGTTCCTTCATTACCTGTACTAGAACTTTTTGTTTTGGTTCTAATAATTCAGTTATTCCCATTAATCCTTTTTTGAGTCTTAATGGACCTAAATCTGAAACATGAATGAATCCATTTTTATCACTCTCACCAATATTTATGAAAGCGGCATCAATACCAGGGAGAACATTTTCAACTGTTCCTAAAAAAATATCGCCAATTTGATATTGACCTTGTGCGACGACTAATTCATCAACTCGATCATCTGTGAGTAGTGCTGCTATTCGAGCCTGCTCAGCGATGATAATTTGCTGAGACATGTAATTGATTCTGAATGATTTGGATTTTGGAAAACTTCTAAATTCAAGAATTAGCTTTTATCTTTTAATAAAGCATTTTTTTAGCTATTGTTATTTACTTTTTAGAAATTAATAAAGTTAATAGTGATTGAATTCTGCTATTTATAAAGCTTTAAACGATTTTCAAACTAATTGAAATTGATTTCACAGCTATGATTATCTCTTGAATTAACCATAACTAGAATAATCTTAACATCTAATCACCACTAAAGCACGTTAATACATTATTCTAATATTGGTGAAATTTTTTATCTAAAGTGGTTCAAGTAAACGAAAATTATTTAAAACTCAAAGCAGGCTATTTATTCCCTGAAATTGCTAAAAGGGTAAAAATATATTCTGAATCAAATAAGAGTGCTGAAATTATTAAGCTTGGCATAGGAGATGTTACAGAACCATTGCCTAGAGCATGCATCGAGGCTATGGGTAAAGCTTTAGATGAAATGGGAACAACAGAAGGATTCAAAGGTTATGGGCCAGAACAAGGTTATTCTTGGCTGAGAGAAAAAATATCTGAGCATGATTTTATTTCGAGAGGCTGTCAAATTTCACCTGAAGAAATCTTTGTTTCTGATGGTTCTAAATGCGATAGTAGTAATATTTTAGATATTCTTGGTAAAGATAATTCAATTGCTGTAACGGATCCTGTTTACCCAGTTTATGTAGATAGTAACGTTATGACAGGCAGAACTGGAGATTCTCTTGAAAATGGTACTTATCAAGGATTGACTTATCTTGCAATAAACGAGGAGAATAACTTTCTGCCAGAACTACCTGAAAAAAAAGTTGATATTTTATATCTTTGTTTTCCTAACAATCCGACTGGAGCAACGGTTAGTAAAGCAGACTTGAAAAAGTGGGTTGACTATGCACTTCAACATAAATCCCTAATACTTTTTGATGCAGCTTACGAAGCATTTATTCAAGATAATGATATTCCACATTCAATATATGAGATTGAGGGAGCAAAGGATTGTGCTATTGAATTTAGATCTTTTTCAAAGAATGCAGGTTTCACTGGAGTTAGATGTGCTTTTACAGTAATACCTAAAAATCTCAAAGGTTTGAGTTCAACAGATGAGGAAATAGAGTTATGGCCTCTTTGGAATAGGCGACAATCTACAAAGTTTAATGGAGTAAGTTATGTGGTTCAGAAAGGAGCAGAGGCTGTTTATTCTCTTGAAGGGAAGAAACAGGTGAGAGGTTTAATTGATTTTTATATGGAAAATGCAAAAATAATGAAAAATAAACTTCAGAATTCAGGATATAAAGTTTATGGTGGGGTCAATGCTCCTTATATTTGGATTAAAGTTCCAGATCAAATGACATCTTGGGACTTTTTTGATTTCCTTCTCCAAAAAGTTAGTGTGGTGGGAACACCTGGGAGCGGATTTGGATTAGCAGGAGAGGGTTATTTTCGCTTGTCAGCATTTAACTCACGATCAAACGTCCTTGATGCAATGGAAAGAATTATTAATATATAATTATTAGTACAATTTAACCTCTAATAAATTTAATGCTATCTATAAAGTTAGAACAAAGTGTAAATAATAATTCTGCAGTGATTGAAAAGAAACCTGCTGAATTAAAAAATAAATCTCCAAAATATAAGGTTTTACTTCATAATGACCCTGTTAATTCTATGGAGTATGTCACTATTTCACTGCGAGAAGTTGTGCCGCAATTAAGCGAACAAGATGCTATCGCAATAATGCTTGAAGCACACAATACAGGTGTGGGTTTAGTAATTGTTTGTGATTTAGAGCCAGCAGAATTCTACTCAGAATCATTAAAATCTAAAGGAATTTCTAGTTCAATTGAGAAAGAGGATTAATAACGGTTCAATTTATTATTTAGAATGAGCTAGCTTTCTTTCTGATAAAGGACGGACTTTTAGGGATTCTTTTAAAGAGGATTTTCCATATTCTCTCTCAAGAATGTCGATCACAGTTTTACCAAATTCGTCTTCTGGATTATCAAAAGCTTCTAAGCAGACCTGGCCAAGTTTTTTCCCTAGTGAGCCTGGATTCCAAAGAAGTTTTCTCGCTGTCCAGGGCATCATGCTCATTGGATTATAATTTGGCTTCAAAATTTTATGTTCCAAGGCGTACTTCTCAAGAAGAGTGTGAGGTTGCAAACCTATAAAGAAAATAGCTGGATCAACTAAGCCTTTACCAAAAATATTTTCTAATTCTCTATGGTAAGCAATTGTTTGTCTTATGGTGCTGGGCGTTTCATCGAAAACATTAAATGAATAATTGACTGAAACATGATTCTTGAAACCTGATTTGACTAGCATTCTGCAATTATTTAATACAGTTTCAAGGTCATACGCTAATCTCATTTTTCTAACAAGTTCTTGAGATCCGGAGGTGATACCTATTTCAAAATAGCTCATACCTGTATCAACCATAAGCTGAGCTAGCTCAGCATCAATATTATCTGCTCTGATGTATGCAGCCCAATTAATATCGTCCCAGCCTTGGTCCTTAATTGCTTGCAAAAGGGTTTTTGCATCTTCAATATGTTTTTTGGCAGGAATAAACTGTGCATCAGTGAACCAAAATCCCCTTACTCCAAGATCATATAATTGCTTCATTTCTTTGATTACTTCCTTAACAGGATTAACGCGAACTTGCTTCCCCTCCACAACTGTATAAACACAGAAACAACAATTATGAGGACAACCTCTTTTTGTTTGTACCCCTACGTAATAATCGCCACCTTCTATGTACCAATCGAATTCAGGCCATATTGATTTAATATATTTATAGTTGCAGGCAGTTTTAACAGTTCCTGAAGGTTGTTCATGTATTAATTTGTTGCGAGGTTTTTGTCCAGCTATGTAACATCTTTCATCCTCTATTGAATCTCCTTTGATGATTTTTTCTATGAGATTTTCTCCCTCTCCAACTGAAATAATAGTTCCTTGTGGGAGTAGATTTCCCAATTGTTCATAGAAGACACTAACAGCTCCACCTCCTAAAATTACTTTTACATTTTTATTGTATTTTTGTGCTCTTTTTAGTCCCATCTTGACCAAAGAAGTATTTCTATATATTTCTCCATAATGAGATGCAATTAATTTTAATCCTCCCCAGGAACCTCTAATTTTTTTAAGGATGTTTTTTGAGTAGAAAACTTCAAAAGAGTTTTGTAGGGGATTTCCACTCCTGCCATCAACAGGTGCATAAATTTGTATATCTCTCCATGAAAAAATAATTAGATGAGGTCTAAATTGGTCAATTTTTCTTGCTAAATATTTGGAAACTTTATTGGATGGAATTATTGCTAAATCGATAAATTGCTGCTCAATGTTTGGGAATCTTTTATGTATGTGGTCTGCTAAGTAAATTGGTCCAATTGGGAAAATGGGGTTACATGGAAGTCTCACAGTAAGAATTTTTCCATAATGCTTTCTGTTGGAATTTTTTTTATTAAATTTTTTAACCTCGATATTAAAATTCATGCAATCAATGAATTTATATTTATTAAGAATCTAACTACTTTATTACTAATTTGGCGAAATTAAAAATCTTTAGATAATACAAATGAAAATTTTTTTAATTCAAATATTGGAAATTACATAAATCCACCTTACTATTTGAGGTTTTAATCCATCAATCTAATTATCTTGAAGTGTAATAAATCTCTTATCAAAAGAAATTTGACTTCTTTTAAAAAATAAGAAAACAAAGGAATTAAAATAAATGTTTAGGATTCAATTAATTTCTTGCTTTATAGTTGCTTTTAAATGCCGATAATTGGAATTGAACCAATGACCTACTGTTTACGAGACAGTTGCTCTACCGCTGAGCTATATCGGCAATATTAAAATTTTAGTATTTTCATATAGACTTGATTTTATAATTAAGAGAACTAATGTCAAAAATAGATCCTGAATTAAAAAGGAAATTATTAAAGGAATCCCAGACTCCTTTTAAGGGATTAAGAAGAATATTGTGGATAGCATTTAGTGGTTCGGCTTTTTTGGGACTTCTTATAATGCTTTCTAATATTTTAAACGGAAGTGAATTACAGCAAAATAATCTACTTATACAATTAGGTGCCTGTATACTCTTTCCTACTTTATTGTTCTTTGACAGAAATAAAGATTTATAAGTTCAATATTTAGTTATTGAGTTAATGTCCTCTTTTTAGTAACAAATTTGAACGCTTCGATTATGTCGCCTTCAATCCATGAAGAAAATTTATCACAGCCAACTCCACATTCAAATCCTGTATTTACTTCTTTTACATCATCTTTAGACCTTTTTAGAGAGTCTAAATTTCCCTCAAATATTACTTTATCTTCTCTAAAAACTCTAAGAGAACAATTTCTTTGTAATTTACCAGTTTGTATATAACAGCCTGCTATAGCCCCTTTACCAACTGCGAAAGTTGCTCGAACTTCTGCCTTTCCTAATGATTCTTCGACTAGATCAGGTTCGAGTAAACCTTCCATAGCAAGCTGTATATCTTCTAGGAGTTTATAGATTACTTCATATTCTCTTATGTCAACATCATTAGCATCAGCGGCTCTTTTCGCTCCAGATGCTAATGATGTATTAAACCCAATGATCACTGACCCTGATGCAGCTGCAAGATCAATATCTGTCTCAGTTATTTCTCCTGGAGCTGAAAGTAAAACTCTTACTTGAACTTCATTTTTTGGTAATTGTTCCAGTGATCCCAATATAGCTTCAACACTTCCTTGCACATCAGCTTTAAGAATTAAGTTTAATTCTTTTAATTCTCCATCATTTGCCTGAGTTGATAAAGAAGATAAACTAACTCTTCTAGAGGCCATTTGCTGAGCTAATTTTGTGGCTCTAGCATCTGTGGCTCTATCTCCTACTACGGCTCGAGCAGTTTTTTCGTCAGAGTAGACTTCAAATTCATCCCCTGCTGTGGGTACTTCACTGAATCCTAGTGCCTCCACTGGGAATGATGGTCCTGCTTCTTTGATTCTATTCCCATGTTCATCAACCATTGCTCTAATTTTCCCAAGGACTGAACCAGCAGCCAAAACGTCCCCAGATTTTAAGGTACCATTTTGTACTAACAAAGTTGCAACAGGACCTTTAGCTTTATCTAGGTGTGCTTCAATAACAGTACCTTTGGCTGATCTATCAGGGTTGGCTTGTAGATCTTCAACTTCTGAAACTAATAAAATCATTTCAAGCAATTTATCAATATTTTCTTTTTTGATAGCGCTGACTGGAACCATAACAGTATCGCCTCCCCAATCTTCAGCAATTAAATCTCTCTCTGATAATTCCTGCTTGACTCTTTCTGCAGATGCTCCTTCTTTATCAATTTTATTTATTGCAACAACAATTGGTACTTTTGCAGCTCTTGCGTGACTAATAGCCTCAAGTGTTTGAGGTCTGCAACCATCATCTGCAGCTACTACAAGAACAGCTACATCAGTAACTTTTGTACCCCTTGCTCTCATTGCCGTAAAGGCTTCATGACCTGGAGTATCAAGAAAAGTTAACTTTTTCTTTTTTGATTCATGTTCAAACTCTACTTGATAAGCTCCTATATGTTGAGTTATACCTCCCGCTTCTCCAGAAGCTACTCTTGATTCTCTAATAGAATCTAGAAGGCTAGTTTTGCCATGATCTACATGACCCATCACGGTAATAACAGGTGGCCTTTTTATTAGACTATCCATATCATCAGATTCAATCATATCTACTGTTTTTTCAGCAGCTTCTTGGATATCATCTTGCAAAACAGGAACTCCAAATTCCTCTGCTACAGCTTCTATAGTCGCTAAGTCAAGTGATTGAGTAACAGTTGCCGTTATTCCTTTAAAGAAGAGAGATTTGATTATTTCAGAACTTTCAAGACTCAATTTATCAGCTAATTCTTGTACGGTTAAATTTTCCTCGGGCACTATTATCATTTCAGGTCTTACTTGTTTGGCCTCTTTGGCTGCCTTTAATTCCAAAGCTCTTCTTTTCTGCCTTTGTCTTGTAGTCTCTTTTTTCTTCTTCTTGAATTGTTTAATAGATTTTTGAGGTTTAGGTTCATCAGCCTTTCCTTTCTTTGGACGTGCCAAACTTGCTGATAAAATTGAAACTTTCTCCCCCGAGTATCCACTGGTTTCAGATGTTAATGAATCATCATTATCACCGATAATATGAACTTTCTGTCTTTGCTTTTGGGGATTTTTATTTCTTAATGCTTCTAGTTTTGCACTATCATCCCAATCTGTCCTTCCTGGTTTTTTTGAATTATTAGAAAATGTTCTGTGAGGGGGCTTCTTAGAATTCGGGGCGGCATTTGGACGAGTATTAGGAGCTTTTACCTTTTGCTTTGGTGCATCGACATTTTGTTTCTCGTTATTTTTATTATTTAGTTTGTCTTTATCAGATATATTAGTTTTTTGGAGCTGCAAAAGTTCATTAGGTGAGACTGGTTTCCTAATCCCAGGAGGATTTTGCCGATTGTTTCTAAATCCAGTTCTATTTGGCATGCCAGGTTTGTTAGGAGCACCAGCTCTATTTGGATTGGCTTGTCTATTAAATGAGCCAGTTCTATCGTGATCTGATGGTTTGTTTCTAAATCCAGTTCTATTTGGCATGCCAGGTTTGTTAGGAGCACCAGCTCTATTTGGATTGGCTTGTCTATTAAATGAACCAGTTCTATCTTGATTTGATGGTTTGTTTCTAAATCCAGGCCTATTTGGCATGCCAGGTTTGTTAGGAGCACCAGGTCTGTTTGGGACAGTTTGTTTAAAAGAAATGTTTTGTTTATTATTATTTTGCTTATTAAGATCGTCTCTTCTTATCGGAGCTCCAACGAGCTCGGGGGTATTTATTCTATTATTAGGATTTTTTGTTTTAGGTTTATTTACTAATTGACTTTTTTCATCAGAATTGTATACGTTCTTAGAAGATCTATTAGATTTAGGATTATTATTTATATTTTTTGGCTTAGCAATTAGTTGGATAGGGGGTGATGCCGGACTTTTGATTGGTGGGGTTGTGTTATTTCGGAAAGTTTTTTTATCTTGATTGAAATTTTGTGAAGGTTTACTTTTTATATTTTGATTATTAAGGTTTACTGGAGATTTGGGACTGTTAATAATAT
>QCCC01000015.1 GCA_003281415.1 Prochlorococcus sp. AG-347-K15
TAAAAAGCTACGGGTTGTTTCGAGGATTTAATAGTCCTAACTTTTATGGTCCTTTCCCTTGTAATATCCGTACTGAACTTATTAGATGACCTTTAATCTATCGTCACAGAACTTTACTGCAACTTTAATTATGAGAATTCGTTCTTTCTTAGCTTTTGTTATTTCAATTTGTATAACTTTTGCTTTCGTACCTGTTAAAACATTTGCTTTTTCTGAAAGAGGAAATGCACAATTCACAGATGTTGTTAACACAGGAAAAGCTAATGATTGCCCTACATTAGACTCATCTCTTGTCGGATCAATATCTCTAGGGAATGGAGATAGCCTCAAAGGAATATGCATGCATCCAACAGAAGTTTATGTAAAAGTGCCAGGGACAAAACGAAAAGCTGCAGAATTTGTTTCTACAAAAATTATTAGTCCTAGAAATAACACCACAGTGACAGAAGTTTATGGAGATATAGATTCAGGAACTTTCACTGAAAAGGGTGGTATTGATTTTCAACTTATTACTGTATTAACTCCTGGTGGTTTAGAGGTGCCATTTGCATTCTCAGCAAAAGATCTTACAGCTGATTTACCTTCATCTATTGAGCCAGGCACTGAGGTTAGTGGTTCAACATTTACACCAAACTACAGAACTGGTGACTTTCTAGATCCTAAGGCAAGAGCTAAAAATACTGGTGTTGAATATGCTCAAGGTTTAGTTGCATTAGGAGGAGATGACGAAGAACTTGCAAAAGAAAATATTAAAGTTGATGTAAATGGTACTGGCGTTATTACTCTTTCAATCAGTAATGTAGATTCTGACACAGACGAATTTGCTGGTACTTTTGAAGCTATCCAACCTTCAGATACAGATATGGGTTCAAAGGATCCACTTGATGTAAAAATAATTGGGGAGCTTTACGGAAGAAAGGCATAAATCCTAGTCAAGAGAAAAAGGGGGTTAAACCCCTCTTTTTTTTTCAAAATTTTTCTATATCAATTTAAAAATGGAATTACAACAAAAAACTAAAACAGATACTAATGGACTAATACCGCCTTATGGAGGGGAACTAAAAAATCTAATTATCAAAGATAAAAGCCTTAAAAATGATCTTATCTCTAAAGCTACTTATGAGTTTGAATGTAGCGAGAGAAATGCATGTGATGTAGAACTTTTGATGGTTGGAGCTTTTTCTCCATTGGAAGGATTTATGGATGAAAATAACTACAATTCGGTAATTAAAAATAATAGAAATACAAACGGGTTGCTTTTTGGCTTGCCTATTGTATTTGATTCAAATAATGAAAAAGTAAAAGCTGGAGAGACAATATTGCTTACTTATAAAAAACAAACAATAGCAGTTTTAGAAGTTAGCTCTAAATGGGAGCCTGACAAATCCTTAGAAGCTGAACTTTGTTATGGTACTAATTCTTTAGATCATCCTGCTGTTAAGATGATTTTTAACGAGAGAGGGAGATTTTATATAGGAGGAAGAGTTTATGGTTTAGAACTACCAATTAGAGAATTCCCCTGCAAAACCCCAGAAGAAGTTAGATCTTCACTGCCTTCAAATCATGATGTAGTTGCATTTCAATGCAGAAATCCAATTCATAGAGCACATTATGAATTATTTACTAATGCCTTACTTTCAGAAAATGTCTCCTCTAACTCAGTTGTTTTAGTTCATCCAACTTGTGGACCGACTCAACAAGATGATATCCCTGGAAAAGTTAGATATTTGACCTATAAAGAATTAGAAGAGGAAATATCTGATGAAAGAATAAAATGGGCTTTTTTACCTTATTCGATGCATATGGCAGGGCCAAGAGAAGCTCTTCAACATATGATAATCAGGAGAAATTATGGCTGCACCCACTTTATTATTGGTAGAGATATGGCTGGTTGTAAGTCGTCATCAACTGGTGAAGATTTTTATGGTCCATATGACGCCCAAAATTTCGCGAATAAGTGTGCAGATGAATTGATGATGCAAACTGTTCCTTCAAAAAATTTAGTTTATACGAAGGAAAAAGGATATATAACAGCTGAAGAAGCCAAAGAATTTAATTATGAAATTATGAAACTTAGTGGTACTGAATTTAGAAAAAAATTAAGGAATGGCGAACCAATTCCTGAATGGTTTGCATTCAAAAGTGTAGTAGATGTTCTAAGACGCTCTTAATATTGTTTTATTATTAGTATTATAGATTTATTAAAGATTTTTTATCGTGAACAAACGTTGGAGAAACGTAGGACTTTATGTCCTAGCTGTTATTACTGTAATTTTCATTGGTACTTCAGTTTTTGATAAACCTAGTACTGAAAGTTCTACAAAGACCTTGAGATATAGTGATTTTATAGAGGCAGTGCAAGATAAAGAAATCAGTAGAGTCCTAATATCTCCAGATAATGCCACAGCTCAAGTTATTGAAAATGATGGTAGCAGGTCTGAGGTAAATTTAGCCCCTGACAAAGATTTATTAAAAATACTGACTGAGAATAATGTAGACATAGCTGTAACTCCTACAAAATTAGCCAATCCATGGCAACAGGCTGTAAGTAGCTTAATTTTCCCAGTACTTTTGATTGGAGGCCTATTTTTTCTTTTCAGAAGATCGCAAAGTGGTAATGCTGGAGGTGGTAACCCTGCCATGAGTTTTGGCAAGAGTAAAGCTAGACTTCAAATGGAACCATCTACACAAGTAACCTTTTCAGATGTTGCTGGTGTTGAAGGTGCAAAATTAGAACTTACAGAAGTTGTAGATTTTCTTAAGAGCCCTGATAGATTTACTGCAGTCGGAGCAAAAATTCCAAAAGGAGTTCTTCTTGTTGGCCCTCCTGGCACAGGAAAAACATTGTTAGCAAAAGCAGTAGCTGGTGAAGCAGGTGTACCTTTTTTCTCAATATCTGGTTCAGAATTTGTAGAGATGTTTGTAGGAGTTGGAGCTAGCAGAGTTAGAGATCTTTTTGAACAAGCTAAAAAGAATGCTCCTTGTATTGTTTTTATTGACGAAATAGATGCGGTTGGAAGACAAAGAGGCGCTGGTATGGGCGGAGGAAATGATGAAAGAGAACAAACATTAAATCAACTCCTAACCGAAATGGATGGTTTCGAAGGTAATTCAGGAATAATAATAGTTGCTGCCACTAACAGACCAGATGTCTTAGATTCAGCTCTAATGCGCCCTGGAAGATTCGATAGACAGGTAACAGTAGATAGACCAGATTATGCTGGAAGATTGCAGATATTAAATGTTCATGCGAAAGATAAAACTCTTTCAAAAGACGTTGATTTAGATAAAGTTGCTAGAAGAACACCCGGATTTACTGGTGCAGATCTAGCTAATCTTTTAAATGAAGCAGCAATATTAGCAGCTAGAAAAGATTTAGATAAAGTTAGTAACGATGAAGTCGGTGATGCTATTGAAAGAGTTATGGCTGGCCCAGAAAAGAAAGATAGAGTCATCAGTGATAAGAAAAAAGAATTAGTTGCTTATCACGAAGCTGGTCATGCACTCGTTGGAGCATTAATGCCTGATTATGATCCAGTAGCAAAAGTTTCAATCATTCCAAGAGGTCAAGCTGGAGGTCTAACCTTCTTTACCCCAAGTGAAGAAAGAATGGAATCTGGACTTTACTCTCGTTCTTACCTTCAAAATCAAATGGCTGTTGCTCTTGGTGGAAGAGTTGCTGAAGAAATAGTCTATGGAGAAGAAGAGGTAACAACCGGAGCTTCAAATGATTTACAACAAGTTGCCAATGTAGCAAGACAAATGATCACTAAATTCGGTATGAGTGACAAAATAGGTCCAGTCGCTCTAGGTCAATCTCAAGGTGGAATGTTTCTCGGAAGAGATATGAGTTCTACAAGAGACTTTTCTGAAGACACAGCCGCAACAATTGATGTAGAGGTTTCAGAACTTGTTGATGTTGCCTACAAGAGAGCCACAAAAGTTTTAACAGATAATAGAACTGTTCTCGACGAAATGGCTCAAATGCTAATTGAAAGAGAAACTATAGACACTGAAGATATCCAAGACTTGCTCAACCGATCAGAAGTTAAAGTAGCGAATTATATCTAGTTTAAAAAATAAATATTTAATGAATATTAAAGAAGATTCTTTTTCTGACTTGCTGCTAAAAGAATCTTTTTTTTTACTCGTAAAACCGGAAGATAATATTTACTCAAATACTTCTATAAGAAATTCATTTTTTGAAGAATTAGGAATATTAGTAAAATTAGGTTTAAAAAATATTGAAATAAGTTGGTCAAACAACGAAAAGTGGTTGGATTTTGTATCCGAAATCAAACTCAATTTTCCACAAATTAATTTAGGCTCTGCCTCCATAGTTAATAAGCAATCAATAGAAGATTCTTTAAAAATTGGATTAAATTTTTCTATGATGAAATTTTGGGATAAAGATCTTTTTAATTATTCGAAATCAAAAAATTATTTATTAATACCCGGAATTAAAAATTTAAAAGATCTTAAGGAAGCGATAAATTTAAATTGCAAAATTATCAAAATTTATCCAATTAAAAGTAAAGCTAGTTCCATAGATATACTCAACTTTGAAAGCATTGATTTCATTGCTGCTGGAGGCCTATCAATCAATGATTTAAAAACTTATCAATCTTTAGGATATAAAGCAATCGTGATTGGAGATAAAGGTATTATTAAAAAAAATTTGATCCAAAAATATATGAATGGCTTAAAAATAATTAAATCAAAGATAAATTTTTATTTAACAAAACTACTAATTATGGACTAAGCCACATTGAGCTTGATTCAGTAGTAAATGATCAGCAAGTACTAAAGCCACCATAGCATCAACCATAGGAACTGCTCTTGGTAGAACGCATGGATCATGTCTCCCTTTTGCTTTCATTAAAACTTCTTTTCCTTCAGCATTTACTGTTTTCTGTTCTTTCCCAATAGTTGCTGTAGGTTTAAAAGCTATCTTCATCTCTATATTTTCGCCATTACTTATTCCTCCCTGTATACCGCCTGAATTATTGGATATTGTTCTTAACTTCCTAATATCATCAGATTCAATGAAGGCATCATTATGTTCGCTTCCTTTTAAATAAGTTCCAGAGAAACCTGAACCTATTTCAAAGCCTTTAGTGGCAGGCAAAGACATCAAAGCCTTCGCTAAATCAGCTTCTAATTTATCAAAAACAGGCATTCCAAGACCAGAAGGGGCATTTCTCACTAGACATTCAATAACACCGCCACAAGAGTCTCCTTGACGCTTTAATTGCTTAATTCTCTCTATCATTTCTGCTGATACCTGTTCATCAGGACATCTAACAATATTAGAATCTATTTTGTTGAGAGAAATCTTTTCTTTATTTATATCAGAATCAATATCATGTATACGCTTTACCCAAGATAGTATTTCAGTATTACAGAATTTTTTTAATAATTGTTTTGCTACAGCACCAGCAGCTACCCTGCCTATTGTTTCTCTTGCAGAGGCTCTTCCACCTCCAGAACTTGCCTGAATGCCATATTTCAGATGATATGTACCATCTGCATGAGAAGGTCTAAATACTTGCTCCAAATTATCATAATCTCCTGGTCTTTGATCCTTGTTTCTTACCAACATAGCTATTGGAGTTCCAAGTGTGAGCCCTTCCTTTATCCCACTTAATATTTCAATTTTATCTTCTTCATTTCTAGGTGTTGTAATGTCACTTTGACCAGGCCTTCGCCTATCTAATTCATTTTGTATCAGATTTATATCTACTTTTAACTTAGGGGGACATCCATCAAGGATAACTCCTACTGCACCACCATGTGATTCCCCAAAAGTACTAACGCGAAAAATTTTTCCAAAACTACTACTCATAAAAATATCAAATGTTTTATTTATATAAACATTATATGAAACCAATTGAAAATTAAACAAAAAAAAAGCCCCCAAAAAGGGGGCTTGTAAGTTTTAAGAACTTTAAGCTTAACCGATAGCTGGAGCTGAAAGAGCTACTGTTGTAGACTCAGCTGCTGCTAGATCAAGTGGGAAGTTGTGAGCGTTACGCTCGTGCATTACTTCCATACCTAGGTTTGCTCTGTTAAGAACGTCACCCCATGTAGGAACAATCTTACCGTTTGCATCAACAACTGACTGGTTGAAGTTGAAACCGTTAAGGTTGAATGCCATTGTGCAGATACCCATTGAAGTTAACCATACACAAACAACTGGGAATACAGCTAGGAAGAAGTGAAGACTTCTGCTGTTGTTGAAACTTGCATATTGGAAGATCAAACGACCGAAGTAGCCATGAGCTGCAACGATGTTATATGTTTCTTCTTCTTGTCCGAACTTGTAACCATAGTTCTGAGACTCTGTCTCAGTTGTTTCTCTGATTAGAGATGAAGTAACAAGTGAACCGTGCATAGCTGAGAATAAAGATCCTCCGAACATACCAGCAACACCAGCCATATGGAATGGGTGCATAAGAATGTTGTGCTCTGCCTGGAAAACAAACATGAAGTTGAATGTTCCAGAGATACCTAGAGGCATTCCGTCAGAGAATGAACCTTGACCGAATGGGTATACAAGAAATACTGCGAAAGCTGCTGAAACTGGTGCAGAGTATGCAACACAGATCCAAGGACGCATACCTAAACGGTATGAAAGCTCCCACTGTCTTCCCATGTATGCTGAGATACCAATTAGGAAGTGGAAAATTACAAGCTGGTAAGGACCACCGTTGTATAACCACTCATCTACAGTAGCTGCTTCCCAAATTGGGTAGAAGTGTAGACCAATAGCGTTAGATGAAGGAACAACTGCACCTGAGATGATGTTGTTTCCATATAGGAATGAACCAGCAACTGGCTCTCTAATTCCGTCGATGTCTACTGGTGGTGCTGCGATGAATGCAACGATGAAGCAAGCCGCTGCTGTAAGAAGGCATGGAATCATTAAGACGCCGAACCAACCAACATAAATTCTGTTGTTAGTTGATGTTACCCACTCACAAAACTGTGGCCAACCTTTTAACAGCGAAGAACGCTGCTGCTGAATAGTTGTCATGAGTTCGTAAAGTATGTCTCTAAGTGAGACGTGTAAATAAAAACGGAAAGAATTCCGCTTCGAAGATTTTAGACCAAAATCGCTAAAAATGTGAAATATTTTTTCTTTAAGTAAACTTATTTTTTGGAAAACAGGAGAAAAGAACTTCCATGTCTTAAGATTTTCTTTGTTATTGAGGATTTAACTTGGTAATAATCGAATGGCTTCTTAACGGAAAAAGGTCTAGAGAGGTAGTTTCATTAAGGGAGGCTAAGCATAGAAGACTGCAATTAGAGGCTTTTGGAGCTATTATTTATTGGAGTGAAAGAATTTAGGTTTTTAAAGTTTAAGAGCTATCAAAAAAAATAAAAGTATTAAATATTAAATAAACTTATCTATTAAATAAAAAATCCTTATTAGTTTCCAGCGATTTATTGTTCCGGTTTCTTAATTTAAAGACTTTCAAACTCTTGAACCCATTGTTTTTTGGAACAAATCACTTCTTTTTTTGTATAGCTCATGGCAATTTTTTTTTCCTTATAAGCTACTTCTCCAATAAAAACAGGCCAAATCAATTGGTCTTGGTCATATTTGTGAATTATTCCTTGGCTATCCAGAAATAATGGATCTCCTTTTTTAATCATTTTCCAATCTTGGTTTATTCTCTCAGGATGAATTAGGCCATCAATATTTCCTTTTTCATCTCTTGGATAATCTATACTCCCTTGATGAACGTGAACAACTAATTCCTTTGGAAGTTCTATAAGGTTATTTTTTAATTTATCTATCTCTTCCCTTAGGGAGCTAATTATTAGAGAGAATCTATCTATGATTTTTGGATCATAAAAATTCTGTGCTACAGGTCCTATTTCAATAACTAAACCACATGGCCAAGCTTCTACAAGAAAGCCTGTTTGGACTTTATCTTTTTCGTGCAAATAAATAGGCAATCCAAATTTGCTCTGCAGTAATGCAGCTAAACAAAAATCTTTTAATCTCCTTCCGTACATGACAATACTTGTACCCATATTTGCAGTAGTAGTATGCAAATCGATAGCAATTTGACAGGGCTTAGATCCATGGATTCCAAATTGATCGACTAAAAAATTAGCTCTATTAATTTCATAAACACTATTCTTGTCTTGATCATGATTTTTAATTTGATTAAAAGATCTATTTAAATCATCATCTATATACCTGCACCCTTTTTCATAGGCAACTGGATTGCCTATGATGTACTCATACTCAATACCATAATTTAAATTATTTTCCTCAATATTAAATCGCTTAACAGACCAAATAGGATTGATTTCATTCCCATGAGTGCCTGAAACGATAAGTATTCTTTTAACAGTCATTTTTTCTTTAAAAATAGAATACCATGCAAAATAAATACCTAATTAAAGCCTCAAAAAAATCTTGGTTTTGGTTTTGGACCCAATTAATGAATGGCTTCGCTCCATCAGATCCACATGGTAATTATAAAAGGCCTAAAGGTATAACAATTGATAGTGCATATGATATTAACAATGAAAATGGGCAAATTTATTTATTAGTAGGGAATTCTTGTCCATGGTGTCAAAGAACTTTACTCGTCCACGAAATAAAACATCTATCCAAAAAAGTTAAAGTTGTTTTTTTAAAAGCAGATTTGGAGCATGGCGAATGGATTTTTAATACCAAGATTAAGGGATGCCTGAGACTTTCTGACCTCTACAAAAAAGCCAATAAAAAGATAATTTTTAGAGCAACATTACCCCTTTTAATTAGTTTTGTAAAAGATGAAGTAAATATTTTGTCTAATGAAAGTTCCCAGATAATAAGACTACTCAATTCAATAGAAAGTAAATCGAAATATAAGACATTAAGCATTAAAGACTGTAATCAAAAATTTTTAGATTTAATTAATCAGAGCATTAATGATGGCGTATATAAATGTGGTTTCGCCAGAAACCAGTCAGCTTACGAGAAAGCAAGTCAAAATCTTTTTGCAGCTATAAATGAAGTTGAAAATTTATTACAGAAAAATAAAGGTGACTGGATATTTGGAGAAGAGTTAACCTACGCAGATATTTACCTTTTCCCAACGCTTATAAGATGGGAATTAATATATAGCAAACTTTTCAAATGTACTGCACAAGAACTATCAAATTTCGAGAAAATTATTGAATGGAGATTAAAATTTTTTAAAATATCCAGTGTAGATAAGACTTGCTACGACATCGAATGGAAAAAAGATTACTACAAAGCTTTATTCCCTTTAAACCCAAATCAAGTAATCCCAGCATTACCATCGCTTAAGGAAATAATGAAATTAAAGTTTTAAAATTATATAAATCGATTTTGATGAAAATAATAATGTTGTAATGAACACTTATTTAGTTCATAGATAATGCAATTTCATTAAAAATTAACTATGTTATGAATGTCTACTAAAGTACGAAAAAGCTTAAAATGAAATCCATTGACGAACACATCCAAAAAGATCAATCGGAAATCGAATCTGCTAAAGCAGAGGGCAATCTTCCAAAGGTCAGACATTTAACTGAAGAACTAAAAGAACTAGAAGAATATAAAGATCATCATCCAGATGATAAACATGACCCAAATGCTTTGGAATTATTCTGTGATGCCAACCCTGACGAGCCGGAGTGTCTTGTTTATGATGATTAAGTTTTCTTTTTAAAATATAAAGCACAAAAAAAGGGCTTTAAAAGCCCTTTTTTTATTGTTTAAAATTCTTAGTTAGTAATCTCTATTAAAATCCGATGGACTACCTGTTAGAGAACATACAACCGACTCCTCATTTTTCATTTCCTTAACTTCAACAATTGGTCTTCCCATTTTCTTCAGAACCTCAATATCTTGAATAGTTTGGCATCTAGCTATTATTTTTCCTTGTTGATCAAAACAATTGTAGAAATTCATATTTTGTTTAAAGAAGTATCTTATTTATGGCTAATTTTCATTATTAAATCAAGTGTATTTATTTACAAAAACAATTTTGATTTAAGTTAGATCCTTTTCCATACTTCAGAAAGCAGTGAAGATAAACCTTTTTTTAAAGATGAAGAAATAACTAAAACTTTCTTTTTAGATAAATCTTCCAACTTTTTTGTGATTATTTTCAAATAATCATCATCTACCAGCTCCATTTTATTTAACACTATTATCCTTTTTTTATCTAAAAGACCTTTCCCATATTTATTTAATTCCTGCTCAATTATCTCAAAATCATGTATAGGATTTTCTGCAATTGAATCAATTAAGTGCACAAGTATTTTAGTTCTTTGGATATGCCTTAAAAAATCATGTCCTAAACCTACTCCATCAGCTGCCCCTGATATTAATCCAGGTATATCAGCAAAAAGGCATCCATTCCCATCTACTTTTCTTACTACACCTAAGTTAGGAATTAAAGTTGTGAAAGGATAGTTTGCAATTTTTGGACGGGCAGATGATAAAACGGAAATCAAAGTACTTTTCCCAGCATTTGGAAGGCCTATAATTCCAACTTCTGCGAGAAGTTTTAATTCTAATCGAACCTCCCATATCTCACCATCTTTACCTTCAGTGAATGATTCTGGGGCTCTATTTTGATTACTTAAATAGTAAGCATTACCATGTCCACCTCTTCCCCCAATAGCAATAGTTAAACTCTGTTTGTCTTCAGTTAAGTCTCCTAAAATAATGCCGGTTTTAATATCCCTTATTTCTGTACCGCAGGGAACTTTAAGGATTGTATCCTCACCTGAGGCACCTGATCTCTTATTAGGGCCTCCTTTGCATCCATCATCAGCAATTATTTCACGTTTGAATTTGAAATCTAATAATGTTTGAAGATTATTATCAGCCATCAAAATTATTGAACCTCCCCTGCCACCATTTCCACCCGACGGCCCTCCAGCAGGAACAAATTTTTCTCTTCTAAATGAAACTATTCCATTTCCACCTTTTCCAGCTTTAAGAATAATGTTTGCTTGATCAATAAATTGCACTTAATACACTTATTAAATTGTTTTCTAGATATTTTAAATTTTATTTTATCCACGCAATACTGCAACCAGGTCCACCTTCGTTGTTAGCAGCATCTTCAATCTTATCAACATAATTCAAACCTGATAACCAATTTCTTAGTCCTTTTTTTAATTTCCCTGTTCCAATTCCATGAACAATCCATAGCGGTCCATGAAATTTTCTAATTTTCTCCTCAATAATTATTTCGGCTTCGTGAACTCTTAGCCCTCTCACATCAATTGTATTTTTACTCGTTCTAATTTTAGAAAAAGAAAAATCTTCTCTTGAAGACTTAATCTCAATTTTTGACCTTTTGAAATTAGGCTTTTCTCCATTAATACCTTCAAAGTCATTTACAGATAATGTGCTTCTGAATGAACCACATTTAACTTCGTAAAAACCAACTTTTTTATCTAAATCCACAATTTGTCCCGTACTATTTAGACTTTTAATTTTCACAAAATCGCCTATCTGAGGATTCCATGATATTGACTTTTCAAATTTTTTTTTGGTTAAATGTTCCGTCTCAATTTCCTTTAATCTTTTTCCAATAATTCTTGTATCCTCTCCATTAACATTTTTATCTCTTAATTTTTTAATCAAATCTATTACCTCTTTTTTAGCGGATACAATATGTTTTGATAATTTAGACCTTTCAATTTCTTGGATTTTTTCAGCATTTATTTTTTGATATTCATAATTTCTCTTCAGTTCATCATGTAATATTTCAGTCCTTGCAATCAGTTCTGCAGCCTCTTCTGCAGAATTTTGTTGCTTAATCCTCTCTTCCTCAAGTCCTTTAATAATACTGTTAATATTATCAATCTCTTTTGGCTTTAGATAATTTGCAGCCTCATTAAGTATGCTTTCATCGAGACCAATTCTCTTTGAAATTGACAAGGCATTACTTCTCCCAGGAATACCCCAGTTGAGTATATACTTTGGCTTCAAAGAATCCTCATCAAAGGCAACTGATACGTTTTCAAATCTTGAGTCATTATATTTTAGAGCCTTAATATCTCCATAATGTGTAGTTGCTAAAGTGATATCAGATTTATTTGCAAATTCTTTTAATAAAGCCATCGCAAGAGCACTTCCTTCAAGAGGATCTGTACCAGATCCAATCTCATCTAACAAAACAACTGATAATCCTTTCTTGTTATCAAGTGAATCCAATATCCCTTTTATGCGGGATATATGCCCACTGAAGGTTGATAAATTTTCTTCTAATGATTGATTATCACCTATATCCACATATATATTTGGACAAAAAGGGATAATAGGGTTATTAGTTGAGGGTATCAATAATCCTGCTCTAGCCATAAGTAAAGACAAACCTAAACCTTTTAAAGCTGCCGTTTTACCTCCAGTATTTGGACCTGTAATAGCTACAACCTTAATATTTCTATTTATATGAAAATCGACAGCCACTGGGGGAGGGGCTCCTTTTTTCTTATGTTCCCAAATCAATAACGGATGAGAAAAACCAATTAAAGAAATAATAGGATTTTTATCAAAGGTAGGAGTTTTGCCTCCAATCCATTTCGAATATCTTGAACGAGTTAGAGCATTTTCTAATCTCAATAAAATGGATGCCATTTCAATAAGACTTTCTGAATTATCACTAACAACTTGGGACCATTTCTTTAGTAATTTAAATTCTTCTGCTGTGATCCTAGCCTCTAAAGAAGCAATCTTATTACCCTTAATAACTACACTTTCAGGCTCAAAATATACTGTATTTCCTGAAGATGAAGAGTCATGAATTATGCCTTTAAATTTATCTACATAATTCACTTTGACTGCTAAAACAGGCCTACCATATCGATCTCCAATAGTAGTATCTTGCAAATAAGCTAAATTCTTTTGAATAAATTTCTCAACTAATATTTTTCTTTCAAGTTTCTTAGATAATAATTCTTTTCTAAAAATAGATAGTTCATTACTTGCATTGTCTGAAATCCTTCCATTAGATTCAATGCCTTTTTTAAAAATCGTTTCGATATTCTGATGGTCAATTAAATTTCTTGTTAATGATGAAATATAAGGCCTTTCTTCAAAATCTAATAAGATTTTTTTTAAATTTCTTGCTGCAGCAATTGTTTTCGCTATTTCTAACAATTCAGAAGATGAAATTACACCCCCCTTGGAACAAATTTCAATATTTCTACTAATATCAAAAACACCAGAAAAACTAATTGATTTATCTAAATTATTTTCTAGCTCATTTATCTCAACAGTTTCATTCAACAGTCTTTTAGAGGCTTCGTATTCTGAAGGAATACCAAAACTTAAAATTGCTCGTTTACCCATTTCCGTTGAGGCGAATGAAGATAAATGCGTTTTTAATGTATCCCACTCTAAAAGGCTTATAGATTCTTCTTCTAGGGTGTTATCTGAATATGATTTTTTAGAATAACTTTTCTCTGGCATACAAAAAAAAGAATCAAACATTCGATTGAATCCCTTCAGGAGGAACATAAAGCATCTCGAGCCAGTTTCCTTCAGTATCCTTCATATAAAAAGATGCTGTTCCATCTCTATGTTCATGTAAAGGACCAACTTTTACACCAGAATTCTTTAAATCATTTTGAATATTTTCTACTTCTTTTTTATTTTCAAAATGAAAAGCAAAGTGTGGTCCAGCAGATTTGTAGCTAGGGCCTAACAAGGCAAGTCCATCTTTCCCTTTACCAGCTTCTAAATAAGACCAATCTTTATCGTCCCAAACTAAATTCATACCAAGCTTAATATAAAAAGATTTGGCCCTTTCGAGATTCTCTACTCTAAGTGCGATGTGACCAATCCTATTTACTTCTTGTGATAACTTCAAAACAAAGCATTTAATTAATTATTAATCTAAGAATAAACCAAATTTTTGTTAATAATGAGTTTTTAATTATCCTGCAACCATTGAGATGCATCGCAAGCATGATAAGTGAGTATCAGTTTTGCACCTGCTCTTTTGAAACTAAGCAACGTTTCTAAAACAATATCTTTTTCATTAATCCAGTTTTTCATCGCCGCAGACTTTACCATGGAGTACTCCCCACTAACGTTGTATGCAGCTATGGGCTTATTTGAAAATGTGCTTAGTCTATAAACAATATCCAAATATGAAATTCCTGGTTTTACCATCAAAATATCAGCTCCTTCATACTGATCCAATGCAGATTCAATTAAAGCCTCTTTTGAATTGGCAGGGTCCATTTGATATGTAGACTTATTGTCTGGAATTATTTTCTTACTATTTTCTCTAGGAGCCGAATCTAAAGCAGTTCTAAATGGACCATAATAAGCAGATGAATATTTAGCTGTATAACTAATAATTCCTACATCACTAAATCCTTCACTATCAAGAGCAGTCCTAATTGCTCCAACTCTCCCATCCATCATGTCACTAGGGCCAATAAAATCAGCTCCGGCTCTTGCTTGTGTTAAAGCTTGTTTTTTTAAAATTTCGATTGTTTCGTCGTTCAATATCTTTCCAGTTTCATCAACTAATCCATCATGACCATCGCAAGAGTATGGGTCCAAGGCAACATCTGTCATTATTGCCATTTCAGGAATCTCTTTTTTTAATATTCGAATAGCTTTAGGTATTAAACCGTCTTCATTAAAACATTCTGCTCCATCTTCAGTCTTTAAGCTATCGTTGATTTTTGGGAAAAGAACTATACACCTTATTCCCAATTCCCATGCCCTAGTAACCTCCTTAATTAAGCCATTAATATCCCATCTATAAGTTCCTGGCATTGCTGAAATTTCCTCTTTAAAATCTCTTTCATGAATAAATAATGGATATATAAAATCTGATGCCATTAGATGGTTTTCTCTAACCATTTCTCTAATTGCCTCAGTTCTTCTTAATCTTCTAGGACGAATAATAGAATTCATTTGAATATTATTTAAATTGAAAAATATTTCTCTAATACATTAATCGCTTGTCTCGCACTTAAACCAATCAGAGACTACTTTTGTTCAGGAAAATTAACTAAATTTTATTTAATAAGAGAAAAAAAGTTACAAAAATATTTTGCACAAACTGCATTTTTCACAAATTTACGTCATTAAGAGATAATATCTTTTAGTTAAGTGTTTATTTTAAGGAGAGCATCTTTGAAAATAATTAATGGATTTCATCTAAAGAATGTAAGAGGCGATATTCTAGGAGGGATCACAGCCGCAGTGGTGGCTTTGCCTCTAGCTCTTGCTTTTGGTAATGCTGCGTTAGGACCTGGCGGAGCAATTTATGGACTATATGGAGCAGTAGTAGTTGGTTTCTTAGCAGCATTGTTCGGCGGAACCCCTGCTCAAGTTAGTGGGCCTACAGGACCAATGAGTGTAACTGTTGCTGGAGTAGTAGCAGGCTTAGCAGCAGTGGGAGTTCCAAGAGATCTATCCGCAGGACAAATTTTACCTTTAGTGATGGCAGCGGTAGTAATTGGTGGCTTACTGCAAATATTATTTGGAATTCTAAAACTAGGTAAATACATTACTTTAGTTCCATATTCTGTTGTGTCAGGATTCATGTCTGGTATTGGAGTAATAATCATTGCACTTCAAATTGGGCCATTATTAGGAATTAGCACTAGAGGTGGAGTAGTGGAATCTTTATCTACTGTATTTTCAAATTTCCAGCCAAATGGTGCTGCTATTGGAGTAGCAATAATGACACTAGGGATAGTTTTTCTAACTCCTAGAAAAATAAGTCAATGGGTTCCTTCTCCTCTCTTAGCCCTATTGATAGTAACTCCAATATCAATATTAATTTTTGGAGATGGAGCTATTGATAGAATTGGAGAAATTCCAAGAGGAGTTCCATCTTTAAATTTCCCAAGTTTTAATCAATATTTTCCAATTATTTTTAAGGCAGGATTAGTCCTCGCAGTACTCGGGGCTATTGACTCTTTACTAACATCTCTTGTAGCAGACAATATATCGCAAACAAAACATAATTCTGATAGAGAACTTATTGGGCAAGGAATAGGAAATGCAGTGGCAGGTCTGTTTTCTGGTTTACCTGGAGCCGGAGCGACAATGAGAACAGTTATTAATGTTAAATCTGGAGGATCCACTCCCATTTCTGGAATGGTTCACTCAGTTGTCTTGTTGATAGTTTTAGTTGGTGCAGGTCCTTTGGCTGAGCAAATTCCAACTGCTTTGCTAGCAGGCATTCTTATAAAAGTTGGTCTAGATATTATTGATTGGGGGTTCTTGAGGAGGGCACACAAATTATCCTTAAAAACTTCAGTTGTAATGTACGGTGTACTACTAATGACTGTTTTTTGGGATTTAATTTGGGCTGTTTTAGTCGGTGTATTCATAGCAAATATGCTCACTATTGAT
The DNA here is from genome assembly GCA_003281415.1 of Prochlorococcus sp. AG-347-K15. Classification (GTDB taxonomy): domain Bacteria; phylum Cyanobacteriota; class Cyanobacteriia; order PCC-6307; family Cyanobiaceae; genus Prochlorococcus_A. The sequence goes on from QCCC01000015.1 coordinate 16,382, forward strand.
TCAATAACCGAAACTCAATTAGAAGGTATGGATGAGGATAATCCTTTATCAAAAGATGATCAAGCTAAAAATGCATTACCTGCTGATGAAAAAGCACTACTAGATAGATGCTCTGGAGAAGTAATGTTATTTAGACTTAAAGGACCACTTAGTTTTGGAGCAGCTAAAGGAATATCTGAGAGAATGATGCTGGTAAGAAACTACAAGGTTTTAATACTAGATATCACTGACGTACCAAGACTTGGAGTGACGGCGACTCTCGCAATAGAGGACATGATGCAGGAAGCAAAAAATAATTCCAGAAAAGCATTTGTTGCTGGGGCAAATGAAAAAGTAAAAGATAGATTAGCTAAGTTTGGAGTTGAAGGCATCATTGAAACAAGAAAAGAAGCTTTAGAAACCGCTCTAAATGAAATAGCCTAATAATTTATGGAAATAAATCCAATTCTGCAAAATGTATTAGCCCCGCCAGTTCTTTTCTTTTTGATTGGAGCAATATCAGTACTCTTTAAATCTGATTTAGAAATACCAGCTCCATTACCTAAACTCTTCTCCTTATATCTGCTACTAGCAATTGGTTTTAAAGGAGGTATAGAGATACAGAAAAGTGGTTTTACAGATCAAGTATTGCCTACTTTAAGTGCAGCAATTCTTATGTCATTAGTAATTCCACTGATTGGATTTTTAATTTTAAGATTTAAGTTTGATGTCTTTAATTCCGCTGCAATAGCAGCAGCATACGGTTCAATTAGCGCTGTTACTTTTATTTCCGCAGAAAGTTTTTTGGAAAGCCAAAAAATAGCTTTTGATGGGTTTATGGTTGGAGCCTTAGCTTTAATGGAGTCTCCTGCAATAATTGTTGGATTATTACTTGTGAAATTTGCAGCTCCCAAAAATAGGCCAAAATCAAGAAAAATGCATCTAAGCGCAATATTACACGAATCACTTTTGAATGGATCAGTTTATTTATTGCTCTCAAGCTTAATTGTAGGATTTCTTACTGCTTCCAGTAATCCCTCAGGGATTGCAAAAATGGAGCCTTTTACTGGACAATTATTCTATGGAGCAGAATGCTTCTTCTTGTTAGATATGGGAATAGTCGCTGCTCAAAGATTACCGAGACTCAAGAATGCAGGTTCGTTCTTGATTGGCTTTGCCATTTTTATGCCTTTATTTAACGCATTTATTGGTGTTTTCGTTGCAAGATTTTTATCATTAGGACCTGGCAACGCACTTTTATTTGTGGTTTTATGTGCTAGCGCCTCTTATTTAGCAGTTCCTGCAGCGATGAGGATGACGGTACCAGAAGCTAAATCTAGTTATTATATTTCAACTACACTAGGTCTAACTTTCCCATTCAATATAGTTCTTGGCATTCCCATATATATGAGTTTAGTAAATACCATTATCCCATTGTCCCCTCTATAAAAATGAAAAGATTAGACTTGATATTTAGTGAAAGAGAACTAGATGCAATCATTAAAACATTAGAAAAAGCTAATGTTCCGGGATATACAGTTATGAAACACGCCACAGGCAGAGGACCTGAAAGAGTTGTTACAGAAGATATGGAATTTACAGGATTAGGAGCAAATGCTCATGTAATTGTTTTTTGTGAGCAAGAATTAATAGATAAAATGAGAGATAACATCAGGGATGATTTAAGCTACTACGGAGGAGTCGCTTATATTTCTGAGGCAACACCTCTTTAAATTAAAGAAGCAATATTTATTTTAAGAATGAATCCAATCTACTCTTATATTTTTTCGACTATTTAAGTATCTATCAATTGACATTGCAGCAATACATCCATCAGAAGCTGCAACTACGGCTTGCTTAAATGGTGTATTTCTTATATCTCCAATAGCCCATACTCCATCAGAGTTTGTAGACATAAAGTCATCAACAATAACCCCTCCGTCTTCTTTTAAAGCAATTTGGTCCCCTAAAAAATCAGTAATCGGCTTTGAACCACTCATATAGACAAACACTCCATCTAAATTTAAATTGATAGGATTTTCTTCTTGTTTATTTTTTACAACAACCCCATTAACACCCATATCATCGCCCAGTATTTCCAATAATCTTGTTCTACTCCAATGTTTTATATTTGAATTATCCATCAATTCCATAGCTTCTTCATTATCTGATTTAGGATCACTTGATGTAATCCAATGCACAGTTGATGCAAATTTAGTTAGAACAGTTGCCTCTTCAATTGCCTCCTTGTTCACTCCAACAACGGCAACTTCTCTATTCTTATAAAAAGCCCCATCACATGTAGCACAATAACTTACTCCTTTGCCAAGAAAATCGGCTTCACCCTTAAATGATGCAGGCCTACCCATAGCTCCACTTGCAAGTACAAGTGCTTTAGCTTTGAAAGTACCTTCTGGCGTATAAACCATTTTCCATTCTCCACTAGTGTCTATTCCAAACACTTGTGCTCTTCTATAGTCTGTGCCATATTGCACAGCCTGTTCTCTCATTAGAGTAAGTAATTTCTCCCCACTTATATCAACTGGGACACCTGGATAATTAGCGATTTGATGAGTTATCGCTAAGGCGCCAACAGATGGATTTTTATCTAAAACAACTGTCTTTAAGTTTGAACGAGATGTATAAAGTGCGCAAGTACATCCGGCCGGGCCTCCTCCGATAATAACTACATCTGACTCAATGATTTCCAATTTTTAAAAACTCCTTATTTAGTAGTTAATTAGATGAGTTCTTGGTTAGAAGATATTTTAATGTAAATACCTAAACCTCTATATAGATATAAGTTAAAAGAAAAAAGAGAAAAAAGCATAATATAGAAACAAACTTACATAGGAAAAACATAAAAAATTAATTATCAAAATGATCAGGTACGTGAAATGTTCTGAATTGATCTATTATTGGTTATATGCAAATTTAATTGCTGTAGAAACATTATATTTTTCATGACCAACTCTGATTACCTTTTAAAAGCTGCCATTAAGAAAGTAACCGAAAAATTAAACGAGATATTGGTTGACAAAATTGAAGAAGCAACAAATATTGCTCAGGATGCTCCAGAAATTCTCAAAAAAGAATTTGATAGTTTGAAAGAATCCATAATTGAAGAAGCCTCAAGAATGGAAAAAGCCGAAAATATTCAAGAAAATGAGTCTGCAAATACTTATCAAGATTCCAAAATAAAAAAAGCTTTAAATGAAATTGAAGATATCAATAAGCAAATTGATCTCTTTAATAAAACCACAAATAATCAAATGAAATGAGTTTTCACATTCTTCATTATCGTTTTAAAAAGTTGAAGAGGGCCTTTCTTATTTGGATAACTCTGATTTCACTTTTAATAAATTTGTGGATAGATAATATTAGATTTACAATTTTCCAAGCTAAGAAGAATGAAAAAAGTAGGGTCCAAATTAAAAGAGCTAGGTGTTTTACTAATCAATTAATAAAGCTTGGTTCAGCATTTATTAAAATTGGACAATTATTATCAGCGAGACCTGATTTAATTCCTAATACCTGGATACAGGAATTGTCAAAATTACAGGATCAAGTTCCTAATTTTTCATTTACGCAAGTTGAAGAGACTATAAGAAATGAACTAGGGTCTAAATTTAATGAAATAGATCAAATAATATGTGATCCGGTTGGATCAGCATCACTAGCTCAGGTTCATAGAGCAACTTTAAAAGATGGTAAGAAAGTAGTTTTTAAAGTTCAAAGACCTAATTTAAAAGAATTGTTTATTATCGATTTGGGCATAATGCAGCAAATAGCAGGATTATTGCAGAAAAATAAGAATTGGAGTCGAGGTAGAAACTGGGTTGAGATTGCTAAAGAGTGTAGAAAAGTTCTGATGAAAGAACTTGATTTTAAATGCGAAGCGCAATATGCAGCAAGATTTAGGCAGCAATTTCTTGATGATGAAAATGTTCAAGTTCCTGAAGTAATTTGGGATATGAGCAGTGAAAAAGTGCTTTGTTTAAGTTATGTAGAAGGGACAAAAATAAGCGATTTAGAAAAATTAAAATCACAAGAAATTGATTTATCTAAAATTGCAGAGATAGGTGCAATCAGCTACTTAAAACAATTAGTAAATTACGGTTTTTTTCATGCAGATCCTCATCCAGGGAACCTAGCAGTTTCAAGTGAAGGTAAATTGATTTTTTATGATTTTGGAATGATGGGGAACATCTCAAATAATCTTCAAACAAGATTAGGGGGGATGGTTAAGGCAGCTGCTCTTAGAGACGCCTCATCACTTGTTAGTCAATTACAACAGGCTGGGCTAATTTCAAAAGATATTGATGTAGGACCAGTCAGAAGATTAGTCAGATTGATGCTTAAAGAAGCCTTAACTCCGCCATTTAGTCCTAATATTATTGAAAGATTATCTGGAGATTTATATGAACTGGTTTATGAAACGCCATTTCAACTGCCAGTAGATTTAATCTTTGTGATGAGAGCTTTATCAACTTTTGAAGGAGTTGGTAGAATGCTTGATCCAGGGTTTAACCTTGTATCAGTTACCAAGCCTTATTTAATAGAACTTATGACTTCAAATAATCAAAGTCCCAACGATTTAATTAACCAATTTGGAAGGCAAGTAGGAGAACTAGGATCGAAAGCTGTTGGAATTCCCAAAAGAATAGATGAAAGTTTAGAAAGATTAGAACAGGGCGATTTACAATTGCAAATAAGAATGGGAGAGTCTGATAGGCAATTCAAAAAAATGTTTACGGCTCAAAAAACTTTAGGCCATTCAATTCTCATAGGAAGCTTATCAATTGCATCTGCTTTACTTGTAACCAATAAACAAAATAATTTTGCCTTGTTGCCACTTTTTTTTGCACTACCAATAAGTATTGATTGGATAAAGTGCCAATTAAGTATGAGAAAAGGCTCACGATTAGAAAAACTTAAGCGCTAAAAAAACTATATATTTTTGGGACCTAAACCTAAAGCTCCAGCGAATCTTGCTTGATTGCCTAATTCCTCCTCAATTTTTAAAAGCCTATTATATTTTGCAATCCTTTCACTTCTGCTTAAAGAGCCAGTCTTGATCTGACCCGATCTTGTGGCGACAGATAAATCTGCAATTGTTGTATCTTCAGTCTCGCCACTTCTATGACTTATAACACTTGTGAAACCAGACATTTTAGCTAACTCAATAGCTTCCAAAGTTTCAGTTAATGTTCCAATTTGATTTACCTTTATTAGGATTGAATTGGCAGATTTTTCTATAATCCCTTTCCGTAATCTTTCTGTATTAGTAACGAATAAATCATCACCTACAAGCTGAACTTTATTCCCTAATTCTTTGTTTAATTCTGACCAACCCTCCCAATCATCCTCAGCTAAACCGTCCTCTATTGAAACTATGGGATAATTAGAAACTAATCTTGAAAGATATGAAATCATTTCAGAACTATTTAAACTTTTACCTTCATATTTATAAATACCATCACTATAAAATTCAGTACTAGCAGCATCTAAAGCTAAAGATACCTGCTCACCAGGCTTAAATCCGGCCTTTTGAATTGCTTCTAATAATAAGTCCCCTGCTTCTTCGCTTGATGACAAATTCGGGGCAAATCCACCCTCATCGCCTACAGCAGTAGATAGACCTTTTTGATCAAGTAATGATTTTAATGAATGAAAAATTTCAGTACCCATTCTTAATGATTCACTGAAATGATTAACTCCATGTGGAACAAGCATAAATTCCTGAAAATCAAGACTATTTGGTGCATGAGCACCACCATTTATTACATTCATCAATGGGACTGGAAGAAGATTGGATAATGGATCTCCAAGATATCTATATAGGGGAATGTCTAAAGCATTTGCTGATGCTCTAGCAGTTGCAAGACTTACTGCAAGGATTGAATTTGCTCCAAGGTTAGACTTATTAGGAGTCCCATCAATTTCAATCATTAATTTATCTACTGCAGTTTGATCTAAAGATGACAAACCACATAAAGCCGGCGATATTGTTTCATGAATTTTATTAACAGCATTCAAAACGCCTTTCCCCATATATTTCGAACCACCATCTCTTAATTCATGAGCCTCATGAGCACCAGTGCTAGCTCCGCTGGGAACAATTGCTCTACCACTTGCACCACATTCCAAAAATACTTCTGCCTCTACAGTTGGATTACCTCTTGAATCAAGGACTTGCCTTGCTTCAACAGTATCAATAAGAAAATCAATAGTTTCTTTCACAATTTAATTATTACTATTTAAATCCTATTAATAGCTGAACTATTTGGCTAATATCTGAAATATATTTGTTTACCAACTATAATTTTTAATTTTATAAGAGCTTACATATTCTTTAAAGTTTTTTTGATTCTAAAGTCGCCGCAAATCTTCTCATCTAAATAATTTTCAAATTCATCTTACAATTTGAAAATTATTGGATGATTATTAATGCAGATCCTATTTAGAATATTAATTAATAATCAACTGTAGTTTTTATAGTTTATGAGAGAAACACTTACATCCAGTCCTGAACTATTTAGCGATATCAGTTGGAATCTTCTTTTATTAGGGGAAGAAACAGCAAAAAAATGGGATCATAGCGAATTTAATATTGAACACATAATTCATACATTGTTCTCATCAAGTGAATTCTTTGCCTTCATTGAAAAATTATCAATCGACCAAGATACAGTTTTAGACATAACAGAAGATTTTCTAGAAGAAACACCAACAAATGAGTCAGATATTTTTACTATCGGAGAAGATTTAGAAATTTTATTAGATAACGCGAATCAGATTAAAACTCAATGGGGATCGAGATTAATAGAAATCCCTCATTTACTAATTGCTCTTGGAAGAGATTTAAGAATTGGAAATTATGTTTTTGAAGAAGGAAACCTTTCAATGGAAAAATTAGAGGAAGAATTAAAGTTTTACCCAAATATTAATCAATCAAAAGATTCTTTTAATTATGGGAATGTAATTGAAATAAATAATCAATCTAATTTTGAATCAAATAACGAGACTAACGAGACTTTTGTAAAAGAAGAAAAATTTAAAAAAGCTATTGTTCCATTACCGAAAAGTGAACTTCAAATTGAAACCAAAAAACAAGTTGGAAAAGATGAAAATGCTCTTTCAATTTATGGAAAAGATTTAACAGAATCAGCTAAAAAAGGCATACTGGATCCTGTTTTAGGAAGAGAAAATGAAATCAATAATTTAATGAGGGTACTCTGCAGAAGAAACAAAAATAACCCTATACTTATTGGCAATCCTGGAGTTGGTAAAACCTCAATTGCAAAATTACTTGCTCAATTAATCGTAGACAAAAAAGTTCCTGATACTTTAAAGGATTTAAAAATTATTTCACTTGACTTAGGTGCATTAGTTTCTGGGACCAAATTTAGAGGTCAACTAGAGGAAAGACTAAGCTTAATATTGCAGGAATTAAATAATCCAAACCAAGGAATGATTCTATTTATTGATGAAATTCACTCAATATTAAGTTCTGACAGATCTTCTACCGACATTAGTAATATCTTAAAACCTTTACTAGCTGAAGGAGAACTTAGATGTATCGGTACAACAACACCTGAGAAATTTCGTGAAACTATTGAAAAAGATCAGGCATTAAATAATTGCTTTCAAAAGATAGCTGTTAATGAACCTTCAGTAGAATTAAGCGCAAAAATATTACAAGGGATAAAAAAGAAATATGAATCACATCATGGCATAAAAATTTCTGAAGAAGCAGTAAACTATTCTGCAAAATTGGCCGACAGATACATAAGCGATAAATGTCTTCCTGATAAAGCAATAGATTTAATTGATGAAGCAGCTGCAGAGTTAAAAATCGAGTCTAATAAAAAGCCTCAAATAATTCTCCAACAAGAAAACAAACTTCAAACTATTAATGAAAAACTTAATAATTTGCAAGGAGAAAATATCGAAGCCCAAGAAAAACTGTTGAATATGAGGCAAAAATCAGAGGCAAAATTGAACATTCTTTTGGACAATTGGAACAATTTGCGGGAAAAAATGGAGCAATTATCTATTTTAATGAAAGAAGAAGATAAGCTTATCAAACAAATTAAAGATAAATCAAATCGCGAAATTGAAAATGATCTGGATTATCTAGAAAAGCTTGAAGAAGAGTTAAGTGAAATAGAGAATGAAATACAAAAAGTTGAAGAAAGCTTTTCTAAAATAAAGAAAAATAGAAACTTTCCTTTTAAATACCAAGTTGAACCTGATGATATTGCTGATGTTATTTCAAAAATTACGGGAATTCCAATTTCTAAAGTAGTTTCAAATGAACGTAAAAAATTAGTCAATCTAGAAACAGAACTAAGTGGAAAAGTTATTGGACAAGAAAAAGCTATAGAAGCTGTTTCTGCTGCAATTAGAAGAGCTCGCGTTGGCATGAAAAGTCCTAAAAGACCTATCGGATCTTTTTTATTTATGGGTCCTACAGGTGTTGGCAAAACAGAATTAGCAAAATCTCTCGCAACAGCTTTATTTGATGAAGAAGACGCACTTTTAAGATTAGACATGAGTGAATATATGGAGAAAAATGCTGTAGCAAGACTTTTGGGAGCTCCTCCAGGTTATGTTGGTTATGAAGAGGGAGGCCAATTAACTGAAGCTGTAAGACGTAAACCCTATTCAGTAATACTTCTTGATGAGATAGAAAAAGCACATTCAGAAGTTTTTAATATCCTTTTACAAGTCTTAGATGAAGGAAGATTAACAGACTCTCAAGGAAGGACCGTAGACTTCAAAAATACCGTAATCATTATGACAAGCAACCTAGCTGGTAAATCTATACTGGAGTATTCACAAAAGATTTCTAAAAGTGAGGGAAAGTTAGAAAAAGACCAACAAACCTTAGATGATGCCATTAGTAATACATTGTCTTCAATTTTTAGACCTGAATTTTTAAATAGAATTGACGAAGTCGTAAAGTTTAATCCATTATCTATTGATGAACTTCAAAAAATAATAATTTTACAAACTGAAGATCTAAAAAACCTCCTACTTGAACAGAAAATAAATATTGCTATAGACAAAAAAGTTATTAATAAAATTGCAAACGATTCTTATGAACCTGAATATGGTGCTAGGCCACTTAGCAGGGAACTTAGAAGACAAATAGAAAATCCCTTGGCTGCAAAACTTTTAGAGGATAACTTCAAAAACAAAAAAAATATAACAATTAAACTTAACCCTTCTAAAAAAGATGAGATCGTTTTCAAACCTAGCTGAGGAGTAAATCAATGAGCTAAAATGATAACTAAAGCGTAAAGCTTAATTTAAAAAAAATTTTTGTGACAAGTCCTACTACTAATAAAGAACCTCTTAAAAAGGATTCTCCTGAACTTGAAGAGCCTAAAAAAAAGATTAATTTTTTTAGATCTACCTACGATGAGCTTAAACTTGTTGTGTGGCCTAATAAACAACAACTTTTTAGCGAATCGGTAGCAGTTATAATTATGGTATCGTTTTCTGCTGCAGCCATTGCTTCTGTTAGCAGATTCTATGGATGGGCAGCCTCGCAAATTTTTGGTTGAATTTTCTCCCGAATATCCATTAACAAAGATTTTAATTAAGCTTCTAGAAAAATGAGTAATGAATTAACTACAAGCCTTGCTTCTTCAAAAGCAAATACAAGCATCGCAAGATGGTATGCAGTTCAAGTAGCATCAAGTTGTGAAAAAAAAGTAAAAGCTACTCTTGAGCAGAGATC
>QCCC01000016.1 GCA_003281415.1 Prochlorococcus sp. AG-347-K15
AAATATATAATGAGAACTAATCTAAGAATGACCTATTTAACAAAAAGTGGCCATACAACAAAAATTATCATTGATGATTCCTGGACCCACACCAGTTCCAGAAAAAGTTTTGCAAGCATTAAGCAAACATCCAATAGGCCATCGCAGTAAAGAATTTCAAGATCTCGTAGAAAGTACTACTAAGAATTTACAGTGGCTTCATCAAACTCAAAATGATGTTCTAACAATCACTGGTAGTGGGACTGCAGCAATGGAGGCTGGAATAATAAACACCTTAAGTAGAGGAGATAAAGTAATTTGTGGAGAAAATGGAAAATTTGGCGAAAGATGGGTAAAAGTTGCTAAAGAATTTGGTCTTGAAGTAATAAAAATTTCTTCCGAATGGGGGACTGCACTTGATCCAGAAGATTTCAAAAAGGTATTAGAGGAGGATAAACAAAAAGAAATAAAGGCGGTTATTTTGACCCATTCTGAAACCTCAACAGGAGTAATTAATGATCTAGAAACTATAAGTTCATATATTCGCACACACAACACAGCATTATCAATTGTTGACTGCGTTACAAGTCTTGGAGCTTGCAATGTCCCTTTAGATGAATGGAAATTAGATATCGTTGCTTCAGGATCACAAAAGGGATATATGATACCTCCAGGGCTAAGTTTTGTAGCAATGAGCCAAAAAGCATGGGAAGCTTCAGAAAAATCTAATTTACCAAAGTTTTATTTAAATTTAAAATCCTACCGAAAAAGTCTTTTAAGTAACAGTAATCCATATACTCCAGCAGTTAATTTAGTTTTTGCTTTAGATGAAGCTTTAAAAATGATGAAAGAAGAAGGCCTAGATAACATTTTCCTCAGACACAATAAACACAAATTAGCGATGAGCAATGCTATGAAGGCTTTAAATCTAAAATTATTTGCTGATGAAAAATATTTAAGTCCTTCTATTACTGCAATAAAAACTGAAGGTATGGATGCTGAAGAATTTAGAAAAAAAATAAAGAAAAATTTCGATATATTACTCGCTGGTGGTCAAGACCATTTGAAAGGGAAAATTTTTAGAGTCGGACATTTAGGCTATGTTAATGACAGAGATATTATCACGGTAGTTTCTGCTATAAGTAATACACTTCTCGAACTCGGTAAAATTACTACACAACAAGCTGGTGAAGCATTACTTGTGGTATCAAGATATCTCGAGGGGAATTAAGTTAAGTGCCTGGCTCTTCAACATTTCCGCCTAATTCAACAATCTTTTTTCTAAGAACGATTGATTGTTTTTCATCACCTTTGGTTTGAGCTATTGCAAGGGCAAACTCTAATTTTTCAAGTTGGTGGCCACCCTCAAAAAAAGATAATTTTTTCTTTATTCTGTTTTTATTATCTTTATATGAAATTTGTGAAGACATAAAAATTCATCCTTTAGTTAATATTATGCCAACAAAAGGGGACATTATGAGAGGAAAACAAAAATATTATTTGACTATAAACTTAAACAAAAAAAATTTTTTCTAATATTATGATCAAACATCTTTCAAATTTATGCCAAACATAAATCTAATCTATTATATTTTTGCAGGTTGTATTTTTGGAGCATTAGCTCTAAAAACAGGTATTCCTGCGGCTCCTTTAGCAGGTGCTTTAATAGGCGCAAGCATACTTAGCATAAGTGGCAAAGTTGACATCGCAGAGTGGCCAATCGGAACAAGAACAATTTTAGAAATTGGAATTGGAACAGTCATTGGTACATCATTAACAAAAGACTCATTAGTTGATATTCAAAATTTATGGAGACCAGCGATATTAATAACTTTTACTTTAGTTATTACCGGATTAGCAATTGGTTTGTGGACAAGCAGATTACTTAAAATAGATATTATTACAACAATTCTAGGAGCTGCACCAGGAGGAATTAGCGGAATGAGTCTTGTAGGATCTGAATACGGAGTGGGGCCTGCAGTAGCAACTTTACACGCTGTCAGATTGATCACTGTACTCTTAATTCTTCCTTTAGTTGTAAAATGCTTAAATGTATTTGGAGTGATTAAATCTTAAATTTCTATAGACATATTCATAATAAAAGATATTTTTAAATAGAAGATAAAAGCCTAATGCAGAGATTTAAGAAGAAAAAACTAATACCATTAGCGTTGGGAATTTTCGCTCCTCTGACCCTTACTACGCCAAGAGTAAATGCAAGTGCATTTGGAGCGGAAATTTTTTGTACTATGAGAGACGGCGGAAATGACCATGAAAGTAGTTGGGATGCAGCTTATACATATATAAAAAAACAAAAGGGTGGATTATTTAAAGTTTCGCCTAAAAATGCAGCAGCGCAAATTACTGAAACAGTTATAAGGGAAAGAGAAAAATTTAGTTATTGCGTTGAATATTTAGATAATCTACATCCAAATAGAAAACTAATAAGAGATTTAGAAAAAGAAGAAGAAAGAAAAGAAAAAGAAGCAAAAGATAGAGAAAACAAAAGGAAAAAATTAGAAAAAGAATTAGAAGAAACTAATAAAGAGATTTCTGAAGAATTTACTGATGAAACACTCGATAGATATAGTTATTAATTAAGTTTTCAGAAAGATAATACTTTTTGCTAATTTAATAAATAATATTTTGTATCTAAACACACTAAAAGATATTTTTACTGGCAAATTTAGGCTAAAAAGCAAGAAGAATTATTGACTTTTAAAATATTCAAGCCATTATTTATTTAACTAAATATTCTGAATGCATATTAATGATGCGGTGTTTTTAGAGGATTTATGTCCTAAGTTCAGAATTAGACAATGGCGAAAATCTATTCATAGATTTACAGGAAAAAGTTGTATATATTGCGGAAAACCATCTGAATCTATAGACCATGTAATACCACGATGCCAAGGAGGCTTAAGTACAACAGAAAACTGTGTACCTGCATGTCTTTCCTGTAATGGGGATAAATCAGATGAAAATGCTTTGTATTGGTATAGACGGCAAAAATTTTATGATCCTCGAAGAGCAATGGCTATAAGAGCTTGGTTAGAAGGAGATTTAAGATTAGCTATTAGATTACTGCAGTGGGCTAACCCGAATTTTAAGATAAAAAGTAAAAATTACGAAAAAAATGAATCAGAATATAAAGCAGCTTGACTACCAAATATTGCATATTTGTCTAGAGTTATAACTTTCACATATATTTTCCAATTCTTTCGGGGATTCTGGGAATATTAAAATTGTCGAAAATGCAATAAGAAAGACAAATAATTTTTGATAGAATTTAAAATTAACTGAACTTACTTCTTTCTCTAAAAAACGGGGATAACTTTTGCTAACACAAAAAGTTTTTGATTTTAAATCAGGCTTAAGAACTGTCTTCATCATTAATTAATACATATGTACTACTTTAGTCTAGCATGAAAAAGCCTGCAAGTTTACTCGGAAATAAAAATAAATTTTTAATCTTAGGATGTGGTTTCAGCGGCAGTTTTTTTGCAAAAACTATTAAAAAATTTGGTTGCACTGTTTTAACAAGCTCAAGATCTTCAAGCGGAGATCCGAATAGTTTTGTTTTCAACAGTGAAAACGATACGGTTCCTGATGCAAAAATTTTTGATGGAGTCACCCATATACTTAGTTGCATACCTCCTGACAAAAATGGGAATGATCCAGTATTAGAAAGCCTTCAAAGTAAACTACAAGATTTACCCCTTGAATGGATTGGATATTTATCTACCACAGGAGTGTATGGGGACACAAAAGGTGGTTGGGTTTCTGAAATGGATCAGCCAAATCCTTTTCAAAAAAGAAGTCATAATAGATTAAATTGCGAAAAAAAATGGATTGAATCTGGTTTACCTGTACAAATTTTTAGATTACCTGGCATTTATGGACCTGGAAGATCTACTTTTGAAGCAATAAAAAATAAAAAAATTCGTGTTATATCTAAAAAAAATCAGGTCTTTTCAAGAGTTCATGTTGCTGACATTACAAATGCAATTATTTATCTATTACAAAATAAAAATTCCTTAAAGTTTTATCAAATTATTAACATTGCGGATGATGAGCCCTGTTCTCAAATTGAAGTTATGCAGTATTGCTACGATTTAATTGGTCTAACAATGCCAAAGCCAATTTTATTTGAGGATGCAAAAGAGGAATTATCACCTATCGCGCAATCTTTTTGGATGGAAAATAGAAGAGTTTCGAATAAACTTTTATGCGAAAAACTTGGATATAAACTAATTTATAAAAACTATAAAATAGGCTTAAAAAATTGCTATTCAAATAGTTAAAAATAAATTTAAAAACTTTTTATGAACTTTGAGAATACTAATAAAGAATTGAAAGTAGTAATAAGCGTCGGAGATGAGTCAGGCATTGGACCCGAAATAATCTTAAAAGCACTTTGTTCTAATGAAATACCTGACAATATTGACTTTACATTGGTAGGTTCTAAAAAAAATCTATTAAATACATATAATCATCTCAAGGCTCTTGGTTTAGAAAAAATAGCTAATCCAAATTCTCTAAAAATTTATGATCTCGAAATTTCTTCATCAGATAATGAACCTAAATCAAGTTACGGTAATTCAAGTTTCTTTTACTTAACAAAAGCAATTGAAATTGTAAAACAATATCATAATTCAGCACTTGTAACTGGACCAATCTGCAAGAAATCATGGTCGATAGCAGGTCATTACTTCTCTGGACAAACTGAAGTTTTAGCAAAATCGTGTGGAGTTAAAAATGTTGGAATGTTATTCACAGCAAAATCACCAATCACAGGTTGGAGATTCAATACCCTACTAGCTACAACTCACATACCTCTTTGTGAGGTTCCCAAGCAATTAACTACAAATTTAATCCATTCTAAATTAGACCTTTTCAAAGATTTTTGTAGTAGCTATATTGATAAACCTAAGTTAAAAGTAGCGGGATTAAATCCTCATGCTGGCGAGGAAGGGATTTTGGGTAGTGAAGAAAAAGATTGGCTCAATGATGCATTGATTGCATGGAATGAAAAGAATAGAGATATTAAATTATTAGGCCCTTTTTCACCAGATAGTTGCTGGAATTCTTCCGTAAAAGCATGGAATGAAAAAGATGCTGATAAGCACGATGGCATTCTTGCTATGTATCATGATCAAGGTTTAATACCAATGAAAGTGATAGCTCTTAATTACTCAGTTAATACAACAATCGGTTTACCTTTTATAAGAACATCTCCGGATCATGGAACGGGATTTGATATAGCTGGCAAAGGCATTGCTCAATCTCAAAGCATGATTGAAGCTATAAAAGCTGCTATAGAAATGACTAACAATTCAAGATTGCTTAACACGCATTAAAACTTGACCAAATTCAACTGGTGTCCCATTTTCAACGAGAATCTCTACTATTTCAGCGTTAAATTCAGATTCAATTTCATTCATTAACTTCATTGCTTCCAAAATACAAATAGTTTGACCAACCTTAACATTATTCCCTACTTCAACAAATGGCTCCTCACCAGGCGCTGCAGCCCTATAAAATGTACCAACCATAGGAGAAGTGATTTCAGTTAGGTCAGAACGCCCTGGGGGTGGCACCTGAGGTGCTAGAGGCTCATTAACAACAGGGATATTATCATTAATAGTTTTTTGATTAGCAATTGTCTGCTTATCAAATGAAGTATTAGAAACTAAATTATTAATAACTTGATTCTGATCAAATACATTCCTTTTTATTTCGAGTTTAAAATCCTCTCCCTCTAGCGAGAACTCTTGTATGTCACTTGTAGAGATTTTCTCTATTAAGCGGTCTAAGTCATCATGATCTAATTTCATAGCCATTAATTTTCACGTCCAAGATAAGTGTCATTTCGAGTATCAACTTTAATCATTTCTCCCACAGAAATAAATAAAGGAACCATAACTTGAGCACCTGTTTCTAGAATAGCTGGTTTCGTGCCCCCACTAGCAGTGTCACCTTTAACTCCTGGATCAGTCTCTGTAACTTTCAAAGTAATAGATATTGGAAGTTCTACTTCTAAAACTTTACCATTATGGAAAATTACATTAACCTCCATTCCCTCTTTCAAATACTTTGCGCCTTTACCGATTTGTTCAGAGGTGAGTCTTGTCTCTTCAAAACTTGTCATGTCCATAAAAACATAATCACCAGACTCCACATAAGTATGCTGCAGGTTAGACTTCTCAAGGATAGCCTGCTGTACTGATTCTCCGGCTCGAAAAGTTTTTTCAACAACGTTGCCGCTTTGAACTGATTTTAATTTTGTTCGTACGAAAGCAGAACCCTTACCAGGCTTGACATGTAGAAATTCTACAACACGCCAAACTTGTCCATCCAATTCGATGGTAGTACCTGTGCGAAAATCGTTACTGGAAATCATTCCTGTATTACATCCCCCAAGGATCATAAACCTGCAAGAGTGCTATGCAAAAATTCTTATCAAATCAGAACAAACTTTTCTTAATTCTATCGATTGTAATTTTACAGGTTTTTCTTTTAAAACCTATTCAAGTATTAGCTGATTTACCTACTGGAAATGCAGTAAAAGACCCTAATGCAATCCTCAGAAACGCACTCCCTATCAAGCAAGTTGAGTTACAAGAAATTCAACACAAATTGGAAGAAACTAGTGACCTTGTAAGAGGAGGAAGATGGCCCGCTCTTACGAAAACTGTTACAAAATGTCAATCTTTGCTAAAAAAATACCAAAGTAAAATTATTCAAGAATTACCAAAAGATAAAAAGAAGATTGCTGAAAAAACATTTTTAGAAATCAAAGAAAATTTTGATAGCCTTCAAGATTACTCTAAATCAAAGGATAAATACTCGTTTATAGCGACTCGAAGAAATGCTTTAGATAAAATAGGTGGATTAGAAGAATATTTTCTACCAAAAGAATTTCCATACTCTATTCCCCAGGAATTTGATAATTTACCAAGATTACTGGGCAGAGCAAAAGTCAATATAAAAACCTCCAAAGGAGATATGCAAGCAATTGTTGATGGATTTAACGCTCCACTTACAGCAGGAGCATTTATAGATTTATCTTCAAAAAACTTCTACAAAGATTTACCCATTAACAGAGCAGAAGAATTTTTTGTACTGCAAACAGGTGATCCAATTGGTGATGATATTGGTTACATAGATCCTGAAACAAACGAAGAACGTCACGTTCCCTTAGAAATAAGAATTCCTGATGAACAAAATACTTTTTACAATCAAACTTTTGAAGATTTAGGTCTTTACACAGAGACGCCAACATTACCTTTTGCAACACTTGGAACTCTAGGATGGTCCCATTCGAATGTCGCAGTTGATGATGGGTCATCGCAATTTTTCTTCTTTTTATATGAAGCAGAATTAAATCCAGCGGGTCGCAATTTAATTGACGGGAGGAATGCTGCCTTTGGTTACGTTGTAGATGGATTTGATGTATTAGAAGAGCTTACTAAAGATGACACAATAATTTCGATTGATGTTTTAGAAGGGATTGAAAACCTCAAAATAAATGCATAAAGAAATATTAGAAGATATAGGTGAAAAAGAATTAATAAATAGGCTAGGAAAATTTATGCCTAAAAATCAAGTTTCAGATGATTGCGCTTTAATCAAAACTAAAAATGAAAATTTACTTGTTAATACTGATTCTTTAGTGGAAAATGTTCATTTCAATGAAACTAGTATTTGTCCACAAGACCTTGGGTGGAAAGCAGTTGTTAGCAACATCTCTGACTTGTTATCCAGTGGAAGTAAGAAAACTATAGGTATCACAATAAGTTTAATTCTGCCTACTGCAACTGAGTGGGTTTGGGTTGAACAATTATACAAAGGGATGAATAAAGCTCTAAACAAATATGGAGGAATAATTCTTGGAGGAGATTGCTCAAAAGGGGATGAAAAAATTATTTCAATTACAGCCTTTGGGATTCAAGGTGAACTTGAATTACGAAGAAACGCATGTAAACCAGGAGATATTATCTTAACTACAGGAATTCATGGGCTTAGCAAACTAGGATTTATGATGCAAAATAAAATTAATTTTGATAATAATATATCTCTTAATAAAAGATTAATTAATAAATCTATTAAACATTTTTGTCGCCCTAAAATTTACCCAAATTTTCTAAAAAATCTCATTAAAACTCGTTCTAATAAAAAAATAAAGAGAATAGGATGTACTGATAGTAGCGATGGACTTTTTCAAGCCATACAAGATTTAGCAATAGCTAGCAACTGTAAAGCGATCATGAATTATGAAAAAATACCCAAAGATAAAGATTGGCCCCGAGGAGATAAATGGGATGAATATTATTTTTTTGGAGGTGAAGATTATGAATTAGTGTTCTCTTTACCCAAAAAATGGGCAAATAATTTATCCAAACTCAATAAAAATATATACCAGATTGGTTATTTTACTAATGGTGAACCATCAATAGAATTTAAAGATAATAAAAAAAACAAATTATTTAATGCCAAACCTTTTAAACACTTTTAATTATTCCCAATTTTTAGCAACAATCTCTGCTAGATCTACAACCCTCTGGCTATAACCCCACTCATTGTCATACCATGCAAGGACCTTTACAAGGTTATCTCCTATACACATAGTTAGGTCACTATCTACAATTGATGATTCATTGGTACCTGCATAATCGCTTGACACTAATGGTTCATCTCCATACTTAATAATACCTTTCATTGATCCTAAAGACGCTTCCTTAAGAGCATTATTGACTTCTTCGGCAGTGACAGATTTAGAAGATTCAAAAACAAAATCTACTGCTGAAACATTAGGAGTTGGAACTCTCATTGCAATTCCTGTTAATTTGCCTTTCATTTCTGGGTATACCAGAGCTACTGCTTTTGCAGCTCCTGTAGAAGTAGGAACGATGTTTGTAGCGGCGGCTCTAGCCCTTCTTAGATCTCTATGACTATTATCTAAAATTCTTTGATCCCCTGTATAACTATGAATTGTAGTCATCAAACCTTTGTTAATCCCAAAAGTTTGGTCTAAAACTTTAACTACTGGAGCTAAACAGTTCGTTGTACAACTAGCATTACTCAAAATATCATAATCTTTATGTTTGTATGTATCAGCATTGACTCCAACTACATAAGTACCAACGCCATCACCTTTACCAGGAGCAGTTAAGATGACTTTTTTAGCTCCTACGTCTAAGTGCTTACTTGCACCTACGTCTGTATTAAATACCCCAGTAGATTCAATAACCAAATCTACACCCCAGTCTTTCCATGGGAGGTTCATTGGGTTTCTATCAGAGAAACATTTAATGGTCTTGTTATTAATTACAAAAGTATCATCAGTATATTGAATATCAACACCATCAAGTTGACCAAGAACCGAGTCATACTTTAATAGATGAGCATTTGTCTTTGGATCTGAGGTAACATTAATTCCAACTACTTCAATATTGGTGTAAGCCCCTCTACTAAGCCAACAACGCATAAAGTTTCGACCAATTCTGCCAAAGCCGTTAATTGCAACACGCAAAGTCATAACTAATAATTTCTAAATGATTAACCTAAGTTGCTGATCATACTGAATTTTGTGCAATAACGTAAGTTTTTTTTGATTTATTAAGCAAATAAGTCTAGTTTTGTATTAATTCAAGAAAAAAAAGCATTTTTTTTTAAGAAAAAATAGCAAAATTTTACCTAGAAGTTATTTTTATTTAAGTAAAAGATAAACATTGGATAAAAAATTACTGTTGAAAAGTCATTTTCATTTTATTGGGATTGGAGGTATTGGGATGTCAGCATTAGCAATAGGTTTGCTTAAAAAAGGTTGTACAGTTTCAGGTTCTGATTTAGTTAAAAACGATGAAACTAAAAAATTAGAGAAATTAGGTGCAGTAATCTTTTCTTCTCAAATTCGACAAAATATTGAATTTGTCATTTCAAAATTTACCAACAAATTAATTAATTTTGTTGTAAGCTCCGCGATTAAGCCAGAAAATGAAGAATTTTTGTACTGCAGAGAAAAAAATTTATCAATAAAACATCGTTCAGAGATACTTGCAATGCTAATGAGCACTTACACTACATTGGCGGTAGCCGGCAGCCACGGAAAAACATCAACCAGTACATTTCTATCTACAATACTTGAGTTATGTACACGTAATTCTTCGTCAATAACTGGAGGAATAATTCCTATTTACGACTCTAATTGTCATTTAGAAAATACAAAATACTTAGTAGCCGAAGTTGATGAATCTGATGGAACAATTAACAAATATAAGTCTGATATCGGAATAATAAATAATATTGATTTTGATCATTGCGATCACTTTTCTAATTTAAGTGAAGTCATATCTTCTTTTAAAAGTTTTGCTAAAAACTCTAAAAAATTACTACTTAATTTTGATTGTGAAAACTCAAGAAATAATTTTAATTCTGATTATAAGTGGTCAAACAAAAAAGCCAAAAACGTAGATTTTGCAATAATTCCGACTGAAATTAATTCAAAGTATACAATTGGAAAATATTATGAAAATGAAAATTTTATTGGTAGTTTAAATATTCCAATTCCAGGATTACACAATCTATCTAATATCACCGCAGCAATAGCAGCTTCAAGAATGATAGGAGTAGATTTTATAGAAATTAAGAAAAATATAAAATATCTTAAACTACCAAAAAAAAGATTTGAATTCAGAGGCCAAGTAGATGAAAGAAGTGTATATGATGATTATGCACATCACCCAAACGAAATAAAAGAGACGATTAAATTAGGGAGATTATTGGTTCAACAAAAAAATAATAATGAATGTCAAAAAAGTAGATTAATAGCAATATTTCAACCTCATAGATACTCTCGAGTAAAGCAATTTACGAAAGAATTTGCTGAAGAATTATCAAAAGCAGATGTTATTTATGTAACCAGTATTTATGGAGCAGGAGAAGAAAACGAAAATAAAATTACTTCGAAAATTATCACTGATCTGATTTATAAAAAAAATAAAAATGTTAGTTACATAAATAATTATTATGAAGTTACAAAGAATTTTTACAAATTAACTCATAAAGGAGATTTAATTTTAAATATGGGAGCTGGTAATTGTCATAATTTATGGTCAATTTTAAATGAAAAAAATTAATTTATGAATAAAAAGATTTTTTCTGAAAACTGTAATTTAAGTAGCTATACAAGTATAAAAGTGGGGGGAGTAGCTGAATATTTTGCAGAGCCAAAAAGCATTGAAGAACTTTCATATCTAATGAAATGGGCTAATTTAAACAAACAAAGATGTCAAATAATTGGGGCAGGTTCAAATCTTTTAATAAATAATATTTTCATAAAAGGCTTAGTTGTGTGTACAAAAAAATTGAAATCATTAAAGATAGAGCCATATTCAGGAATTGTTGAAGCGGAAGCAGGTGTAATGCTCCCGACATTATCTAATTCTCTCGCTAAAAATGGATTAAAAGGAGGAGAATGGGCTGTCGGAATTCCAGGAACATTAGGAGGAGCAATTTATATGAATGCTGGCACAGGTAATTTATCGCTAGCAAAAAATCTTATTTCCGTAAAAGTTATAAATAATAAAACTAATGAAAAACTTGAAATTGAAAAAAGAGATATCGTTTTTGAGTACAGATCTAGCTCTTTTCAAAGTAATGATTTGACAATTATTAGTGCAAAGCTACATTTTGAACCTAATGGAAATCTAGAACAATTAATTCAAACAACCAAAAATAACCTTAAATTAAAAACGGAAACGCAACCATATCATCTACCAAGTTTTGGTAGTGTTTTTAAAAATCCTGAAAATAATTATGCAGCAAAATTAATTGATGAAATGGGTTTAAAGGGATATAGAATTGGCGGTGCTGAAATTTCTACAATGCATTCAAATTTTATAATTAACAATTCTTCAGCAAGTTCAAAAGATATTTATGAATTAATAACTGTAATTCAACAAAAAGTACTACAAAAAAAAGGAATTTATCTACAACCGGAAGTAAGAATGATTGGTTTTGACTATCCTAATTAAAGAAACTTTTTTTAAAATGGCGGGTTTTGGACTTCCTAACTTTGGACAACTTACAGAAGCTTTTAAAAAAGCTAAACAAATTCAGCAAGATGCTCAAAAATTACAAGATGAACTTGAAAATATGGAGATTGAAGGCAAAAGTGATGATGAAATGATAAAAGTTTGGATAAGTGGAAACCAACTTCCTTTAAAGGTAGAAGTACAAGAAAATATCTTAAATGCAAATAAAGAACAAATAGAGCAAAACATACTACAAGCTATTCAAAAAGCTCATGAATTATCAACTACAACTATGAAAGAAAGGATGAATGATTTGACTGGCGGATTAAATCTTAATCTTCCTGGTTTTGATAATAGTGACGCTTAGAAGACTCAATCATTTCTCTATAAAAAGAATATCTTTCGAAAGATTTATTTAAATTACATCCTTCATCTTCTAAATGTAAGCAGTCCCGAAATTTACACTTAATCCCTTCTTCGATTACCTGTTTATATATTTCTGGATAAAGATTTGGTAACAACTTAATATCAACCTCTAGAGGTTGCATATTAAATCCAGGAGTATCCACAATGTAACTTTGATTCGATATAGAAAATAACTCAACATTTCGAGTAGTATTTTTTCCTCTCTTAATTTTATTGGAAACTGGAGCAGTAGAGTTTTGAAGACCTGGAATTATCTTGTTAAGCAAAGTAGTTTTACCAACACCGGATGGGCCCATGAAAATCGAACACTTTTTTTTCTTTAACTGAGCTAATAAATCTTCAAACTGATCAGATTTATATAAATTTAAAATAATTGCTTGATAACCCCATTTCTTGAATTTATCAAGTAAAAAAATCTGTTTTTTGTCTGATATTAAATCACACTTTGTCAAAACTAATGACACTTCTACTCCCATAGATTCTGCTGATATCAAAAACCTATTAACTTGAGATAAATTTAACTTTGGCTCTTCAACTGAAAAAGTAATATAAATGTTAGAAATATTTGCAACTGATGGTCTATTTAATAAATTTTGTCTTTTTTTTAGACTTGCTATTACTGCCCGTTTGCTTGTTAAATCAATATTATCAATTTCTACTTCATCTCCAACATAAATAAATTGATCTTTGAAATTTATAGACTTTCTTACCTTACATAAAAATCTTTCGCTATTTCCAAAGTTTTCTTTATTTTTTAGGTCAACAAAGAAAAATTCATTAAATTTTTTCGTAACTAAACCTAAATGTTTACTATTAGTTTTCATTCAGAATTTTTATTTTTAAAAATTTTTCATATTCATTGATTTGTTCATAGAAACATCCCATCTCTTTTAAATTTTTTAATACCATTTCTTCTGGTTCACCTTTATCTAATTCAACAATAAGTTGTTCATTTTTGGATAACTTCTCTAAAGCCAATTTAATCTTGACGACATTTAAAGGACATGGAACAGATTTCAGATCCAAATACTTTAAAAAAGTCATTTAGAATCTTTACCAAATAATTTACTAAATAGTCCACTACTGGAATTGATATTTTTATCTGAATACTGAGAAGCTAAATCCTCTAAAAGATTTCGCTCTTCATCAGTTATACGAGTTGGCAATTTTACCTTTACTAGAACTTCATGATTTCCTCTGGCAACTGGATTACCAAGTCTAGGTACCCCTTTATTCTCAAGTGAAAGAGTTGTATTTGGTTGCGTACCACTTGGAATTTTTAAATTAACTTTGCCATCAACTGTAGTAATTTCAACAGTATCTCCTAAAATTGCCTGTAAATAACTGACGGCTATTTCTGAATAAATAGTCAAACCATCTCTTTTTAATTTCGAATCATTCTTAACCTTGATAAAAACATAAAGATCTCCAGGTGGGCCTCCTTTCAAACCAACATTTCCCTCTCCGGAAACTCTTAATTTAGTACCAGTATCAACTCCTGCAGGAATATTAATTCGTAATTTTTTCCTGACTTGCTTTACTCCATTACCACCGCAACTTGTACATGGATCTGAGATTATTTGACCGGTTCCATTACATGAAGGACATTCAGCTACTTGTGTGAAATTCCCAAAAGGTGTTCTCGTGGCTCTTCTAACTTGTCCACTTCCTCCACAAGTTGTGCAAGTTGTTGGTCCGGTTCCTGGTTTGGCACCTGTTCCACTACAAACTTCGCATGTCTCAAGATGAGGAATTGTAATTTCTCTTTGTTGGCCAAATATTGCATCTTTAAAATCAACATTAAGATCATATCTTAAATCATCTCCTTGTTGAGGACCTCTTCTTTGAGTTCTTCCTCCCTGTGGATTTTGTCCACCGAAGCCACCATTAAAGAAGGTTTCAAATAAATCTGCAAATCCACCCATATCGCCCATATCAGGCATTCCAGCTGCACCTCCAAGGCCAGCTTCTCCAAATTGGTCATATCTTGCTCTAGTTTCAGGATCAGCTAATGCTTCATAAGCCTTACCAATTTCTTTAAATTTATCTTCAGCACCAGGTTCTTTATTAACGTCAGGATGATATTGTCTTGCTAATTTTCTATAAGCCCTTTTTAAGGTATCAGCATCAGCATCTCGTGAAACTCCAAGTATTTGATAAAAATCAGCCATTAAACAACGCTCAAGTAAAAATTTGGAATTTATACATCTTCAGAAGTATTTTCCTCTGAATCAATACTCTCTTCAACTGTATCCTTTTCTACTTCCTCTTGTGAATTTTGTTTACCAGGTCCAATAGAGACCTTAACCAATGCATGTCTCAAAACCTTTCCCTCTAAATGATATCCTCGCTGTAATTCTTCAATAATAAAATCCTCTTCAAACTCTTCACTCGGCTCTCTTAATACGGCTTCATGCAAATTTGGATCAAATTGCTGACCAACAACTCTCATTGGCGATACTCCCTGTTGTTTTAAAACTTCTACCAATTGTTTATACAATCCTTGATAACTTCTATGAAGGGCTTGAGCTTCTTCACTTTCTGGTTTTAGTTGTTGTCTTGCTCTTTCAAAATTATCAACAATTGGGAGTATTGCAGTTAAAGTTTTAGAAACAAGTTGAACTTTTAAATCATCCTGATCCCTAGACTGCCTTTTTCTAAAATTATCAAAATCTGCTGAAATCCTTACATATTGATTTTTTAATGTTTCGTGCTCTTTTTCTAATTGTTCTAACCTTGCATCATTATTTGAAATAGTATTTTTTAATTCTTCAGTGTTTATTTCTTCTGTTTTTTGAGAAGACAATTTATCATTTTCGATTATTTTATCTTCAGCAGATAAAGTATCCTCAGGGGCATTATCCTGATTAGAAACATCATTTTCTTTAATATCAATATTGTCTGATTGATTTTCAATCATTTTTCTAAAAATTTAATAAAACTATTTTCCAATAAAGTGATGCACAAAACAAGTTGCGGAAGGCCGCACAAATTTTTACTCAGGAACAAACCTTAATGCTAATCCGTTATTACAGTATCTTTTGCCTGTAGGAAGTGGCCCATCATTAAAAACATGTCCTTGGTGACCTCCGCATCTAGAGCAGTGATATTCGGTTCTTGGAACAATCAACTTAAAATCAACTTTTGTTGCAACTGATCCTTGAATTGGATCCCAAAAACTTGGCCATCCAGTGCCACTATCAAACTTTTTATCTGAGAGAAAAAGTGGTAAATCACATCCTGCGCAGTGAAAAACCCCTTTTCTTTTCTCATTATTTAATTCGCTACTGAAGGCTCTTTCAGTGCCTTCCTCCCTTAAAATATAATAAGATTCTGGACTGAGCCTAGATTTCCATTCTTCTTTTGATAAATTCCACTCCTCTTTAGAAGCAATCGAAGAAGCTAAAACTTGCATAGGCTTAAAAAATGTTTTTAGTATTGACATAGTAGGAATTAGAATAAAAGTTCTTCTTGATAAAAATTGATTCATATATTTACTCACATAAAAAGTAATGAGTTCCATACATCCTGATTCTATTAAAAATATTCATAAATTAAGTATTGCTCCAATGATGGATTGTACTGATAAACATTTCAGAATGATAATGAGAAAAATAAGTTCTGAAGCTCTCTTGTATACGGAAATGATTGTGGCTCAAAGTTTATTTCATACGGATAAAAAAGAAAAATTTTTAGATTTTAATAATGAAGAACACCCAATATCAATTCAATTTGGTGGAGACGACCCTGTAATACTTAAAGAGGCTGCTCGCATGGCTGAGGACTGGGGTTACGACGAAATAAACTTTAATGTTGGTTGTCCAAGTCCTAGAGTGTGCTCAGGCAACTTTGGGGCTTCATTAATGAAAGATCCTGAAAAAGTAGCAAAATGTATAGAATCCTTAAAAAATAACTGCAGCTTACCAGTCACAATCAAACACAGAATCGGTGTAGACGACGATGATAGTTTCACAAATTTGAATAATTTCGTGAGGTATATTGCAAATGCTGGTGCAGATAGATTCACAGTTCATGCAAGAAAAGCAATATTAAAAGGTCTAAATCCAAAACAAAACAGAACTATTCCTCCGCTTAAGTACGATGTAGTAAAAAATTTAAAAAAATCTAACCCAGAATTATTAATAGAAATCAACGGAGGTTTCAAAAATATCGATGAATCATTAGAAGCTCTAAATAATTTTGATGGTGTAATGATTGGACGATCAGTATATAAACATCCCTTAAGATGGTCTGAGATTGATCAAAAAGTTTATGGAATAAATACAAAACCCAAATCTGCATCAGATATTATCTTTTCCTTAATTCCATATATAGAAAACCATTTGACTAATGGAGGAAAATCTTGGGATATTTGTAAACATCTTATAAATTTAGTAGAAGGTATTCCGAAGGCAAAAATTTGGAGGAATCAAATTTCAACAAAATCTATAAGAAAGGAATTAGATATTGAGTTTTTAATCGACTTGACTTCTAGGCTTGAAGAAATGGGTTACTAGTTTTCTTCGTTTGAGACATTTTGCTCACTAGAAACTCCTCTTTTTCTCCTGCTTCTACCACTCTCATATTCAGAGTTTTCAGAAGAATTTCCATAACTTCTATCTTCCCAACCTTCTGCACCAGACGATTTATTGGTTTCAGAATTACCACCTCTGTAACCACCGCCACTGTTATTACCACCTCCGTATCCGCCGCCATAGCTACCGCCACCATTATTACCGCCGCCGTAACCGCCTCTTCCTCCTCTGCGAGAACCACCAGATCCTCTTGGCTCTGCTTTATTGATTCTTAATGGCCTACCCATAAGCTCTGTGCCTTGCAAGCCATCAATAGCTGTTGACTCGATTGTTTCATCTGCCATCTCAACAAATGCAAATCCTCTTTTTCTTCCAGTATCTCTTTCAAGAGGAAGAGAACAATTTAAAACTTCACCAAAAGGGGCAAATAACTGTAAAACATCTTCACGCTCTGCGCGGAAAGGCAAATTGCCAACAAAAATACTCACTTTAAATTCAACAAAAATAACCTAATTAAAAAAACTACCGTAAGCAGTCTTATAACACTACCCTCTTATTCTACTTCAAAGCATACCCTTGTTGTAGAAAAAAAATTGAGATTCAGAATATCAATTTTTTCTGCCAACTATTTACCTCCTTTTCAACTTGGTTAAATCCAGTTCCCCCTTCGCTAGTCCTTGACTTAACAACATTAAAAGGTTCAAGATCCACAAAAACATCCTCATCGAATTCAGGATGAAATTTTTTAAATTCATCAATCGTAAGATTTTTAAACAAAATTTTTCTCTCTAAGCAATATTTCACAATTTCACCCACAACTTGATAAGCAGTCCTAAATGGAACTTTTTTCCCAACTAAGTAATCTGCTAAATCCGTAGCATTAGAAAAGTCATTTTCTACCGATTCAGATAAATTATTAACATTAAGTTCTATACCCTCATTAATTAAAATAGTCATTGCCTTAAGACAAGAAGATATAGTCTCTGCCGTATCAAATATAGGCTCTTTATCCTCTTGAAAATCTTTATTATATGCAAGTGGTACACCCTTAACCATGGTTAATAATGCTTGAAGATGTCCATAAACTCTTCCAGTTTTACCTCTTATTAATTCTGGAACATCTGGATTTTTTTTCTGGGGCATTAAGCTACTCCCCGTTGCACATTTGTCTGTTAATTTTGCAAAAGAAAATTCATCAGTTACCCATAGGATTATTTCTTCCGAAATTTTACTCAAATGAGACATTACCAGAGCAGATGCTGAAACAAACTCTATACAAAAATCTCTATCACTAACTGCATCAATACTATTTTTATAAATCTTTTCAAAACCCAATTCTCTGGCTGTAAAGTTCCGATCTATTTTTATTTTTGTACCAGCTAATGCTGCAGCTCCTAATGGAGAAATATTTACTCTTGATCTTACTTCTTTAAATCTTTCGCGGTCTCTTTGGAACATTTCTAAATAAGCCAATAAATGATGAGCCAAAGATAATGGTTGTGCTCTTTGCAAATGTGTATATCCAGGAATTAAGTTATAAATATTTGATTTAGCAAGATTTAAGAGGGATTTTTGCAAATCGGTTATTAAAATTTCAATATTATCAATCTCTTTTCTTAGCCACAATCTTATATCTGTACCAACTTGATCATTTCTACTTCTACCTGTATGTAATTTTTTTCCAGTTTCGCCAATTATACTAATTAATTTCTCTTCTATACAATAGTGAATATCTTCTGAAGGTGGAGCAGGAATAAATTTTCCCTCCAAATACTCATCTTTTATTTTTTCTAAACCACTAATAATCTGCAAAGTTTCAGAAGAGGATAAAACTTTAGTCTTGCCAAGCATTTTTGCATGGACAATTGAACAATCTAAATCTTCTAAGATAAGCTTTCTATCAAAACTAATAGAGGCATTAAATTTCTCAATAAATGGGTTAAGAGTATTATCAAATCTTTTACTCCAAATTTTTGCCATATCGATTAGTTACTTTAGATATCTCTAATAAAGCATTTTTTTATGTAGGTGACAAAAATATCTATTTTAATTGAAAAATAACTATAGATGCATCATCTTCCAAATGTCTATTTTGTCCTGTAAAGTCATCTAATTTTTTAAATAATTTATTTAAAATTTCCTGGGATGAATAAGATTGCTTGCATAATTTTGTTAGAGTTTTAATTAACCTTTTCTCATCAAATCTTTCACCTAAAGAATTAGATGTATCAATTACCCCATCAGTATAATAAAGCACTAGATCATTATTATTAAGCTTGATTTCACCACAATCATATTCAGCATCTTTTTGAAGTCCAAGTACAAATCCTTCAGCATCTAATTTAATAATTTTCTGATCTGAGCTTTTCCAAAGCAAAGGGGGATTATGGGCTGCATTAGCAAATCTCAATTTTCTAGTTCTAGGATCATAATCTGAATAAAATAATGTCACAAATCTATGTGATTGATCCAAATCATTGATTGCTAGTTGATTTAAATCATGCAAAATTCTATCTGGAGGTAAACCTGTAAGAACCTCTGCACGAAGCATTCCTCTTAACATAGTCATCAGAAGTCCAGCTGGAATACCTTTTCCCATAACATCACCAATTACTAAAGCCCATCTAGCTTTTTCTTTTCTTTTTTCTGAAATATTTGTTTTTAAACACATAAAATCATAATAATCTCCGCCTAACTGCAGTGCAGGTCTACAATGTGCTGCAAGATCTACACCATAAATAATCGGACAATAATCTGGGAGTAATTGAGATTGTATTTCAGCTCCAGTAGAAATTTGTCTATCTACATTCTCATGCTTTTTCTTTGTTTGTATTAAGCAATAATTTTCTAATCCAACAGCAAGACAATTTTGAATAAAATTAAAATTAGGATCATCAACAATAGATTCACTTGAAAAATCATTATCAAAAATATAAATAAATCCTCTACATTTGCCTCTAGATAATATTTTTTCTGTTTCAATTTTATATTTTTTAAAATTATTTTTTAAAGTATTTTCAAAAGTTGCAATATCTTTTATTTTAAAGTTTTTAGAAAAATTAAATTGAGTCAAAAAACTATTAATTTCTTCTGAGATTTTTAAACATTCATTATCAACAGAAATTTTTATATTTTCATTCCATATTTCACCCTCATAATTTAAGGGGATGATCAAGAGTACTTTTTCAGTAAAAATATGTTTGAAAATTAAACAAACATAATCCAGTAATTTATTTATATTGGAAAAAGATTTTAAATAGTATGCTAATGAGGCTGCAATTTCAGCAAATTTGTATTTATCTTTAAAAGATACTGTATATTCATTATTTAAAAATTTTTGAATAGATTTGTTTAAAAATAATTTTTCTTTTTGATTATTTGTCACAACAAATCCAATAGATAAGTATGTTTTAACATTAAATTTTGTTTTTTAAAAAAATTTAATTAAATATTTATTTATCTGCGAGTAACGCCTCAACAAATTCATAACTATTAAAAGGTCTCAAATCTTTTATACCCTCTCCAGCTCCAATAAATCTTATGGGCAAATTAACTTCTTCAGAGACGGCTAAAGAGACACCTCCTCTTGAAGTCCCATCTAATTTAGTAATAATTGCTCCACTTAAATTTGCTGATTTAGAAAAACTTTTTGCCTGCTTTAAACCATTTTGTCCCTGACTCGCATCTAAAACTAGTAATGATTCAACAATTGCATCTGGAACCTTTTTATCGATAATTTTTTTTATTTTTGCTAATTCATCCATCAAATTATTTTTTGTTTGCAATCTACCTGCTGTGTCTACTAGTAATAAATCAACATTTCTTTTGATTGCAGAATTGATTGCGTCAAAAACTACAGCAGCTGGATCAGCATTTTTTGATTGATTAGATATAACATCGACATTACTCCTTTCACCCCATACTTTTAGTTGTTCTACTGCAGCAGCTCTAAAAGTATCGGCAGCAGCTATCAACGTTTTATAGTTACTCCGTGATGATAAATATGCTAATTTTCCCAATGTTGTAGTTTTACCCACGCCATTAACTCCTACTAATAACCAGACATTTAACTTACCCTTTTGCGGTACTAAAAGATCAATACCTGAATTTTTTATTGGTATATCGACAATTTTTTTTAATTCTTTCTTTAAAAATTTTATTCCTGCTTCTCCGCCAACGACTTCTTCATTTAATTTTTTCCTTAGAGAACTTATAATTTTATCAGTTGAATCTATACCAACATCAGCTCTAATTAAGAGTGTCTCTAAATCATCGAGAGATTCAGGAGTAAGAGGATCATCTCCTAATTTATCCAATAATTCAGTAACAAAACCTTTTCGTGTTTCTTCTAATCCTCTTCTTAATTTAGTTAACCAATCAATTTCATCTATGGAAATTTGATCTATTTTTTTTCCTTGAGCAGCTAATACCATTGCGGACCAAGTAAAATTATCATCAAATTCTCCTAATTCTGTTGAAACAATAGTTTTAGAGGGTCCAGGAATATTTTCTTTTCTAGCATTATTAATCAATTCTAGTTTTTGCTCTTCTTGATTCTCTAATTCTAGTTTTTGCTCTTCTTGATTCTCTAATTCTAGTTTTTGCTCTTCTTGATTCTCTAATTCTAGTTTTTGCTCTTCTTGATTCTCTAATTCTAGTTTTTGCTCTTCTTGTCGTTTTTTTAATAATGCATAAGCTTGTGCAGCCCACTCTCGAGATTTATCTGAATCAGTTTTTGTCATTGATATTTATGATGCATCTTTAGTGAATTTTAAAATATTTTTTGGTTATATCAAATAATCATTTCATTTTTGCTGTTTGTAATCTTCTTAAAACTCCATTAATAAATTTTCTTCCTTGCGTATCACTATATTTATTGGCTAAATTAACAGCCTCATCACAAGCAACCGCCACAGGTGTGCCAAGAAAATTTATATCCACATAGGCTAAACGCAAAATATCTCGATCTATTCTTGGTAATCTTTGTAATCTCCACCCATTCATTGCTTGATCAATATCAGAATCAATAATTGTAAGATTATCAATAATGTTGCTAATCCTCTGATTCACATCCTCTCTAATATCAATTTGTCCGCTAGAAACTATTAATTTTGGAAAGTCTAAAGTGACTGAGATTGTATTCATTATAGTTTCAATTTTTATTAAAGATTCTTTTAACAAATCTCTAATCTTTGAAAAAGAGGTATCAACCCCTTCATGGAGTTCACTTTCTAATATTTTTTGTGATGCATTTTCTAATTCTGATTCGCAATTTTCTAATTCATCTCTGCAATGGTTAATTAAGGAATCCAAAGCAGATTCAAAAATCTCTTCAATCTGAAATTTATTTAACTTGCAATCACCTTTATCTTTAATCAGGCCAAGAGAAATTAAAGATAATTCTCTAGAGAGAGATCTATTATTTTGCATCAATTAAGAAGAAGTATTGGTGGAGGCCCGAAACTGAGAAAATAGTTTTGAAAATGTTGGATTTGAAGTGTTATTTTTCTCATCTGGATTAACTATCCCAGCCGAAATTATGGTTCTAAAAGCATCTTCTACAGAAATATCCAAATCCTTAACTGAAGCCTCAGGGACCAATGTATACCATCCGGTAGTTGGGTTTGGAGCTGTAGGTATAAAAACACTTAACAACTTTTCTTCCAATTCTGACTGCAATGAAGGGCCCACATCGCCGGTTACAAAGCCTACACTATATAAACCCTCACGTGGATATTGAACTAAAACAACTCTTCTAAAACGATTAGATTTATTACTTAAGAAAGTTTCTAACAATTGTTTAAGAGTTTTATAAACAGCACCCGCTACAGGGATTTTTGATAATGTACCTTCACCAAATTCTAATAGCCATCTTCCTACAAAATTTCTCGCCATTAAACCTATAAGCAAAATTGCTAATAAAGGTACAGTTAAGCCCAAAGTAAGATTAATTAAATCTTGTAATAAAGGATTTAAAGTAATAAAAGGATTTAGTTGCTTAGGAACAGAAGTTACTAAAGTTAAAACGAATTTACTAACAAGTGAAGACAACCAGATAGTTGTTGCCAGAGGTATTACAACCAACAATCCAGCTATGAGATCATTTTTTAGATCTTGTTGTAGCCTAGATCCAAGGTTTGAATCTTGATTTTGATTAGATTCAACCAAAATAACGAATTTAACTAAACCAATTTTACTAAAAATTTAACTGTTTTTACTAAGTTAGGATATATTTTTTTTAATTAATTAAAATTATTTTTATTTTATTGCCCAAAAAATAACTTTTAAACAAAATGCTAGACATAATAAAAGTATGATTAATATGCTTCAAAACAAAAAAGAAATAAGCAAAAAATTAAAAGAAAGAGCAATTAATGAAGGTTTTACAATATCTGGAATTGCTTCAATACCAGGCAGTTCGCGTTTGAAATTAAGAACTGATGCATTAGATCGGTGGCTGTCTAATAATCATCATAGCTCCATGAAATGGATGGAAGCAGAAAGGAGGAAAAACATAGGCTCACTACTTGAGGGCGCAAAGAGTGTTCTAAGCGTTGGATTTAGTTATATTAATTCGCAAAATAATAACAAAGAGGAAATTCTAAAGGTGGGTAAATTTAGTCAAGGAGATGATTATCATAAAGTAATTCATAAAAAATTAAAAAATATTGGTAGATGGATTAACCTAGAAATTCCTGATTGCAAATGGAAAATATGCGTTGACACTTCACCTCTGCTTGAAAAAGCATGGGCTGAAGAATCAGGTCTTGGTTGGATAGGTAAAAATAGTAATTTAATAAGCAGAAAAAATGGGTCTTGGTTTACTTTAGGTTTTATGATCCTTACAAAAGATCTAGTACCAGATAAACCACATCAATCACTTTGCGGAAAATGTGATAAGTGTATTGCACATTGTCCAACAAAGGCAATAGTTGAGCCCTTTGTAATCCAATCAGATCTATGTATTGCTTATCACACAATAGAAAGTAGAGAAAAAACTATTCCAAAAAAGATTGAAAAAAATTTAAATGGGTGGGTTGCAGGATGCGATATTTGTCAAGATGTTTGTCCTTGGAATAAATCAGTACCATACAACAATACTTTTGAAACTACTCCAAAAGAATGGATTAAAAGTCTTAATATTGAGTCATTAAGTTGGGATGACAAAACATGGAAAGAAAATCTTAAAGGAACCACATTAAAAAGAATTAAGCCATGGATGTGGAGAAGAAACATACGAGCTAATTTGAATAAGAAATAAAGATATGAAAAGGTTTTTAAAAAAATTAATATACATCTCTTTAATCAGTTTTTCCTTTTTAAACGTAGAAAAAGTTCAATCACTAATTCCCTATTATTATTTGCCATCAAAAGAAAATTTAGAAAAAGAAAGCTTGTCTATTGGCAAAAATGCATATCAGCTTTTATATTTTGGTCAATATGTACAGAGTCTTAATTTAGCAAAATTAGCTATAAAAATAAATAAAAAAGATGAAAAACTATGGTTAATTTTGTCTGAAGCACAGCTAGCTAATAAGCTATACAAAAACTCATTAATTTCTCTCAATAAAGCTCAAAAAATTAATCCAAAAAATAGCGAAATACACTTTGCTAAAAGTAATGTTTTTTTTAAGCTTTCACAACTAAAAAAGGCAAAGACTGCTCTAGAAAATGGAATAAAGATTGAACCAAATAACCATAAAGCTATTTTTCAATTAGGGAATATTTTTTTAATGGAAAAAAATTACTCAGAAGCTATAGAATTATTTGATAAATCTGTAAAAATAAAGCCTGATTTCTGGCAAGCAATAAATAATCAAGGTTTAGCTTATTTCGAAAAAAATAAAATTAAGCTTTCAATCAAACTTTTTGAAAAAGCAATCTCTATAGAAGAAAATGCAGAACCATTACTAGGACTTGCTACTTGTTTAAGAATGCAAGATATCACATTAGCACTTGAACTAGCAAAAAAAGCATTAAATAAAGACCCTTACTATGTTGACTATGATTATAGGAAAGAACAATTATGGGGAGAAACTTTGCAAACCTCAACAGAAATACTATTACAAAATGATCAGCTTCAAACAGATGTAATATTGGCAAAATCAAAAATAAATTCATCTTCTTAATCATCAATACTGGTAAATATTTGTTTACCTATTAGTCTTAATTTAGTTAACAAAAACATGTTTAATTTTGCACTCTGATGGATAAGAAAAAAATCACTTCTATCTCTCTTCAAGAAGAAATGCAACGTTCTTATCTGGAATATGCAATGAGTGTAATAGTTGGTCGCGCTCTTCCTGATGCAAGAGACGGCCTTAAACCTGTTCAAAGAAGAATATTATTTGCAATGCACGAATTAGGTTTAACTCCAGATAGACCCTTTAGAAAGTGTGCGAGAGTTGTTGGAGATGTACTTGGAAAGTACCATCCTCATGGAGACCAAGCAGTATACGATGCATTAGTAAGACTAGTCCAAAATTTTTCCACTAAATACCCAACTCTTGACGGCCATGGAAATTTTGGGTCTGTAGATAATGACCCACCAGCGGCCATGAGATACACTGAAACAAGATTAGCACCTATAGCTCACAAAGGATTTCTTGAAGAAATTGGATCAGATACAGTAAATTTCTCAAACAACTTCGACGGTTCACAAAAAGAACCAGACGTTCTTCCCGCCCAACTTCCATTTTTATTGTTGAACGGATCATCAGGAATTGCTGTTGGGATGGCAACAAACATCCCCCCTCACAACCTAGGAGAGATAGTAGATGGTTTAATTGCCTTAGTAAAAAATAAAGATATAAGTAATAAAAAACTTTCTAACATTATTCAAGGA
>QCCC01000017.1 GCA_003281415.1 Prochlorococcus sp. AG-347-K15
TTGAAGCTTACTATGGCTTCCAGATTGATTTATCAACAAGTTTCACTGGTGAAGATTCTCTAGACATCTCGCTTGATGCTGGTAACTCTGGTGGAGCAGCAACTGAGTTTGATCTAAACGGTACTACTAATGAAGCTTTAACAGTTGATGGTGTTTCATACACATTCCCTGTTGGAGACAAAGTAACTGCTTTCGTTGGAGATAATACTGATGGTAGCGCTCTTTACAGCACAGCTTGTGTATACGGCGGTCCATCAAACACTTTAGATGATTGTGGTAATGCATCTTCTGCTTTAGCAGCTGGTTTTGGTACTGCTGCCGGTGCAAGCTTTGATATTGGAAACGGTTTCACAGCTGCAGTTGGTTACGAAGGTCAAGGATCTGGTAATACTGGTCTTCTAACAAAAGAAGGAGCTGATGCTTTTGGTGCTCAGTTAACATACACTGCTGATTCATATGGTGCATCTGTAACTTATGCAAACATTGAATCTACAACTACACCTGGTGTAGTGATAGCTGGTGAAGATGTAACTTACTGGGCATTAAACGGATACTGGACTCCATCTGAAGCTGGTTCTATGCCTTCAATAAGTGTTGGTTATGAAATGGGTGATCCTGAAAAAGCTGGTGCAAAAGATACTACTCAGTATTTTGTAGGTCTTCAGTGGGATGAGATTGGTCCAGGAACATTTGGTGTTGCTCTTGGAACAGACGGAGCTTTTGCAGAAGATGCTACTGAGTACATGATGTATGAAGCTTTCTACTCATATCCAGTTAATGATGGAATGACTATCACTCCTCTAATTTACGTTAGAGAAAATGAAGCATCTAAAGAAGATCAAACAGGAATCTTGGTTAAAACATCATTCAGCTTCTAAATTTATTAATTTAATTTAGAAAATCTTACACACATTAAAAAGGCCCGCCATAAGGTGGGTCTTTTTTTATAGATTTTGATAAATAGCTAAATTCTTAGATTTTATTAAATATAAAAATTTTTTACTCGAATTAATAAACGTAACTAAAATAGAAATATTGTAATTTTCTGGTATGAAATGACACCAATATTTAAATGTTTAATTTGTAGAAAAGATATAGAGAGATCTACTAAAACATTTTGGAGCAAGAAAGGTCATTTATTGTGTTCGACATGTTTGGATAATATCGAAGAAAATTCATCAAAAAGAAGTTGAGATTTTAATATTTTTTCTGGCTAATTTAAAAATTGATTATTAGTTACAAAAAAACCCTGCTTGAACAGGGTTTTTGTACTAGTTTAATAAAATTTAAAAACGGAGTTCTTAAAATTATCTAGATAAATTTAGAACCAGCCTGGAATAATTTGTCCGGTAGTTACATAAGCACCAACAGCTGCAACGAAACCTAACATTGCTGCCCATCCATTAAAACGTTCTGCTTCAGGAGTCATAGTAAAAAAAGTAATTTATGTAAACTATTGTAACAGGTATTATTAAGCTTTGTAAAGTACTTTGGAATTTTTCAGGAAAATTTGTTCTAAATTGCTGAGAACATTAGATATACAAGATAAATCTCTAATTATTTCATATGTTGTGGACGATTCAATAATTTTTTCAACTTTGGATTAAATTAATCCTTCATTCTTTATTTCAGGTATATTTTTTTAATTCTATTTTTTAGCTTAGGCTAAATATTTAGAAAATTTAAAAAGACTGGTCTTCATATATTTTGATTTATATAAATTAAGTTTTAGATAACATTTTTGACACCTGTTGGGCCATTCATACCACTTTAAAACAGTTTTTTATATATGCCTTATTTTCCTAATGTTAAAAATTCGCAAAACTCTTTATTGCAAATAGCTTATGTTAACCGTATTAAGACTATCAATAGATATATGTAGTTAATTTCATATTTAAGTCAGTTTAATTTTGGAAAAGTTTGGATTGATTTATATGGAGAAACTATAAAAATTGAACTCAATTTAAGTAAATGTGGGTCGCCTGAGATTCGAACTCAGGACCAGCCGGTTAAAAGCCGGATGCTCTACCACTGAGCTAGCGACCCATTCTATAAATAGAGTACATATGAAATTATCCCTTTTTAAGGCAAAAAAAACAACTTATTATTTCAAGTTAAACAATAGAAATACAATTCTTAACTAATGAAATTAAAAATTAAAAATTCTCTCTATATTTGCAGCTTAAGGGTATGATGTTTTTATCAATAATTGAATTTTTAAAATGCTTAGAACAATTGTAGTTTTCGCACCAATTATCGCTGCTTTAGCTTGGGTTATATTCAATATACAAAAACCAGCAAGAGAACAATTTAATAGAGATTTTTTGGGAAAGGATTAATTTAATTTGTTAGAAAAAGAAGTAATTGTAGTAGGAGCTGGACTCGCTGGATGTGAAGCTGCTTGGCAAATAGCAAACACAGGTGTATCAGTTAAATTAATTGAAATGAGACCTCTAAAATCAACTCCAGCTCATCATTCAAGTGAGTTTGGTGAATTGGTTTGTAGTAATAGTTTCGGGGCTCTAAGCCCGGATAGGGCTGCAGGTTTATTGCAAAAAGAACTGAGGACTTTTAATTCATTGATAATTCAAACAGCAGACAAATTTTCAGTCCCGGCTGGCGGGGCTTTGGCGGTTGATAGATCTAAATTTAGTAAAGCTTTGACTGAAGTTTTGTCTAATCATCCTTTAATAGAAATTAAAAGACTTGAACAGCTGGATATCCCAAGCGAAGGAAATATAACTATTCTGGCAACTGGTCCATTAACTTCAGATGAGTTATTCATTAAAATTCAAAAATTTACAGGTATTGACGCCTGTCATTTTTTTGATGCAGCGAGTCCAATAATTTATGGCGATACTATTGATAAAGATATTGTCTTTAAAGCTAGTAGATACGACAAAGGAGACCCGGCATATTTTAACTGCCCTATGAATAAAAATGAATATATTAATTTCAGAGGAGAATTAATAAAAGGAGAACAAGCAAGTCTAAAAGACTTTGAAAAAGAATCTGCTAATTTCTTTGAAGCTTGTTTACCAATTGAAGAAATAGCAAGTAGAGGAGTAGATACAATGAGATACGGACCATTAAAGTCTATCGGGTTGTGGAATCCAAAATGGGGAGATTTATTTGATAAGGAAAATAGATTAAAAAAAAGACCCCATGCAATTGTCCAATTAAGGAAAGAAGATTTAGAAGGAAAATTATTAAATATGGTAGGTTTTCAAACAAACCTCAAATGGTCAGAGCAAAAAAGAATATTTAGGATGATTCCTGGTTTAGAAAAAGCTGAGTTTGTACGTTTTGGAGTAATGCATAGAAATACTTTTTTAGAGTCCCCAAAATTACTATCACCAACATTACAATTCATAAAAAGGGAAAATCTTTTAGCTGCTGGTCAAATAACAGGTACAGAAGGTTATGCTGCCGCTGCTGCAGGTGGGTTGATTGCAGGAATCAATGCATCATTACTCGCTAAGGGTAAACAACCAGTAACTTTTCCTGGTGAATCAATGATTGGTTCTCTTATGAATTTCATCAGTAATAGAAATAAAATATTGTCTAATCAGAAAAAAAATAAATTTCAGCCAATGCCTGCTTCATTTGGTTTGGTCCCAGAACTAAGTAAAAGAATCAAAGATAAAAGATTAAGGTATAAAGCTTATCAAGAAAGATCTACAGAAGTTTTGAACAGGTTTAAAAAAATATTAGATTCTTGTTTTGAAAAAAAACCACTTACTTATCAAAATTAACTAGAATTAGTTATCAAAAACTCAAAAATGAAATCCAATAAGGAAAATTTCGATGCAATTGTTATTGGCTCTGGAATAGGAGGGTTAGTAACGGCATCACAATTAGCTGCTAAAGGAGCTAAGGTTTTAATACTCGAAAAATATATTATTCCAGGAGGCAGTGGAGGCTCTTTTAAGAGAAAAGGTTATACTTTTGACGTTGGAGCTTCAATGATATTTGGATTTGGGGATAAAGGTTATACCAATTTATTGACTCGTGCTCTAAAAGATGTAGATGAAAAATGCGAAACTATTCCTGATCCGGTGCAATTGGAATATCACCTACCAAATAAATTTAATATTTCTGTAGATAAAAGTTATGATCAATTTATAAGTAAATTATCAGCTATTTTTCCAAAAGAAAAAGAAGGTATCAAGAAATTCTACGATACATGTGCAAGTGTCTTTAAATGTTTAGATTCAATGCCTCTTTTATCAATAGAGGATCCAAGTTATCTTTTTAAAGTTTTCTTTAAATCTCCTTTATCATGTTTAGGTTTAGCTAGATGGCTACCTGTAAATGCTGGAGATGTTGCTAGAAAATTTATAAAAGATCCTGAGCTTTTGAAATTTATTGATATCGAATGTTTTTGTTGGTCAGTAATGCCAGCTCTAAAAACACCAATGATTAATGCAGGAATGGTTTTTACAGATAGGCATGCTGGTGGTATTAATTATCCAAAGGGGGGAGTAGGAATGATAGCGGAGAAGTTAGTTTCTGGGATCGAAAAATTAGGAAGCAAAATTCGCTATAAAGCCAAAGTAACTGAAATAATCTTAAAGGATGAGAAAGCGGTAGGAGTTAGGCTTTCAAATGGAGAAGAAATCTACTCCAAAGTTATTGTGTCAAACTCCACTAGGTGGGATACCTTTGGACTGAATAATAATAAAGGTTTAATTTCAGGTAAAAGTGTTCCTAAAAGCGAGCATATGTGGGCTGAGACCTATAAGCCATCTCCCTCCTTTGTCTCTATCCATCTTGGAGTAGAAAAAAATCTAATAAATAATAATTTCAATTGTCATCATATTATCGTTGAGGATTGGGATGAATTAGAAAATGAAAAAGGAGTAATCTTTATTTCTATCCCAACATTACTTGACTCATCTTTAGCTCCAGAAGGTAAACATATTATCCATGCATTTACTCCTTCATCAATGAATGAATGGGAAGGCTTATCAGGTAAAGAATATCTTCAAAAAAAAGAAAAATATTTTTCTTTTCTTGTCGAAAAGATTTCTAAGATTTTACCTAATCTAATTCAGAATATTGATCACAAAGAAATTGGTACTCCACGAACTCATAAGAAATTTCTTGGTAGATATGAAGGCAGTTATGGACCAATTCCTAATAAAAAGTTGCTGGGACTACTCCCGATGCCATTCAATACAACAAAAATTAAGAACCTGTATTGTGTAGGGGATTCATGTTTTCCTGGCCAAGGTTTAAATGCTGTCGCTTTTAGCGGGTACGCTTGTGCTCATAAAATAGGTTCAAAATTAAACATAAATAGTTTTAAATTACCAGATTAAAGGTGACCAATAAGATAATTGAAAAATTTAGAACTCTTTTTTCTGTTAAAAGTTCACTAATTTCTTTATATTTAGCTCTCACAATTCCTATACCTTTTATTGCAATTGACAAATTAAAAATTCTTTCAATAGTTTCTTTTACATTGGGACTTTATTTGATTATTAATATTACAAGTGATTATGTGGAAACTTGTGATGACAAAATTTCTTATAAAACAAGCTTTATTTCTAGAATTTTAGGAAAAAAAAGTTGGGAGATAATTTGGAAAGATGTTAAATCAATAAAATCTTTCCCCACCAGTCAGGGTAGTAATGTTTATTACTTCAATACGAAAAATGGTGAAAATTTCCTTATTCCGCAAAGAATTGAAAATTTTAAAAAATTTCTATTGATTGTTTCAAGAAAAACAGGTCTTTCAATGAATCAAATTTCTTATTTATCACCTCTTTGGACCTATAAGTTACTTACATTACTTTCAAGTTTAATGATAGTTGGTGAAATTCTTTTTCTCAAAATTAAATATTATCAATACTGAATCTATAACCTTGTTGTCTTACAGTAGTTATCCCTCCACCTTCTCCAAGTCCTGCCTGCTCTAATTTTCTTCTTAATGTTAGAACTTGAGTATCTACAGATCTTGGTCCACCACTAAATGGGGGCCAAGCCATTCTCAAGAGCTCCTGTCGACTCCTCACCATGCCTGGAGGCATTAGAAGGGCGCATAGTAAAGCAAATTCTCTTGGACTAAGTTCTACGGGCTTCTCGCTGAGAGTTACCTGTCTTAAAAGAAGATGAACTTCTAAAGGGCCAACTTCAACTTTTTCTTGTAATCCTATTCTTCCTCTTTTTAGGAGGGTTCTACATCTTGCTGCTAACTCTTCTAGTCCAAATGGTTTTCTAAGAACATCATCAGCCCCTTCGTCCAGTAGGTTTACTAAAGCTTCAACACCTGATCTTGCTGTTAGGACAATAACCGAACATCCCAATTGTTGAGCAAGTCTCATTGCTGTATTTTGCTCTAGGATTTCTGCACTTACCAATAGGTCAGGAGATTGTTCTCTGCATAGGTCAATAGCTTCTGCGGCTGAGCCAACGGCAGCAGCTAGGTGACCATCTTGGCGAAGTCTTTGTACAAGGACCGTTCTTAGTGTGGGGTGTGGTTCAACAACAAGAACTCTTGAGGGAGTTTGAGAGCTCGTAGGCAATTGTGAACCGCCAGGAGTTGAAGCTAAGATTTGCTCAGTTGATTGCATTCTTAATTACTGTTGGGCCAGGCAATTTTTTATCATCCTTAATAAGGTATAACAAATGCAAAACAAAAACAGAGATCTATCAAATTATGACATCATTTGAAAATCCTAAGGCAATTCGTCATTTTCAATCAATTTGCGATAGTTGCCAGGACTTAGTTACTCGTTTTCATACCCCATCTGATCTTAAATTATTTAGTGATGGCTATCTCCAAGCCTTAAGGAATTGCAGTAGTTTAGAGCAGAGAGATCAGGAGAAATTAGAAAGATTAATTGAAAGGTGGATACTAGATCCATCAAGTTTTATTGATCCAGGAGGAGATGAAAATAAAGGGTTTTTTGATAAAAAAAGGAGTTAAAATATTAATTTTTATTAACTAAATCAGTATTTATACTTACTTAATGTTTTAAGACGCTAATTCAATTTCTATCTTCTCTTTTAGGGATCCTGAATTGTACATTTCTATAAGGATGTCTGATCCGCCAAGAAATTCTCCTTTTAGATAAACTTGTGGGATTGTTGGCCAATCTGAATATTCTTTGATACCTTCTCGTATTTCATAATCGCTTAAAACATCAAAAGTACCAAATTCTACGCCTAGGGAATTTAGTATTTGAACGACATTATTAGAAAAACCGCATTGAGGCATTAATTTAGTACCTTTCATGAATACCATTACTGGATTTGAATCAATAAGTTTTTGTATTTTATCTTTTGTTAAGTTGTCCATAGTTTAATTTGGGGTTTCTGTTTTTAAAGCCAATGCATGGATAGCCTCTGAAGCTAATTCTTCCTTTAACGCAGAATAAACTAGCTGATGCTGCTTTACTAATGATAATCCATTGAATTCAGATGCAATTACAGTTACTTGCAAATGATCATTTCCTTTAAGGTTATCGACAAATACTTTGGAATTTGGTATTTTTTTTGTGATTAAATTGATAACTTCAGTTTTTGTAATCATAATTAATTTTAATTAGCCCTTGTATTTTGTTTCTACAAATCCAAGTTGAATCAATTGTTCATAAGCTTCTTTGCCTTCAGAGCTACTTGGAGACATTATTCTAATTGTTTCGATAAGTAAGGGGACTGCAACTTCAGATTTTTGAGTTTTTATATATAGAGCAGATAATCTTCTATTGGATTTTGCCAATATTTGTAATGTATCTTTCCCTTTGCGCTGCATTTCATTTGGTATTCTTGCGTCAATCCCTGTGAAGGATGAATTTAGATCAGAATAAAAAGATGCGAGTTGCTTTGCTAATTTTCTTGCATCTAAGTAGGAATTCTTAGCTTTATCAAAATCACCATTTTTTATAAATTTATCTCCTTGTTTTATATAAAATTCTACGTTTTCGATAGACAGAGTATTACTATTATTTGAGAGTACTTTGTAATCTTTTGGACTCTGAATTTCTGCATAAACTAAATTTTTGTAAGGAAGATTTCCAAAAAATATAAACAGAATTGGGACAAATTTTAAGAATTTCATATTCTCATTAAATTATTAAAATCAATATTAACTTATTGAGGATTCATCTACCGACATTTTTTAATGCTATTTCTTCCTCTTTGATCATTTTTTCATGTAGAAATTTATTAAATTCATTAATAGTAAAGTTTAAACAATCATTCATTGCTATCGGTTTTCCAAATGATAAACAAAATTCGCTCCTAAATTTTGGGGAAACTTCGCTATATGCAATTCCGATTGGAATTATAATAATTGACGCTGTCTTTTTTGTAGCTAAACGTGCCAATCTAAACAGGCCTTCTTTGAGAACTAGATTTTTTCCATATTTATTAATTTTTCCTTCGGGGAAAACAACTAGTTGATCTCCCTTTTCAATAAGATCAATTGCATATCTTAATGCTGAGAGAGATGGGGATAGTTGATTTATAGAAAAACATCCAAGTCTTTTTAAAAACCACCCTTGTATTCCTCTCATTTCAGATTTAGTAACCATAAATCTGCAATCCTTTTTTGTTACTCTTCTACCCATTGCCATAGTGAGTACTAATCCGTCCCATCTCGATCTATGGGTTGGGGCTAAGATAATAGAGGAATTTATGGGGAATGAAAAACTATTATTAATTATTTTTTTTTTACTAAAAAAAATCTTCAAAATAATGTCCTGAGTAACAAACATTGCTATTAAACCCAAAATTGGGTTGATGCCATACCAAATATTTACTTTTGTTTTCTTCAAATTCAATTTACTATTTATTAATAATTTAAGTGCTTGTAATTTTTTATTAGCTATTATTGGGCGGTTACTAGATTGTCTAGGAACTTAGATTTTTAAATTATGACTACTTTAGGAGTAAACATTGACCATATTGCGAATGTAAGGCAAGCAAGAAAGACAGTAGAACCTGACCCTGTACAATTTGCTTTTTTAGCTGAATTAGGAGGAGCTGACTCTATCACAGTACACTTAAGAGAAGATAGAAGACACATACAAGATAGAGACGTATTCCTTTTAAAAGAAACTATAAAAACAAAACTAAATTTAGAGATGGCTGCTACAGAAGAAATGTTAGAAATTGCTAAAAAACTTCTTCCCGATTACGTAACTCTCGTACCAGAGAAAAGGGAGGAAGTTACCACTGAAGGAGGGTTAGATGTTAAAAGTAATGCGAAATATCTTAAAAATTTTGTTGAAAATTTAATAGATTCAAATATAGAGGTGAGTGCATTCATTGATCCTGTTCGCGAGCAGATCTCTTATTC
Source organism: Prochlorococcus sp. AG-347-K15 (assembly GCA_003281415.1). GTDB lineage: Bacteria > Cyanobacteriota > Cyanobacteriia > PCC-6307 > Cyanobiaceae > Prochlorococcus_A. The sequence continues at coordinate 9,311 of QCCC01000017.1, forward strand.
TAAAGAAATAGGCTTTAAATTTATAGAATTACATACTGGTAAATATGCTGAACTAATAGGTTACGATCAGCATAAAGAGCTTCAAAGAATTATAGAGTCTACGCATGAGGCTAATGATCTTGGGTTAATTGTGAATGCTGGTCATGGACTTAACTACAATAATGTTAAAAAAATTGCATCAATTAACAATATGAACGAGCTAAACATAGGTCATAGTATTGTTGCAAGGGCTTTAGCGGTAGGATTAGAAAAGTCTGTTCGCGAAATGAAGTCACTTATTACATCAAATTAAATTTAAAAATGGCAACATATTATTTCATCGCGGCAAGTGAAAAGTTTTTGACAGTTGAAGAACCACTTGAAGAGATTCTGAAAGAAAGGGAGAGAAATTATAAAGAAAATAATAAAGAAATAGATTTTTGGCTCTTAAAAAATCCATCATTTTTGCAAACCACCCAATTTAATGATCTAAAAGCAAAGATTCCATCACCGCCAGCAGCTGTTTTATCAACGGATAAAAAATTTATAACTTTCTTGAAGCTGCGATTAGAGTTTGTTGCTGTTGGGGAATTCGAATCTCCTAATGCAGAAATTTCTGATCCATTTAAAGTTGAGTAATATAACCAACCAGTAAATTGCTCAATCTATATAAGTCAAATAAAATTGAAGTAATTAGTGCGCTCTTGGCAGAAGAATTAAAAATATGTCCTCCTCTTATTAATGAAAATTTAGAAATAGCTGTTCCTAATTATTTTTTGGGTAAGTGGTTAAGTGAACAAATAACCATAAAAAATAAAATAAGTGCTCTTTATGAATTAAAGACAATATCAAGTTATACGGAATCATTATTGACAAATTTTTTCCCAGGAATTGATATGGATTTATGGAATTTTGAGTCAATTAAATGGGGAATTATTGATTCATTAGAAGAATTAAATAGCTTTAAAGAATCTTTTCCACTTAGAAATTGGATTAATAAATATTTGGATAATAAAAAGACAATTGATGGAGACATATATAATCTGACAAAAAAGATCACTAATAATTTTATTGATTATCTAATTTTTAGACCTGAAATGATTGCTGAATGGAATAGGTATGAAATTAATTCACTTAATCTATTTAAGAATTTAAATTCAGATCAATTTTGGCAACCTATTTTATATAAATTATTAGAGAAAAAGATATCGGAAAAACCTGCATGTTTATATATGATTGAGGTTATAAAAAATCTAAAAAATTTTAAAATTTTCCAGAATAAGATACCAAATCAAATTTACATTATTACTGATAATAATTTATCTAAACTACATATTAAATTTTATTCAGAACTTTCAAAATTTACTAATGTAAATTTATATTTATTATCTGCAGGAGATGATTTATGGAATAGAATAAATTGCCTTGAAGGTGAGTTGGAATTTGATGATAACGAAAGTAAATTTAATTTAAATAATACAAATATAGAAAAAATATTTGGTAAATTTGGAGCAAACTTTCAGAAATTAATTGAGGAAAATATTTATACAGAAAATATAAATTTAAAAAATAATAATATATATATAGATCCAACAACAAATTTTTATGAGAAGAAAGATATTCCTCTTCTTAATCAAATACAAAAAAGACTAATTGATAATAATAGCAATGATTTTACAGTAAATGAAAGTGATGATTCAATATTACTTTGTGAGCATTTTAATCAGAATAGTCAATTAGAATTTATAAGAAATAAAATTATAGAAATAATAAATTCTTGCGTGAATATTAAATATAGTGATATTGCTGTTTTATCTCCACAAACTAATCAAATTAAACCTTATCTGAGGTATATCTTTAATAATGAGTTAATTAATGGTGAAAAGATACCTTATTTCTTTATTGATGAGGATAATCATGATTATCCAGACATTTATAAATTTTTAATTGACATCACTGAAATAGCAAATGAGAAAATTACACTTGAAAAAATAGATTATTTTCTTTCGAAAAAAGTAACTCAGTACATTTTTGATTTTGATATTACTGAGAAGGATGAAATTATTTTCTTACTTACCCAAGTTGGATTTCATTGGGGATTAGATGCTAATGAAAGATTAGGCGAAGAAAAAAATACTCTAGATTGGTGTATTAATAGAATTACTTTAGGCTTGATTTATGACAAAGAAGTCAATTTAAGTACTTTTAATTTAAAACCATTTAGCTTAAAAAATATAAGTTTGGATTTGAATAAATGGATTAAATTATTACTTGAATTAAAAAAATATATTAATTTGCTTAGGGGATCTTTTTCTTATTCAAGCTGGGTTGCAAAGATAAAGTTTATATTAAAAAGTATTGCTGGTTCTAATTTAAATTTTAATTTAGAAATAAGTGAAATAAATAGAATTCTTGATAATAAAGCAATTAATTTAATACCTGATGATCCTATTATGTTAAATGTTTTTAGAGAGATACTAATTTCTTGTATAAATAAGGCTAAATATCGAAGCAAATCACGTATCAATAAAATCCTAGTAAGTGATATTGAGAATTCAAGGCATATTCCACATAAGGTTATCTTCCTAATTGATATGAATAGTGTTTATTATCCAAAATTATCAAAGTATGAAAATATTAATTTACTAAATAATAAATATCATCTGGGCGATCCATCAGTTTTTGAAAGAGAGAAATATTCATTTCTTGAGTTGTTAATTGCCTGTAGAGATAAATTTATAGTTACTTGGGTAAAGAATGACAAAAACAATAAAAAATTAGATGTTTCTTTTCCTATAAAAGAGTTAATTTCTTTTTTTGATAGTTTTTTAAACCAAGCCCAAAGACAATTAATAATTAAAGATTCTGATTTAAATAAAAAAGAAATAATTGAATTTGATAGTTCTAAAATAACTAAAAGTAACTATTCTTTAGTAGAAGATATAGATTGGAATGAACAAAAATCTGATATTAAAGATTACAAATTATCAGAACTGATTTATTGGTTCAAGACTCCACAAAAATATTGGCTAAATAAAAAAAATATTTCCCCCAAGGAGATATTTATTCATAATCCAGATGAGGAGAATGTAAGTAATCTGCAGAAGTCGCTGCTAATTACAAAAATAATCCAGAAATTAGAGATTGATAACCATAAGATTATTGATGATTTAAAAAATTTAAATATTAATGATCTATTGGTTGAAAATGGTATTATTATGCCCAAAAATAGTATTTTTATAAAAGGAAAAGAGATCAAAGATTTATTAGGGAGTCTATCTACAAGTTTGAGTCAACATAATAAGATTAATAGGATTTATGTTAAATCAAATGCAAATAAAGAAGAATATTTCATCTCTAATGACACTGTTATTGAATTAATTCATTCGAAACTTAGTTTAAGTCGCTTGACAGAGGCTTGGATAAAATCACTCTTCATTTCTTCTTTCAAGAAGAATATAAAAAAGACTAAAGTAATTTTTAGAACAGAAAATAATTATAAATCTCAAATTATTCAATCCCCCGGCGCAATTGAGTCAAATTTAATTTTGGAGGAATACATAAAAATTTTTAAAAATTATTCTGAAAAATGTTTACCCCTACCTCCAGAGAGTACTTATAAATACGTAGAAGCAAAAATAAAATCAAAAAATGAGAAAAAAGCTTTTACCGATAGATGGATTGGTAATAAAACTTTTTCTAAAGGAGAAAGAGATAATATCGAAATGAAATTATGTTTTGGAAATAAAAAAGAACCAGATTTCTTTTTTGGAAATAATAATTTTGATAAATTATCATTCAGATTATATGGACCTCTTATTGAAGCATTAAATAAATAATGAATAAATTTCAGTCAAAAAATTTTTTTAAAGCTGTTTATGAACTCATCCTTGTTTTTTTACAGTTCTTTATTATTCTTCTCCATTTTTTTCAATGGGAATTTATTCCACAAAAACAAATAATTCAAGTTAGTCATTTTACTTATTTAGTGGGTTTTTTAATTATCATATTAGCTTTCATAATATTGTCATTTGCAATTAAAGACTTAGGTAGGAATTTATCTCCTTTCCCAAGACCTATTAATAATGGCAATCTTGTTACTAAAGGGATTTATCGATTTACTCGTCATCCTATGTACTATTCTTTAATATTTATTTCCTTTGGAGTTTTTATAACAAAATTATCTATTTATTATTTATTTTTATCAATAAGTCTTGCTTTGATTATTAAATTTAAGATTGCTTTAGAAGAGCAATATTTAAACAATAAATTTAAGAATTACTTACTTTATAAAAAAGAGGTCAAATATTAATTCACTAAAGATATGGATATTAATCAAATTAAATTAGATAATAAATTTAAATTAGTAGAAGCAAGCGCAGGAACTGGCAAAAGTTTCACTCTAGCTCACCTAGTTTTAAGAAATGTTTTGGAGAAAAAAATCAAACCAGATGAGATACTCTTATTAAGTTTCACAAAAAATACATGTTCTGAATTACGAGATAAAATACTTTCGAGATTTGAGGATTTAAAGTTATATTTGCAAAATGATAACGAAAGTAATATAGATAATACCCTTAAGGATTGGTATCTAAAATTTAAGGAGAAGGAAAAATCTAAGGAAAAAATAATATCCGAAATTAATAATTTTATTAATGAAATTTATAAGTTACAAGTAACTACATTCCACTCTTTTTGCAATAATATTATTGATGAATATAGTATCGAAATAGGTGTCACTCAAGACCCATGCATTGAGAATAATATAGATCATTTGTATAAAGATGTAATAGATAATTTGTGGATTGATGATTTTCTCAATCTTTATCCTGGGGTTATTTCAGCAGTCAGCAAAAAAAAAATAAGTTCTAGATTTGGAAGTAGAATAAATAAGTCATTTTTTGTAGAAATTTTAAAAAATATAGATCAAGAAAATATTTATAAATTTCAAATAAACAATAAATATAAGATTATTGATATAAATAATTATTTTAATGAATTTTTTTATTTAACTTGGAATGAGTTTTGTGTCGAGTGGAATAATAAAGGGAAGGAATTATTTTTGCAACTCATAGAGTTGGGAAAATTAATTAAGGGCTGTGGCGGTAAAAGTCAAATATATGCAGCAAAACCGAGAAATGACAAGTTTTATCAAATAATTTGTTGGATTGAAGAGATTAACAAAAGTCTTAATTCTAGAAATGCGATTGAATTTATATATGATATTTCTAAAGAAGATCTTTTATTTAAATATTTTTACAATGAAAATATATCTAAAGAAATTAATAAATATAATCTAAAATTAGATTTTACTAAATTTGATTTATTACAAGAAAAAATTTATAAAATAAAAGATGGTTTCTATACCGAATTTGTAAGAATATTTACCCAATTAGCTTATGTAAAATTAATTGAATTAAAGAAAAGTTTTTCTATTTTCAATTTCAATGATCTTATAAAGACTGTAGAAAATACATTTCTAGATTCAGAAACTAGTAATAATATTACTCTATCTAAAATTCAAAAAAGATTTAAATGTGTCTTAGTAGATGAGTTTCAAGATACAGATAAAACCCAGTGGAATTTAATAAAAATGTTCTTTAATACTAAAAATCATTTTTTACTTTGTGTAGGAGATCCAAAACAAGCGATCTACAAATTTAGAGGTGGAGATATTGAAACTTACTTAGATGCAAGATCTAATGCAATTGAAGTTTTTAGTCTTAAAGATAACTATAGATCCTCAAAAAAGTTAATGGATGTTATTAATAAACTTTATAGTAATGGACTTAAACATTCAAAACTAAATTATAGGAAATTAACCTCCAGAATTAATGAAAATATTAATTCTGAATTTAAATTTAAGGATGTATTTGAAATTATAGAATTTTCAAAAAAAGAAACTGATATAGAGAATCTTGTAACTCATTACCTAGTTAACTTTATTTTAAATAATAAAGAAATTGATATTAATAAAATTGCGATTCTTACATTAAATAATTCGCAATGCTTAGATTTGAAAAAAAAATTAAATAATTTTAACCTCCCATGCAAAATTCAAAATAAACAAAATATTTTTGATACAGAAGCAAGTTCTCTATTATTTTTATTAATTGACTGTTTATTAAATCCAAGGTTTTTGAAAAATATAACTTTGCTTGCTGTATCAAAGTTTGTTGAAATTGATTTAGAAGAATTAGATGATGATGGAATTAGCAATAATTTAGAAATTTTGATTAATAAATGCATTGCTTGGTCCCAGGAAATAAGAGAAAAAGGTTTTTTAAATATTGTTAATGAATTTCTTAAAAATTATAAGTCACCCGCGATTATTCAAGATTTAGATTTGAATTTAAATTTATTTCAGCTTTCAGAAATTGTTGAAATAGAATTAATTAATAATGATTTTAATCTCAATAAAGTTTTTAAATGGTACAAAAATCAGTTAGATCATTCTTTGAGAATTTGTACTGGAGAAGATTTTTTGACGAAAGATTATAATCTTCAAAATGGAATAAATGTCTCTACTATTCATAGTAGTAAGGGCCTAGAATTTGATATAGTCCTATGTCCATATCTATCAATTATTTCTAATAAATCAAATAAAATTAAAGGACCTATTTGGAAATCTAATATTGATAGAAATTTATATATTAATATTTCTAATAATTATGCGGGAGTTGAAAAATTTAAATTAATAGAAGAAGAAGATTTATTTAAAGAAAGTGAGAGGTTAATTTATGTAGCACTTACAAGGAGCAAATATAAACTTATAGTTTTTAATGATTTAGAAGATAAAAATAATATTTTAAATAATTTACTTAATAATTTGGAAAATATTAATATTTATAAGTCTACTTTTGAAGATACTATAGATGAAGAGAAAATTAAAGAAATTTTCGCTAAGTTCCAAATTAAACCATTGAATAATAATCTTTGGAAAATCGATAATGTTAATAAAAAAATATCTAAAGAATTTAATTCTGATCAATTCATTTCTTATTCAAGTTATTCTTCTTGGATACGTAAAGATAAAAATATTAATGCACTATTTGATCAATATAAGGATTATGAAGATAATATATCAATTATCAAAGAGTCTAATTTTAAGAAATCAAAGAATTATCCTAATTATTTTTCTTATCCAAATCCCTTAAGTGAATTTCCAAAAGGAAATATAGCTGGGACATGCTTGCACAAAATAATAGAAAGATTTGAATTTAGAAACGATAATAATCAAGAATTAATTGATTTAATTATTGAAGAATTGAATTTTCATCAAATCGATACTTCTTTGGCTTTTAAAGTAAAAGATGCAATTTTAAGAATTATAAATATATCTTTAGGGAGTGAATTACAAAATAAGAAACTAGTTGATATACCCAATGAATACTTACTAAAGGAAGTTAAATATGATTTAACACTATCTTATCAAGGTAGAAATATTAATTCTCATGATATATCAAAATGCTTTCTTTTAGATCAGGAATATGAATTTGGTGAAGAATATGCAGACAAAATAAAAGATCTTCAAATTATGAATAAAGGTTTTCATTCAGGATGTATTGATTGTGTTTTCCCTATAGGTAATACATTAGAAGATAGTAAATGGTGGGTAATTGATTGGAAAAGTAATTTGATTTCTGGAATTGATAATAGTGATTGTTTACCAAGAAACTATAACTATGAAAATATGAGAGATGAAATGATTAAACATCATTATCCCTTGCAATCTCATCTTTATTTATTGGCACTACATAGATTATTAAAGTGGCGACTTAAAAATTATCAACCACATAAAAATCTAGGAGGATATATTTATTTGTTTTTAAAGGGATTACCAGATCTTGAATTATTTGAAAAATTTAATTCGAAGGATATATCTCCAGGAGTTTTTATTAGTAATGCACCTTTAAAGAGAATTAATTATTTAGATAACATTTTTTAAGAATGACTAAAAAAAATACGGATATTGATAAGTTTCAATATGATCACATATTTAATTTAATCTTAGATATTTTTAAATTCAATGAAAAAAAATATGGTAATTTCGTAAAAGATACAATAAGAATTTTATTAGAGTTTGAAAAAAATGGTGAAACTATTATTGATGTAGATAATAGTTTAATAATCTTTGAAATATTAGAAGATGGCTGGCCAAATAAACATCTAAATGTTCTAAAAAATATAGGCTTGATAGGCTCCCCTTATTCTCCATTCGTATTTGTGGATAGAAAATTATCTCTTTTAAAATGGTCAAGAAAGATAGAAAGAGTTATTAATTCATTTTTACAAAAAATAGATACCGATAATTTAATGAATTCGATAATTCATGAAGATGATAATAAAATTAATCAAATTAAAAATATATTTAAATCTTCAAACTTAGTGTTTCTTCAAGGTGGACCAGGTACAGGGAAAACAACTTTAATAATAAATTTAATATTAGAGCTCCTTAAAATTGATAACTTTTTAAATATTGGTTTGTCAGCTCCAACTGGTAAAGCTACAGCTCGTCTAAAAGAAGCTCTTAATGATAAAAAAAATATTACCCATAGTAAATATCTAGAACAAATAGAATTTCAAACTATACATAGTTGGATTTTAAATTCTCAAAATAAATCTCTTAAGTTGAAATTTAAACTAAAAGAACTTGATATTTTCATAATTGATGAAATGTCAATGGTTAATATCGATTTGATTGAATCAGTTTTAACTTTACTAGCAAAGGACTGTAAAATTATTTTAGTTGGAGATAAAAATCAATTGTCCCCAGTAAATAATTGTTCTATTTGGAATTATTTATTTGAATATTGTGAAAATAGTTCAATTAAATCTTGTGTAGTAAATTTAGAAAAAACTTATAGAAATAATGGGGATATAGCATTAATTAGTAGTTTGATTTTTAATAATGATTATTCTTTACTTAATCAATATATTAAAAAATTAGAAAAAGATACAAAATCAAAAGAAGTTTCTATTTCAAAAAGTAGAGAAAAAGATATTCCAAAAGATCTATTTTTTTCAATTACAAGTCATCTCAAAAAGTTAAATATTTCAACTTCAAATTTAAGTAAAAAAAAATATATATTTGGTGAGGTTATTGATAATTTGTTGCTTAATGAAAAAGATTTAGTAGATAAGATATTTCAAGATTTACAAAGTCACTTGATTTTATGTGAAAAAAATTCTGGACGATGGAGTGTTGAATATTTGAATGAAATTGTTTTTGGTCAAAAAAAGCCCTATGACCTTAAAACTCTAAACGAGGGTGTTCCTATTATGTGTACAAAAAATAATAATGAACTTGGATTGTCAAATGGCGATATCGGTGTGCTTATAGGTTTAAAAAATGAAAGAAAATATCTTTTCAGAAAATTTAATAATAATAACGAAGAAGTTGTCGTATTAATTGATCCATCTAATTTAGAAAATGTTGTTCCAGCAATAGCCATTACTATTCATAAATCTCAAGGAAGTGAATCTGAGAAAGTAAGTATTTTGTGGTCTCAAAAATGTAGTAGAAATAAATATGCTTTTAAAGAACATAAAGATAGCGCAAATATCTTTTGCAAAGATAATTTTGAAAGAAGGTTATTCTATACAGCTGTTACAAGAGCAAAAAAATTTCTAGATATATATTATTTAAATTAAATCTTATTTTTTAGAAATTCGTAAGATTTAACCGCAAGATGTTAGATTAATAATTCGGCTCTGAAAGGCTAGTCAACAATTTAAGTGAATTTAGATATTTGTTGAATGCCTAATCAGAAGATCATTGGGCATTTAAAATGGCTTTAGAAAAAAATAGTAAATCTCTTGATAGCGAGCAGGAAAAATCTCAGAATGAAGAGGTTCTCCGCCGTGATTTGACTAACTTAGAGAACAAAACTGAAATTGAATCTCAATCATTGGAAGTATCGAAAGAAAATGATAATGGATTTCAAGATTTTGGGTTTAATCAATCGATCTTAAATTCGTTAAGAAATAAAGGATACAAAAATCCAACTCCTATCCAAAAAGCGGCAATTCCTGAACTAATGTTAGGCAGAGATTTACTAGGCCAAGCACAAACAGGAACAGGAAAGACTGCAGCTTTCGCATTACCATTAATAGAAAAACTAGCAGATAATAAAGAATTAAATGCCAAGGTTTTAGTTATGACTCCTACAAGAGAATTGGCCACTCAAGTGGCAGAATCTTTTAAAAGTTATAGTTCTGAATCTAGTAATTTTAAGACTGTTGCAATATATGGAGGTACCGACTATCGAAATCAGATTTCTGCATTGAAAAGAAAAGTTGACGTAGTAGTTGGGACCCCAGGCCGAATAATGGATCATATAAGGCAGGGAACTTTTAAAATTAAAGACATAAATTGTCTTGTTTTAGATGAGGCCGATGAAATGTTAAATATGGGATTCCTTGAAGATATCGAATGGATAATAGATCAACTTCCTGATAACAAGCAGATGGTATTGTTTTCAGCAACAATGCCTAGTGAGATAAGAAACATAGCAAAAAAATATCTAAATGATCCAGCCGAAATATTAATCAAAAGTGTCAAAAAAGAAACCCAATTAATTTCGCAAAAATTTCTATATGTGCAAAGGCATCATAAGTTAGATGCTTTAAAAAGAATATTAGAACTTAATAACGAGGGAGTAATAATTTTTGTGAGGACAAAATTACTTACTACTTCAATAGCTGAAGCTTTAGAGAATTCGGGTCATACTGTGGCAGTACTTAATGGAGACATACCTCAAAATCAAAGAGAAAATACTGTAGATAGATTAAAAAAAGGATTTATTAATATCCTTGTTGCAACTGATGTCGCAGCTAGAGGATTAGATGTAGAGAGGATAAAACTTGTTGTTAATTACGATTTTCCTTTTGATAAGGAAACATATACTCATAGAATTGGAAGAACTGGAAGGGCAGGCAGATCAGGAGAGGCAATTTTATTCGTTAATCAAAGAGAAAAACATTTTCTAAGAAACTTAGAAAACTCAACAAGAACTAAGATTGAAGAAATTAATATCCCAAGTAATAAAATAATAAATGAAAAAAGGATGGAGAAACTTATAGAGAATGTTAATGAGAGTTTTATAGCCAAGGATGAAAATGAAGCTTTGATTATTGATTTAATAGATAATTTAAAAGAAAAACACTCTATGGATGACTCAAATATTGCAATGTCTGCGATTAATTTAGTAATAGGAAATAAAGCATTTTTTGTTAATGAAGATGATTCTTGGATTCATAAACAAAATAATACTGATCGAAATAGATCAAATAGAAATGGTAATAATCGTATGAAAAATTCAAATAGAAGAAATAATTATCAAAATGATTCTTTTGAAACCTACAAATTTAACTTCGGTAAATTTGATGGGGTAAGAGTTGCAAATATTATATCCTCAATATGTAATTCAACTAATATAAATGGTAGATCCATAGGTAAGATACAGATTTTTAATGATTACAGTTTGGTAGATTTACCCAGAGATCTGCATAGGGAAACTAAAAATAAATTAAAAAAAATTAAAGTCAGAAACTAGACATAGAGAATGAAAGCTAGCAAATATAAATTTTTTATTTTTGTGAATCTGATGATCCTATTCCACTCTTTTAATAGTTATTATTTAGCCCAAATGAAACAAAATTCAATCATAAAATTATTTTGTCTTCAGAGTGTCAAAGAGGAGATGTTGAAAGCAGAAATGATATATAGTGAAGAAATTGCAAATGAAACTTGTGAATGTTATTACGAAGAATTTTTACAAACTGCAAGTCATCAAGATGCCAAAACAAAATGTAAATTAGAAACTAAAGAAAATTTCAACCATAACAGAAAATTTAATTATTAACTTATGAGTTCTAAGAAAAATCAAAATCCAATAATTAGACTTTATTTGAATTTGATTGAAGAAAGAAGTTTACTTTTTTTTGCTTTTTTTAGTTCCATAATTAATAAAATATTAGATTTAGCTCCCCCTGTAATAATTGGTCTTGCAGTGGATATCGTTGTAAAGGAACAGAATTCATGGATTGCTGGTTTTGGGATAAAAGAAGTTCCAGCACAATTGATTTTTCTTGCATTTGCATCAGGAATAGTTTGGTCTGGAGAATCCTCCTTTGAATATTTATATTCGATTTTATGGAGAAATTTGGCTCAGCTATCGCAACATAAATTGAGAATAAAAGCTTATGAGCATATCCAGGAATTAGATATGGATTTTTTTGAAAATGATAATACTGGAAGACTATTATCTATTTTGAATGATGATATAAATCAACTTGAGAGATTTCTAGACCAAGGGGCTAATCAGATTATTCAGTTATTTATAACTGTCTTAATAATTGGAGGCACTATGATTGTTGTTGCTCCAAAAATCGCTTTATTCGCTTTCTTTCCTATCCCAATTATATTTTTGGGTTCAATTAAATTTCAAAGGAAGCTTGCTCCAAAATATAGAGATGTCAGAAATAAAGCTGGACTATTGGCATCAAGACTGAATAATAATTTAAGTGGAATTCTTACCATAAAAAGTTTTACAAAAGAAAAATGGGAACTAAAAAGATTGAATAAAGAAAGTCTTGATTATCAAAGAAGTAATAAAGCTGCAATAAAATTATCTTCTGCTTTTATACCTCTTATAAGATTTGCAATCTTATTTGCTTTTATAGCGATTCTATTAATTGGAGGCTTCCAAACTTGGAATAAGGTACTTGATGTAGGTACTTATAGTTTTTTAGTGTTTATTACACAAAGATTATTGTGGCCTTTAACTACTTTGGGACATGTTTTAGACGATTTTCAGAGATCAATGGCATCAATAGATAGAGTAATTGATCTTATAGATACGCCTATAAAAATAAAAGATGGAAAAATAAAAATTGAACCTAAAAATACCAAAGGAGAGATAATTTTTAATAATGTAAATTTTAATTATCCTGGAAGAGATTTAACTTTAAAAAATATAAATTTCAAAATTGAAAATAACTCAACATTAGGAATTGTTGGTTTAACAGGTTCTGGGAAAAGTACAATAATAAAATTACTCCTTAGGATTTATGATATTAATAATGGCTCAATAACCTTGGATGGCATTTCTATTAAAGAAATAAATTTAAGGGATTTAAGAAAGTGCGTATCTTTAGTAAGTCAAGAAACTTATTTATTTCATGGCAGTGTACAAGAAAATATTGCTTATGGCTCAATCAACCCAAGTTTTAAAGACATCATTAAAGCTTCAAAGATCGCAGAAGCACATAAATTTATTGAACAATTACCAGATGGTTATAAAACTATAGTTGGAGAAAGGGGCCAAAGGCTTTCAGGCGGACAACGACAAAGAATTGCATTGGCGAGAGCTGTTTTAAAGGATGCTCCAATATTAATATTAGATGAGGCTACAGCCTCAGTTGACAATGAAACGGAGGCTTTGATTCAAAAATCATTATCTAAAATCACAAAAGAAAGAACCACTATAGTAATAGCTCATAGATTAAGTACTATAAAAAATGCCGACAATATTATCGTTATTGATAAAGGTAAAATAGTTGAAAGTGGAAAACATGAAAACCTATTAGATCAGAACAAAACATATTCAGATTTGTGGAATGTTCAAGTAGGTATTTAGTATGAAATTTTTAAAAACTATATTAGAAAATTAAAAGATTCAATAACATTGCTAAACATTCCATCAACTTTATTCCATCTGTCTTCATTTGTCCCTACAGCGAAAGTATAAAGTGTTCCTCGATCAATTACGACAGTAGCAAGCTCATGTCTTGCTTGTTCATTTAGATTTAATTCATATTCTAAATCATAGAAAATGTGATTTGATGCCTCCCTCTTGTTAGCGTTTATCAGTTTTACCACTCTACCTGAACCTTCGGGGGCAATAACCTTGTCAATTAATGTTTGACCTACTTCACTTGGGCTTCCAAGTTGCTCTAATTGCACTTCTTTATTTACATCAGAAATTACTAAACTTAAGGTCTCATTACTATTGATTAAATCATGGTAAATAATTTCAGGACCGCCATCGACTTTTACTCTGGTCCACCCTGTTGGATATAAAAAGGCATATCTTCCGTCGGGGCTTTGATAAGCTTCTAATCCTGCATTGAGGCCTCCACTACAAGCGCTAAGTATTAAACATAGAAAAATCAAAAATAAATATTTGAAAGGGTTAAATTTAATATTTTTCATTTTTGTTTGAAATTACTAACTAAAAACATAATAAGACATTAAAAGCAAACAATTATGGCAATTCATAATTTTGCGTCTAAATTATTCCTAGAAATAGTTTAATTTTGATTACTTATACTAAACCTCTTTCAAAATTAATTGGTCATTTTGAGAAATTCCCAGGGATTGGTCCAAGAACAGCTCAAAGATTAGCCCTGTTTATTTTAAAACAGCCTGAAAGTACAATAAGGGATTTTTCAAAGGCTCTTTTAGAAGCACATAGTAATGTTGGACGTTGTAAAAAATGCTTCAATTTAACTTCAGAAAATGAATGTGAAATTTGTAGAAATACTGAAAGAGACCAAAAACTAATCTGTGTAGTAGCAGAAACAAAAGATTTGCTTGCTTTAGAGCGAGCAAGAGAATTCCAAGGTGTTTACCATGTTATCGGTGGTTTAATATCTCCAATGGACTCTATCGGCCCTGAACTCTTAGAAATAAGAAGTTTGGTAGAAAGAGTTAGTAAGTCTGAAATAGATGAAATTATATTGGCATTGACCCCCAGTGTTGAGGGGGATACAACAAGTCTTTATATTGGCAAATTGTTAGCACCTTTTACTAAAGTTACGAGGATTGCGTATGGTCTCCCAATGGGCAGTGAACTTGAATATGTGGATGAAGTTACACTTGCAAGGGCCTTAGAAGGAAGAACTAAGCTAAATTAAACGATGAGAGAAAATAATCTAATTAATAACAAAAAAATATTAAGACTTCCCTCCTGGATTAAATTTCCTATTAGTAAAGCTTCAGAGTTCGAAAAAATACAAACACTAATCAAAAAATCAAATATTCATACTATTTGTGAAGAAGGAAGATGTCCAAATAGAGCAGAATGTTATGCCTCAGGAACAGCAACTTTCTTGCTCGGTGGATCGATATGTTCTCGTTCTTGTTCTTTTTGTCAGGTAAATAAAGGTAGACCTAGTTCTATCAATATTGATGAATGTACTAAAGTCGCTGAAGCAGTAAAAGTATTAAATTTGAAATATGTTGTTCTGACATCAGTAGCTCGAGATGATCTTTCTGATCATGGCGCAAATTTATTTGTATCTACAATTGATGAGATCAGAAAAATTGATTCAACAATAAAAATAGAAGTTTTGACCCCTGATTTATGGGGTGGGGGCAAAAATTTTGATGAAACTAATAACCTTCAGACAGAAAGATTGAAGATGATTTTAGAAAAAGATCCAATTTGCTTTAATCATAATCTTGAGACTATTGAAAGGC
>QCCC01000018.1 GCA_003281415.1 Prochlorococcus sp. AG-347-K15
TCTCAAGGTCTCAAAGAAAAGGAAATTATATTTTTTTATAACTAAAAAAAATTTTAAATTATCTTAAAAATTATATATGGGAATTTTTTACTTAAATTAAAAACCTAGAACTAATAAAATTTTTTTAGATCTAATTTTTTGAATTATTTAAACCATCCTTTTTTGGTAGTGGATATTATTTTCTCTTTTTCAGCTTTTGTTTTATTACTTGCTTTTTTGAAAGCCAAGTTGGCTTCTATAACTGTAACTATTGATATGAAAAAAAGACCAGAAATTCCAATTATTTGTTCATTTTGAGAAGGCTCTGAATCACCTTGTAAAAAAATACCTAAAGCGAACCAAGCAGTACTAACAGTGAGGGTAAAAAAATAGGGTTTCCATCTTCTTTGATATAAGTAACCCGATCCTAAACCAGGAAGAAAATTTAAAAAAGATGCTACCCACCCTTTTGAAGATGCAAGTATTTCGTCTTTTGAGGGATAAGACATTAATATTAGGTATTTATTAAATGCGAATTTATATAAGCAAAAGATATTGCTGCACAAATTACCCAACTAAAGGGTAAGAACATTCTTATTTTTTCTTTGTTATTATTCATTTTTTAATTATGGAAAATATTTTTAAAATCTGTGGATTTAATATATCCCTTAAAACTATAAGAATTAAAAAAGACGGTTTTTAACCGTCTTTGAAAAAAGTAATTTCTCTAAAAATAAATTATTTATCTTTTGAGGCTGAGAGTACTTTAAGTTCTTTTTTTACTTCTTTTTCTCTCTCTTCAAGATGTTTTAGTTGAGCTTTAAAAGCATCTTCAAGTCTTACTTTTTGTGTTGTAATTTCATCAAGCTCTTCTTGATGTTGGTTTTTCTTTAACTCCTTCATTTCACTATCGGAAATAACATATACAGGGCGATATGAAGGTGTTTCAAAAAGAAGATCAAACATTGAATACATAAGTGACCTTTGAATTAGTACAAATTAAATATCTGATAATTCTTTGAAATATGAAAGGATAAATACCGAAGATATTGATACGGCAAATACACCGAATTTCGGTTTACCTAACTTAACCGCCCAGTATTTACCGATCGAAATTTAAGGTATGTTTTAAAGTATTAAGGAGATGATCCTAAAGATCTAAATCAAAAAGAACTAAAAATGGATTTAAAAATTACTAAAACATTAGTAATCCCATCCAACGAAATTAAGTGGCGATTTTCCAGATCCTCCGGTCCTGGAGGACAAAATGTAAATAAAATTGAAAGCAGAGTAGAGATTATTTTTAATTTAGAAGATTCGAAAGTATTAAATGATTATCAGAAAGAAATTATTAAGAGAAACTTGAAAAATAAATTAGTGAATAATAGCTTACGTTTAGCGGTTCAAGAACACAGAAATCAATTATTAAATAGGCAGCTAGCCTTAATGAAATTTAGTTCAATAATAAAAAATGCTTTAAATAAACCTTTTAAATTAAGAAAATATACACAACCCACTAAAGCATCACAAAAGAAAAGAGTTGAGGTTAAGAAAAAACGTGGCGAATTGAAAAAAAGTAGACAAAAAGAAAAAACATATCAAATTTGAATAAACTAAATAAATATTTCCCTCGCAAATTGTAATGAAAGCATATTATTAATTTAATTTCATTTTGGATTTTTGAATACAACTAATGATTTCTGGTTAATTGACTCCAATTTTGTAGGGGTGATGCGTTTCTATAAAGATAGAGATAATTCTGATAAATCTATTGATTATATGTTTATTGAAGAAGGAATTATTATGGGAATTCATGGAGAAAATCCTCCATTAATGAAAACCAGAAAAAAAATTGTTATTGAAGAAGCAAGATTATTATGGCAAAAATTGTTAAATGAAGGTTGGCAAAAAACTAATAAAAAATGGTGAGGAAATTCTACAAAAACCTTTTTTAATTTCAGAAAATAAATGAACCTTTAGGGTATAGCCTGGAAATTTTTTTCTGCTGTAAATATTTCTTTTTTTTGATGTCGTTTTCATATCTTCTCAACATCATTAGATAGTTTGTCACTCCAAAAATTATTAAAAACACAATAAACCTTATTCCTGCCTCAAAGTTCATATGAATATTAAGCTTTATTTTAATCTGACAATTACTAATCAAAAATCAATCCGTATTTATATCTAATTAAAACGTCTAGTAAAAATCTTTTTTGATTTTACTGTATAAAAAATACATAACAAAAGTAATATTAAAATTGCACTAAAGCTTCCGATTGGGTTCGGAACATTTTGTGTAAAAGGCCCTGCTAAAAAAGAAGGGGTATTTTCATTGAATTCTATTAATCCGTTATTTAATAAAAACCAAATGCCCACAAGTCCTCCATGAATTCCTATGCATTTCCATAAAGAACCTTTATCTCTAATTTTTACTAATGATAGAAATATCCCAAGTAAAATAAATCCCAAACGTAATCCTGCTATGTCCCAAAAGATCTCATTTGATAAATTATGAACGAAGCTAAAAATTATAGCTTGCAAAGCTATTGATATTTTTGTGCCATATTCAAATTTTAATTCTTCTAGTAACCAGCCTCTAAAAATTATTTCCTCTGCGAATCCAACACCTAATCCTAGTACAATAGAATTTATCAATATTATTGGCGAGAATTCACCTATCCAAGAAATATAATTTTTTTGCAATAGTGGTACCAGAATTAGAATTATTAAAACTAAAGCAAATAAAATACCTTGAGAAAAATTGACAAAGTTTTTCAAGAGTTTGTCTTTTGTTATCCCAAGAATTATCCAAGCACTTGATTTGTTTCTTTTGATATAAAACCAATATGGAAGTAAAAGGATAAAAAGTAAGAAAGTAATAATAGTACCAATTAAGGATAAATTTTCTTTTTCAAAATTAAACAATAAAAGTGGCTGAGATAAAGCCCAGCCAATGCCATAAAGAATAGGAATAAAAAATATAGTGGATAAAAATCTTGGTCTTAAAAGAAAAAAACTTCTAATTAGTATCATTACATTTTTCATTTTAATTTGAATATTAATTAACCCCAGCCTTTACCTTTTATTATTCTAACTACTTGTTCAAAAAGTTTTAGCTTTTTCTTTTTACTATAGTTTATGTTATTTGAAAGAATAGATAAATCTTTATAAAATTGCCGAGTTATTCTATCTTCTTTATCACTAGGCCATAGTAAGTCTGAGCCCTCTTCATATTCTTCTTTATATCTCTCTTTAATCAAATGTTTTTTTATATCGTAATAATTTAAATTTTACTTATTGCAAATGCTTAAAAGTGATGTTTATTAAATTTGTGTATTTATTTAAAATTTATGCTTATTAATCTTTCAACTTTAATTTTTACATTATTATCTCCATTGCTTATTTTTGCAGTAATAGTATCTGTTTACTTATTTCATTAGGAAGTATCTATCAAATAAACTTAATTAATTTAAGGGTGTATTATGCCTACTTTTTCTAATACAAATGATAAAACTGCAATTACCGCCATTAATGTTAAGATCTTGTTCTTTTTGATGAAATCCATAATGAATATTAATAATCTATTTATTAAATTCTTATATAGAATAATAAATAATTTAAATCATTATATCAATTACGATGGAGCCAAAATATTTAGGAGATTTAGTTCCCTCAATAGCTTCTTCTAAAAAGATTATTGAAAAATATTATAAAGGTATAAAGGAGGGGGGATTTTATGAAGAACCTACTGGCCCATATTTTAATTACCCTAATTGGTAAATATGCTTACTACAAAAATAACTTTTGCCTTGGCAGATTGGATTAGAGATTGGCGTAAGTGCCGGGATAAGAATCCTTCTATTGATGAGTGTGTACAGTTTGTTGAGTGGAAATTGGAAGATTATAAACTTTCTGATAGTGATAAAAGAATAATTGAATCTATTTTGCTCTATGAATCTGAATAACTAAGGATCATAGACTTTAATTTTTAAATTTATCTATAAAAAACAAAGGATCATTATAATCCTCTTACAAATTAAGAAAAAAGTAAATCAGCATATTTACGGATTTACTGAAAATATAAAAAGGAGTAATTTATAGATGTTGAGTTCGGAGGCAATCTAAATGATTGATAGTCCGCCTGAAATTTAGCAAATTCCAAAATATAGGAAGCGTATTCCTGAGAATGGGATTATTCGAAAATTAAAGTTCAATCAATTAGTCTGATAAGACTTCGCTTTATAATTACTAGCGACAATAGGGACTGAAATTATCGAGAGATATCCCCGAATTCACGTATTCTAGGTTTATGAGTAAATAGACTTTAAAATATGTAATTTTATATCCTGTAAGAAGGAAATCAAATATTAAAAAGGACTGTACCACCAGTCCTTTTTTTTGTATAACGATTTTCTTCTAAACTAGACTTATTTTTGGATAATATAGATTGATAAAGTGATTAAAAATATTTCAAAATGAAAGATCAAGTCTTGTTTCCAAAAATTGAAGTACGCGAAAAGGGTTTTTTACAAGTAAGTGATATTCATACTATTTATTGGGAAAGATCTGGCAATCCAAATGGTAAAAAAATACTAGTTATTCATGGAGGCCCTGGAGGAGGAAGTCAACCAAGATATAGAAGATACTTTGATCCAGATAAATTCGATATTATTCAATTTGACCAAAGGGGTTGCGGTTCTTCAACTCCTTTCTCAGAGTTAAAAGAAAATTCGACTAATCATTTAGTTGATGATATTGAGAAATTAAGGCTTCTATTAAAAATAGATAGTTGGCATTTGTTTGGCGGCTCTTGGGGCTCAACACTTTCACTTATATACGCAATTAAAAATCCCTCAAGAGTTTTAAGCTTAACTTTGCGAGGAATATTTTTATGTAGAAAGTTTGAATTATTGTGGTTCTATCAATATGGTGCAAGTGAGATATTCCCTGATGCATTTGAAGAATATATTTCTGTGATACCAAAAGAAGAAAGAAATGATTTGATAAGTTCTTTTTATAAATATCTAACATCATCAGATTCAAATCTTAGATCAAAAGCAGCAGCAGCTTGGACAAAATGGGAACTCTCAACTAGTCATTTAATAAATAAAAAATTCGATTTTGATAAGTCTCAAGTTAATTCTTTTTCAGATGCATTTGCAAGGATCGAATGTCATTACTTTATTAATAATATTTTCTTAGAAGATGATTTTATTTTGAAAAATATAAAAATAATAGAATCGATTCCAACAAAAATAATTCAAGGTAGGTATGACGTTGTTTGTCCTGTTAGGAGCGCTTGGGATCTAAATAAGAAATTAAAGAATTCTGAATTAATTATTGTTAATGATGCTGGTCATTCAATGAGTGAAAAGGGAATTACTAAAGAATTAATAAAAGCTGTAAAAGGAATTCAAAATCTCTAAAAGAGAGAATATTCCTTTATAAATTAAAGGCCATTATCTTCAATATTTTGTGCAATACTCCTAAGAAGTTCGACAATATCAGAATCTTCGCATTGAGTATCCTCTTTGAGCAAAATGCACTCGTCTCTAATGCTTACATTAGTACTCCACCATATACCTGAACTATTGGTATCGTCCCATTCAAATCTTTCAGACATAATTAATAAAATCTAATAAATAGATTAAAGCTTGCATTACTTCATCGTGGATTTATATATTTAATTTCAAAATTTAAAAAACTTTCCTAGGCGCTAAAAGGAATCTGGAAATTTCTGATAATAAAATTTAGAAATCTAATTTCAGTTCGTATTGTTTTTCCTTTTCCTTAGAAACAGTTTTTTTATTATTTATATTTTTTCTAAGCATTTTTCTAGAGCCATGCTTTAAATAAATTTCTTTTGAGATATCCCAATATCCATCCTTTTTAGTGATCTCCTGAATTTTCTTCTTTGCCGTTTTAGTGCTGTTTGGGATGTCAATTATTGGTTTTATGTAATTAATTTGTTCATATTCTTCTTGATTAAATCTAGATAGTAGCCATGGTTCATGAATGAAATTAAGTGATATATCCTTTAATTCTGGTATCCATTTTTTTATAAATTTTCCTTGAGGATCATGATCTTTTCCCTGCTTAATAGGATTATAAATTCTATTGGTATTTATAGACGTAGTTCCAGATTGCATTTGGCATTGGTTCCAATGTATTCCAGGCTCATAATCTACAAATTTATTTGCTAATTCAGAACCTGAATCTTGCCATGGTAGCCATAAATTATAGCTAGCAAAAGACATTAACATCGCTCGCATCCTGAAGTTAATCCATCCATTGAAATTTAATGAACGCATACATGCATCTATAAAAGGAAAGCCCGTATTACCTGAACTCCATGAATAAAGTAATTCATTATTTTTTTTTCTAATATTTTTAAAAAAAGGATGGTATTCCCTAAACTCTAGCTCTGGTTCACTTTCAAGTTTCTGAATAAAATGACAATGCCAAGTTAGTCTGCTTTTTAACATCCTAGAATTATTGTTTTTTGATATGTTTGCCTTTTTAAAAATTTCTTTTAATGAAATACATCCCCAACAAATATATGGGGATAGTCTCGTACAACTATCAAATGATTTTTCTGGGCTAGATATATCTTTTGAATAAGAATCTAATTTATAACTGAAGAAGTATTGCATTCTCTCTAAACCTTTCTTTCTTCCACCTTGCATTCTTCCTGGACAAGTTTCTTTTTTAAAGGGAAAAATTTCGTCTGAGGGTATTTCTCCAATATTGAAGTTAATAGAATTAATTCTTAATGGAGCTTTAAGTAAGTTTTTTTCGTAATTTTTTTGCCACTTTTTAGACCAATTATTCCTATCTAAATTTCCTCTAAAAACTGAAAATTGTAGAAATTCCTTCCAAATAATATTTTTGCTTGAAGCCCATTCTTTTACTTTTTGATCTCTTTTATAAGTAAGCCAATCCCCGGTTTCTTGATGGCTATATATACCTTTGATTTTAAATTTTGAACTAATTTCATCAAATATATTAATAACATTCCCAGTCCTAATAATTAATGGTTGTCCAATCTCAGAAAGTGCATTTCTTAAATCTATTAAACTTTCTTTGCAAAATTGCCATTGTCTATCTGAATGAGTATTTTGGCTCCAAATATCTAACTCAATAATATAAATAGGTAAGATATCATTATCTTTTATAGCCTCACAGAGAGCTTCGTTATCAAAAATTCTCAAATCTTTCTTAAACCATAAGATATTTATTTCTTTCATGATTTTTTCTTTTAATCCTAGAAAAATAAGATTAAGTTTGTAGGTAAAAAATATAAAAAATTTTAGAATAACTAAAAATCAAAAAAATGAAAATAACAAAAAAACTTTGGGAGGATAATTATGAGATTGCTTTACTAAGTTTAAATACAAAATTTGTTCAAGGTTTAAAGAATGGAAGTCTCCCTAAAACTATATTTCAAGAATATTTAGCTCAAGATTATTTCTTTTTAGAGACTTTTGCTAAGGCTTATGGTCTTGCTGTTTCCAAATCAAAAGATAAGTACTCAATAAGGAAGTTAAGTGAACTGTTAATGGGCGTTTCAGAGGAGTTAATACTTCATGAAACGTATGCGAAAGAATGGGATATTGATTTGTCTAATAACTATATAAAAAAAACCACTAAAAATTATACAGATTTTCTTGAAGATACTTCCAAAAGACTTAGCTCCGTTGAAATAATGTTTGCAATGACTCCATGTATGCGACTTTATTCTTGGATAGGAAAAAGTTTGTATGAGGAGGATTTTGACATTAAATATAAAGAATGGATAATTACTTATTCTGATGAGAGCTTTGAAAAGCTAGCAGATTCACTTGAAAATCTTATTGAGACTTATAAAGAAAAATATGATATTAATCAGGCCAAATATTTATACAGGAGAGCTATGGAATTGGAGTTAGATTTTTTTAATGCATATTCATATTTCTGATTTAAATTAAAATTTACTTATGGTACTTTCAAAAACGAATTAATAAATTATGTATTCTAAAATTGCACTTTCAATAGGCGGTAGTGACTCCGGGGGTGGAGCAGGCATACAGGCTGACTTGAGAACTTTCATGGCCCTTAAAGTACATGGATGTTCTGTTATTACATGTATTACCGCACAAAATAGTATAGAGGTTACATGCGTTCAACCAGTAGAGAAGAATACTTTATTAAATCAGTTAGATACTTTATTTGCTGATTTTGGTATTGATGCCTTAAAAACTGGAATGTTATTAAATGAAAAGATAATTAATGATACTGCTTCAAAATTAAATACATATAAAATAACCAAAATTATTGACCCAGTAATGGTTACAAGAACTGGTTCTAAATTACTGGAAGATTCTGCTATTAATGCTTATAAAAAACTTTTATTACCAATTGCTGATTTAGTAACTCCAAATATTTATGAAGCAAATCTACTTTCTGGTTTAGAAATAAGGAGTAAAGAAGATATCGAAAATTCAGCAAGAAAAATTATTGGTCTTGGAGCTAAAGCGGTACTTATAAAAGGTGGCGGTTTAAAAGATATGAAGGGGAAGGATTTTTTCCTTGACTTAAATGGTAGAAAAGAGTGGCTATTTAATAATTTTATAAATACAAACAATACCCACGGTAGCGGTTGTACTTTGAGTGCTGCTATTTGTGGTTACAAGGCTTTAGGTTTTGATCTATTTGATTCCATACAAAAATCTAAATTATTTGTTGAGAAATCTTTAGACAATTCTTATAAAATAGGCTCTGGCCCTGGTCCCTTAGGCCATCATTAATTATTTATAGAAGTGGAGTTAGAACCACCATTTTCTGTAGGGCTTTTTTAAAAATAAGATTTCTTCAGTCTCCCATCCTCCCTCCAACCACTCAAGATGCTCAAGTAATAAAGACTCACTTTCCCTTTTGCTTAATTGCCCAATTCTATTAGCAATACCATCGAACCTTACTTTCATCAATTCCTCAATCTTGATGTTATTCATAGGTTAAATAATAAATTTTTTCTACTCTTACTTGTATACATTTTCCTGTCAACAATTTAATTTTATTTGTTTACTAGCAGTTCTTAAATATGTATTAAATACAACTTTTTAAAATAGATAGTAATTAAGACTTATTCACAGAGATTTAATTAAAGACTAATTTATATAAAAATACTCTAATTATGAATAAAGAAGAAACATCAAAGCAAAAAACTATTTTAAATGTAGGTTATTGTGAAACGACCTCTGAATGGCTTAATAGAGTCATCACTGAACTGGCAGATGAAAATAAAAATTTTGTAGATTTGTCAGTTATTTGTGCCTAATTTTTTAGAAAATATAGTTTATTTTGATTTTTTTAATTAGCTTTTAAGTATAAGAGAAATTTAAAAGATATTTTGTGATGTGAATCCTAATAAAAAAAATATAGAAATAATTAAACAATTCAATTTATCTCCTCATCCTGAGGGTGGATGGTTTAGAGAGATAGTAAGGAGTGAGAATTATCTAATAAGGGAAGATGGCCAAAGTAGAAACTTTATTACGGGAATTTATTATTTTTTGGAGAGAGATGCAAAAAGTGCTTGGCACAGAGTAAAAAATGCTGATGAAATTTGGATTTATTTAAGGGGAGATCCTCTGAATTTATGGTGCCTAGATAATGATAATAAGTTAATAAGAAATTTAATTTTAGATTCCAATAATCCAGTAGAAATGATCCCATCTGGATATTGGCAAGCTGCAAAAAGTACAGGCGAATTTACTTTAGTGAGTTGTTGTGTTGGCCCGGGATTTGATTTTAAGGATTTTGAATTACTCAGAAATACAAGTCATACTTCTAGATTGGATAAAGCAATTAATGATCTTATTTGAGACATTTTTTTGTTTATATTTTTGAAATTATCCTCTAGATTTATAAGGCTACTCAATAAATCTATATTTAATGAATCAAAATTCTGTTAAACCAATTGGCATTAATGATGAACCAAGAAAAGATTCATACTTAGTATATGTAAATCAGGCTGATGGATTAAAAGGTATCCTTAATAGGGATTTTGATGAGTGGTCGAATTTTGATAGTTGGGAAAGTATTTCAGTTCAGCAATGGATTTTTTCTAAAGCTCTAGAGGTTTTCAGAGGTAAGAAAATTGATATTAAATGCGACTGTTGTGAACATAATGATTTAATCCCAAATGATTTTGAGAGTATTAAAAAAGAAAAATGTTTTGCTAAAAAAAGTGCTTACATGATTGAAAAAGTTGTAGATGAAATTGTATTAGCTAAGGCGAGAAGAGAAAGTGATGGAACATATTCTGCCTAAGATTCATAAATATCTATGGAGTGAAAAATCTTTTATTTACCAGTGAAAATTATCAGAAGAACCAATCGTTAAATTTCTACTGGACATCTTATGGAACTTAAAGTGTACCGAATCACTGAACTCCTTTTCATCTGAGTAATTCAAAAGATCCACTGGGTCGATGTTTTCATCGAACCATGCATCATATTCAATATGGTTTGGTTCAGCAAAATAACTCATATCTAATTAATAGCTCCCAAAAAACGTATAAACGGTACATGCGATACCAAATTAAAATTCTTAATTTTTAGATAATCTATATTTTTAACTTTTTCACAAAGATTAGTTGCTAAAAAGATAGGAGAAATATCTATAAATTCATGTCTCTCGATACATCCATGGTTTCTATCCATCCCCACTTCACAATCAAGGATGGGAAGATGGACCAGTGCATAGCTCTTTTAGAAGAAATTTTGGTACTGACAAAATCTAATGAACCTGACTGCCTCTTTTTTAATATAACTACATGCGATTCAGATAAGGCTTATGTAAGAGAGGCATATAAAGATGGTGCTGCCGCTTTATTTCATCTCAAAAATATGGGACATATGATTCCCAAGCTTTTTGAAGTGTCAGATATTACTGTGCAGGTCCATGGCCCAGCTAAGGAGATTGAACCCTTGAAGGAAATACTCCCAGACGCTGATTTCTATGAAGCAATATCTGGATTCTGATAAAGGTTTTTTTATTGAAAGTTGATCGCTTGGAGCTTTTAACCCCCTTTTTTTATTTAGGAATTCAAAATAAATTAATCTTCCCTTTACTTATATCAAGTAGCTTTATTATCAGCACAAAAACTATTTTTATGGCATCAACTTTTTATATAGTTCATCATGAATTTAAGGCAGGAAAAGCTGAAAAATGGTGGGAAACAGCTTATGCCGCAATGTCACCAGGTGGTGGATGGGATGATGCGGTAGCAGCTAATAAAGAAAAAGGATTTTTTAACCATTCTGCAAATGCCGTAACTAAAACTGGTCCTGTATATTGTTTTTGGGAAGTAAAAGAGGGTATTTCTGCTGAAGATTTTCAGGAGTTTATAGATGGACCCTATGGTCCAGGGTTCGGACAAGATGCATTGATGAATATCTGTAAACCAATTGACACATCATTAATGAATGGACAAACACCTTATCCACCAGTTTTTTCTTGATTATTGACAGTCGATTTAAAATAAATAGCAATTGGCTTTTTTTTATGACTATTGAAACTACTGTTTTCACCTTTAAACTTTCAAATACATTTGAGGAATGGGTAAAAATGTTTGATAGTCCAGAGATAGATGCATTTCATAAAACGGTAGGACTTACTCCTCTATATCGTGGCAAAAGTTTAATTGATCCAAAAGAAGTTATTGTTATTCATCAAGCTGAAGAAGGTATTGCTAAGCATGTTTTTTCAGATCCTGAAACCATTAAGAATATAGAATCTGGAGGACATATTTATAGCACAACGAAAATCACAAGTTGGGTTTCTGATTAGTCGAAAAACTAACTATGCAAACTTATACAAGTTTAATGCGAACAGGAGTTCCATATAAGATCTTTAAAACAAAATTAGGATATAGCGGAGTTTAAGGATAAGAGTATTAACTAATTAATTTGACTAAATTATTAATAAGAATCTGAGTGCTAGAGGTAACCATAGACATAGAAGTAGCATTATTAAAAGAGTAATGGCATGGATTTTTGGAATGTATTGCTCTTTAAAAATTTGTGTTTTCATGATTTATCTCGCCTTCTTAAGTTTGATTTCTCTTCTGATTAGCAAAGCAATAACTACAACACACATGTTCATTAGAAATACGTCTAATGGCATTTAATAAAAAAAGTCTCTAATCAATAAATAGCAAGATTATTGATCTACGAACCAAAAAATGATTATTAATGTTTATTGGCTTAATAAAACGTATTTAAAAATTATATTTATGCTTAAATATTTCAGTTCTCTTAACTATTAAATGGCTTATTCAGAAACAAGAATAGTAATAGGCGGTTTAGCTCATGTGCCTGTTCTTATTTTTATAGCCAATTTTATTAAAGGTAAGTTTGGAATTAAAATTGAAGAGACAAAAGATATTGTTGTTAAAGGAGAGCCAGTTAAAATTATTGAGGTAAGTGATACTGTAGTTAAAGAAGGAAAAGCAGAAGCTATTAAAGAAATCTCAAATAAGCTGGACAGTCTTGAACAGAAGGCTGA
Organism: Prochlorococcus sp. AG-347-K15; assembly: GCA_003281415.1. Taxonomy (GTDB): domain Bacteria; phylum Cyanobacteriota; class Cyanobacteriia; order PCC-6307; family Cyanobiaceae; genus Prochlorococcus_A. Next base: position 12,529 of record QCCC01000018.1, read on the forward strand.
TGAGGTTTATGAAAAGGTAAAGAAGAAAAAGAAAGATAAGAAGAAGAAAAAAAAATAACTAAATTGAGATCCTATCAAGCATCAATACATCTTGAGCTTGGATTGTATCTCTCTTATCCTCGTCTTTGGGATCTTTATAACATTCAATTTCAGCTTGAGTTTTTCTCTTGTAAACTCCTTTGATATAGTCTATTTCTCTTTTGTCTTTGTCCAGAATTGAGAATGGTGATCTTTTTATGTTCATAACTTTCTCCTAAATAAATAAAATTAAATCAGCTCCAGTTTTTATAAGATTCAACAAAGCTATCCAATGTTTGCTGATTCCTGATTTCTTCCTCAAGAAGTTCTTCTTCTGATCTTTCTTCAATCTCAGATTTATAATCTTCTTTTAGTGTGGATTTCGTAGACATTTGCTCATGACGACTACATCTATGTTCTAACTAGTTAGAGAGGCTATTCGACTAATAAATATGTACGGTTTGAGGTACTCCCATATACGGATAAAGGATCAACAATTGAATTTAAATATGGGTAAAATGTGGTGAAATTTAATCAATTTTTGCCTTTATTAATCAACAATAAAGGTAGACCAATAAGCATCAAACTCCCATCAATTAATAAAAAAGTATTCAGGTTCATTTATCCATTCCTTCGTAGGTATCCCAATTGAGAGAAATTCCTTTTTTAATTGGTTGTTTTTTCATATCATCCATCTCTTTTCTAATTTTGTTGTAATAGGCCAACTCCTCTGGATCATCAGAACCTAGACCATAATCCATGGTTGCTGCAATATATATTTTGTGCATCCGGTATGACGATAGTGGCATTATTAAAGACAAGCTGTGTTAAATATATTTTCATTTTAGTTAAAATGCTGATCTACTATATCTCAGTTATATTAATCAATTGCTCAAGTGCCCTCGTCGGGACTTGAACCCGAGACCTCTCCCTTACCAAGGGAGTGCTCTACCGCTGAGCTACAAGGGCAATTTTAAAGTGGGCCGGGTTGGATTTGAACCAACGTAGGCAGAGCCAGCGGATTTACAGTCCGCCCCCTTTAACCACTCGGGCACCGACCCCCACTATCTGAACTTATCAGTTAATGGTCACTTTGTGTGAAAATGTTTTGGTTTTTTTGTTTCTTTCTAGATAGCATTTGATAGAAAAGACTTTATTGCAAATGAATATTTTATTGATAAATGGCCCAAATTTAAATTTATTGGGAACTAGAGAACCTGAAATATATGGTAATAAAACATTGAGTGATATAGAACAAGATCTAACAAAAGTTGCTCTAGAAAAGAGTATTAATCTTGAATGTTTTCAAAGTAATCACGAAGGAGAAATAGTAGATAAGATTCAGGATTCTGTAAAAAGTATCCAGGGCATTCTTATAAATGCTGGCGCTTTTACTCATACCTCGATTTCTATTCGTGATGCTTTAATTGGATCAAAAATTCCGTTTGTAGAGTTACATATTTCAAATATTTTCAGTAGAGAAGATTTTCGTAAAGAATCTTTTCTTACAGATAAAGCTATAGGAATTATTAGTGGATTCGGCATATCAAGTTATTCCTTAGCTCTTGAAGGAATTATTGGATATTTAAGTAGTAAAAATTAAATGCTAGTCGATTTTAAAAGGCCCACTTCTCATATTAAATATTTATCGTCATTTACCTCAGATGAGTGGATCAAACTCGCATTATCTAATCCAATAGATATTCTTATTGACCACGCTCATTGTGAAAGAAAAGCAGCAGGAGTAGCTATTCAATTGATGTTTAGATATCCATCAGAACCAAATCTGGCAGAAGTTCTAAGTCCAATAGCGAGAGAGGAATTAGAGCATTTTGAAAAAATACTTTATTTTTTAAAGGACCTTGGACATTCTCTTGAGTCCTTAAAACCGCCTCCATATGGAGCTGAATTGTCCAAGAATATAAGAAAGGAAGAGCCCAATAGAATGCTTGATAGTTTCTTAATAGCAGGACTTATTGAAGCAAGAAGTCATGAAAGATTAAGCTTGCTTGCGCTGAATTCTGAAGATAAATCGTTTAAATCCCTTTATGAGTCTCTGCTTGAGAGTGAGGCAAGACATTTTGGGGTTTACTTGAAACTAGCGCAAACTAAATTCTCTAAAAATCAAACTTTCAAAAGGTTAGAGGAATTGTCTGAAGTTGAGTCAGCAATACTGTCTGAAACTTTTATATTGCCAAGGGTACATAGCTAAAGTTAATAAAATAAAAATGATAATAAACAAGTTCTTAAGTTTACTTAATCGATATAAAACTGATTTACCAACATTCACCATCGTTGGTGTAGGCCCTGGAGATCCATCGCTTTTAACAATCGCTGCTGTGGATGCAATAAAAAAAGCGAAAGTTATAGTTTTCCCAATATCAGATGATAATAAAAAGAGTTTCGCTGCGGAAATAGTCAAGAAATACACCAAATTTAAAAAAAATATCCCTATCATCTTTCCAATGGCTAGGAAGGATTTTGATCCAGATGAAATATGGTCTAATGCTGTAGAAAAAATTGTGAAATTTATACAAAATGGCGAATCAGTTGTTTTACTTTGTCTTGGAGATACTTCACTATTTGCAAGTTCTTCTAATATTTTAAGGTTAATAAAAAATAATCATGCTGAAATTATTACCAAAACAATACCTGGTATTTCCTCTATTTCAGCAGCAGCAGCTTTGAATGATTTTGATTTAGTAAAAAAAGGTGAGACATTGATCATCAAAGAATGCCCTTCTACAGAATCTGAATTAACAACCCTAATCAGGGAAAGTAAGGCAAATAAAACGGTATTAGCTATTATGAAAATTGGCAAAAGATGGAATTTAGTCAGGGAAATTTTAAAAAAAGAGGATATCATTAATACAACTTTAATAGCTTTAAGTGTTGGGATGCCTGATCAAATTATTCAATATGCATCACAATATAAAAATGAATTTATGCCTTATTTTTCTTTGATTTTGATAAGGTTCGATTAATGTATAAAAAAGAAAAATTATTTGAAAATCAATTTACATGGCCAATATGTAAGGATCTATTATTTCTTGTTCTCGAAGATAGGGTTAGTGATGTTTTTGTTTGTGAATTGGTTTGGGAAAGACTTTTTTATACTAGAGAAACAACTTTAAATATTTGGGTTTCTAGTGCATTAACTCCTTTTTATTGGTCAGGAAAATTTGAAAAAGCTCCTCAAATCATTTCAGAGCGACCAGCCTCAGTACATTTGACTCGATCAATTCCAAAAGACTATAAACAGGGATTGAAAAATTTTCTTAATTTTAAAGGTTATAAGATTAATGAACTTTATCCAAGAAGAACTAGAAGAGCGACGGCAGTAAATTGGTTGATTTATTGGGCGATTGAAAATGATTGTTTTTCAAAAGATAATGGATCATTGCCAAGTCTTAGTTCACCACCTGTTAATCCAGTTAAAGGACATTTTGGCGATCCAGAAATCAAATAAGTTTTTTTGAATAAGGTAAATGATTCTATTAAAGGTATAGTTGTAATGAATACTATTTTCTTTGGAGAGAAGAATTGATTCTTCCTACAATAGCAATTATCGGAAGACCGAACGTTGGAAAATCTACCTTGGTTAATCGTCTTTGCCAAAGTAATGATGCAATAGTATTTGATAAGCCTGGTGTTACAAGAGATAGAACTTATCAAAATGCTTCATGGGGAGGTAAGGAATTTCAAATAGTTGATACTGGAGGTTTAGTTTTTGATGACGATAGTGAATTTCTCCCAGAGATAAGGACACAAGTCTTCTTGGCTCTAGAAGAGGCTTCACTTGCGTTACTGGTGGTAGATGGAAATCAAGGCGTTACTGATGGTGATTTATCAATAGCAAAATGGTTAAGAAACTCAAGCTGCAAAACAATTGTTGCTGTTAATAAATGTGAATCGACTACTTTAGGAATATCCCTAGCTTCAGAGTTCTGGAAATTAGGATTGGGCGAACCTAACCCTGTTTCAGCTATTCATGGTTCAGGTACTGGAGATCTTTTAGATCTCGTTATTGGCGAACTTCCTGAAAATAATATCCAGGATGATGAAGAAAAGATAATGATGTCAATTATTGGGAGGCCTAATGTTGGTAAATCTAGTTTGTTAAATTCAATCAGTGGAGAAAAAAGAGCAATAGTTAGTGATATTAGTGGCACGACAACTGATTCAATAGATACGCTTATAAAAAAAGGTGATAATCATTGGAAAATTATTGATACTGCAGGGATTAGAAGAAAGAAAAATGTTAAATATGGTACTGAATTCTTTGGTATTAATAGGGCTTTTAAATCTATAGATAGAAGTGATGTTTGTGTTTTAGTTATAGATGCTGTAGATGGAGTAACTGATCAAGACCAGAAGCTGGCTGGGCGCATAGAAGAACAAGGTAGAGCTTGTATAATTGTTGTTAATAAATGGGATCTTGTAGAAAAAAATAGTTCAACAATTTATCAAGTAGAAAAAGAACTTAGATCTAAACTTTATTTTCTACACTGGTCAAAAATGATTTTTATATCTGCCCTAACTGGTCAAAGAGTTGATAATATTTTTGGGCATGCTCTTAATGCTGTGAATCAACATAGAAGAAGAGTTTCAACATCTGTAGTTAATGAAGTACTAAAAGAATCAATCAGTTGGAAAAGTCCTCCAACGAAGAGAAGCGGCAAACAAGGTAGGCTGTATTACGGTACTCAAGTAAAGAACAAACCTCCCACTTTTACACTTTTTGTAAATGATCCTAAATTATTTGGAATAACTTATAGAAGATATATTGAAAAACAAATTAGAGTAAATTTAGGCTTTGAAGGCACACCCCTTATTTTACTTTGGAGAGGAAAACAGCAAAGAGCTTTAAATAAAGAAGTCGAAAGAGAAAATATTGAGTTAATTCAAAAAGATTAATGAATTTGCTAACCAAATTTTCTGTTGGTCAATACGTTCATGGTAATAGAAGTTGGCTAAGGATTATAGATAGTAGATTAAAGATAATTATCGTAATGATATTTTTAATCACTCCAATTTGGGCAGGTCCAATATGGAGATTGAGTTTAGTTGTTTTTTTGCTATTAATTACTTTTTTAAGTTTATTGCCATCTAGAGTATGGTGGCGATCATTATTTTTTCTCTCATGTTTATCACTATTAATTGGATGTATATCAATACTTGCCTCGTCTGATATACAATCTCTTGATGGCTACTTAAGAAATCCTAATGAGTTGCAAGTAATACTGGAAAGCCAAAAAGAATGGAATATTTTGCAAATTCCTCCGCAGAAGATATGGTTTATTAATTTTGGTCCCTACACCTTATCAAGAAAAGCCTTTGAACTAGGAATAAAAACCTCCACTTTGATATTTACCGTTATTCATAGTGTGAATTTGATGCTTTTAACCACATTGCAGGAAGATATTGTATGGGGATTAAGTTGGTTTATGTATCCATTAAGAAAGATTGGATTGCCAACTAATAAGTGGCTTTTTCAGTTATTAATCGCATTACGCTTTATTCCTCTAGTACAGGAAGAACTTCAAAATATCATTAAATCAGTGTCAGTTAGATCAATAAATTTTCGAAATTTAGGAATAAAGAAATCCTTTAATGTTTTATTAACCTTAGTGGAACGGTTATTTCAAAATATATTTCTGAGAATTGATCATGGAGCAGAATCATTACTCTCAAAGAAAAAAATTATTATAAAAACCAACAGATTTAGAACTCTTTATTCTTCAAAATCTCTCAATGTAATTGTTAATACATTATCGATTTGTTTTATTTGCATAGCAATTTTTCTTAGAAAACTGTATGGTGCATTATAAATAACACAATATTTTAGGTTTGAGTTCTGAGCGTTATTTAAACCATCCCACATTTGGCATGTTATACCAAGTTTCTCCTGGAAATGATGGGAGAGATATTTATGCGACTTTATACGCTCAAAAAATGTTTTTTTTAGTAGAAGTTCGACAGAGAGAAGTTTTTTTTGAGGTTATACCTTATTTAGATGCCCGTAATCAGGCCGAATTAAACCTTCAAAAAGCTAGAAGAAAAGGATCTGAAGAACTATCTAAATGGGAGAATTTATTTACGCAAACTTTCTTATAAAAGGTGAACCCTGCAAATTATTTAAAAATAAAAAATAAAATACCATCAAATGTAAATATTCTTGCGGTAAGTAAAGGATTTAAAAGTCAAGAAATCAAGACTATTCAAAATATAGGTCAGAACGATTTTGGTGAAAGTAGGGTTCAAGAGGCATTTGAAAAACAACTAACCTTAAAAGATCTTAAACAAATAAATTGGCACTTTATTGGAAGAATACAAAGTAATAAAATAAGAAAAATAGTTCAAAATTTTAAATATATTCATTCAGTAGATTCATTTGAAAAGTTGCAAAAGATTTCTAATATTTCACGTGAAGAGAATAAAAATCCATTAATAATGTTGCAGGTTAAGTTGAGTGATGACCCTACTAAAGGAGGTTTTAATCCTGAATTTCTAATTTTAAAATGGAGAGAAATTCAAGAGTTGAAAAATATTTCATTAACCGGTTTGATGACTATCAATCCTAAAGGACTAAGCTCTAGAGAAAATTCAGGGTTGTTCAAAAAATGTCGTGCTCTCGCTGATTCACTGCAACTACCAGATTGTTCCATGGGGATGTCAGGTGATTGGGAGGAAGCTATTGAGGCTGGATCAACTTGGTTAAGATTAGGATCATTGATTTTTGGATGTAGATCCTAATTAGTTATTTTTTTATAAAAATATTATCTATAAACTTGCAGTAAAGTTCAACTAACGTTATTTAAGTATAGGTAGTTTATTCATTTAAAAAATGAATCTATTACTTAAGGTTCTTAAACCTTAGTAATCAATTTCAAGAGGATTTAAAAGGTGTCACTTATTTCTAGATTAAAGGCTGTTGTTGCAGGGGACGAGTATCTCGATGATGATTTTGATGAGTTGGATTATGCTTCAGAGGATGAATTAAATGATATTAATAATTTCAAACAAAATCCAAAGAATGCAAATGCCCTTGCAAATTCAAATCCATTCGATTTTATGAATAACAACAGATCATCAAAAGTAGTTGGTATGCCTGGGATCTCAAATTCATCCTCAGAAGTAAGCTTAATGGAACCAAGAAGTTTTGATGAGATGCCTCAAGCTATACAAGCATTAAGAGAGAGAAAAACCGTAATTCTTAACTTAACTATGATGGATCCTGATCAAGCTCAAAGAGCGGTTGATTTTATTGCTGGGGGTACATATGCAATCGATGGACATCAAGAAAGAGTCGGTGAAAGCATTTTCCTTTTTGCACCAAGTTGTGTAAATGTAACTAGTTCTTCTTCAGAAGAAGCTTCTCCTTCTTCTGTGCCTACAGAAAACACACAACAATATAGTTTGGGCAAAAATACTACTCCTGAACCAGCATGGGGTAATTCAAAATTAAGTGCTTATTCATGATTAATCTGTGACTGATAAAATTGCGATTATTGGTTTTGGAAATATTGCACGTGCTATAATAACCCCTTTATTAGATAACAAATTAATTCAGCCAGAGAATGTTTTTTGTCTTGTAAATTCAGAAAAAAGTTTAGGAAATATAAAAAAAAATTATAAACATAATATAAACGTTTATAAATCAGGTTCTAAAGATTCCAAAATAATTTGGGATTGTCAATATAAACTTCTTTCGATAAAGCCCCAACAATTGAATGATATAAGTGAGGCCAATCATATAAAAAATAAGGACAATTTAATAGTTTCAATTCTTGCGGGTGTTTCAATAAATAGACTTTCCAAAAGGTTTCCTAATCATAAATGTGTGAGAGTGGTTACAAATATTCCAATAACTATTGGAAAAGGTTTAACAGGGATTTCTTGGGGAGAAGAAATTACAGAAGATCAGAAACAATTTACAAAAAAATTATTTGAAAATACTAGTAAAATTTATGAATTTACCGAAGATTACCTCGATATATTTTTAGCCTTAACTTCATCAGGGCCGGCAATTATTGCTTTAATTATAGAGGCATTAAGTGATGGAGGATTGAGCGGGGGATTACCAAAAATACTTTCAGAGGAACTTGTTTTGGAAATGATACTAGGGACAACTAGTCTATTAAAAGAAAAAAAACTAACTACTTCTGAGCTTAAAAATTTAGTAACTTCACCAGGTGGAACAACTATTTCTGCTTTAAGGGTTTTAGAAAAAAAGAGTGTAAGGTCAGCATTAATTGAATCAATAGTTTCAGCTAGTAATAGAAGTAAAGAGTTTCGTTAGTTTGTGAAATTACTTTTTAAGTTCATATAAACTTTCTCAAGTGAATTTATATTTTTAGTAATTGTATATCTCTCAAACACGCGTTCTCTGGCTTTTTCTCCAAGATCTTTTGTAAATGAAGGATGTTCCACAAGAATTGGGATTATGGTTTTTAATTGTGCAGCAACATTATCAGTTGAAATAACTATTCCTGCTCCGTTATCTAAAACTTCGCCATCAGCACCGGCATCTGTGGCTACACATGCAGTACCAGTAGACATTGCCTCTAAAAGTGATAATGACAAACCCTCTACTAAGCTTGGTAAGAAAAATACCTCTGCTATTTGCATTATCGCCACCCTAGTTTCTAAATCTAACTCGGCACCCCACCAAATTAAATTATCAATACTAAGGTTAGAAAAACTATTTTCAAGTGTTGGTTTCATTGGGCCATCTCCAACAATAACTAATTTGCAATTTTTGTTTTTTGTTTGGCGCCAAGAGCGTAAAAGGGCCTCGATATTTTTCTCATTTGCAATCCTTCCCATGTATAAAAAGATTCTTTTATTTCCAAGTTTGGCTTTTACCTGATCATATTTTTTATTTTTTTCGTAAAAAGGTTTCCAAATATTTTCATCAACGCCGTTTGGAATAATTATTAGTTTTTCTTTCGGCACTCCTAATTTCTCAAGAACATTTTTTTGAGGTTCAGAAAAAATGATTACTTTATCGAACTTTGTTAATGAGGGAGCGTAAAGTTGATAGGTTAATTGTTGAGTGCTTGCAGTTAAATTTCTATTTTTCGAATCAAAAGGCGGATGAAATGTTCCTACAAGTGGAAGATTAATTTCATTACAAAGCTCTGGAAGTCTAAAGTCTAAGGGAGATAAAGTTAAGCTTGCATGCACTATGTCAGGTTTTAATCTTTCCAATGATAGCCTTAGCTCTTTTTCTGCTCTTGGCGAAGGTATTGTATAAACTTGAGACTTAATTAAATATGGAAGACTTACATCAGGATCATTTGCAAGGAATAATGGGTTTGATGAATTTGATCTAGAAGGATTGTCAAAATGAATAAAACTAATTTTATGCCCTCTGGCCTTTAATTCCTTAGTAGTTGAATGACCGTAAGTTACATTTCCACAAAACGGGGATTTTTTCCCCAACCAGGCAATATGAACCACATTAATTGAATTAACTATTTATTAAGTTAACAGGCAAAGGCGCCATGATAATATTTTTTAAATTTTTTAATGCTTCATGAAAATGCTAACTATATATTTCTCTCAACATTTTTAGTGAAGATAGATCCTTCTCTAATTGAGTAGAGATCCATGTCTCAATAATGAATAATATTTTAAGCCAGACTTTTTTTGGGCCCAACAACTCTCCATTAGATTTTATTGGTAATTCTGGGAAAAGAAGTCTCTGTAATAGAGCAACTTCAGATGCATTTATTTTTAGATTACTTTGAGGATCTTCTATGGATGAAAACCCTTCACTTGGCAAATAATAACAACTCCATTCCCAGTTTCCTAATGGTGGAATAATAGGTTCTCCAGTTTTACAACAATGATGAATTGGTAAATTAATACCCCCGATGGCTAAAAGATGGATTAAAGATTGAATACTCATTGAGAGCATTTTAATATCTTCTTCTTGAGACTCTTTATATAAATAAATCCTATCAAGATGTGCAAGAACACAAGATAAATAGTCTTGTTGCTTGTCATTATTACCTACTAATAAAAATGTTAATTCAGTTATTGCTTGTGCGGCTGCAAGACATTCAATATTTTTTCCTAAACCAGAATAGCTTTTTAATATTTTAATTTGACGTAGAGATTTAAGATTTCTTTTCCCAAAAATCTGCAGACTTAAATATGTTAAAGGAGTAGCTGCGGCAAGACTACTTTTAGGACGCCTAGCACCAGGTGCCGCTAATCTAACAATCCCTTGCTCATCAGTAAGGATAGTTATTAATCTATCATTCTCGCCTAATGGAGAAGCTTTAATACAGAGACCTTTTAGCCTGCACTCACCAGAACCAGACATTTAAATAACGTTTACTTCTTCAAAAATTTCACAAAAATTGGAAGTTCCCACGCAACTTATTCCACTATCAAACAAATCAATAACTTGTGTCAGTTTTTTTATTCCACCTACGACTTTGATTTGATTTTGTGAGCCCGTTATTTTTAGTATTTTCGCTATATCATTTGATGTAATAGGAGGTCCAAACCCGTCCCCGAATTGAAAATTTTTTATTCCTAATTCCAAACATATTTCTATCGCATTAATAAAAACTTCTTCTTGTAGTTTTGATTTATTTATGATTATTGAAACTGGTAATCCAGATAATTTAACTTGCTCAATTTCAGCAGCGAAAGTTTCTAAATTTCTTTTGGATAAATTGATAAAGTTTGGGATATATTCAATTCCTTTTGCACCCTTATCTTTTGCAAAAGAAACTAATTCTTCAATAAATGAAACTGGTAAATCTGCTAAAGGGTAAGAAATAAGTGCGTTTATATCCGCACTGTAATTACCCAAAGAGTTTTTAAGATCAGTTAAATAATTTAGTGAAGTAGAAATATTTTTGATATTGTATTTTCTTATTAAATCGCAATTCATACAGAAATCTTCCCAGGATAGATAAGGGTTA
>QCCC01000019.1 GCA_003281415.1 Prochlorococcus sp. AG-347-K15
ATTTAAAAAATTCAGAAAAAACTCCTTTAAAGATAGAAAATTTAAAATTAAATAAAGATGAGAAAAATTCCATAAAAGAATTAGAAATTCTTTTAAATAAATATGGAAGTGATAAAGCATATAAACATAAATATCATATTCTTTATGGTAAGTTGTTAACCCCTCGAGAAGAAATTTCTAATATATTAGAGATAGGTTTGGGAACTAATAACACAGATTTAGTTTCAAGTATGGGGATAGAAGGTAAACCAGGGGCCTCCTTGAGAGCTTTCCGAGACTTTTGTAAGAAGGCAGAAATAATTGGAGCTGATATTGATAGAAGGATTTTATTTAATGAGGATAGAATTAAAACTTTTTATGTAGATCAAACTAGTAATAGTTCTCTAAATAACTTAAAGGATAAATTTACTAATAAATTTGATCTTATTATTGATGACGGTCTACATTCTCCTGATGCAAATATAAATACATTAAGAGTGGCAACAACCTTAATAAAAAAAGGAGGATCAATCGTAATTGAGGATATTAATCTCAAAGCAGTAGATATTTGGATGACCATTTCAAATTTATTGCCATCTCATATATTCAAGAGTCAAATAATTGAGGCAGAGGGAGCACTTTTGTTTTCGGTAAAAAAAATTTAGAATATTTTTTAATCTTAAAAATTCAGTAAAAGACTATAAAACTAAAAACTTTCAGCAAAGTTAAAAACTAAATTTGATCAATACGAGATGATGTAATCTAATTTGATACTAAATAAATAAATGGATAAAAAAGGGGCTAATGGTTATTGGATATCAACGACAAAAATTATTAATAAAGACTTATTTGATGAATATTTAAATAAAGTTGGACCATGGCTGAAAGAGATTGGAGTTCAAGTCTTTGCAAAAGATAATGAGACTTAAGGTAAGTAGAGTACTGAGGATGAAATATTAGTACTTATTTGTGAATTCCCATCAATGAGTGCAGCCGTTGAAGCTTATGCATCTAAAGAATATAAAGAGCTTTTAAAGCTAAGAAAAGAAGCAACTGAAAATTCTACTTTTATAATTAAGGAAAATATTAGATGAATCTGCAAAGCAAAAAAAACTATGGGTATGTAAGAATAATATGAATATTTCTACTTGTTAATGAGAGAGAAATCTAAAGGGGGCTATCCTGAGTGGCAGATTGATATTAAGTATTAATGGAATTTTTAAAGGAGATTTGGCAGAATCACCATGATCCATACCATGCAATTCTTGGTATAGGTGGAGTAATAGTGTTTTTGGTAATTTATAATCGATTACTCAATAAATATCAGTAACAAGAAACCCTTCCAGAAATTCCAACTACTGAAAGGGTTATTAAATCGACTCGCAACTATATAGAGTCAATTTATGTCTTGTAGCAAACGTAGAGTGTGCTGACGAGGTTTGGCCTCAATTAATATATAGCAATAATTTTTAAATTCCCGCTACTTTTCGTTCTGCTTGTCGTTTTTTTAGAATTGAATAAGCTTGTGAAGCCCATTTTCGATAAATATCAAATTCAGCATCTAACTTCTCTCTAAGTAATTTGCCAATTTTAAATACTTCTACGAAGCCTAGATAAATTATTACCAGCACTTTAGTTATGTTTACTGCAACTGCTGCTATCTTTTCAATTCTTTGATCTTGCATTTGAACTTATCCAAGTCCACTAAAATTACCACTTGTAAGAAATTATGCAAATTTTTTTCAAATTAAAAATAACTTCTAAAAAGACTGGTTTTCTTCCAACCTTCTTCTAATAACTGTTTATATTCTTTCCTTGCAGCTTCTATAGTTTCTACTCTGCTTCCTTTCATTACTGGTTTACTGGATCGTTTATAAACGCAACCATAAGAAATCATAATTGCATCAATAGATGGAGAAGGCTTGGATACATCTTCGAAAGGTTCAAACACTTTTATTCTTGATCTATCCTTATTAATTAACGTAAATTTCTCTATTTTTTCCATATAAAAATTATATGAAAAATTGCTTCTTTGTTTAATGATATTTTTTTTCTATATTGAATATTTGCTGCAATTTTTTCTGCCAAAGTTGGAAGATTTCGTGGTTCTAATATTAAATAAACTCTTCCAGATTGATGCAAATAAACATAGTCTTCTAATACTTCTCTATTAAGCAATTAGCCTTTTTTTTTCTTACTATTTATACTTACTTAAAAAGTAAAATTTAAATTTAAATTGTCTGAAATAAAGCTTCATACCTGTGGTAATGCAACACTAATTATAGAAAGGGATTCAAAACCTATTATTGCAACTGACCCTTGGCTAGATACTCATACTGCATATTTTGGTTCATGGTCAACAAGTCATAAGATCCCCCCATTTCACTTGGACTTATTAGAAAAAGTTCCATTTATATGGATTTCACATTTTCATCCTGATCATCTTAATTTAAGAAGTTTATTGAAGTTAAAAGCAAGAGAGAAAACAATTTTAATAAGTTATCAGTATTCCAACAGAGTTGCTGAAGATTTAAGAAAAGCAGGAATGAGAGTGATTGTACTCTCTCCAAGAAAATTCATTAATCTTGCTGAGGGAGTTGATATAGCAACTTTTCCAATTTTAAAAACTGTCGATTCAGTCCTTTTAATTAAATGTAAAAAAAATTTAATTATTAATGCTAACGATACTGGTTGGGATCCCTCCAGTGAGTTTCTTAAAAGAGAAGTCGCTAGAAGTCGGCATTCTCTTCTTTTAAAGCTGGCTGGATATGGTGATGCCGATATGATAAACGTTTTTAAAAATAATAAATTTATCGAGCCAATTGCAGCAACAAAACCTGCTCCAGGGAATTTATTAACGCTTCAAGCAAAGAAACTAAAATGTACACATGCTATGCACTTTAGTTCTTTTCATAAATATGTTCGCGAGGATTCGTTATGGGCGAATAGATACACTACTCCAGAAACAGATTTAAAAAGAGGATGGGACAAAAAAATTGGATACTTTCAACAATTTTCTTCAATATTAATTACAGAAGATGGTTTTAATAAAATCCCGTTTATCTATCCAACTAAAAACGATCTTCCTATTCAATCGCCTGAGAAATATGGAGATAAATGGGATGAAGAGTTAACCGATTTTGATGAAAAATTTGTAATTAAATATCTCAATAAGATTGCGCAAGTTAATAAAAATTCATTTTCTATAAAAGTTGGCAGTAAGCTTGTATCGCCTGATCAACATTTATACAAGGCAAAAATTCCTTTCATATTTCATGTCCCTAGGAAGAGTCTTTTGAGAGCAATAAAATCAAATATTTTTGATGACTTACTAATTGGTAATTTTGCGAAGGTTTACATTTTAGAAAATCAACCAGTAAATTTTAAAAACACTTTTAAAGTTGCATCAAAATATATTGATAATGCTGGAGTAAAAAATTTAGAGGAATTAAAAAAGTTTTTATGGGTTTATAGAAATTCATATGACAATAAATTAATACAAATTAAATCAGAAATAAAAGTTAAATCAAGAGATCTAATTTTGTCAAAACTGATTTCAAACAAAAAAATATTGGGCGTTCTTAAAAATATGTATCAAAGATTTTAATAATTTTTAAATGACATCATTTACTTCTATTTTGATAAAGATTATAAAAAAAATGTTTTTGAATAAAGCTGAATACAAATATAAAAGATGAGTACTTACCAAATAATACTAAATATATTATTTGGAAACTTTTTGGGTAATCTACTTTTTTGTTTAATTATGTAATGGCTTAGACTTATTGCTATAAATGATCGGGGCGATAGGCCTCGAACCTTTGATCTAGTGCTTCGAAAGCACTCTACACAAACTTAATATTTCCATCTTTCAAATCCCTAACTAAGACAAGGGTGGATTTTGGGTTAAAACTTGTGAAAAACAGAATTATTTCTAAAATTATGTAAATTGAGGACACTTATTTAAATTTATTGTAGAGAATTCGTTAGAAATTATTATTTCATTTAATCCTTATCTAACTAGAAATCATTTAAAAAACTCTAAGGAGTATAATTATTTTTGAGAGTCTATCTTTATAAATAATGAAAGGTTTTGGTGAAAAGAACCAATCAAAAAGAGAGAAAAATCCCGACAATCAAAAGAAATTAAATCTTTGATATCTTGGTTAGGTTGGGATTGGCAAGATAAGTTTCTATCTCCACATCTAAATGCACGTTCAGTTACCACAGCAAGCAATGTTCAGGTGCGTTCGCCAATCAATACAAAATCTTTGGGAGGATGGAAAAAATATAAAGAAATGCTTAGACCTGCAATGGCTATCATAAGTCAAATGGATAAATATAAAGACCTTAAGTATTAATTAAGAAAAAAATATCTGCACACTAAAATAAAATTTGAGGGATAAACCCTCTGTTTTAAGTTTTTCTCATCGTTATTCTGCTTCTTCTTTAAATTCACTTGTTTTTAACTCTTCCGATTTTACTTCCTCTTCTTTTATTTCAACTACTTTTAACTTTGGCTCTTCCGTTTTAACTTCAACTACTTTTGATGCTATAGATTCAAACTTTTGTTTAATAAAATTTACTATGAAAATTAATATTGGAACATGGGCTAGACCACCTATTATGACTTTAGTTTCTGAATAATACATTTGTAAGTTAATGAGAACTGAAATATTTAAGCATAAATTTTATTTGATAATTACTTATATTAAGTTGATATAGGGGGAAATAATTAATTGACAGTCGATCTAACATAGAGGGATTAAACCCTTTTTTTTATGAATACCTTAATAGTGTCTACTTTTGATTGTTCTTTTGAAGATTTCGATAAATTTGTAGCTGATTTCCACGAAAAGGAAGGACATAAATATGTCGAAGAATATGAACTCATCAAGGTAAATGAACATAAAAGTCACTTAATACTTAAAGTTAAAGATTTAGAAGGATTTGCTGCTGCGACAAGTACTCCAGAGATGAAAAAGTGGGATAAAGAAAATGGTTATAAAGACATTTGTTATTCACTTACTCCAGTTGAATAAATTGAAACGCTTACTAATCCCGCTACTAGCAGACGTCGTTCCTACTTTTTTTAGATAAAGTACCTATATTTTGTTATTCATTTAAAGGTTATTATTTTGAGCAAATAACATGATTAAAAAAATGATGAAACTTGCAATCATTTTCTTACCAATTGTCTTTGCACTTATATGGGCTCTGTTTATTGGGTTGAGAATAAATAGGGTAGAAAATAGAGATGGAAAAAGAAAATTAATTAATTATTAATTGATTGATAGTCGATCTAAAATTGGAGAGATAAAACCCTCTTTTTTTAATGGTTATGTTCATGTATTCTGAATGGCATCCATTTATCTCCCATTTGATGAGCGCCTTCACATTCAAATTTATAAAAATACTCTATAACGAAATTATTAATATTAAATAGAGTTTAAATTCTTATTTTTGGGTGTTTAAATCGTTTTAGTTAGTTGCTTTTTTCCCCTTAGCGATCATTACTAATGGTACTAAGAGATAAGTAAAGAAAGAGATTAAGAAAATGTCTATGTTCATGAATTTCACTATAAATTTTTTAGGTCTAGCTCTATTTTTTCAAGTTTTTTGTTAAGTTCTTTTTTCTCCTTTAGAAGAGCTTTTTTCTTTAATTGAAGTTCTTTGTTAAATGGAGAGTTAAAGTACTTTTGGTAAGCGAGAAAAAATACAGCAAGTGCTACAACAATTCCCATCGCTCCAATTATTAGTATGGGCGAAGATGGAAAATCGTAAAATGGTACAGAGAGCAAAAACATTTAAACAAAACCTGGAATTATTTGACCTGTTGTTAAGTAAGCACCAACAGCAGCAATTAATCCAAGCATTGCAAATCTGCCATTAAGAGTTTCTGCAACAACTTTCTCTTTTTCGATTGTTTTGATTTTAGTGTTGGAATTTGTCATTGGATCTGAAGTTAGATAGTTTAAATTTTCTTTTTGAAATTGCTTTGTTAGATAAGCAACGAGGATAGCTGTCAAGAATACGATTACAGCTAAAAAACAAGCAAGAGGAGACATTAAAAGATACCTGGGATTATTTGGCCTGTAGTTGCATAAGCACCCAAAAGTGCAACTAAACCAATCATTGCCCAACGACCATTAACTTTTTCTGCGTTTTGAGGATATCCATCGTAAGAAACAGATTGATCAACGTAAGGGCGAGGCTCAGTTGGAAAAATATTTTGCCTTCCGCCTGATTCTGTTGTTATGTATGAAGAATTAGTCATTAGTTAAATAATTTAATTGTTAACAAAAGTAACATTCTTATTAACTAATGTAAAGAAAAAGGCTGTAAAAATGTGTATTTCAGTACTTTATAAGCAAATTTGATACATATACGTCACATTCAGAAGTTATTTTTTTTAAGCTGAACCTAATAATTTAAAAATCATGAAAACATGAAAAGCTTCCTCGGATTTGTTTTTGATTGATCAAAATTAAATGTAGGCGACACATCCTCCAAAGTTATCCAAAACTATACAAATCCACGCCCATTCCTCGCCCGCAGAGATTTTAAGACAAATAAGAAATAAAAAAGCGAGTTGGGAGACTCTCTAGTATGACTTGGTTTTTAAATGGACGGCAAGACGGGATTCGAACCTGCGACCTAGTGCTCCCAAATCACTTAATAGCCCTAGTGCAGCACTAGGTTTTCAAGCTATATCTACTTTTTACTTGGTTCTGCGTAGTTTGTCCTGACAATTTAAGCAACATTTGACCACTATTTGACCACAGCTCGAGTGGTCATATTTTAAGCAATAAAAAAGCGAGTTGGGAGACTCTCTAGTATGACTTGGTTTTTAAATGGACGGCAAGACGGGATTCGAACCTGCGACCTAGTGCTCCCAAAGCACTCGATCTATCATTTGAGAATATCTAATAAAACAAGGCTGTGACTAGCTTATAACCAAGTGAGTGGAACGAGTTCAAGTCTCAATATTGTACAAAGTATATAGTTCTATATACAAGATATGTAGCCTGAGTGCCCCCTTTTGTGCCCCCCTGAGCGACCTAGTGCCCAACCTTAACTAGGTCGGTGAAACCTTTTGCGAACTTGCTCCACCTATTAAATAATTCAGATAAAAGTTAAATGCTAACTTATAAAAAGAACTTCGTTTCTTAAGTAATTTCTATGGCTATAGAAAAAGATGAAGTAATTAAAGATATTTTTACTGAAGAGGAAATTCTTGAAGTTATGAGTTTGTGGAAGAGGGAACCTTCCTACGAATTTTTACTTCCTGATTGGCATGCGATAGTCTACGCAGGAAGATGGGTTAATAGAGGAAGATTTAAAAACAGTCATCCTGAAGATAAATCGATGGATTATATTCAGATGCGTAAAAATTTTCATTTATATAATCTTGATCAATTAGAAAAACTCTATAGAAATAAATGGGAATTTGATTGGGGGATAAATAATGCAAGAACTTTTTATATCGTCAAAATTAAAATCCCATTAAATAACAGAAAAGAATGCATAATTTATAAACCAGGGATTTGTGCAAACAGAGTATTAGGAGGTAGGTATGTAAAAAATAATGGAAATAGGATTCAATCAATTATTGAAGTTAGGAATATCCATTGGCACGTAGCTGCATGCCTCGAAGAAAAAGCTCAATATTATTTACAACCTAGACCTTGGCTTACATTGCTTTATTCTCATGAATTAATTGATTCCGATGTTCATGGGTTTTTTAATGATTTTTCTTATGATAAAGATATAGAAATGTTTGAAGAGAGATATAGGTTCTGTAAAAATGAAATATGGAATTTCAACAGAAAAATACTTAAAGAGCTACAAAAAGCAAATAAAAAAATGGAAAAAAGTTTTGGGGCTAATAATGAGTTGAGAAAAGAGTTAAGAAAAGAGGCAAATTTAAGAATTAAAGAAATTAAAAAAATTAGACAAAGATTAAGACGTGAATACTTTAAAAAAATCCCAAAACCTAAATATTCTGATAAGGTTTGGGATTATTTAAATGGAGGAGAAACTGAATTTAGAATTTGGAATGATTCTGAAGAAAAACTATTGGACTGGGTAGAACTTTTACTCTCTTTTGAAAAAGAAAAATTGGATAAATATAAAAACAAACCACAAGTTATTTTTCAAAAAAGTATTTAGACTTTAAGGCACAAATAGAACAAAGTACTTCCAACGAGTGCCCCCTAGAGTGCCCCTTTCGCAAGATGAGACAGTAAGCAATAAAAAAGAGAGTCTGGGAAACTCTCTTGTATGACTTGGTTTTTAAATGGTCGGGGCGACAGGATTCGAACCTGCGACCTAGTGCTCCCAAAGCACCCGCCCTCCAATTTGAGACAGTGGGTTAAATAAACAAGTCAGGCTATAGCTTGTTAGTTGCTATATCTACAAAATTACGAGTCTTAAAAATAGGCCAAAGTTATACAAAATTATCCTTAGATATACAATTAATCGCTAAATAATCGCTAACCAAAGACCTAGTGCTTTAGGGGCTGTAAAATATCATTGATTGACAGTCGATCCAACATAGAGGGATAAACCCCTCTTTTTTATGCAAGTAATAAGCGTTTAAAAAGAGCGAACAGGTCGTATATATCAATAATTATTGATTATATCAAAATATTTTGATGTATTTCTTAATCTTTGTATTTCGCTTTTTGTTTGATGCTATAAATTAATTGTCTTCAATCTAAGTGGCTAATGAGTATTTTCAAAAAAACTCTCATTTTATCTTCTGCAATTTCATTGATACTTTCTCCATCTGCGATGGCATCAAAGAGATTGAGTGGAGCTGGTGCATCATTTCCTTCGAAGATTTATACTAGGTGGTTTTTTGACTTAGCTAAATCTGGAGGCCCTAGAGTTAATTACCAAGCAGTAGGTTCTGGATCTGGAAGAAAAGCTTTCATAGATGAAACTGTTAATTTTGGAGCCTCTGACGATCCAATGAAAGAAGCTGATATAAAAAAAGTTACTAGAGGACTTGTTCAAATACCGATGGTAGGTGGAACAATTGCGTTTGGATATAACTATGATTGCGACCTGAAACTAACACAAGAACAAGCTGTTCAAGTAGCAATGGGAATGATAAAAAACTGGAAGGAATTAGGATGTAAGTCAGGTAAATTAACTTGGGCCCATCGTTCCGACGGTTCAGGCACGACTAAAGCTTTTACAAATTCCATGGAGGCTTTCTCTAAAACCTGGAATCTAGGTACTGGTAAATCTGTTAAATGGCCTTCGGGAGTTGGAGCAAAAGGCAATTCAGGTGTTGCAGGTGTTATTCAAAACACTCCTGGCGCAATTGGTTATGTAAACCAGTCATACATTAAAGGTAATGTTAAGGCTGCTGCACTTCAAAACCTATCTGGTGAATTCGTTACCCCTAATACTGAATCAGGCGCGATAGCTTTAAATGGAATAACTCTTGATAAGAACTTGGCTGGTAAAAATCCAAACCCTACTGCTAAAGGAGCTTATCCAATAGCAACCTTAACTTGGATACTTGCTTATGAAACAGGTAATGGAAGGAATACTAAGGCAATTCAAGATACATTCTATAAATTGCTCAGCGATGAATACCAAGATAAAGCTCCTGCCTTGGGTTTCGTTCCCTTGAAAGGTGAAATTTTAAAAAAATCAATTGAAGCTGTTGGAAGAATAGGAAGGTAATTTAGAACTAGTAAGCCAAGCAATAAAAATCAAAATAGATGAAGTATATAAACAATACTGCATACCAATAGTGGCATTTTTACCGAGCATAAATAATAAGCCCGATAGCAGGGTTCCAAATAATCTTCCCGCTGCATTAGCCATATAGTAATAACCAACATTTAAACTTACTTTCTCATTATCTGAATAAGCCAAAATCAAGTAGGAATGAGTAGATGAATTCATTGCAAAAACAAAGCCGAATATTATTAATCCAATAACAATTACAGGACCTAATGATTTGTCACCGTTTAATGCTCCTGCAATAAATAAAGGAATAACCGTCAAGATAAGTCCCCAAAATTGAACGGTAGTTTTTGTTGGGCTATTATTTTTCCCCCATACTTTTCTAAGTAATGGAGCTAATACTTGAAAGAAACCATAGATTATTATCCATCCACCCAAGAACAGCCCTATTTTTAAATAATCCCATCCAAAAGAAATGTCTAAAAATACTGGAAGAGCTACTACAAACCAGACATCTCTTGCTCCAAATAAGAAAAACCTTGCACTTGAAAGAATATTAATACCTTTAGACTTTGAATAAAGGTCTTTAAAAATTGGTTTTCTTTTCATTTTCCCTGAATCTTTAGGAAGACATAAAGTTAAAAAGAATGCGAAGCATAGACCTAAACCCATTATTCCCACTACATTATTAAAGCCCAATAGCTTGTATAAGAGACCCCCTAGGAAGAAACCAACACCCTTAAGTGCATTTTTAGATCCTGTTAAAATTGAAACCCACTTAAATAATTGTTTTTGACTATTTTGATTATTCTCTTCTGAATCTGGAACTATTGATTTAACTGCACTTTTTGCACTCATTTTATTTAAATCTTTTGCTACCCCACTAAGTGCTTGGGCTAACATAACGTATGAGACGCTAAAGATTATTGACCAATTCTCTTTGACTGGAATCAGCATAAAGAGAGCAAGAATTTGCAGAATCGTTCCTATCCATAAAGTAAGTCTCAACCCATATCTTGCTCCTATCCATCCTCCAAAAAGATTTGTAATTATTCCAAAAAATTCATAGAAAAGAAAAAGTAAAGCAATTTGCAGAGTTGAATAACCAAGTTCATGAAAATGACCAACAACTAGTATTCTCAATGCACCGTCAGTAAGAGTAAATGCCCAATAGTTTGCGGTAACGACACTATATTGTTGAAGGCTAGATAACTTCATAAAAACTAAAATTTATTTTCTTTCTCAATTACATAAGAAGTAAGATCTGCAAGCCTGCAACTATAAGCCCACTCATTGTCA
This sequence comes from Prochlorococcus sp. AG-347-K15, assembly GCA_003281415.1. Classification (GTDB taxonomy): domain Bacteria; phylum Cyanobacteriota; class Cyanobacteriia; order PCC-6307; family Cyanobiaceae; genus Prochlorococcus_A. The sequence goes on from QCCC01000019.1 coordinate 10,987, forward strand.
TACCAGGCATAAATCTTTAATAAATTAGAATTTACAACCATCGTTGAAAGTCCATCAATTATTGAACTTCTACAGTCATTTAAGTAATCAGCGGATACTAAGGGTCTCTCCTCGTATCCAAGAATACCTTTTAAGTATGTTTCAGATGCTTTTTTAAATTCATTATTTACTTGCTCTTCAGTTACTTCCTTATTTAATTCAAAAACTATGTCGGTTAATGAGGCGTTTAGAAGTGGAACCCTTACTGCATGACCATTTAGTTTTCCTTCTAATTCAGGGAAAATTTCAGCAATCGCATTAGCTGATCCAGTGGTAGTAGGTATTAAGCTTTGCATGCATCCTCTTGCTCTTCTTAAGTCACTTTTGTAAAAATCTACTGGAGATTGTGTATTTGTAACGTCATGAATAGTTGTTATAACCCCATGTTTAATTGAGAAATTTTCATTAACAACTTTTACGATGGGAGCCAAGCAATTTGTAGTACAGGATGCTGCTGTAATTAATTTATTTTTTTCAGGTTTATAAAGGGCTTGATTAATTCCATAAACAATATTAAGTGCTTGTTCCCCTCCCACAATTCCTTTCACAGGACAAGCAACTATTACTTTTTTTATTCCAAGAGAATCAAAGTATGGATTTAATTCTTTAGGAGTTTTGTTTTTACCTGTACATTCCAAAACAAGATCAACCGAAGATTTATTCCATGGAACATCAAGATAGTTCTTTATTGATGTAAAGGAAATTTTTTTATCTTCAATTAATATTTCGTTGTCATTCGAAGCTATTTTTTTATTCCATTTACCATGAACAGAATCAAACTCTAGTAAATGAGATGCAGTTAAAGAATCCCCATTAATTTCATTTATATGAGTTATTTCAATATCTTTTCTTTCCCATAAAATTCTTAAAACTAACCTACCAATTCTTCCAAATCCGTTAATTCCAATTTTCATAGAAATATCAAAACCTAATATAATATATATCAAAAATAATTGATATATCAATTATTCTTGATATGTGTAATTAAATTTTTTAGGTTAGTATTTAAAAAGTTAATGATCCTTTGATTTTGTTAGAACAACTTAAAAAGATTGATAGTGATCAATTTATTGGGATAATGGAGTCCCTCTCAGATCCGATTAGAATAAATATTCTTGAATTAATGATGGGTGGAGAGATATGTGTTTGCGACATAGTTAAAGTGACTGGATTATCTCAATCTAAAATTTCCTATCATATAAAAATCCTTAAGGATTCAGGTCTTATCTCTGATAGACAAGAAGGTAGATGGGTTTACTACAAATTAGATTTGGAAGTATTATCAGATATTAAAAATTGGATGGGTAATTTAATTCAGTCATCATCAAGTAAAAGGTCGTGTGAATAAATGGTTTTTAACCTATTTAGGTTTTTTACTCATTACATATAAATAATTTTTAAATTGAAAATTAATTCTCAGGGTTGGAGTTTAATTTTCAGTATTGGTACTTTATTGATTATTTTATTTATTTAGAGGTTTAATGAACCTAGTGATGGTTAGCGATTAACTGGACAAAGTTATACAAGGCTATACAAATAATCGCTATTTAATCGCTATTTAAATTATTGAGACTTCTGAGAAATAAAAAAGCGAGTTGGGAGACTCGCTAGTATGACTTGGTTTTTAAATGGTCGGGGCGACAGGATTCGAACCTGCGACCTAGTGCTCCCAAAGCACCCGCGCTACCAAGCTGCGCCACGCCCCGCTCATAAGATCTTAGTCCATAACATGCATCTGTTAAAGACCAAATTTTAAAAATATTGATAAAAGAACGATTTTTTAAGGAAAATTTACTAATCCTCACTAAATTGTCGCTAATGTTTTTCTTCAATTAAGCGGGAAGTTTGATGACACCCGCTTTACTTAAAAAATATTTAAAAATGAAACACTTACATCTTGCACCGCTTTATTAAATAAGATTGACAGTCGATCTAAAATTGGAGGGAAAAACGATCTTTTTATGAAGTCAGTTAATTCTTTTTTTGAACAAAAAATCTTATTTAGAATAAATAGATATTTTTATAATTTAATTGCATTTGGTGGATTTTTAGCAGTTCTTGGAGGAGGTATTTTATTTACACAATCATTTGAAAAAGAAGTACTTACCTTACAAGAATGGAGGGAAAAAGAAGCTGAAAAATTAAATGAAAGTTTTATTGATTACGAAAAAAGATTAAACGATTTTAATATTAATGCTGCTCAGAATCGTGAAGATAGTCAATTTTTGGTTTTTGGTGGATTGGGGTCAATCATCATTAGTTCTTCAATGTCAGCTTTTTTCGCTATCGAGAGAAATACAAGAAAAAAAGAAGATTAAATGAAACGCTTAATACTTGCACCGCTTCTAATTACTCTCTCATTTCTAAATATGGGATTTATGGGAAAACCTAAATTGGAAGCTTTATATTGTGATCAAGAGAAATATATGAAAGCAAGTAATGATGAAATGTGGAAAAATTATCCTTGGATCTTTGACAATAAAACAGGCAAACTCTATGACTATGATGATTTTTTGAATGAAATCAGCCCTTTGAACGAATGGAGATTAGATGATGAAATCTATACTTATAAATCAAGACTTGAGAATAATAAATTAAAAATTGTAGAGTCAGAAAAAAATTTAAAATATCCAGATCGAAGATATCTAATAGATTTAAAAGCAAAAAAATCAACAAGTTTTAATGTAGATACTCCAGAAGATAAACTTGTTTGGCCTTGTGAAAGATTAGATTTGCCAAAAGGGGTAAAAATAAATTATTAAATGAAACGCTTACTACTCCCACTAATAGCTGCAATCTGCATAAAGGGTAACTAGAAGTTCGGTGTATATCAAAGCACCCGCGCTACTAAAAATTCCTCACTAACTCTCACTAAATTAACTGTAATATTTTAGCTTATTCCAGTTATTGCAATTGTTTTGGTTTGTATAATCGGTAACTCCCAAAGCACCCGCGCTACCAAGCTGCGCCACGCCCCGCCCATAAGATCTTAGTTCATAACAGTCATCTATAAAAGACCAAATTGCTAAATATTTTATAAAAAATGACTTTTAAGGCCAGAAAATGATCTTTGTCGCTATTTTGTCACTAGAAAAACAGATGTTTTGTCACTAGAAATTAGTCTTTTGAAGCGACAGAAATAATCTCTGAACTTTTTAGTTAAATTTAAAAGGTTGAGAAACTAGGACTAAAGGGCCCACCTCCAAAGCCACTCATTCCTCCACTTCCATCAGGGAAGACCGTCATTCCTCTTTTTGTGATACTGAAAGTAACTTCTAAGCCTTGCGTGTCACTTGTAATTACAACTGGATTAGTAGGCGCAAAAGTACCATATAAATGAGTTGAACTTCCACATGAAGAGTCGGCAGTATAAGTTCCTAAGTTACCACCACTTACTTGAGCTAATACTGCCTTCATGGTTCCAGTAGGTGCTGATGTGAAAACTTCCGCTCCAGCTAATTCTGGACTTCCTGAACATGTTTTCCCATTACTGAAGTCCATTAAATCTTCATCAAATTCATCATAAGATCCTTCCGCAACTGGAGATCCATTATTAGAACTATAAAATGTTTGATTATTAATTTGATATGTACCTTTTAAGCCAAAAGTATTTTTAATTTTTATATATGCATAAGGATAAGATCCTACTGGAGGCCTTATGTTGGTACCAGTTAATGTCTGAGTAGCATTCCCGCCTAAATTTACTAAACTTCCTGTTGATGATTGGAAAGAAGGCGTACAGGAAGAATCCGTAATAGTATTGTCCGTCACAACCTCATCACTACTATTTATAGTGGTTCCAGCAAGAGGATCAGCTGTGCATAAACCCATTTCATAGACTCTTATTTTGTAAGTTTTAGGAGTTATATAACAGGCATTATTGATACTTGATGGATTATCCCCAAAAAGAGTTTCACAATCGTTTGCAAAAGCCTTCTCATTGGAAGAGATAATTGACGCTACCACACAGAAGCTAAAACCTGCTGTTGCTTTTAAAGAGAATTTAGAAAAAAGTTTCATTTTTAGTGTTAATAAATAAAGATAGAAATAAAATTAAGAACCTTTAGCTCTATTAGTAAAACTTCCTGAAGAGCGCTCTAAAAGAACATCATATTTACGTTTTACTGGTTGAGTCATTTGAGTAATCATGTTCTTCTTGTAATTAGATTTCTCAAACTTGACAGGACTTCCAGTAATATTCATCCTTAAACCAAAGAAAGTCTCATCTGTTCCAGGCAGTGAAGTATTAACAGTAGTAGAAGCTGCAGAAATTTCATTAGAAACCCATGCCTCAAGACCAATATGTGGTGTAGCTTGCCAACTTACTGATCCTTCTAATCCAGAATTATCTTGCGTATTTTTGTAATCCCAATTAAATCCTCTTACAAAGAATGCCAGTTCTGGATTATTTGGAAGCCTGTATCCTAGTTCCACATCCCAACCCGGGACTACTCTCTCTTTGTATGACGTGCCCTTTACGGTTACATCTTTTTCATCAGTAATAGCCATATAGAAGTTGTTTCTAAACTCAAAATCTTTCCATAAATATTCTCCGCCTAATCCAAGCCTGCTGTGGGCATCACTATAATCAGTCATTCTATAATCCCAGAACGCATTAGCTCCGATCATAGAAATATCATTAGGACGATTTCTAATCCCTAAACCAATATTAATAGTGGAACCATCTGCATTTGTTGCAGTAGCAAATCTTGCTTGAGAAAAAGCAAGAGTTTTTAAATCACCTTCTTCATCTTTTGCAAGTTCTCCAAGTTTCATCAAACTATTTATCGAGAAGCTTGTATCTGATTCTGTTCCACCTGAGATATTTACAGAAGTCTGGGAAAAAAATGGGATTTTTTGTATCTCATCATTTGCTTTTGAATTTGCAAAATCAAATCCAGCATCAACTAATAATCTCTTAAAATCATTAGACATTATTTCTGTATATTCACTTCCTTTTGCACCATCATTAATTAATGGAACAAATTTGGTTGAATAGGTGACTCCTTTAATTATGTATTCATCTAATTTGTCTTTTGGTTCATATATATCTTGCTTATTTTCAACTTGATCAAATTTGAATTCCTCAAAGTTGTTTTCGTTAGCAGAGACAGAAAGAAATGAACCAAAAGCTATTGGTATTAGGCTTAATGATTTAATAAATCTCACTTAAATAAAAATTTTTTTAATTATTATTTCTTTATTCACAAAAGTCTAGTTATTAGTTGAAAAACTATACATTTAAAGGAAACTGAGCTTTTTTATTAGGGCAAGAACAATCTTTTCGCAATCTTAAGGTATAAAAAAACTTAAAAAATCTTTAATAAAGCGGGTGCTTTAATGGCACGCGCACTAATAAAATTTTGTCGCTTTCCCTCGCTTTTTATTCTGTAATAAAACTAAGAAAGTCAGTTATTGCAATAGTTCTCGTTAGTAAAAAGGTATGCTCCCAAAGCACCCGCGCTACCAAGCTGCGCCACGCCCCGCTCATAAGATCTTAGTTCATCATAGACATCTATAAAAGCCCAAAATGGAAAATATTATATGAAAATTACTGTTTCGTCTGGAAAATGATTTTTGTTGCAAGAGAAAAGGTTGTTTTGATGCTAGAAAAAAATTTAACTTTTGCGATTCTTTCTCAAGAAATAATCATCTATACCCTATAAGTGGCAACTCTAATTTGTATTAATTAAATCCTTTTTTTTGAATACCTTAATTTATACTTCAAAAGTATATTTTATTTATGATTAAAAGAATTTTTAAACCACTTGAGATATATATCCTCACAGTAGCTTTCTTCTTTTCAGTCTCTTTTGACAGGAATTTAAACCTTGAGGATGTTGAAGACTCTCCAGTTAAAAAACTTTTGGAAAATATTCATCTAATTTTGGATTCATTTACTAATTATGAACATCCATTAGGAGCTTTGTTTCTGATTTTTATTATTAGCTTAATAATTTTGGGACTTTTGGGTAAGGAATCAAGACTAGCTAGTGATATTTATGGCATAATTTTGAGCTTTGCATGGCTTTTGGAACTTTTATCGATGAATTTGCTTTTAGTTTCGCCTCTTAAAGATCCAGTTTTACTTTTAGTTGAATTAGTTTTGTTTGTACCAATAGTATTAATTGGATTTTCATGGTTGTATTGGAGACTAAATCATTTATCAAGAATAGGCAAAGGTAAAGAAGCGATTACTTTCGATAAAAAACCAACTGCATTTAGTTATTTTGCAAAAACTGCATCTGTTGTTGTGAGCGATACTACAGAACATGGTGTATGTAAAACAGAGGTTGCACGAATGATTCGAATTCTCAATGGTTTTGTAGTTTTAGATATCTTTGGATTAACTCTTTCTAGAGCTGTAGGACTTGTAATTACTTAGGAATGTAATTCTTTCTAATGCAACAGCGATAAAAAGTTGTGAATTTGTTTTTTGTTGAGAATTAATTAATTGTAAATTATAAAGATCACCAATATAAATATTTATGAGAGGAGAACTAAAAATTTATTTGAATTACTCAATATTGTCTTTTTAAATACCTGAAAAGAACTTTTAATTAATTGCTGATAAAGTTTGAAGATTTTCAGAGATCTATTTAAATTTAGATTCCCAAAAATTATAAATATTAATAAGCCCTTAAATAATGAAAATTTTGATACCTTTAATCTAAAAAAAAGCTTTAAGATAAAATTGATAAGCTTTAAATTAGGTATAAAAATACTTTGGAAAAACTAAAATATTTAATAAATAATTATAAAGATTTTCCTAAAAAAGGAATTGAATTCAAGGATTTGCTTGGAATTTTGCAAGAACCTGAAGTATTTAAGGATCTTATCCATGAAATGTCTAAAAGTAAAATCATTAAGAATTCCGAAGCTATTGTTTCAATTGATGCAAGGGGATTTATTTTTGGTTCTGCAATATCTTTATACTCATCAAAACCAATGATCTTAGCAAGGAAACCGGGAAAGCTTCCTGGTGAGATAGAAGAGGAAAAGTATAATTTAGAATATGGTGAAAATTCTCTTTCGATACAAAAAAAGGCTTTGAATAAATATGATTCTTTCGCAATTGTAGATGATCTTCTTGCAACGGGAGGAACTGTTGGATGTGTAGCTAAATTATTAAAAAGAAATAAAAAAAAAGTCTTAGGCTTAATTACAGTTGTTGAATTACTTGAACTTAAGGGAAGAGATAAATTAAATTTCCCTGTGGAATCAATATTATTAATTTAGTTAAGATATTTTTATAAGTAGGTGTTTATATTAATCCTACAGAACCTGCTGTAAATCCAACAATTACGAAGAAAGAGAATTCTAATAAATCTCTTGGCAGCGAATTAACAAATAAATTAATTTGAGTCATTTAACCTTGTGCTCCTCAGGTAATAAATTTTCAAAAAATATAACTAAGAAATTTTTTCTTTGAGGGTAAACCTCCAATATTTTTCTTTTTTCTAAAGAATTCAACTATATCGCATTTTCAATTTTTTATTTGAAAAAAATTTATCTATGTAAGAAGAAATTTTAATGCTATATTTTTAATAAATCATTTCTAACAATAAGTATTGGAGTATGGACTATAAAAAAAAATCCCTTAAAAATTTAAATCGAAATGAGAGTTATGAGGAAATTGATACTAGATTAGCTTCTGGATGGTACGTTGATGACGTAGGACTCAACAAGAAAAAAAAATATAAAACAAAACAAGTTACATTCAAAGTAGTAAAAAAAAACATCTAGTTTTAAAATTTAACTAACATTTAATAACTTAAAAAATAAAATGTTTTTGGATTAGTTAATAACCCGATAACTTTGATTAAATGGTTGTATAGGTTGAAAAAGTGGCACAAATTTTTTAAAACTGTATATCTTGATACTTGATTTTGTGTACGTAAA
>QCCC01000020.1 GCA_003281415.1 Prochlorococcus sp. AG-347-K15
AGGAGAAGTTGGTTATTTAGCAGCTTCTATAAAATCAGTTGCTGATGCGAGAGTGGGAGATACGATTACTCTTTTAAATTCACCTGCCAATGATCCTTTGCCTGGTTATAAGACAGCAAATCCCATGGTTTTTTGTGGCTTATTCCCGACTGATGCTGATCAATTCCCAGATCTAAGAGTATCTCTTGAAAAATTACAATTATCTGATGCAGCTTTAAAATATGAGCCCGAAACCAGTAGCGCAATGGGCTTCGGATTTAGGTGCGGATTCCTAGGACTTCTTCATATGGAGATTGTTCAAGAAAGACTAGAAAGAGAATATGACTTGGATCTAATCGTAACGGCACCATCAGTTATCTATAAGGTTAATTTAAATCAGCAGGAACATATTTTTATTGATAATCCCTCTACAATTCCTGATCCACAACTTAGAGAATCAATAGAAGAGCCTTATGTGAAAATGGAAATTTATGCACCCAATGAATTTAATGGAACATTAATGGGTTTATGTCAGGAAAGAAGGGGAGTATTCATAGATATGAAATATATAACAACAGATCGAGTTACTTTGATTTATGAAATCCCATTGGCAGAAGTAGTTACAGATTTCTTTGATCAAATGAAAAGTAGGACCCAAGGTTATGCATCAATGGAATATCACTTGATTGGCTATAGAAAGAATGACCTTGTTAGATTAGATGTTCTAATAAATTCAGAAAGAGCAGATCCATTAACTTCGATTGTTCATAAAGATAAGGCTTATGGAATTGGCAGAAGTTTAGTTGAGAAATTAAAAGAACTTATTCCAAAACAACAATTTAAAATACCTATTCAAGCTTCAATTGGTAGCAGAATTATTGCAAGTGAAAGTATAAGTGCTTTACGAAAAGATGTTTTATCTAAATGTTATGGAGGAGATATCTCTAGGAAGAAGAAACTTTTAAAGAAACAAGCCAAAGGTAAAAAAAGGATGAAGGCAATGGGTAAAGTTGAAGTCCCTCAAGAAGCTTTTATGGCAGTCCTAAAATTAAATCAGTAATTTCTAAAAATTTAAATCTAATAACTATTTTTTTTTTAAGAATTGGGTATATTTCAGTCATATCTCTAAAAAAGATTTTGGATATTAACTCAATCAATCGTGTCGGCGCAAATATCAGAAAAACTGGATTTTTAATTGTACTTTTTTATCTTCTGGTTGTTTTAATAATGAAATTTTTAGAGGCCAATAATTTTTTTGGTTATTCATTTTCAATGTTAAGCAATGATATCTTTGCACCTCCTTCGCTTAATCATTTCTGTGGCACAGACAGATTAGGAAGAGATGTTTGCTTAAGAACTTTGCAAGGATCATCTTTAGCGATAGAAGTTGTTTTCTTAGCTATTCTTTTTTCATTAAGTTTGGGTTTGCCATTAGGATTATTAAGTGGTTATTTTGGTGGTTTTTTTGATAAATGTTTATCACTAATAATGGATACTATTTTTTCAATACCTGTAATTTTGCTTTCAGTTGTTGTGGCTTTTGTATTGGGTAAGGGTATTCTTAACGCAGCTTTGGCATTGTGTATTGTTTACTCTCCTCAATATTTTAGATTAATCAGGAATCAGACAATTTTGGTTAAATCCGAAACTTATGTGGAGGCAGCTCAAGTTTCAGGAGCTGATGTTAAAACAATTATTTTTAAATATATTCTCCCAAATGTAATAACACCCTTGCCTATTTTGCTTACCCTAAATGCTGCGGATGCTGTCTTGGTATTAGGAAGTTTAGGATTTTTAGGTCTTGGTGTTCCTGCAGATGTCCCAGAGTGGGGAAGTGATTTAAATCTTGCTCTTGCCGCTTTACCTACAGGTATATGGTGGACGGCTTTGTTCCCAGGTTTGGCAATGTTTTTTTTAGTTTTGGGTCTTTCTTTTATAGGAGAGGATCTTGAAGAAATTTTTGATAGTCAAAGTTCTGTATAAATTTAGTTATCTTTATTAGGATCAAATTCTCCTTGATCATTCAACTTTGGATATTCTTTCGCTGATTTTTTATACACCCCAGCTAATTCTGGGTAGCACCATTCAAAAAGTGTTTTTTGATATTCATCTATATTTAACCCTTCTCCATTAGTGGGCAATATACCTTTATTTTTTCTTTGGCGAATAGCTTCAAATAATAATATGGAAGCAGCAACTGAAACATTCAGAGATTGAACCATCCCTCTCATAGGAATAAAAATTGATTGATCAACCATTGATATAAGTTCATTACTTAGTCCCCATTTTTCTGCTCCTAAAACAAAACATGTATTTTGAGAATAATCAAAATTCCTATAATCTACTGATTCACTATTAAGAGTAGTTCCATATAATTTAAAACCCTTATTCTTTAAATCAGATATTGCCGTGATAGTGTTTTCATGATTATTCAGTTTTACCCATTTTTGACTTCCTTGAGCAGTACTATTAAAAGTCTTAACGGCATTCGTTTTGCTAATAAAATTTGCTTCGAAAACTCCTGCTGCATCACATGTCCTTAATATCGCAGATAAATTATGTGGTTTATTGACATCCTCAACTAAAACAGTCAAGTTTTTCATTCTGCAATCTAAAACACTTTTGATTCGTTCAAATCTTCTTGGCAAAATTGACATTTATAATTTTTTCATACTTTTAAAGTATATTCAAAAAATATTGATTACCTATTAAATCTCTTGGTTTATAATATTTGGTAGTTTGAATTAACTTAATGGCATACATAGAATGGGACTATACATTAATAACAAGTATGGTAGAAAAACAAGGATGGGATTTACCTGATCGTGAATCTGAAGAATGGAATAAATTCAACGATGAATTAGGAGAAAAAATGAGAGGTGTTGGACTTATTTTTGAAAAATATTGTAAATTTACTCCTGACGTAGGGGAAGGAGTTCATCTTCTAGATGACTGATCATAAATATTTTTAAACCATTGATGTATCCCTTAATCAATGGCTTATTAATTAACAAGATAATATAATTTCACTAAATTAGAACTGGCAATTATTAAGGCTTTATAAAGCTTGTACTATAAAAAAATTTTTTAATTCCACAAAAAAGTTATTTAATTTCTATATTTGAATAAAAATATGAAAAATAAATTAACTTTTTTATTCGATGGTGGTTGTCCACTTTGTTTGAGAGAAACAAATTTTCTAAAAAAAAGAGATATCTTAAATCAAATTGCATTTATAGATATTAATAGTAAGGATTATGATCAAAGTCTTTTTAATGAAATATCATATTCAGAAGCTATGTCAAACCTGCATGGGATTATGGAAAATGGTGAAATTATTAGGGGACTAGATGTACTTGCATATTCTTATGAATTAGTTGGTTTGGGTTGGGTTTATTATCCCTTAAAGATAAAGCTCTTATCTCCATTATTGAGACTGGTTTACAGATATTGGGCAAAATATAGACTTCAAATTACAGGTAGATCCGATATTGAAAAATTTTGTACCTCACAATGTGAACAATAAATATGGAAAGTATTGATATAGACAGAATAATAGAAATGTGTTGGGAAGATAGAACACCCTTTGAAGCTATCGAGTATCAATTTGGTTTAAAAGAGGAAGATGCGATAAAAATTATGCGTCAAAATCTCAAACCCAAATCCTTCAAAGTCTGGAGAAAGAGAGTTTCGGGAAGAAATACAAAACATATGGCGCTTAAAGATTCAACTAGATTTAAATCTACTCATAAAAGAAAATTATAAATTTTGAAAAATCTTTCTACTAAAACTTGTCCTGTTTGCAATAGGCCGTTCGAGTGGCGTAAAAAATGGAAAAACTGTTGGGATGATGTTATCTACTGTTCAAAAAGATGCAGCAACAGGAAGTCGCAAAGATGAAACAAGTATCAATTATTTTCCCGAATCAACTTTTTAGAGAAAGCCCAATCTTAAAAATAAATTGTGAAGTTTTGATTTTGGAAGACTCATTATTTTTTGGAAATGATAAATTTCATAAATTAATTAACCATAAAAACAAGTTAGTTTTTCATAGAGCATCTATGCTCGCTTATAAAAATTATTTAGAAATATCTGGCTTTAAAGTTTTATATATTGAAAACAAGAATAATGTTTCTACAATTGACTACTTATCGGAATTTATTAAAAATAAATATCAGAAAATAAATCTAATTGACCCTCATGATTTTTTAATAATGAAGAGGATTAATAATTTTGTTGAAAGAAATAATTTAGCTTTAAATATTTTGCCTTCTCCTATGTTTATGAGCAGTGAAGATTTAAAAGAGTTATTCGCATCAAATGCAAAAAAACCTCTTATGGGAAGATTTTATGAGAATCAAAGAAAGAGCCAAAAGATATTAGTTAATCCTGATGATACACCTGAAGGGGGTAAATGGAGTTTCGATGAAATGAACAGAAAAAAATTACCAAAAAAAATAAATATACCTGATATACCTAAATTACAAAAAAATAAATTTGTAGTTAATGCGGAAAGGTCATTAGCCAATTTTGATATTGAGTTTATTGGAGAAAGTAATAACTTTTTATATCCAACTAATTTTGATGAGGCAGATGAATGGTTAAATGATTTTTTTAAACATAGATTTTTCTTATTTGGAGATTATGAGGATGCTATTTCTAGAGAAAATTCTTTTTTATGGCATAGTTTACTTTCTCCTCTTTTAAATAGCGGCTTATTAACCCCAGATGTAGTAGTAAATAAAGCATTACTTTTTGCAAAAAATAATAATGTTCCTATTAACTCTTTAGAGGGTTTTATTCGTCAAATTATTGGATGGAGAGAATTTATTTGCCTCGTCTATAAAAAGTATGGAACAAAGATGCGAAACAGTAATTTTTGGAATTTTGAAGATAAGCCAATTCCAGAATCTTTTTATCAAGGAAATACAGGAATTGAACCAGTAGACGTTGTTATAAAAAATATTATTAAATATGGTTATTGTCATCATATTGAGAGGTTAATGATTATTGGTAACTTTATGCTTCTATGTAGAATTCACCCCAATCAAGTTTATAAATGGTTTATGGAAATGTTTATTGATTCCTATGATTGGGTTATGGTCCCAAATGTTTACGGAATGAGTCAATTTAGTGATGGAGGTATCTTTTCAACAAAACCATATATATCGAGCTCTAATTATGTAAAAAAAATGTCTAATTTTAAAAGTGGCCCATGGTGTGAATTATGGGATGGCTTATTTTGGAAATTTATTAAAGATAATGAAAGCTTTTTTAGAAAGCAATATCGTCTTGCAATGTTAACGAGAAATCTCGATAAAATGTCAGAGGAAAAATTAAATAATCACTTAAAAACGGCTGATAAATTTTTAAGAGATATGCAATAAATTAAGAGTAATAACCTACAGTTGTCTTTGAAAAAATTTAAAGAATATTATGTTATGAGTAAATATTAAGTACGAATTTTAGCTTAGGAAAAATTAGATTTATATAATGGGATTTGGAATACTTTTTTAAAAAAGTAATTCGACGTTTATTATCACTTTTTATGAATTAGATTGGATAACTACCCTTCAATCAAATTTCAGAAGGTTGAGGAATTCATAGCAATTAAATTAGGCAGAATGCTTGATGCAGGTTCTATCAATATGAGTTGCCGTATGAAACCCTTATTAAGTTTTTATTTTACTAATGACGTATGAAGAAGAGAAAAAAATATTTTTTTGGGAAAGAATCCATTCTTTAAATATCTTTCTTTTTTTAGGATTTAATCTGTCACTTATTTTTATCTTAGGTTTTATTTGGTTTAATACTACAATCGAAAAAGTAGTTTAAATTTTCGAATTTTTTGTATATTAAGGTTATCTTTAAAAATAAATTATATTTTGAGCATAGGATATTTACAAAGAAAGGCAGCTTGGGAAATTTTATTAAAAGTTAGTTCTGGTGATTTTTCTGATCATGCTCTTGAAAAGGTTTTAAAAAATTATCAATTTAATCCTCTTGATATAGCTTTTATTACGGAATTATCTTTTGGATGCATAAGGTATAGAAAATTTCTTGATCTTTGGACGGATCATACGTCAAAAATTACTCATAAAAAGCAGCCTCCAAAGTTAAGATGGCTTCTACATATAGGTTTATATCAACTATTGAAAATGGATAAAATTCCATTTCCTGCTGCTATTTCTACCACTGTAGAAGTAGCTAAAAAAACAGATTTAAATGGTTTAGCGGGAACTGTAAATGCGATATTGAGAAATGCATCAAGAAAATTAGAACAAAAAATTTTTCCGGAATTATCTTCTGATAGAAAAGAAAGAATTTCATATCTTGAATCATTTCCATTATGGCTTGTAAAGGATCTTTATAAATGGGTCGGCAATAGCGAGGGTGAAAATATCATTAAGGTATTTAATAAAAAACCATCAATTGATTTGAGAATTAACCAATTAAAAACTAATTTAGTTGACTTTTTGAAAGTACTTCATGAAAATAAAATTGATGCTGAAATTATTAAAGATTTAAATAATGGAATTACTTTAAAATCTAATCCAAGATCTATAAAAAATTTACCAGGATATAGTGATGGACTTTGGACAATTCAAGATAGATCTTCTCAGTGGATAGCACCTCTCTTAAATCCAAAAGAAGGTGAAAAGATTTTAGATGCTTGTGCAGCTCCAGGAAGTAAGTCTACCCACCTAGCAGAATTAACAAATGATAGTGCTGAAATTATTGCCGTAGATAGATCAGCAAAAAGATTGAAAATATTGCAATCAAATTTAGAAAGGTTAAATTTGAAATCTGTTAATACCCTTAAGGCTGATGCTACGAGTTTGATTGAATTAAATCCTAAGTTTATATCTTATTTTGATAAGATTTTATTAGATGCTCCATGTTCAGGCATTGGAACTCTTTCAAGGAATCCAGATTCTAGATGGTCTTTAAGTAAAGAAAAAATAAAAACTTTAACTTTATTACAGCAAAAACTTTTGGAGAGTATACTTCCTCTTTTGAAAAAAGATGGCATTTTAGTTTATTCAACTTGTACTATTTGTCCCGATGAAAATAATCTATTAATTGAACGATTTATTGAAAAAAACAAAACTTTAAAATTGATTAGCCAAAAGCAAATTTTACCTAGCTTGGATTATCCTGGTGATGGATTCTATTCTGCAATAATTTCTTATAAATCTTAAAAATATAATTTATTTTTCAATTGGAATTTGATAAATTTCAGATATGAACTTTTTCCATAAATAAGCTGCATTTCCACTAGATAATTCAGATTCCCTGTTATCGTCGTAACCTATCCAGATACCTGTTGTAATTTTATAAATGGAACCAATAAACCAGAGATCCTTATTTCCATCAGATGTTCCTGTTTTCCCATAAATTTTCTTTCCTTTAATAGAGGCTGCTTTTGAAGTGCCTTCTTTTACAGATTTTTCAAGAAGTTTATTTATTTTCTTGTTTATTTTTAAATCTAATATTTGCTTGGAAATAGATTTGTTTTCCCAAATAGGTTGTTTTTTAAATGATTCTATTTTTTCTATGATTTCAGGGCTTTGAATCTTCCCATTATTGTTTATTGCAGAATATGCATTTGTGATGTTTAAAAGATTATCTCCGTAGGAGCCAATAGCTAATGATGGGAATTCCTCAAACTCTTGCTTGTAACCTAGTCCAAATGAATTCGCTAAATTTATAATATTTTTTAAGCCGATTATTTTTGTTATTGATATTGGAACGATATTCGATGAACTTTTAAATGATTCAATCAAAGATATTGAACCTCTATAGTCTTCTGAAAAATTTTTTGGGCAATAACTTTCCCAGCATATTGGTAAGTCTTCAAATTTATCGTTTAATTTTATTCCTTCTATTAGTGCAGCAGCATAAGGGATTATTTTAAAAGTAGAGCCTAAAGGTCTTACAGATGAAATCACTCTATTGTATTCATTAATTGATGGCTTTTTGCTGGTTATCATTGTCCTGATTAGTCCTGTGTTTGATTCGATAGATAACAGAGCAAATTCAAGGTCTTTAGGCCCAGCATATATTGATATTTTTTGACCTTTTTCTTGCCAATCTTTGTTGATAGAAGATTTAATTCTTAAAAACTTATAATCATTTTTACTTCCAATTTTTTTATCTGTTTCCTGAAGAATAAAGTTGATTAGTAATTTATCATCTAAAAAATTATTAGCTGTTTGATAATTTAATTTTATTTTTTCTTTAAGAGCCTTATGCTTATTTGCAAGAGAAATATATCCATCAACATACATTGATTCAAGAACTTTATTTCTGTTTTTAATAGCTAGTTCTAAATTTTGATAAGGTGAATAAATTGATGGGGCTGGAGCTAATCCTGCAATTAATGCGATCTCTGATAATGTCAATTCTTCTATAAATTTTCCAAAATAAACTTGGGCAGCCTCGTCTACCCCGTATGCTCCTGATCCTAGATAAATATTATTTAAATATAATTTTAAAATTTGATTTTTGTCATATCTAAATTCAAGTATGAGTGATAAAAATATTTCTTTGATTTTTCTTTGAAAACTTAAATCATTATTTAGAAAAAGTAATCTGGCAACTTGTTGTGTAATCGTACTTCCTCCCTCCTTAACATAACCACTTCTAATATTTTGAATAAGTGCACGTGAAATACTTTTTAAATCTATTCCATTATGTTTATAAAATCTTTTATCCTCAGAAGATATAAAACTATGTTTAAGAAAAAATGGAATTTTATGATAACTATTATCTATTTCAAATTTACGGCTTAATTTGCTTAGTATCTTATTATCAGAAGATGATATTACATAGGAATATTTGCTTTCCCGAAACTTTTTATTTTTAGATAAGTCAAATTTTAATGTACTAAATATTAGACTAAAAAAATAAAAAGATATTCCAGAAAAAATTAATATTGGAATTATTAAAACAAAAGATTTGAATTTAATCTTTTGCACCTTAAGCAACTAAAAAACTATGTCCTATCGCTAAAGCGGTAACTAGCATTCCAGTTATAAGGAACGGTTGGGCACTTGCTTGATATTTGACATCAAACTTTAGAGGATCTCTTAGTAACCACATATCTTGAAATGTAATTTGTGGAATTACCAATAAAACCAAAATTACAGAGGCTAAATGTTGACCAATAATGACTAATACTACAACCATTGCTAATTGAAAAATGTCAATCAGTCCTGCACTTATTCTACTTGCATTTTTAATTCCAAATACTACTGGTAGAGAATTTAAGCCTAGCTTTGAGTCTCCTTCAACACTTTTGAAATCATTAATAACAGCAATTCCAAGTCCTGAGAGGCTATAAGCAAGTGTTAGTATCGCCGTCACGATAGTTAATTTACCAAACAAGGCTTGTCCTGCCCACCAAGGTAAAGCTATATAAGATGCTCCTAGTGCATAATTTCCAAGCCAACCATTCTGTTTTAATTTGAGTGGTGGAGCAGAATATATATAACTAACAAAGGAACCTCCTAATGCCAAAAGTAAGACGGAGGGGAAGCTATGCTTAGCATATAAATCTAATAGAAAAGCAACAATTAAACCCGCTATAAGTAACACCCAGATTTGTATTTTTACGTCTTTAATTGAAATTTTCCCAGAAGGAATTGGTCTGTTTGGTTCATTAATTGCATCAATTTCTTTATCAAAAAAATCATTTATGGTTTGGGTATAACCAGCTAGAAGTGGGCCACTCATCAACATACAGGCTAATGAAGCTAGAACATTACTTAATGTCCATTCAAAATTCCCACTTGCAGCTGCTCCACAAATAACTCCCCATATCAAAGGAATCCACGTTATGGGTTTCATTAACTGTATACGGAGTTTCCATATACTTGATGTTTCAGAGGCACCCTTAATTCCTAAAAGTTGTTTTGGATCATTCACTTTACTCTTTAACCTTTCTCAATTTCTTCTGGGAAAAACCAATTTTGGTCACCATTCTGAAATTTTGCAGTAATTCCAATACTTCTGCCGTCTGTCATTTTATAGCCCGTTATTAGAGCTTTAGGATTAGAGGATATTTGATCGATTAATTTAGCTGGTAGTCTATCTTTTACTTTGTTAATGTTAATTTTGATTTTACTACCGATTTTGGGTAATAATTTTGTTTCAGCCATAAGAGGTAAAATGGAAGCTATTATGCAAGATTAACAGCATTTGGACAATTTTTACTAAAATGGTAGCTCTTCGTTTAATTCCTTGTTTAGATGTCGCCCATGGCAGAGTGGTTAAAGGTGTAAATTTTGTTAACTTGAGAGACTCAGGAGATCCTGTTGAATTGGCTTGTAGGTATTCTGATGAAGGCGCAGATGAATTAGTATTCTTAGATATTAGAGCTAGTGTAGAAAATAGAAATACATTAGTTGACCTTGTCTCTAGGACCGCAAAATCAGTAAAAATCCCATTTACAGTAGGTGGAGGAATAGATTCTGTTTCTTCAATTAATGATCTTTTAAGAGCTGGAGCTGACAAAGTGAGTTTGAATTCTTCTGCTGTTAGAAATCCTGATTTAATTTCTAAAAGTTCTAGAGAATTTGGTAATCAATGTATCGTGATAGCAATTGATGCTAAAAGAAAAGTTAATAAGACTGATGAATGGGAGGTATATGTAAAAGGAGGGAGAGAAAATACTGGAATAGATGTATTAAGTTGGGCAAAAAAAGTTGAGGAATTAGGCGCAGGGGAAATTTTGCTTACTTCAATGGATGGAGATGGTACGCAGAATGGATATGATTTACATCTTACTGAAGCTGTTGCCAATATTGTTAACATCCCAGTGATTGCTTCAGGAGGAGCAGGCTCTTTAGAAGATATATATGATGTTTTTAAAGAAGGAAGGGCATCAGCAGCACTTCTAGCATCATTACTTCATGATAAGAAACTTTCTTTAAGAGAAATAAAGACTTTCCTACTCGAAAAAAAACTTCCAATTAGACCATATGAATAAAAAATTTAATTTAATCCCAAAAAGAAATAAGTTTACAATTTAAAAATGAAATTTACAAAAACTATCGAAGTCAAAAATATATTTAATAAAATTTCTTATAAATATGACTTTTTAAATAATCTATTAAGTTTTGGGCTGCACAGATTATGGAAAAGGAAATTAGTTAATTTATTAGAACCTTTAAATGGTGAAGATTGGGCTGATTTATGCTGTGGAACTGGAGATTTAGCATTCTTAATTTCTGAGAGAGTTAGTCCAAGGGGTTCAATTACTGGGATTGATAGTGCAGAGGAAATCTTAAATATTGCAAAAAAAAAATCAGAGCTTAAAAAAAATAAATTTATTAAGTGGGAAATTAAGGATGTATTAGAAATTAATGATTATTCAAAAAATTTTGATGGGATTTGCATGTCATATGGACTTAGAAACTTGAATAATGTTGAAGAAGGAATAAAAAAAGTTTTTGATCTTTTGAAGGATAAGGGAAGGGCAGGATTTTTGGATTTTAATCACTCAACAAGAAATTCTTTATCCAATATTTTTCAGAAAATTTATTTGAGATTAATTGTAGTAACCATTTCGCGGCTTTTTAATTTAGGTCCAGAGTATGCATATATTGAAAAAAGTATTAATAATTTTCCAAAGAAAAATGAGCTTCTAAATATTGCTAAGGAAGTTGGATTTAAAAAAGCTGAATATAGGACTATTGGGGGGGGGCAAATGGGAATACTAATTTTAACTAAATAAAGAATTTAGTTTTTTATTTTTCTCCAGCAAAAAGCACACTTTCCCCATCTTTTGATTTCGCCCTCAGGAGTAGGGGTATTACAAAGGGTACAAATGCACATATTATTTTGATTGATTCTGCTTGGATGTTTTGCCCAAACTATCTTTGCATTATAAGCTTTGATATTTTTATTTTTAATTTCATAATTTTGTATTATTTTTATTTCATCCAAAGTTATTCCAATTTTCTCGATTCTTTCTTTTAATTTATGCTTGTTATAGATTAAAGCTTGGCGCCACTGTGGATGATTTATTGCAATAGTAAGTATTTTTTTTTCAATATTTAATGGTTTGCATTCTTGAAATAGTTCTAAGCCGATTAAGTTTTTCCAGTTTTCGTTGATTTTAGAGAGTTTATCTAAGTCTCCGCAGGATTTTTTGAAATTATCAAGACAATTTTTTAATGGATGTGGATTCCTTCTATTCACTATTGGCAAATACTTTTTGTCCAATTTGTAAAATTTACTTATTAAGACTAAAGTTAATCTAATCTTTAAAAAGATGCTCGTTGTTTTAATAAAGAATTTGTGAAAGTTATTGGACCTGCAGCTAAGACATGTTTTTATTTAAAAAAAATTGAGGGTCAATATCCAACCTGGACACTTCATTACAAAATAAAATGTAAAAGTACCGAAAATGAGCTAACAAACTTGCTTGGATATTCTGAAATTAAGAAAAATCAGCCAGTAGCGATAATCGCAAGAGAACAGTTCTCGGGGGTTGGCCAAAATTTAAAAACTTGGATTTCTCCAAAAGGCGGGATTTGGTTAAGTGCAGCTTACCCAATATTTTCAAAAGAATTTGCATGTCAAATATTTAATTTGTCTTTAGGTATTAAGTTATGTGAAATGCTTAGACAAGAGAATATAAATGTTTGTTTGAAATGGCCAAATGATATTTTTTTTGGTTCAAAAAAGTTGATTGGATTTTTACCAAGGGTGATAACAAGAGGCAAAGAAATTATCTATGTAAGAGTCGGACTTGGCATGAATGTTTTAAATTGCACTCCATCAGAAGGTATTTCATTATCAAAAGTACTTCAAACTAAGAATATTAATCAACATTATTGGACAGCCAAAGTTCTTAAAGCTTTTTATGATGCAATTGAATCTAATAAGAAGAAAGAATATGTGATTAAATCTGCAAATAAGTTTCTTACTAAAAGTTTTTTACCTAGTGGTTATTGTCCTCATACATGGAAAATTAAAGATATTGACTCAAATGGGAATTTAAGAATTGAAAATGAAAGTCAAATTAAGGTTATTAGAAGGTTCTGAATTTAATTAACTTTTAATTCAACAATTCTTCCATCCTTAAATTTGGCTATTTTTTTTGCACGATTTGCAACTTCATCTTCATGGGTAACTAAAACTATAGTTATTCCAGATTCATGCAGCTTGTCAAAAAGATCTAATACGTCTTCAGTTGTTTTTGAATCTAGTGCTCCAGTAGGTTCGTCTGCTAACAAAATTGCAGGGTTATTGATGATAGCTCTTGCAATAGCAACTCGTTGTTGTTGGCCTCCGGATAATTGGTTTGGGCGATTATTCATTCTTTCTGAAAGGCCAACTTTTATTAAGGCATTTTTACCTCGCTCTAATCTTTCCTCAGGCTCAATGCCAGCATAAATCATTGGTAAAGTAACGTTTTCAAGCGCAGTTGCGTCTGAAAGAAGATGAAATTGTTGAAAAACGAAGCCTAATTTTTGATTACGTATTTCCGCGAGCTCATCATCAGATAAATTCTCGACAGGAATACCATTTAATTTATAAATACCATCAGATGGTCTATCTAGACATCCAATAATATTCATAGCTGTACTTTTGCCTGAGCCACTTGCTCCCATTACAGCTAAATAATCACCTTTAAAAATTTCTAAGTTTATCCTGTCTAAGGCTTTAACAGTTAGATCCTCTTTCCCATATGTTTTAGATATATTTTCTAAACTTGCGACTTTCTTAGACATTTATTGGAGAATTCTTCTAGGAAATATTGTTAGCGGTAGCAATAATATCTTGTAAGAAAGGAGTTTCTGAAACTGCTGTATTAGCTAATTTAAAAAGAGGATTAGATAGGATTCCTCCAAGAGCAGTTACGGCTACGCAAGTATAAAGTGCAATTCTTAATGGAGGCAATCCTACAATTCCCCAATTAATTTCAGGATATGATTTGACTATCTCTGAAGCTTCCTGAGGTTCTTTAACGACCATCATTTTTATCACTGATATGTAGTAGTAAATAGATATAACTGAAGTTACTAATCCAACAATTACTAATAGGTATTGATGATTTGCCCAACCTGCAAAGAACAAATATATCTTTCCAAAAAATCCTAACATTGGAGGCAAACCTCCAAGTGATAGAAGACAAAGACTTAAGCCTAATGTAATAAGAGGATCTTTTTGGTAAAGCCCTGAGTAATCAAGAATTCTGTCAGAACCAGTTCTTAATGAGAAAAGTATGACGCATGAAAATGCACCTAAATTCATAAATAAATATGCAGCCAAATATAAAACAGCAGCTGATAATCCATCTTGTGTACCAGAAACTATTCCAATCATTACAAATCCAGCTTGTCCAATAGAACTGTAAGCTAGCATCCTTTTCATCGAGGTTTGAGCTAGAGCTACAACATTTCCTAGAGCCATGCTCAAGATGGCCAAAATAGTAAATAAAAGTTTCCATTCCTCATCGAAAGAAGAGAAAGTAGTACTTAAAATTCTTATTGCAAATGCAAATCCTGCTGTTTTTGAACCAACAGATAAAAAAGCTACTACAGGTGTAGGTGATCCCTCATATACATCAGGTGTCCATTGATGAAAGGGAACTGCAGCTATTTTAAATGCAACAGTTGATAAAACAAATACAAGAGCTAGAGAAGTAATGAATGACGGCTTGTTGATAATTTCTAAACCGATTGTTGCTAAGTTTGTTGAACCACTTAATCCATAAAGAAAGGAGGAACCGTATAAATAAACAGCAGCAGCAGCTGACCCAACAAGCAAGTATTTTAAAGCTGCTTCTGAACTTCTCGGATCTCTTTTGAGATAACCGGAAAGTAAATAGCTCGCTACCGATAAAGTCTCAAGAGATATAAATACACTAATAAGGTCAGTAGATCCACACAAAAGCATTGCTCCAAGAGTTGCAGAAAGAACTATCGCTGCAAACTCCCCTATTGGGCTTCCACTTTGCTCTGTATAACGCCAGCTTATGAGTAAAGAAACTAAAGTTGATAAAGCTATTATTGCTCTAAATGCGATTGCCAAATTATCTGAATTAAACGAACCAAGAAATGCACTATTTACTGGATTACTCCATTGAAAGGCTAAACTTAAAAGAGAGCTGCCAATTGATAAATAGCAAATTATTGGCGCCCACTTTGATGCAGTTTTTTCTCCTGCCAAATCTACAAGAAGAGTTCCAACAATACCCAATAAGATAAAAGCCTCTGGAATAATGGCTTGAGCATTTAAATTAATTGTAAAGATTTCGTTGGGCACTTTATTAAATAGGATTAAATTAGATGATTGATTGTAATGGTCAAAGAGTTAATCTTAACTTGATTATAATTTGTGGGCATGATTTTTGAAATTTTCAAGAGAAATTACTTGAAAAAGTCTCAAATAATCATAATATGCCCTAACTGAACAAAAACACCAATTTTTGAAATAAACCTTGGATCACACACTAGTTATTGTTGAAAGTCCCACCAAAGCAAAAACTATAAGAAAGTTTTTGCCTTCTAATTATGAAGTTCTTGCTTCAATGGGGCACGTAAGAGATCTTCCAAAAGGAGCGGCTGAAATCCCTGCTGCAGTCAAAAAGGAAAAATGGTCAAGGATAGGAGTAAATACAACTGAAGATTTTGAACCACTTTACATAGTTCCAAAAGATAAGAAAAAAGTTGTTAAAGAGCTGAAAGATGCATTGAAAGGTGCTACCCAACTATTGCTGGCAACTGATGAAGATAGAGAGGGAGAGAGTATTAGCTGGCATCTTCTGCAAATACTGAAGCCTAAAATACCAACTAAGAGAATGGTTTTTCATGAAATTACAAAAAAGGCAATTAATAAAGCTTTAGATCAAACAAGAGAAATTGATATGGAACTTGTTCAGGCTCAAGAAACTAGAAGAATATTGGACAGGCTTTTTGGATATGAATTATCTCCGTTACTTTGGAAGAAGGTGGCCCCCAGATTATCTGCTGGACGTGTTCAATCAGTTTCTGTAAGACTTCTTGTTAGAAGGGAGAGAGAAAGAAGATCCTTTAAAAAAGCTAGTTACTGGGGGATTAAAGCTTCTCTAGTAAAAGATAATATAACTTTCGAAACTAAATTATATAGTTTAAAGGGTCAAAGAATTTCTAATGGTTCCGATTTCGATGAACAGACCGGCAAATTAAAACAAGGAAATAAATCTTTAATAATTGGAAAAGATAAAGTAAATGATTTATTGAAGACTTTTTCCTCAGAGGATTGGTTAGTCTCAAAAATTGAAAAAAAACCATCCACTCGTAAGCCAGTTCCTCCATTTACTACAAGTACATTGCAACAAGAAGCAAATAGAAAGCTTCGATTGTCTGCAAGGGAAACTATGAGATGTGCACAAGGCCTGTATGAGAGGGGTTTCATAACATATATGAGGACTGATTCAGTTCATCTTTCCCAACAAGCTACAAGAGCTGCTAGAGAATGTGTAAGTTCCATGTATGGGAAAGAATATTTATCTAATTCACCAAGACAATTTAATTCAACTGCAAGAAATGCTCAAGAAGCACACGAAGCTATTAGGCCGGCAGGTGAGGTATTTAAAACACCAAAGGAAACTAATCTGACTGGTAGAGACTTATCTCTTTACGATTTAATTTGGAAGAGAACTGTAGCTAGTCAAATGGCAGAAGCTAGGCTAACAATGATTAATGCTGAAATTAGTGTGGGTGATGGATTATTTAAATCGAGCGGGAAAAGTATTGATTTCGCAGGATTCTTCAGAGCTTATGTCGAGGGAAGTGATGACCCTAGTTCATCCCTAGAACAAAAAGAAATTATTCTACCAAACCTAACAACTGGAATAAGTCTTGAAGTTACTAATAAGGAATCTACTTTTCATGAAACCAAACCGCCGGCAAGATATACGGAGGCTGCATTAGTTAAAGTTCTTGAAAAAGAAGGTATTGGAAGACCTTCTACCTATGCAAGCATTATTGGGACAATTGTGGATAGAGGTTATGCAAATATATCTTCAAATACTTTGGCTCCAACGTTTACAGCTTTTGCTGTTACCGCTTTATTAGAAGAACATTTTCCTGATCTGGTTGATACTACTTTTACTGCAAAAATGGAGTCTTCATTAGATGAAATATCTTCAGGCAATCTTGAGTGGCTACCATACCTTGAGACTTTCTATAAAGGTAAAAATGGCCTTGAGGTAAAAGTTCAGAAAACAGAGGGTGATATTGATGGTAAAGCTTATAGACAAGTTGATTTCGATGACCTTCCTTGCGTAGTCAGAATAGGCTCTAACGGCCCTTGGTTAGAGGGTACAAAAATTGATGAATCTGGTAATGAAATTCAGGCGAAAGGTAATCTGCCAATGGATATAACTCCTGGAGATTTAGACATAAAGCAAGTTGATCAAATTTTAAGTGGCCCATCAGATCTTGGAACTGATCCAAAAACTGGGGAAAAAGTCTTTTTAAGATTCGGCCCTTATGGACCTTACGTTCAATTGGGAAATAATGATCAAGATAAAGCAAAACCTAGAAGAGCTTCATTACCTAAAGAGTTGAAAACTGATGATCTAACTCTAGATGAGGCTCTTGTACTTTTAAGTTTGCCTAGATTGTTAGGAGTTCATCCTGAAGGAGGTGTTGTTGAGGCTGATAGAGGAAGATTTGGACCTTATATTAAATGGATTAAAAATGAAAATGAATCTGAAAACAGATCACTAAAGAAAGAGGATGATGTTTTTAAAGTTGATATAAAAAGAGCTTTAGAAATTCTTGCTATGCCAAAAATGGGTAGAGGTGGTCAAGAGGTAATTAAAGACTTTGGGAAACCAAAAGAATTTAAAGAAAAAATCCAATTGTTAAATGGAAGATATGGGGTCTATTTAAAATGTGGTAAAACTAATGTTTCGATTGCCAAAGATACTGACTTAGAAAAATTTACCAAAGATGATGCTGTTTCTCTTTTAGAAGAAAAACTAAAAGATAAAAAAGACTCTATTTTAAAAAAAACAAAAATAAGTAATAAAAAAACTACAAGGAAAAAGAAAAGTTAGAAAAA
>QCCC01000021.1 GCA_003281415.1 Prochlorococcus sp. AG-347-K15
AAAGTTTTATTTGATAATGATATGATTAAAAGTAATAGATCCTTCGCAATAACAAAATTAAAAAATAATATAAAAACAGTTGATTCATTTATTTCTAATGGAGAAAAAAATTTAATCATATTAACCTCAATTGGAAGAATTTTTAAATTTAATTTATCTGATAAATTTTTAACACCAACTACTAAACAATCTCAGGGATTAATGCTTGTAAAACTTTTGCCGACTGAAATGATTGTTTCTTGTTGTCCGTATCAAAATGAAGAAAATATTTATTTAGTTTCTAAGAAGGGTAAAATATTTTGCCTTAATACTAATGAAATATATTACGCAAATGAATATAATTTAGGCTACTTAAATGAGCGAACACAGCTAAAAAACGATCTCTTCCTAAAAGTCTTACCAAGTAACTACTACCTAGATATTGAAACTAATAAAAATAAATCTGCCAGGTTGAACTTTGATAAATTAAATTTCAAATATAATAAAACAAATTTTTTAGTTGACTTTTTAAAATTAAAAGAAGACGAACACCTTGAAAATTGTTTTCGACTCAAAAACCTTCTGAACTAGGATTTATATTCATTTTCAACCCAATTTAAGTATTCTTGGTCTACTTTTCCTGTTACATAAGAACCAGTAAAACAACTCATCTCCAAATCCTTAATAAGAGAATCACTGATTATAGATTTGCGTAAATTTTCAACACTTTGATAAACAAGATTATCAATTTCGAGTAGATCAGCAATTTCGCTAATTGTTCTATCGTGAGCAATCAATTCATCTTTATTAGGCATATTAATTCCATAAACATGCGGAAAACGAACAGGTGGTGCTGCTGACGTAAAGAAAACTTTATTTGCTCCTGCATCTTTAGCCATTTGAACAATTTCTTTAGAAGTAGTACCTCTTACTATGGAGTCATCAACAATTAATACATTTTTATTTTTAAATTCTGCACTCATAGCATTTAATTTTTGCCTTACAGATTTCTTACGTTTCTGCTGACCAGGCATTATGAATGTTCTACCAACATATCTATTTTTAAAAAAACCTTCTCTATATTCTATACCCAACTGTCTTGCAACTTGCATAGCCGCAGGTCGAGAAGAATCAGGAATAGGCATCACAACATCAACATCTCCAGGTTTAATTTTCTCTTTTATTGTTTCAGATAAATAATCTCCCATTTTTAGTCGAGCTTTATAAACGGAGATTCCATTCATAATTGAATCTGGCCTAGCTAAATAAACATATTCAAAAGCACAAGGACACAAAACTGGATTTTCAGAACATTGCTTAGAAAAAAACTCACCATTAAAGTTTATAAAAATAGCTTCTCCAGGATCTACATCTCTAACTACTTGATAATCGTTATTCTCAAGCACTAGAGATTCGCTAGCAACCATCCACTCTTCTTTATTTGTTGTTAAAGAAAGTCTTTTTCCTATAACTAAAGGTCTAATTCCAAAAGGATCTCTGAATGCTAATAAACCATGGCCTGAAATTAATGCAATTGAAGCATATGATCCCTGAATT
Organism: Prochlorococcus sp. AG-347-K15; assembly: GCA_003281415.1. GTDB lineage: Bacteria > Cyanobacteriota > Cyanobacteriia > PCC-6307 > Cyanobiaceae > Prochlorococcus_A. The sequence goes on from QCCC01000021.1 coordinate 1,537, forward strand.
CTATTATGTAAAGATTTGACAGCATCAAAAATAATATCAGGTTGTAATTCCTGATTATGAATCTTTTCTTGCAATTCTGTAGCAAATACATTTAATAACATTTCAGTATCACTTGAGGAATTTGTATGACGCTTATCAATATTAAATAACTGTTTTTCTAAATCTCTGGTATTCGTCAAATTGCCATTATGTATCAAAACAATTCCATAAGGTGCATTCACATAAAAGGGTTGGGCTTCCTCTACACTTTCTGCTGATCCCTTTGTAGCATACCTAACATGACCTAATCCGATTTTGCCAATTAAATTCCTCATATCTCTGGTTCTATAAGCAGTGCTTACCTGACCCTTGGCCTTATGTATATGAAAAATAGTATTTTCCATTGTAGCTATACCTGTTGAGTCTTGCCCTCTATGCTGGAGAAGCAAAAGACTATCATAAATTTGCTGATTTACATCATCTGAAGAAACGATTCCAACTATGCCACACATAACTTAATTTCTTAAAAATTTTAATAGTTGAAAAATCTTTTTCATATTTAGAAGTACCCTGAAATACTATTATTAAATTTTTCGGTTAATTCCTCAACCCTAATATTGCAAACATTTTTTTCTTTAATTTTTATATTAAGAGTTTTACTCGAAACATATCCTATTTTTTTTAAATATACACTTGATTGAGAATTTATTTGATTTTCTTTTAGATAAGAAAGCCATTCTTTTTCTTTCATTTTATCTATTGAAAAAATAATTCTAGAACCTCCCTCTGCAAACAATAAATTATCATCTCTATTAAAGTCTTTATCTATCTCTATCGATGCACCTTTAAAAGACAAAATACAACACTCTGCTAAAGCTATAGCTAAACCTCCATCGCTAATATCATGAGCAGAAACTACAAAACTATTTAAAATCGCTTTTCTTAAAAAACTCTGGCAAAACTTTTCATCCAATAAATCTATTTTTGGAGGCCGACCTGTAATTTCTCCATGAAAATATTCCAAATAAGAACTAGCTGCAAGTGTTGTTTCTGATTTATGAGAACCAATTAACCAAATTTGATCATTAACATTTTTCCATTCACTACTTATAGCTTTTTCTATATTATCTATCTTCCCAACCATTCCAATTACAGGCGTAGGATTAATAGGAGTAATTTCATTATCTTTGTTTTTTGATTCATTGTATAAGGACACATTTCCTCCTGTAACAGGAGTATCAAAAGCTTTACATGCTTCAGAAATTCCTTTGCATGAAGATGAAAGTTGCCAATATCCTATTTCATTCTCAGGAGAAGAAAAATTCAAATTATTTGTAATTGCTAAAGGTTCAGCCCCAACACAACTAACATTTCTGGCAGATTCTGCAACTGCAGCAATAGTACCTCTACAAGGATCAAGAAAAACCCATCTACTATTACAATCAACTGAAGCAGCAACACCAGAGAATACTTTATTTTTATTTTTTTCAGTCTGTTCTCTTAATCTTATTACAGCTGCATCAGAATCTCCAGGTTTAAAAACTGTATTTGCCTGCACTTGAGAATCATATTGCTTATAGATCCATCTTTTAGAAGCTATTGAAGGATTAGAAAGAAGTTTTAAAATAATTTGAGAATAAGAAAAACTCTTTTTTTCTTTCAAAGAAAATATTTTTTGCTCATTAATTTCTGGTAAATTATTTTCTTTCCATTCCCATTTATTTAACAAAAATTCAGGTGGATTATTAATTACATTATGAAGATTAACGGGGGTATCATCGGATAATGCAGAAGTGGGTATTTGAGCAACAATTTTACTTTTATGAGTAATTATTACCTCATTAGACTCAATTACTTCACCAACTACATTGGCATGTAATCCCCATTTATTGAACTTTTCAATAAGAGAATTAATTTTTTCTTCCTTTACAACAAATAACATCCTCTCTTGCGATTCAGATAATAAATATTGATAGGAAGACATATTATCTTCTCTAGAAGGAACCAAATCTAAATCAATTGATATACCTAACTTTCCATTTGCAGCCATTTCTGCACTACTGCAAGTTAAACCTGCTGCACCCATATCTTGAGCTGCAATTACGTCCCCTGTCTTAAAAGCATCTAAACAAGCTTCTATAAGGCTTTTCTCAATAAATGGATCTCCTACTTGGACTGCTGGCCTATCATCAAATGAAGAAGTAGTTAATTCTGAACTTGCAAAACTAGCACCACCGACTCCATCTCTCCCAGTCGTATTTCCAACATATAGTACTGGTGAGCCTATATATTTAGCTCCAGAACAAACGATTTCATTAGTTTCTAAAAGCCCTAAAGCCATAACATTAACTAAAGGATTTCCAGAATAACTATCATCAAAATCAATCTCACCACCAACAGTAGGAACACCTACACAATTTCCATAGTGTGCAATACCTGAAACAACTCCTCGAAGCAAATCAACGTTTGATGGTTTATCAAGATTTCCGAATCTCAATGAATTCAATACTGCGATTGGCCTTGCTCCCATTGTAAAAATATCTCTTAATATTCCTCCTACACCTGTTGCTGCCCCTTGAAAAGGTTCAATTGCAGAAGGATGATTATGACTTTCTATTTTAAAAACAAGTTTTTGATTATTTCCAACATCAATTACACCAGCATTTTCTCCAGGACCAACCAAAACATTTTTTCCTTGAGTAGGAAAACTAGATAATAAAGGTTTTGAATTTCTATAACAACAATGTTCAGACCACATAACACCAAACATTCCTAGTTCCGTTCTGTTAGGTTTTCTATTTAATCTTTTACAAATTTCTTCATAATCATCAATAGTTAAATTTTCAACCTTAAGAGCTTCGTTAAGATCATATAGATCATTTTTTGCTAGATTTATCATTATTTAGATCCAAGGGTCATCTTCTTTTTTATCACTAAAAGATGTTGATTCTCTATTGTCATTATAAAAAGCTTTTTGTTTAAAATCTAAGTTTTGGTTTATATCTTCATCTTCTTCGAGCCAATCCTCTAGTCTATTAGAAGCAATACTTTTCATGTCATCAAATCTATCAAAAATTTTTTTTCCTTTTTGCAAAAATTCATTTTTGATACTTGATTTTACTAAAGACATATCATCTAAAGAATTATTTTGACAAAATACTAAACCAGGTTGTTGATCGTTAATATTTTCAATATTCAATTTCCATCTACTAGAACCTGGAATCTTAGGATTCGATCGTGAAACTAAATAATATTTTATTTTACCGGTTTTCATTTCAAATAAAAAATCTGCTATTACTCCTATTTTTGAGCCATTGATATTTATCAGATTAGCTTCAATTAAAGTTGGAAATCTATTTAAAGTTGCTAAATCAGAAATTGCTGGATCACCTTTAACATAAATTTCATTATCTATTATTTGACTTATTTGATTTAATCTCCAAACATTTCGTTTTAAATCAAAATTTGAAGGACGAGAGTACCATCCTAAAATTCGATGAACTGGAGGATGCATCCAAACATTTTCACCATTTCCATAATTAAGAGCCATATTACCCTTAACATTGAATTTTAATAATTCACTTAATAAAATTTCTTTAGGTAATTTCAAGTTAAGAACGAATCTGAACAGGCATGACTAAATAAGTAAAAGAATTAAGATTATCTTCCGGCACAAAAACAGCTGGAGTAGTTGGAAGATTACACTTTAAAAGTACATTTTCAGAAGCAATAACTTTCAAACCTTCTAAAAGATATTTAACGTTAAATGCAATGTCAAAATTTTCTCCAGAAGAGGAAACAGGTATTGATTCATTAGCGTTTCCAATATCTTGTGCATCTGCACTTATCGAAGCTGAATCTGTATCATTCAATTTAATCTTAACAACACTACTTTGCTGATCAGCTAGAACAGCAATTCTTTCTAATGCATCTACTAATTTTTTTGTTTTAAAATTAAAAATTTTAGAAAAAGTATCAGGTATTAATTGTGAATAATTAGGATAAGTACCTTCAAGGGTTCTTGTTGTAATTATTTGATTAGAAGAAATAAAAACTACTTGGCCTTTGTCATAGAAAAGTTTTATTGATTTTTCTGAAGTTTTCAAAGATACTAATTTTTCAATTTCTCTTAATGATCTAGTTGGAATAGTTACTGACAAGTCATCCTCATTTAAAGATGAGTTATCTTTATTTTCAATATTTTCTTCATTACCAATTAAAGTGACCGCCAATCTATGCCCATCTGTAGATGCTGACTCTAGATGATTTTTTTTAAAGGTAAAATTCACTCCTGTAAGTAATTGCTTTGAGTCATCGCTACTACTTGCAAAAATAGTAAATTTTAAAGCTTTTAAAAAAGAACTAGGATCTATGTTTAAAGAAGTTCCACTTTCAACAAATGGCAAATTGGGATAATCATCAGAGGGAATGCCTTTAATGTTAAAAGAACCTCTATCACTTTTTATTAAAATATTATCTAAATTCTCATCTACTTTTAAAGAAACAGGAGTTTCATTAGGTAATTTATTTACTATTTCAGATAAAAGTCTTGAAGGTATCGTAATAGCTCCACTATTTTTAACATCTCCATCAAAAGAAGTTTGAATCCCCAAATTCAAATCAAATCCTGTCAAGCTTATTTTATTTGTTCCTTGGTCAGCCGTTAAAAGTATATTTGCAAGAATTGGGTGACTTGGTCTTGATGCGACTGCTTTGCTTACTAGTTGTATAGCATTATTTAAATCATTTTGATTACAAAGAATCTCCATCGGAATTTGGAACTTTTTACAAATACAATATACTTTTTTCGTAAATTAAATTCAATAATATATTTTATTCTTTTTTTTCTAATAAAATAAATATATAAAAATAAAAAAATTAGTAGTAGTAGTTACTGTGGAAATTGTGGAATTTATACTTTGAAAGCCCTGATTACTAAGTTTATAAATATTTATAGAAGTGGAAAAAAGTGTATATATGTTGAATAAATTTTTTTGTTCTTTGCAAATAAAAAAATATTCAACAAATTCAATAAATTTTTAAGTACTTTTCAACAGTTGAAGGTTGTTTTTAATTGATTTCCACAGACACAAATTTTTTTGGATTTTAATAACCCAAGATTTTGGTAATATTTTTTAATGAAGGTTCAATATTTTTTCTAAAAATAGCATCATTGTTTTTAATAGCGCAATCAGGATCTTTTAAGCCATTTCCAGTAAGAACACAAACAATAGTTGATTCTTTTTGAATTCTATTTTTATTCTTAATTAGTCCAGCAACCGATGCGGCGCTGGCAGGTTCACAAAAAATACCTTCTTTAGCTAATAATTTGTAAGCATTAATAATTTCTTCATCAGTAACTGACTGAAAGTCTCCTTTACTCTCTTTTTTAACTTTTTTTGCTTTTTCTCTATTTACAGGATTTCCAATTCTTATTGCTGTTGCAATTGTTTCAGGATCTTTAACAATAATATTTTGTACTAAAGGAGCAGAACCCGCAGATTGAAAACCCATCATAATTGGTAATTTTAAATTACTTTTTATTTTTGAATATTCTTTAAATCCCATCCAATAAGCAGTTATATTTCCTGCGTTACCCATTGGAATGCAAAGCCAATCAGGTGCTATACCTAAGTCATCAACTATTTCAAAAGCGGCAGTCTTTTGTCCTTGTATTCGGTATGGATTAACCGAATTAACAAGTTCTACTGGATGTTCTGAGGATAAATTTCTAACAATTTCAAGAGCCTTATCAAAGTTCCCATTAATAGATATTATTTCTGCTCCATACATTAAGGCTTGAGCAAGCTTTCCTTGTGCAACAAATCCTTCAGGGATTAAAACATAAGGTTTTAATCCTCCTCTAGAAGCATATGCTGCAGCTGCAGCAGAAGTGTTGCCAGTACTTGCACAAATTACTGCTTCACGACCCTCTTCTTTTGCTTTGCTAATAGCCATAGTCATACCACGATCTTTAAAAGATCCCGTAGGATTCAGACCATCAAATTTTAAAAAAACCTTTGTTCCATTTCCGATTAATTTACTAATTGAATTACTAAGAATAAGTGGAGTATTTCCTTCATTTAGGGAAATAATAGGAGTTTTTTTAGTAACTGGAAGATATTGTTTATAGGCTTCTATTAGACCTGGCCATCTTTTCTTTCTGTAGTTAATACGTAGCTTATTTTTGATTTTATTTAATAACACCATGGTTGTTTAATTTTGTTTAATTTTTTCTAGTGGAGAATTTGTAAAAAAATCTAATAATTCTGAGATTGATTCTACTTTATTCATTACTTTGCTCAAAGCGTTGACATCTAAAATAACAGTTTTGGTTGGATAGCTTTCAAAAAAATTTATCAGATTTATTTTTCCATTTCCTTTATTAATCCCTTGAATTACACTCGCTCTAAGGGCCAGCATACCCGTTCTTTCATCATCTGCCCTCGGCGGGTGGATAATAGAGGAAAGTCTTCTTAAAAAAACATTTCCTATTTCAGAATATATTAATTTGCTTGCAATCGTAATGGGTATTTCGAACTCTTTATTCAATACTTTTCTAATTTCTTTGTCTGTAGAGCCAGTTGCTTTTAAAATTCTTTTTAATTTTTTTGTAGATTTACCTTCTTCAGCAAAATTTTTTAATGAATTTACTTTAATTGTTCTAGAAAATATGCTGTATATAATTTTAATTTCATCAGCTGCATTAGCCTTCGAAATATTTAAAAGTAATTGAGAACTTATTAAAATGAAAAATATTTTGACTAATAAAAATTTACTAAATTTCATCTTATATATTTGCACCAGCAGCGATTTTCACAAGTCTAACAACTCCCTTTTCTGTTACTTTTTTCGCGATTTTTATACCCATTTCTGTTGTATAGGGCTCATTTATAAGTCGAGGAACTCTTTTTAGAAAAATATCGATAGAATAACCTGGAACTTTTTGTAAAATCTCTAGAAAGTTTTTTAAAGGCTCAATATACATTATAAGATCATTTAAGTTATTTTTTTCATTAGCTGTTTTTAATTTTATTGTGTTAGGGAGGTAGTTATTCAGATTTTTCAATATTTTTAGACTAATTAAATCTATTTGATTGGTTAGACCTTCAACTATTTCATTTCTAAGAAATCCTCCTTTTGGAGAAAATAGAAGGTTTATTACTTCATCTAAAAGTTTTTCTAAATCAAGGTTTGTTTGTTTTGCTGCGTTAGAAAGTAGATCTTCTAAACGGTCCCACTTAAATTTTTTATTATCGAAAAGCATTTCTTTTAAGCTTTCTCTTAATTGAGGGTCAGGATCTTCCATTAATCTTCTTGCAAAATATGGATATGCCGCACCTAATATTTTAAAGTTTGGGTCTACACTTAAAGCAATTCCTTCTAATGTTAGTAAAGACCTAATTATAAGTGCATAATATGGAGGTAGTCTGAAAGGAAATTTATACATAACGCCAGACATGTCGTCTGTGACGCTTTTGAAATCCATTTTTGAAACTCCTTGTTCAACGGCATTTATAAAAACATCTTGAAATGCTGGAACTATAGGTTCTAGATTAACTTCTTCGGATAAGAATCCTAATTTTACAAAATCTTGAGATAATTTATCGAAATTTTTATTCACTAAATGCACAACTGCTTGTATTAATCCAGATCTGGAGTCTCTGGAAACTTCGCTCATCATTCCAAAATCTAGATAACATAATCTGCCATCTTTCAATGCTAATAAATTTCCAGGATGTGGGTCAGCATGAAAAAAACCATGTTCTAAAAGTTGTTCTAAACTGCACTGCACCCCTATTTCAATCATTTTATCTGGGTCAATTCCTAATTTTTTTACATCTTCTAGATTGGTTAATTTTGTACCATCAATCCATTCCATAGTTAGAACTCTCCTAGAAGTAATTTCTTTATAAATTTTTGGTACAGCAATCATTTGATTATGTTTATGCATATTTCTAAACTTTTCAGCATTTTCAGCTTCATTTAAATAATCCATTTCTTCAAAAACTCTTTTGCCTAATTCATCAATTAATGCGACGAGGTCGCTTCTTATTAATCCAATATTGTTTTTTAGCCAATAAGCAATATTTCTTACTATGTAAAGATCTAAAGTTATTTGCTCTCTTAAACCTGGTCGTTGAACTTTAACTGCAACAACCTCCTCATTCTTTAATTTGGCTTTGTGCACTTGTCCCAAAGAAGCTGCAGAAATTGGTTCTTTATCAATTTCTAAAAAAATTTCATCAACTTTAGATCCTAAATCTTCTTCTATTAATTCCATAGCTTTATTTCCGTCAAATCCTGGAAGTTGATCTTGTAATTCAGATAATTCTTCAAGAAGAATACCTGGAATGATATCTGGTCTTGTTGATAAAGCTTGACCTGCTTTAACAAATGCTGGACCAAGTTCTACTAATAAATTTGTTAATTCTTTTGCTCTAAATCTTGCTTTCTCTTCGTTTTTTAATCTACCAGATAGTTTATCCCACCCAACAGAAAACAAATAGGCAAAAATAGGAATGAGTGTTTGCCATAGTCTTTTTAAAAGTCTTTTTGGGTTTTTTTTGTAAATTTTAGATATTGTTTCTGGATCATAATCCAACAGTCCAGAAACCTCAATAAAATCAGTAAAATCTTCTTTCATAACTTTATATATTTAAAACCTTTATTTTTTTAAAAAAGAAGTTAATTTTTTTATATGTAAGATTTATCATGCTAAAAAAATTAAAGATAGAGAATATTGCATTAATAGAGATTATAGAAATTAATTTCGAAAAAGGTTTGAACATTATTACTGGGGATTCTGGTTCAGGAAAATCACTAATTTTAGATTCCTTAAATGCTTTATTTGGTGGAACCAATATACCTTTAAAGCACTTAATACGTCCAGGAAAAGATTTTTGTGTTATTGAGGCAAAATTTTCTTCTTCTTTTCAAATTAATAACTGGCTAATTGGTAATGGCTTTAAATGCAATTCAGTTTTAAACATCAAAAGAATATCCTATAAAAAAAATAATAAAGTTTTATCTAAATATAGCCTTAACGATTTATCAATTAATAAAAAATTATTAGAAGAACTTGGACAATTACTAATAGATTTCGCAGGTCAATCAGATACTTTTATATTTGATTCGCAAGATAAGAGAAGATTAATTATTGATGATTTATGTTCGCAAGAATTGAGAGATACAAGTGCAAAGATTAAAGATATATGGGAGGAAAGCCAGGTTTTAAGTGGATTAATGAATGCAAAAATAGAATCCTCTAAGAAACAAGCAGAAAATAACTTAATAACGAAACAAATATTGAAAACTTTAGAGGAAGCTAATTTAGAGTCTAGTCAGGAAATCTTAGAATTAGAGTTGCTAGAAAATAAATTTGTAAATAATCTCGAAATAAATAATTCAATTCAATCATCTTTAGATAATTTAAACAATTTCAGTCATGATCAACCATCAGTAGCGTCTTTGATAAATCAATCAATAAAAAATTTAAATAGAACAGCAGGTTTTGATTTAAAAATTCAAAAGTTTAGAGAAAATTTATTATCTATCCAACATTATGTTGAAGATTTAATTTTGGCTTTAAACGCATATATACAAGATATAGATAATAATGAATCTAACCTTTCAGAAATTCAAAAAAGATTATTTTTTTTAAAAAATTTGGAGAGAACTTTTTCACTTGATTTACCTCAATTAATTGAAAAGCGAGAACAATTAAGGACATATTTTCTAAAAAATGATAAAGATCACGAGATTCGTAATATGAAAAATCAAATACAAAACTTACAAAGTAATTTAAATTCTTTATTTTTTATTCAATCTACTGAAAGAAAAAAAATTGCCGAGCAGTTGCAAGATTCAGTGATCTCTATTTTAAAAGATTTAGGATTAGAAAATGCAAATTTTTCAATTCAATTTTCAGAATCTAAGCCTTCTGGCGATGGAATTGACAATATAAATTTTTTGTTTTCTGCTAATCCTGATCAGAAACTTGCTCCATTATCAAATGTTATTTCAGGCGGAGAAATGTCAAGATTCTTATTGGCTATTAAATCTAGTATTTCTAAAAAACCAAATACTTTCTTTTTAGATGAAATTGACAATGGTTTAAGTGGTAAATCTTTACTTTCTTTGGTTAAGTTAATAAAAGAAATTTCTAAAGAACAACAGGTTTTATGTATTACACACCAGCCTTTCTTGGCTGCTGGAGGTTTGTCTCATTTTAAAGTCAATAAAAATGTTATTGATGGATTGACTTATACTTCAATATCAAAACTTACTACAAAAAAACAAAGAAAACAGGAATTAATAGAACTTATTGGTGGAGCTTCTTCTGGAGTAAATGAATATGCTTCTAGACTTCTTGATCAAGCCGCTGCATAAAATACAAAAAATTCTACTATAATAATCTTTTTAAATCATAATTAGATTTAAACATGGTTATAAAAACTGATAATAATTTTGAAGAAGATAATTCAATTATTATTAGGGGAGCTCGTCAGCATAATTTAAAAAATATTGATCTTTCTCTACCAAGGAATAAACTCATTGTTTTTACAGGTGTCAGTGGAAGTGGTAAAAGTTCTCTAGCTTTTGATACGATTTTCGCTGAAGGTCAAAGAAGATATGTTGAAAGCCTTTCGGCGTATGCAAGGCAATTTTTAGGTCAAGTAGATAAACCAGATGTTGACAATATTGAGGGCTTATCACCTGCTATTTCAATTGATCAAAAATCAACAAGTCATAATCCTAGATCAACAGTTGGAACAGTAACAGAGATACAAGATTACTTAAGATTGTTGTTTGGTCGTGCTGGTGAACCGCATTGTCATCATTGTGGGATTCCAATTGCGCCACAAACAATTGATGAAATGGTAGATCAAATTCTTGTATTGCCAGAAGGAACAAGGTATCAATTATTGGCTCCTGTAGTAAGAGGGAAGAAAGGAACTCATACAAAATTAATAAGTGGACTAGCTGCGGAGGGTTTCGCAAGGGTAAGAATCAACGGCGAGGTAAGAGAACTTGCTGATAGTATTGAATTAGATAAAAATCAAATTCATAATATTGAGGTAGTAGTTGACAGATTAATTGCAAGAGAAGGAATACAAGAAAGATTAAATGATTCTCTACAAACTTGCCTTAAAAGAGGCGATGGTTTAGCAATAGTAGAAGTTGTTCCAAAAAAAGGAGAAAATTTACCTCCTAACTTAGAGAGAGAAAAACTTTACTCGGAAAATTATGCATGTCCTGTTCATGGTTCTATTGTTGAGGAACTTTCTCCTAGACTGTTTTCCTTTAACAGTCCATACGGGGCATGTCCAGACTGTCATGGAATTGGTTATTTAAAAAAATTTACAGCTGATAGAGTAATTCCAGATCAAACATTACCTGTTTATGCTGCAATAGCACCTTGGAGTGAAAAAGATAATACTTATTACTTCTCTTTGCTTTATTCTGTAGGACAAGCTTATGGTTTTGAATTAAAAACTCCTTGGAAAGATCTAAGTGATCTGCAAAAAAAAGTTCTACTTTTGGGATCAGATAAACCAATACTAATTCAAGCTGACAGTCGTTTTAAAACTTCTAGTGGTTTTGAAAGACCCTTTGAAGGAATATTACCAATATTAGAAAGACAATTGAATGAAGCTAATGGCGAATCAGTAAAACAAAAATTAGAAAAGTACCTAGAATTAGTTCCCTGTAAGACATGTTCTGGAAAAAGATTAAGACCTGAGGCTTTGGCAGTTAAACTTGGACCATATAATATTACTGACTTAACTTCTATAAGTGTTTCTGAAACTTTAACTCATGTAGAGCGTATCATGGGTTTAGGCAAGACTAAGAAGGAAAATATATCTTTATCAGAAAAACAAAAGCAGATAGGTGAATTGGTTTTAAAAGAGATTCGTTTACGTTTGAAGTTTTTAATTAATGTCGGTTTAGATTATTTAACTTTAGATAGACCAGCAATGACTCTTTCTGGAGGAGAAGCGCAGCGTATTAGATTAGCTACGCAAATAGGGGCAGGCCTTACTGGTGTTCTCTATGTGTTAGATGAACCAAGTATTGGTTTACATCAGAGAGATAATGATAGATTATTAGAAACATTAAAAAGTTTAAGAGACCTTGGCAATACTTTAGTCGTTGTTGAACACGACGAAGATACTATGAAATCTGCTGATTATTTAGTAGATATTGGTCCAGGTGCAGGTGTTTATGGTGGAGAAATTATTGCTAAGGGATCATATCAAGATGTTTTGCAATCAGAGAGGTCATTAACTGGGGCTTATCTTAGTGGTAGGAAGTCAATTCCTACTCCAAAAGAACGAAGATCCTCTGTTAAAAAAAGCTTAATTTTAAATGGTTGTTCAAAAAATAATTTAAAGAATATATCTGTAGAATTTCCATTAGGTAGACTAATTTCCGTGACTGGTGTTAGTGGAAGTGGTAAAAGTACTTTGATAAATGAATTACTTCATCCTGCTTTGTGTCATTCTCTAGGATTAAAAGTTCCCTTTCCTCAGGGTGTAGAAGAGTTAAAGGGTATAAAGGCAATTGATAAAGTTATAGTTATCGATCAATCTCCAATAGGGAGAACACCAAGATCAAATCCTGCTACCTATACAGGTGCCTTTGATCCTATAAGACAGATATTTACCGCAACAGTGGAAGCTAAAGCAAGGGGTTATCAAGCTGGTCAGTTTAGTTTTAATGTGAAAGGAGGAAGATGCGAAGCGTGCAAGGGCCAAGGAGTTAATGTCATTGAAATGAATTTTTTGCCTGATGTATATGTCCAATGTGAAGTATGTAAAGGAGCTCGCTTTAACCGGGAAACTCTTCAAGTTAAATATAAAGGTTTTAATATATCTGACGTCTTAGAGATGACTGTTGAACAAGCTGCAGAGACTTTTTCTGCAATACCTCAAGCTGCTGATAGGTTATCTACATTAGTAGATGTCGGATTAGGATATGTCAAATTAGGCCAACCTGCTCCTACATTATCTGGGGGAGAGGCTCAAAGAGTTAAGTTAGCTACCGAATTATCAAAAAGGGCTACTGGAAAAACTCTATATTTAATTGATGAACCAACTACAGGTTTAAGTTTTTATGATGTTCATAAATTAATGGATGTGATACAACGTTTGGTAGATAAAGGGAATTCTGTAATTGTTATTGAACATAACTTAGACGTAATTAGATGTTCTGACTGGATTATTGATTTAGGACCTGATGGAGGAGATAAAGGTGGCGAAATTATTGCAGAGGGTATTCCTGAAGATGTAGCGAAACATCCCACAAGTCACACAGCAAAATATCTTAAAAAAGTTCTCAAATAAAAAAACTTGTTGTATTTCTTTGTATTTTTAATTATCTGAGTATCACGTAAAGTCTTCTTTTTAGGGGTATTGTTTTAGTCTACAACTGCTTTTTCAAAAACTTTTGTATTTAAAAAAATTTAAAATCATAATGCTTTCTTAATATTTCCTTTGGAAATTCAGCTTATTTGTATTAAAGGCCGTTGATCGGAGGATTTGCTGAATGAGGTTTAAATTTTTACATTTACATTTACATGGTCTTATACGTTCAAATAATCTTGAATTAGGAAGGGATGCAGATACAGGAGGGCAAACACAATATGTTTTAGAGTTAGTTAAAAGTTTGGCTAATACTTCAGAAGTTGATCAAGTAGATTTAGTAACTCGTTTAATTAAAGACCCTAAAGTTGATGATGAATATTCTCATGAAGAAGAATTTGTAGAACCTGGAGTTAGAATTTTAAGATTCAAATTTGGACCTAATAAGTACTTAAGAAAGGAATTGCTTTGGCCTTATTTAGATCACTTAACTGAAATACTTATTTCTTATTATAAAAAAAATAAAAAGCCTAATTTTATTCATGCACATTATGCAGATGCTGGATATGTTGGAGTTAAATTAAGTAAATCCTTAAATGTTCCACTTATTTTTACTGGCCATTCTTTGGGACGAGAGAAAAAAAGAAAATTGCTTGATACTGGTTTAAAAACTAATCAAATAGAAAAGCTTTATGCAATAAGTAAAAGAATTGACGCAGAAGAAAAAGCATTAAAGTCTGCAGATATTGTTGTTACAAGCACTAAACAAGAGTCAGTTTATCAATATTCTCAATATTCTTCTTTTTCACCTCACAAAGCTAGAGTAATCCCTCCTGGTGTTGATCATAAAAAGTTTCACCATATTCACTCGACAACAGAGACAGCTGAAATTGACAATATGATGCAACCTTTTCTCAAGGATTCTACTAAACCTCCATTATTAAATATTTCTAGAGCCGTACGAAGAAAAAATATTCCTTCTTTGATTGAGGCATATGGAAGATCTGAAAAATTAAAAAGAAAAACTAATTTAATTTTAATTTTGGGCTGTCGCGAAAGTACTTCAAAACTTGATCCTCAACAAAAAGATGTTTTCAATAATATTTTTGAAACTATTGATAAATATAATTTGTATGGAAAGGTAGCTTATCCAAAAAAGCATCTTCCAAGTCAGATACCTGCTTTATATAGGTGGGCTGCTAGCAGAGGAGGTGTATTTGTAAATCCAGCTTTAACAGAGCCTTTTGGTTTAACCTTGCTTGAAGCTTCTTCTTGTGGATTACCGATAATCTCAACAAATGATGGAGGACCAAAAGAAATTCGCTCAAAATGTGAAAATGGACTTTTAGTAGATGTTACTGATATTAATGAGATGAAAGCTACTCTTGAAAAAGGAATTTTTAATAATAATCAGTGGAAATTATGGAGTAGAAATGGAATTGAGGGTGTTAACAGACACTTTAGTTGGAACACTCATGTACGTAATTATTTATCAATTCTTATAAAAGAGTTTTATAGGTCGAATAATTATTCTTCATCTGATATTAAACAGAGTTGTTTAAAAGGAAGTTCTTCACTAATAAACCCCCATTGATCAAATACTTTAGGATCAGGGTGAAGGATTAGTTGATTGTTATGAGTTTTCTTTAGTTTGAAACCTTTTTTAGATAGTTTTTTCATTAAGTTGGCAGTTTCTTCGAATCTTGACGCCATTGCATCAAGACTTGAGCAGTCACTTGTTAATCCATTATCTTTCCATGTAAAAAAACTCATAACAAATTTTTCAAAGATTGATTTTTAAAACTATACCTAAAATTACGAGTAAAATGTTGATTTTCCAAAAATTTTCAACTATTTTTTGTTCCTTAACACCTTGAAGTTCAAAATGATGGTGTATTGGAGTCATTAAAAATATTCGTTTACCTCTGTGAAATAGTTTTTTTGTGATTTTGAAAAAACCTACTTGAAGCATTACTGATAATGATTCCATAATAAATATTCCTGAGAAAATAGATAAGGTAAAAACGCTATCGGTTAATAATGCAATAGAACCTAGAATTGCCCCAATACTTAGAGATCCTGTATCACCCATAAATATTTTTGCAGGATAACTATTGTATTTGAGAAATCCTAAGCATATGCCGGACATTGAATAACATAGAATACTAAAAACAAAAAGTTCTTGCTGTTCTTTTATCAATATTTCTGTTCCTAATCCATAGAAGACAATTCCACTGCATCCAGTTGCTAATCCATCTAGTCCATCAGTCAAATTGACTGAATTACTTATGCCAACAAGTACTAAAAAAGAAATTGGCAATATGAAAATATTCATATTTATTGCCC
>QCCC01000022.1 GCA_003281415.1 Prochlorococcus sp. AG-347-K15
TCTTTATCACGAACCAATTTAATATTTAATCCAAATTTTTTATTAGCTTCGATTAAGGCATCCTCTTCATTTCTTGCGACGATATATGGAGTATTTTGTTCTATTGAGTCTTGAGATTCATTTAAAACATACCAGGCTGGTATTTGGTGCCCCCACCACAATTGCCGACTGATACACCAATCATTAATATTCTCTAACCAATCCTTATAAACTTTCTCCCAGCGTGGAGGGATAAACGATGGTTTTTTAGAATCAATTTCATTAAGACATCCTCGTGATATATCATCCATTTTCAAAAACCATTGTGTTGACAATAAAGGTTCAATTGGCACCTTACCTCTATCAGAAAAAGGAACAGTATGTTTATAATCCTCTATCTTTGTCAGCAGGCCTAAATTATCCAATTCTTTGATAATTTTCTTTCTAGCGTCATATCTATCTAAATTTTGAAAAATACCTGCATTAATATTTAAAGTTCCATCTTTGTTCATTACATTAATCTGTTTTAAATTATGCCTTTTTCCTATTGCAAAATCATTTGGATCATGGGCTGGAGTAACCTTCACACAACCTGTCCCAAAATCTTTATCAACATGTGAATCAGCGATAATAGGTATTTCTCTATCAACGAAAGGAACTTTTACTTTGAGTCCAATAAATTCTTTATATCTATCATCATCAGGATTAACTGCCACAGCAGTATCACCCAAAAGAGTTTCTGGTCTTGTTGTTGCAACTTCTAAGTACTTATCTAACTGTTCACCACTTTCAGAAATTAAAGGGTATTTAAAATGCCATAAATGACCATTTACTTCTTGCATTTCAACTTCAAGATCACTTACGGCAGATTGAGATTCAGGGCACCAATTAACCAAATATTCGCCTCTATAAATTAAATTCTTTTTATAAAGAATATTAAAAGCCTCAATAACTGCTTCATTTAATTTTTGATCAAGAGTAAATCTTTCTCTAGTCCAGTCAACTGAATATCCTATTCTTTTTAATTGAGAAACTATTCTTCCACCACTTTGTTCTTTCCAGTTCCATGCTCTTTTAAGAAATTCATCTCTTCCAATATCTTCGCTTGTTTTGCCTTCACTTTTTAATTGTTTTTCGAGAATAGTTTGAACAGCTATTGAAGCATGATCAGTTCCCGGTAAACACAAAACATTCTTACCTAACAGTCTTTGAAAACGTACTACAACATCTATCAAAGCCGTATTAAATGCATGCCCCATATGCAAAGATCCAGTTACATTTGGTGGCGGAATGACAACACAAAAAGGCTCCCCATCATCCTCAGGGTTAGGACTAAACGCCTTTAGACTTTCCCATTTTTCTTGCCACTTTTTCTCTACTTCAAAAGGTGAATAATTCTCTAAAGATAATTGATCATTCATCTCTGTCATGTGTAAATTTTATTTCGATAAACTTTTTGTTTATTTTATCTTGAGAGCAGCCAATTAATGAAAATAATATTAGTTTGCAAAAAAGACACATCCATTCTACAAAAGTTTGAAGCCAGAACCACAGGAACAACGTTTTGCATTTTTTGGTGTTGAAATAAGAAATCCACCACCGCTCAAATCACCGTAATAATCTAATTTTAAATCTTTCAGTAAATTAAACTTTTTTACATCCGCATATAAAGTTACTCCTTCAGTTCTTGAAATAGGGGATCCATTACATGTACCTGGCCTTAATTTAATATGCATCCATCCTTCGGAACAATTTTTATCCTCTACCAAATCAATCGACATTTCTCCTGGAGAACCTCCAAAAGAAGCTTGCCTAGATAGTTCTGAAGCAGCATTTTGACTGATTGAAAGATTGACGATCTCAGTCATTAGAAAAATAATAAATGGGCGATCCAGGGTTCGAACCAGGGACATCCTGCTTGTAAGGCAGGCGCTCTACCGCTGAGCTAATCGCCCTTATAATAATCCATTCTAATAGATGAAGTTGAAATATTTATACTAAGTATTTAAATATTTCATGATTGAGGCAAAATTAAATTAATAAAATTTATCCTATGCACTCAAACGATAGATATAACTTACAAAAAAATTCCGATTTAGAGACTTTAGAAAGCTTTAAAATTTTAATATCTAATATCAAATCATTAAGAGATAAAAATTGGGGATGCCCATGGCAGAAAATACAGTCTCATAAATCGTTGATCCCATTTTTACATGAAGAAAGTAATGAGTTTATAGATGCGATATATGAAAAAAATACAGATAACATATGTGAGGAGTTAGGAGATCTTTTATTACAAGTAATGCTTCACGCTGAAATCGGTTACGAAAAAAAAGAATTTGAACTAAATGATGTTATAAAAAATCTAAACAAGAAAATAATTAATAGACATCCATATATTTTTAAAAAAAAAGAAAAAGTATCTCTAGAAAAATCGCAACAGATTTGGGTAAACATTAAAAATTTAGAAAAAGAAATACCTCATATGGAATCATCAATTAGTAAAAATTTAAATATGAAAATCAAAAATTTACCACCAACGGTTGGAACAGATAAAATCACAAATGTTGTTAAAGAATATGGTTTCAAGTGGGAAAGTACTGATGAGATTTTTAAAAAGTTAGAAGAAGAGATTAATGAATTAAAGGAAGCAATTAAAAGTAAAAATGATTCAGAGATAAAAAATGAATTTGGGGATATTTACTTTACTCTTCTTAATCTCTCAAACTTTTTAAAGATCAATCCTGAATCAGCTCTTCAAAAAACTAATATAAAATTTTTAGACCGATTTTCAATCGTCGAAGAGCATGCAGGAGATAATATTAAAAAACAAACTCCCAAAGACTTTAAACGGCTTTGGCAAATAGCCAAGCAAAAACTGGCGGGAAAAATTCCTAAAAGCAAATGACAAATATTACAACATGGATAGATGAATATCATAAAGGCTCAAGATTCGGCCTAAATGGGAAAATTCTAATTAAAAAAACCTCAAAATATCAAGAAATTATTGTTATTGAAAATGAATATTATGGTAAAGCTTTAATGTTAGATGGTTGCTGGATGACATCATTAAAAGACGAGAAATATTATCATGAGTGTCTTGTGCATCCTGCATTAAGTAGCATTGACGAAAAATCTAATGTACTAATTATTGGTGGTGGAGACGGTGGTACTGTAAGAGAATGCGTTAAATATTCTCAAATATCAAGAATTGATCTAGTAGAAATTGATAAGGAGGTAATCAAAATATCTAAAAAATTTCTAAAAGAAATTGGAGGCGAAGCATGGAATGACAAAAGATTAGAAATACATGTTGATGATGGTGTTAAATGGGTAAAAAAAACAAAAGATAATTTTTACGACGTTATATTTATAGATAGTTCAGATCCCTCAGAATTTTCAAATTTATTATTTTCAGATTCTTTTTATAAAGAATGTAAAAGAATACTTACACCAAGTGGGATATTAGCAACGCAAAGCGAATCTCCTGAATCCTTCAAAAATATTCACATAAATATTTTGAAAAACCTAAAAAATATATTTAAAGTTTCTGAAACTATGTATTCCTTTGTGCCTATATATCCAAGCGGGATTTGGAGTTGGACATTTGCTTCTTCAGAAGATCTAAGTTTATCAAAGCAAAATTATGATGAAGTCGTAAAGATAGAAAAAGGATGTGAAATTTGGAATTTAAATTTTCAAAATGCCGCATTCAAAATGATGCCAAATAAAATTGTAAAAGAACTAAATTCATAAGATGTCAAAAAATTTATTTGATAACGAAAATGCAATTTATATGGGAGCAAAAAGAAGTCCCGAAAATTGCTCAATTGGAATATTTGGAGTTAATTATGACGGGACATGTTCGTTTAAACCAGGGGCAAGATTTGGTCCAGAAGCAATAAGACAAGTCAGTTCTTGTTTAGAAACATATTGTCCAAAAATAAAAAAAGACTTAGAGGATATTATGTATGTTGATTTTGGATCAATACTAATTGATAAAAATGACTCAAAGTCCGTTATTGAATCGGTTAAATCAGCAACAAATTATTTAATTAGTAAACGCCTTAGTCCTATTATGCTTGGCGGCGAACACTCTATTACAAGAGGTGCAATTGAAGCATTAGTAAAAAAATATCCAGATTTAATATTGGTTCAACTTGATGCCCATGCAGATTTAAGAGAATCATATATAGGAAATGAACATAGTCATGCTTGTACTATGAAAAGGTGCTTAGAAGTGCTACCTGAAAAGAAAATTTTGCAAGTAGGAATTAGAAGTGGGACTAAGGAAGAATTTGAAATTATGTATAACAACCACCAATTAGTTAACTTTTGTCCAGGCGGAAATGCATATGAGTTAAAACAAGCTCTTCTTCCATACGCAAAGTCTCCAATCTATTTAACAATAGATCTAGATTGGTTTGATCCCAGTTTATTAGCAGGGACGGGCACTCCAGAACCTGGAGGATTTTTTTGGAATGATTTTGAAGAGATACTTAAAACTTTAAAAGACCTTAGAATCGTGGGATCAGATATTGTGGAATTATCTCCAGAAATTGATAGAAGCGGAGTAAGTAGCATAGTTGCAGCCAAAGTACTTAGAAGCTTAATTTTGTCATTAGAAAATATGCAATAAAAAATTTCTAAACTAAAGTGTAGAAATACTAAATTGAAACTAAATATTTCATGGATTTGCTAAAAAGTCCTCTTTATTCAAAATATGTTGAATCCAATGCAAAATTAGTGGATTTTGCAGGTTGGGAAATGCCCATATCATTTTCAGGATTAATTAAAGAGCATGAATCAGTTAGATGTTCAGCAGGATTATTTGATATTTCTCACATGGGTGTGATTTCTATCAAGGGAATCAATCCAAAGGATTTTATTCAAAAACTTTTTCCTACTAATTTATACTCCTTTTGTGAAGGTCAGGGGCTTTATACAGTAATGCTCAATGATAAAGGAGGAATAATAGATGACTTAATAATTTATGACCTTGGTATACAAAAAAATGACATATCAGAATTATTGTTAATAGTTAATGCAAGTAGATATGAAGAAGATTTTCAGTGGATAAAAAATAATTTAAATATGTCTGAAATTTCGATAACAAACTTTAAAAAAGACAAAGTACTTTTAGCACTACAGGGAAAAAACTCATTCGGTTTATTTGAAGAATGGATTGAATCTTCGATCTCATATATCCCTAACTTTGGATGCGAATATAAAATTTTTGAACATATTTCGCCTAAGGAAAAAATTTTCTTTTCAAAGACAGGCTATACGGGGGAAAATGGTCTAGAAATACTTTTATCTAAAAAAGCAGCAATTAATTTATGGGATTTCTCAATTTCTAAAAATGTTGCACCTTGTGGTTTAGGAGCTAGAGATACTCTTAGACTTGAAGCAGGCATGCATCTTTATGGGCAAGACATAAATGAAGAAACTTCTCCATATGAAGCAGGGTTAGGATGGCTAGTACATCTAGAAAATAATCACGAATTCATTGGCAGAAGAGTTCTTGAAGAGCAGTCAAGATTAGGGATTCAAAAAAAGTTAGTTGGTCTCTCTATAAAAGGTAAAGTAATAGGAAGAAAAGGGTGCGCAGTGCTTAAAGGTGATGAGAATATTGGAACTATCACTAGCGGCAGTTGGTCTCCAACTAAACAACAAGCTATTGCTTTTGCATACATCAATACTTCGCATGCCTTAATAAATAATGAAGTTGAAATATTAATAAGAGGCAAAAAATTTAACGGGGTTATAACAAAAAGGGCGTTTTATAAAAAGAATTATTAACTAAATTTACCCTTAAAGAATTATTATAAGTTATTGATAAATAAACCATACTTCGATGAGAAACAAAATTTGTGAAGAACTCAATAATACAGATATTGGTAAATTAGTTAATTTATGCGGATGGGTAGATAGAAGAAGAGATCATGGTGGTGTAATTTTTATTGATTTAAGAGACCATAGTGGATTCCTACAAATAACAATTAACCCCGATGATGGTGTAGATCTATTTAAACAGGCAGAAACTCTAAGAAATGAAACAGTAATAATGGTCAGCGGAATTATTAATGAAAGGCCCAAAGATTCCATAAATACAAATTTAAGTACTGGAGAGTTAGAGCTTAAGGTTAAAGATTTGCAAATTCTCAACCAAATTAAAAACAACTTACCTTTTCCAGTATCTATACATGATTATGAAAATACAAAAGAGGAACTCAGATTAAAATATAGATACCTTGATTTAAGAAGGGGAAAATTACTAGAAAACTTAAAAACAAGACATAAGATTATTAAAGTTGCTAGAGAATTTCTTGATAATTTTGGATTTACAGAAGTAGAGACCCCATTACTTACAAAGTCAACTCCTGAAGGGGCTCGCGATTTTCTTGTTCCTGCACGTCTTTCAAATGGAGAATTTTTTGCTTTACCTCAATCCCCACAACTCTTTAAACAACTTTTAATGGTTGGGGGCTTAGATAAGTATTATCAAATCGCAAAATGTTTCCGTGATGAAGACTTAAGGGCAGATAGACAGCCAGAGTTTACTCAATTAGATATTGAGATGAGCTTTATTAGTGAAGAAGAAATAATTTCTTTTAATGAAAGTCTCATAAAAAAAATATGGAAAGAAGTGTTAAATATTAATTTTAATAATGCTTTTCCAAGAATGACATGGCAGACAGCAATGGATAATTACGGCACTGATAGACCAGATACTAGATATCAAATGTTATTGAAAGATTTAGGAGGAGTATTAGGTAATATTGGATTTAATATTTTCACCAAGGCAATTAAGTCTGGAGGGTATATAAAATCCATAACAGTCAAAGGAGGCAATTCAAGTATTAGCAACGTAAGAATTAAACCTGGAGGTGACATCTTCAAAGTAGCTCAAGACGCAGGAGCTGGTGGTTTAGCCTTTATAAGGGTCAAAGGAGATGAGCTTGAGACTATTGGGGCAATTAAAAATAATTTAAGTGAAGAGCATATAGCTGATATTTTAAAAATCACAGAAGCAAAAGATGGAGACTTAATCCTCTTAGGAGCTGGAGATAAACAAATTGTCAATCAGTCATTAGATAGGGTGAGACAATATATCGCAAAAGAATTAAATCTCATAGATAAAAGCAAATGGAATTTCTTATGGGTAACTGACTTCCCTATGTTTGAGAGAAATGAAGATGAAAATAGATATGAAGCTTTACATCATCCTTTTTGTTCTCCAAAAAATATAAAATCTAAAGATTCTGAAAACTTGAAAAAAGAAATTGAGAGCTCTACAGCAAATGCTTATGACTTAGTTCTTAATGGATTGGAGTTAGGAGGTGGCTCTTTACGTATTCATGAGGCGAACTTACAAAGACAGGTTCTGAAAACGGTAGGACTTACTGATAAAGAGATTTATGAAAAATTTGGATTTTTAATAGAAGCCTTAGAAATGGGGGCTCCTCCTCATGGTGGAATAGCGTTTGGATTGGATCGTATTACCATGCTGATCATTGGTGCAGATTCAATCAGAGAAACCATTGCGTTTCCAAAAAATCAACAAGCAAAATGTCTTCTCACAAATGCACCTTCCAATGTCTCTGAATCACAATTAAAAGAATTAGATATTGAAATAACAATTGATGAATAAGAATATATATGGATGTTCTAAAAGTTTTTTGTTTAAATAAAATATAAGGAGGCTGCGCTTAATTAAAAATATTTAATGTCAAAATTTGTATTCGTCACCGGAGGAGTAGTTTCTAGCATTGGTAAAGGAATTGTAGCTGCAAGCTTAGGAAGATTATTAAAATCTAGAGGATATAGTGTTTCAATATTAAAACTAGATCCATATCTAAATGTTGATCCAGGAACAATGAGCCCCTTTCAACATGGAGAAGTATTTGTAACCGAAGATGGGGCTGAAACCGATCTAGATTTAGGTCACTATGAAAGATTTACTGATACTGCAATGACTAGGTTAAATAGTGTGACTACGGGATCTATTTATCAAGCAGTTATTAATAAAGAAAGAAGAGGTAATTATAACGGTGGAACTGTGCAAGTAATACCTCACATAACGGGAGAAATTAGAGAAAGGATTCATAGAGTAGCCGCTAACAGCAATGCAGATATTATTATTACTGAAATTGGTGGAACAGTTGGTGATATTGAATCTCTACCTTTTTTAGAGGCAATAAGAGAATTCAAAAATGATGTCAATAGGAACGATGTTGCATACATACACGTAACATTACTTCCTTACATCAAAACCTCTGGCGAAATAAAAACTAAACCAACACAACATTCAGTGAAAGAATTAAGATCAATTGGAATTCAGCCAGATTTACTTGTATGCCGAAGTGATAAATCTATCAATGAAGCTCTTAAAAAAAAGCTTAGTGGTTTTTGCGGTGTCAATATCAACTCTGTAATTGAAGCTTTAGACGCAGACAGTATATATTCTGTACCTCTTTCTTTAAAAAAAGAAGGTTTATGCAAAGAAACCTTGAAGTATTTAGACCTTGAAGATAAAAAATGTGATTTGAAAAATTGGGAGCAACTAATACACAACCTAAGAAATCCTGGAGATCCAATAAAAGTTGCACTTGTAGGCAAATATATTGAACTTGGAGATGCATATTTATCCGTTGTTGAAGCTTTAAGACATGCATGCATTGAACAAAGGGCTTTATTAGATTTACATTGGGTAAGTGCTGAAATGATAGAAAAAAATTCAGCAGAAACTTACTTAAATGAAGTTGATGCAATTGTCGTACCCGGGGGATTTGGCAATAGAGGAGTAAATGGAAAAATTTCGGCTATAAAATTCGCAAGAGAAAATAAAATTCCCTTTTTAGGTTTGTGCCTTGGCATGCAATGTGCCGTTATAGAATGGGCTAGGAATGTAGCTAATCTTCCAGATGCATCTAGTTCAGAACTAGACCCAAACACTCCAAATCCAGTGATACATTTATTACCAGAACAGGAAGATGTAGTTGATTTAGGTGGGACAATGAGACTTGGAGTTTATCCATGTAGATTGACAAAAAATACAACTGGAAAAAACTTATATGATGAGGATGTTATTTATGAGAGACATCGGCATAGATACGAATTTAATAATTACTACAAACAAAGTTTTTTAGATTCTGGATACAAAATTAGTGGTACATCACCAGATGGCAGATTAGTTGAGTTAATTGAGTTAGAAAATCACCCATACTTCTTAGCCTGTCAATATCATCCTGAGTTTTTATCAAGGCCTGGGAAACCTCATCCTTTATTTAAAGGATTAATAAAAGCCTCTCAAGATAATTTAACTCAATCAAATTAATATTCTTTATTTTTTTGAATGAAAATGACAAATTTTTTACCCTTAGTCGAACAATTTCATTCATTACAAGGTGAAGGTTATCACGCTGGAAAAAGTGCTTTTTTTGTAAGATTAGCCGGATGCAAAGTTGGATGTTCGTGGTGCGATACCAAGAATTCATGGGACGAGAAAAAACACCCTTCTATATCAATTGAAAAAATAATAGATCGCATTAAAATTGCCAGAAAAAAAGGAGCATCTTTTTGCGTTATTACAGGTGGAGAACCTTTACAACATAACTTGGATAATTTTTGCAAAGCTATAAAAAAAATGACAATGGGAGAAGAACAAAAGCCAATGAAGATTCATATTGAGACAAGTGGAGTTAATTCGATATCAGGAAGCTATGACTGGATTACTTTATCTCCTAAAAGACACTCACCTCCAAAAAATTATTTTTTAAAAAACTGTAATGAGATCAAAATAATCATAAATGAAATAGAAGATATTGAATTTGCTATTCAAATAAAAAAAGAAACTTTAAAACAATATCAACTCTCTAAAAGCGAAGATGGCTTAAAAAAAGAAGATAAAATTTTTTATTTACAGCCTGCATGGAACAATGCGAATGGTTTTTCTCTTGCTATTGATTTCGTAAAAAATAACCCAGATTGGAAATTGAGCCTTCAAACTCACAAATACTTAAAAATTAATTGAAATCATATGACTCTTAAAAATAAATCGATAGTAGTTTTATTATCTGGAGGTTTAGATTCTTCTACAGTTACTGGTATCGCCAAAAAATCCGAAGCTAAAATTTTTGGCCTTTCATTTGACTACGGTCAACGTCATAAAAAAGAATTAAATTCTGCATCAATAATTGCAAAACACTTTGATATCGACGAATTTAAAATCATTAAGCTTGATTTATCTTTATGGGGAGGCTCGTCATTAACTGATACTCAAAAAAATATTCCAATAGAAGGAGTACAAACTAATAAAATTCCTAATACTTATGTTCCTGGTAGAAATACTATATTTATTTCCGTTGCACTAAGTTATGCCGAAGCAATAGATGCTGATTTTATAGGATTAGGAGTTAATGCACTAGATTATTCTGGTTATCCAGATTGCAGACCTGACTACATTAAAAAATTTCAAGAGTTAGCAGATTTAGCCAATAAAAGAGGAAGAGAAAATAATCCAATAAAACTTTGGACACCACTAATAGAATTAAATAAAGAGGAAATTATTAAATTAGCTTTTGATAATCATGTCCCTTTAGATAAAACATGGAGTTGTTATTCGGGCAATTCAAAACCATGCGGTAAGTGTGATAGCTGCAGAATTAGAAATGCTGCTTATGAAAAATGGCTTAATAACAATAATAAAAAATGAAAATAAAAAAAATAATTCTAGAAAAATGGATAGATCCAGCACTGATTTCGCATCATCTAACAAAAAAATTTGGAGATAAAGGATTAGCTTGGCTAGACAGCGATGGCAAAGAAAATGGGGAATGGTCAATAATAGGAATTAAACCTAAAAAAATAATCCAATCAAGAGATATCAATAACTTAGACAAAACTAATAATCCATTTAACAAATTAAGAAATATTGAAAAAGGATTTTGGATCGGATGGTTAAGTTATGAAGCTGGAGTTTACATAGAACCAAAAAACCCATGGAAAAAATCTAATATGGCAACTTTATGGATTGCATCATATGATCCAATCATTAAATGTAATCTAATAAAAAAAGAAATAATTATCGAAGGCACAAACTCATCTGAACTGATGAATTTTAAAAACATAATCAACAATATAAAAAATATCGAAGAAGAAAATATTATTAAAACAAAGTTGAATTTTGATTTTTCAAAAATAAATTTGGACGAAATGGCTGAAAAATTTCAGAAAAATATTTTAAAATTGAAAAAATTAATTTCTTTAGGAGATATATTTCAAGCTAACCTAACAACTAAATGCGAAATTGAATCTTCCAAAAACTATAATCCTCTAGATATTTATTTGAAAATAAGAAGGAAATTAAGAGCTCCCTTTGGAGGAATAATAATAAATAATAATTATAAAGAGGCTGTATTATCTACCTCGCCAGAAAGATTTTTAAAAATAGATAATAAAAATTTTGTAGAATCAAGGCCTATCAAAGGAACTAGATCCAGAGATAAAGATTTAAATCAAGACGCACTTAATGCTATCGATTTAATAACTAACGAGAAAGATAGAGCCGAAAATATTATGATTGTTGACCTAATAAGAAATGATTTAAGTAAAGTTTGCGAAACAGGAAGTATTCTGGTGCCAGAAATATTAAAACTTGAAAGTTTCTTAAAAGTTCATCATCTAACTTCAGTAATCAGAGGCAAATTAAAAAAAGACACGAACTGGATTGATTTACTAAAAGCTTGTTGGCCTGGGGGCTCTATAACTGGAGCACCTAAATTAAGATCATGCCAGAGACTTTTTGAATTAGAAGAATGTGAGCGCGGACCATACTGTGGCTCATTTTTGAAGCTTGACTGGAATGGAGAGTTTGACAGCAATATACTAATAAGATCATTTTTAATTAAAGACAAAAAAATCAATATATATGCTGGTTGCGGAATAGTTATTGACTCAGACCCGGAGGAGGAAACTGATGAACTAAAGTGGAAACTTTTACCATTAATTGATTCACTAAAATGATTGAAACATTAGGCTGGCACAAGGATCAATGGTTGGATATTGATAGAATATTTATTGCTGCTAATAATAGAGGATTAAAATTTGCTGATGGTATATTTGAAACCATTTTGATAAAAGAAAACAAACCTATTCTTTTTGATGAACATCTAAAAAGATTAGAAAAAAGTAGCAAGATTTTAAATATTAACCTCAAAATAAATAAATTAACTTTGAGACAACTTATTCACGATGGAATTAAAAAGTTATCGCTTAAAAATGATCAATTTGCTTCAGTAAGAATAAACTATAGTCGAGGAACTAATGAAGGTCGAACACTAAGAATTGATAGCACTTTAGAGACAAAAAATTTGGACAATTTATGGCTTGAGTTTTATAGAATCAAACCAAATTTTAATCCGATAAACGTTTGCATTAGTCAAACGGAAAAAATAAATGAATTCAGTCTTATAAGTAAATGCAAAACATTTTCATATAATCAGGCAATACAAGTTTTGACAGAAGCTAATGAAAAATCATTTGATGATTCTATCCTTTTGAATACCTCAGGTGAACTTTGTTGTGGAAGTACATTTAATCTTCTAATTAAAAGAAATAATCAATGGATAACTCCTAGAAAAGAGAGCGGCTGTCTAGAGGGGATTATGGTTTCTCAAGCTTTAAAATTGAAAATTGTAAAAGAAGAATTAATTCCTCCAGAATTTCAAAATGATGACATAATAGTTGCAATTAATAGCTTATCTTGCAGACAAATTTATCAAGTTGATGACTTAAAGCTTAAAACTAAATTCGATCCAATTTACTTTTGGGATTTATTATATAGTTGAACTTTATTAATATCTGGTAAATAGACATCAGATACTTTAGTTATATTGTTATTAACCTTAAATTCAACAATTTTTCCAATAATGATAATTGATGGAGCTAAAAATTCTTTATCTTTGATTTTATCTGGAAGATTATCTAATTTCTCTATCAAACATTTTTGATTTTTTAAAGTAGCTTCTTGAATAACAGCGCATTTAGTACTCTTATCTAAACCACCTAGAATTAATTCTTCCACAATAAATTCAATATTTTTTATACCCATAAAAATTACTAAGCTATCTGATGATTTAGCTAAATCTCTCCAATTCACTGTCTTTTTTTCTTTATCTACACGCTCATGTCCAGTGACGAAAGTTACGGAACTCGCAGCATCTCTATGGGTTAGTGGAATACCAAAATATGTAGGGGCAGCTATTCCAGAAGTAATACCAGGAACTATTTCAACTGAAATTCCATTTTTTTCTAAAATCGATACCTCTTCACCACCTCTAGAAAAAACGAATGGGTCTCCCCCTTTAAGCCTTACAACATTTTTGCCTTCTTTTGCCAATTTCAAAATAAGAGCATTAGTTTCATTCTGAGGTACAGAACACTTTCCAGCTCTTTTACCTACATGGAAAATTTCTGAATGTTTTCCTGCCTCTTTTGTTATTTCATCCGGGATCAAAGCATCATGTACTAATGCATCACAATTTTTTATTAGGCGTAAAGCTTTTAGAGTTAGAAGCTCAGGGTCACCAGGACCTGCTCCAACTAAATAAACAATGCCGGGCACAATAATCTCCATTAACAAGTATGGTAGTAGAAGTTAATGGTAATGAAGGTAAATATTGTGAAAGAAAGTTTATTAAAACCAAATAAAAAATTTACTCTCCTTAGTGCCTTTATCACTCTTCTAAATGATCGTTTAAGTGAAAGCATACTACTACCTATATTACCCTCCTTTGTTTTACTTTTTGATTCTAAAGCAAGTACATATGGTTTATTATCATGCACTTACCAATTAGCTCAATTTACAGCTTCTCCTTTTATAGGACTTATGAGCGATAGATATGGAAGAAGACCTGTCACTCTTTTTTGTATTACTGGTTCAGTCATAGGAATATCAATATTATCTTTTACGGTTCTATTTAATTGGTCAAATTCAATAGCCTCTATCCCTTTATTTTTATTATTTTTAGCAAGACTAATTGACGGTTTAAGTGGGGGAACTGCAGCTACTGCAACAACAATTCTTGCAGATATTTCAAGCCCTGAAAAAAGAGCAAAAACATTTGGGCTGATTGGCGTAGCTTTTGGTTTAAGTTTTTTCTTAGGTAATATTTTTGTTGTTATTTTTGCCAAAAATACAAATAATAATTTTATTATTCCAGTTTTGATAGCCTCTATCATTCCAATAATAAATTTCCTCCTTGTATTGTTTTACTTACCGGAAACCAAGCCTAATAGTGACTCAAATAAATCAAAAACTTTTATAAAAAACCCTTTAAAAAACCTATTT
>QCCC01000023.1 GCA_003281415.1 Prochlorococcus sp. AG-347-K15
GGGGGCACACAAATACCATTAATTAAAGAATGGATCAGAAAAAAGATTTCAAAAATTCAAATAAAGTCGCCACCTCCTATTGAATCAATAGCTTTGGGAGCTTTAGCAATGACACCAGGCGTACAAATTAAAGATATCTTAAACAAAGGATTATCCATAAGACTATTTAATAAAAGAGAACAAAAACACTTCTGGCATCCAATTTTTTACAAAGGTCAAACATGGCCAACAGAAACCTCATATAAACTGATTCTTCAAGCTAGTACAAATAATCAGAAAATATTTCAAATAATTATTGGAGAAACAAAAAAAGAAAGAGATTATGACGTAATTTTTGAAAATGGATTACCAAAATTATCAGAGTCTCAAAATGAGGAAAAAATTATAGAGTGGGGCAAAAAACCCTTAAAAATAGAATTAAAAAATGAATCTAATCTTGGTAAAGACAGCTTAAAACTTTTCTTCACAATCACCAAAAAAGCTGATTTACTAGTAAAGTGTTTCGATATTAAAGATGAATTTTTAGGAGAATATAATTTAGGAAATATCAACTGAAATAAGCTATTCAAGAAAAACCCCTTCTTCATTATCAACATTATTTAAACGTACGCTAATAATTTCATTTTTACTAGTTGGAACCTTTTTACCGCAAAAATCTGGTTGAATAGGCAACTCTCTATGGCCTCTATCTACCATTACTAACAACATTACTCTTTGGGGTCTGCCCCATGAATATAAAGCATCCATAGCAGCTCTAATTGTTCTTCCTGTATAAATTACATCATCTATCAAAAGAATTTCTTGTTTTTCGATGGGAGTTGGGATTTCAGTTGCCTTTATTAAGCGAGTTCCAACTCTATTTTGATCATCTCTATAAAAAGTTGGATCAATTATTCCTTTTCTTATTTTTAAACCTGTCTTAAATAATATTTCTTTTTCTAAAACTTCGGCTAGATCAATTCCTCTAGTAGGAATACCAACCAAAAGAAGATCGTCTAGGTTTTTTACTTTTTCAATAATTTCAGAAGTTAAACGTGAAAGAGTTTTTCTAAGCTCTTTTTCAGTAAGTATTACGATTCTTTTTGTTTTATTGGTCATGATTTATTAATAAAAAAAATTCGTTCAATATTTTCATAAATTAGCAAAAGCTAACTATATTAAATATAAATTGTTCAAGAGTAGCGTTTAAAGCTAAATTTAAGATTGGATCGCTTCACAATAAATTTGATCTATATATGTCAAAGATTAGCAGCAAAAATATAAACAGATTAAATCTTCCTCAGAGCCCTGTAGTTCTTGCAATATTAGACGGATGGGGGTATCGAGAAGACATATCAGATAATGCTATTAAAAACGCCAATACACCAATCATGGATTCATTGTGGCATGCATATCCACATACTCTAATCAGCGCTAGTGGATCGGATGTAGGCCTACCAGATGGACAAATGGGTAATTCAGAGGTAGGGCATCTTACTATTGGTTCCGGAAGAATAATCCAACAGGAACTTGTAAGGATATCAAATGTTGTTAATAATAATCAGTTAGGCATTGTTAATGAGTTAACTGAAATGGCTGATTCATTAAAGAAAAACGATTCTACTCTTCACATAATGGGGTTATGTTCAGATGGAGGAGTACATAGTCACATAGATCATTTATTAGGTTTAATACAATGGGCGCACGATAATGGCCTCAAAAAAGTAGCAATTCATATTATTACTGATGGAAGAGATACTCCTGCAAAAAGTGCATCAAAATATCTTAATCAAATTGAGACATGCATAAAAAAATTCAATACAGGTGAAATAGCCTCTATATGCGGAAGATACTGGATAATGGATAGAAATCTTTTATGGGATAGAACAGAAAAAGCCTATACTAATTTGACTAATCCAGATATTGAAGTTGCAAATATTTCTCCTCGAGACTACATAAACAAAAGTTATGAAAAAAATATAACTGATGAATTTTTAGAGCCCATACGAATGTCTGAAAACTACCTTAAAGATGGCGATAGTTTGCTTTGCTTTAACTTCCGTCCAGATAGAGCAAGACAAATAATCAGATCCCTTTCAGAGAAGCAATTCCCAGAGTTTGAAAGAAAATTTTTTCCAAATCTAGATTTAATTACTTTTACTCAATATGACACAAACTTTCCCGTTAAAGTTGCATTTCCCCCTGAATCACTCAACAATTTTATTGGCCAAGTAGTTTCAGAAAATGGACTCAAACAATATAGAACAGCTGAAACAGAAAAATATCCTCACGTAACATATTTTTTTAATGGAGGAGTAGAAATTCCTTTACCCGGAGAAGAGAGACATTTAATTCCATCTCCAAGAGTAGCAACCTATGATATGGAACCTGAAATGTCTGCTGAAGAATTAACTATTAGTTGCTCCAAAGCAATTAAAAGTGGAAACTATGCTTTTGTTGTAATCAATTTTGCTAATCCTGATATGGTAGGTCACACAGGCAATATAAATGCGACAATTAAAGCTATAGAAAAAGTAGATAAATGTATAGGTCAAATAGTTAATGCTACTGGAGAAATGGGTGGAAGCATTCTAATAACAGCCGATCATGGTAACGCAGAGGTAATGAAAGGGCCTACAGGAGAACCATGGACGGCACACACTATAAATAAAGTTCCATTAATTTTTATAGAGGGTGAAAAAAGAAAAATCCCTAATATGGGAAATGAGATTTATTTAAGGGATAATGCTGGCTTAGCAGATATTGCGCCAACTTTATTGCAATTATTAAATCTCCCAATTCCAAAAGAAATGACAGGAAAATCGCTTATTAAAGAAATAGAGTCTAAAGGTTATAATAAAGTAGTACAACACGTTTAAGTTAATAAAAAGCCTTTACAGCAATGAATCAAATTTTTAGTTGGATATGGGTATGTTCTGGACTTCTTCTTATACTTTTAGTTTTACTTCATAGTCCAAAAGGCGATGGCATGGGTGGTATCGCTGCTAGTGGGAGCTCAATGTTCAACAGTGCTAGTAGCGCAGAAGCATCTCTCAACAAAATAACTTGGACTTTTTTAGTTATATTTTTATCCCTTGCGATAATTCTTAGCGCTGGCTGGATTTCATAAAGTTTGAATTAAAAAAAGGGATTATTTTAAAAATAATCCCTTTTTTACAAAGTTAATTTATTAACTAATATCTAGTTAATAATCAAAATCTCCACCCATTCCTGGAGCTCCGGCTGGAGCACTTGAATCTTTTTTCTCAGGTAAATCTGCAACTATACACTCAGTAGTGAGAACCATTCCTGCTATTGAGGCTGCATTTTGCAATCCTGAACGTGTAACTTTTGCAGGATCAACTATGCCAGCAGAAGACATATCGACATATTCTCCAGTAGCAGCGTTAAATCCATCATTAAATGGCTTGGATTTTACATTTTCAGCAATAACAGCTCCGTTAGAACCTGCATTTTCTGCAATTCTCATAAGAGGAGCCGTTAATGAAGCTTCAACAATGTTGGCTCCAATTAATTCCTCACCTACTAAATTTTTCTCAGCCCAATCTTTTAGAATTGGAGATAAGTGAGCTAGGGTTGTTCCTCCTCCAGGTACAATACCTTCTTCGACAGCAGCTTTTGTAGCATTGATAGCATCCTCAAGACGAAGTTTTTTATCCTTCATCTCAGTTTCAGTTGCAGCTCCAACTTTAATAACTGCTACACCTCCTGCTAATTTAGCTAGACGTTCTTGAAGCTTTTCTTTATCGTATGAGGAATCTGTTTCATCCATTTGCTTCTTAATTTGGTCACATCTAGCATTAACAGCTTGCTCATTACCCTCAGCTACTATAGTGGTAGTTTCTTTATTGATAGTTATTCTTCTACCAGTTCCAAGCATATCTATAGTGGCATTTTCTAATTTCAAACCTGCATCCTCAGTAATGAGTTGCCCATTTGTTAGAACAGCCATATCTTCAAGCATTGCTTTTCTTCTATCACCAAATCCAGGAGCTTTTACTGCAGCAACATTTAGTACACCTCTTAGTCTATTTACAACAAGTGTGGCTAAAGCTTCTTTTTCTATATCTTCTGCAATAATGACTAATGGCTTACCAGTTTTAGCTATTTGTTCTAAAACAGGAACTAAATCTTGAACTAAGGCAATTTTTTTATCAGTCAGAAGAATATAAGGTTCATCTAAAACAGCCTCCATCCTTTCGGTGTCTGTTGCAAAATAAGGTGAAATATAGCCTTTATCAAAACGCATACCCTCTGTAACTTCTAATTCAGTAGTCATTGATTTTCCCTCTTCTAGGGAAATAACTCCTTCTTTACCAACTTTATCCATTGCATTAGCGATCATTTGACCTACCTCTTCGTCATTTCCAGCAGCAATAGTTCCACATTGAGCAATAGCATTACTATCGCTGATAGGTTTTGAATTCTCCTGAATTTTGCCAACTAGAAATTCAGTAGCTTTATCAATTCCTTTTTTTAAGGTAATTGCATTAGCTCCTGCAGCAACGTTTCTTAGACCTGCTTTAACCATTGCATGTGCTAAAACAGTAGCAGTTGTGGTTCCATCTCCTGCAGCATCATTGGTTTTTGAAGCAGCTTGTCTGATTAATGCGACCCCTGTGTTTTCAATGTGGTCCTCTAATTCAATCTCTTTAGCGATTGTTACACCATCATTAATAATTTGTGGAGCACCAAATTTTTTCTCTAAAACAACATTTCTTCCTTTTGGTCCAAGCGTTACAGCTACGGACTCAGCAAGGATATCGATTCCTCTCTCGAGCGCTCTACGAGCTTGCTCATTGTAAATAATTCTTTTAGCCATGTTCAGGCAGTAATTTAGTAATAAGTTTTAATAATTTTTGAAACAAATATTTTAGCCTACAACAGCTAAAATATCTTTTTCTGAGAGCAAGACATATTCATCTCCTCCCAATTTGATGTCTGTTCCAGCATATTTGCTGTACAAGACTTTATCGCCAATACTCACTTCCGGAGTTTGTCGAGAACCATCTTCATTAAGTTTCCCAGGACCTACCTGAGCAACTTCTCCTACCTGTGGTTTTTCCTTGGCTGTATCTGGCAAAAGAATGCCCCCAGCAGTTTTTTCCTCAGATGCGGAAACTTTAATAAATATTCTATCTCCCAGTGGTTTTACTGTAGAGACTGTAAGTGAAACAGCTGCCATAGATTAATGGAGGATCATGATTGGGACGCTTCGCGTCATAAAAGTGGAAAGAGAAATTCTCCATCCGTATCATCAACAACATAATCCGCGGAGGAGCATTTAAACCACACTTTAACTGTGCGGTTGGCCGAACCCATTTAACGAATCTACCCATGAGGTGGTAGTATTTTCGGATTATGAGCTGTTTAAAATCAGCTAATCATCACCAATCGATAAAAAATGGTAGCAACCCCATCAACTTCTTCTCAAACAAAAGGCGTAGTACGTCAGGTAATTGGCCCAGTTCTCGATGTAGAGTTTCCCGCCGGGAAATTACCTAAAATATTAAATGCTTTAAGAATTGAAGCGAAAAATCCTGCTGGACAAGAAATAGCGCTCACTGCTGAGGTTCAACAGCTCCTTGGGGACCATAGAGTTAGAGCAGTAGCAATGAGCGGCACAGACGGTCTTGTAAGAGGCATGGAGGCAATCGACACAGGGGCGCCAATATCTGTTCCAGTTGGAGAAGCAACTTTAGGAAGAATATTTAATGTTTTAGGAGAACCAGTAGACGAACAAGGGCCAGTAAAAACAAATGATACCGCTCCAATACATAGAGCCGCTCCAAAATTAACTGATCTAGAAACTAAGCCAAAAGTTTTTGAAACCGGAATAAAAGTTATCGACCTTTTAGCCCCATATAGACAAGGTGGAAAAGTTGGTTTATTTGGAGGTGCTGGCGTTGGGAAAACTGTTCTTATTCAAGAGTTGATTAATAACATTGCTAAGGAACATGGTGGAGTTTCTGTTTTTGGAGGTGTCGGAGAAAGAACCAGAGAAGGAAATGATTTATATGAAGAATTTAAAGAATCAGGCGTAATCAATGCAGATGATTTAACTCAATCAAAAGTTGCCTTATGTTTTGGGCAGATGAATGAGCCACCTGGCGCAAGGATGAGAGTAGGCTTATCGGCACTTACGATGGCTGAACACTTTAGAGATGTAAATAAGCAAGACGTTCTACTTTTTGTAGATAACATCTTCAGATTTGTTCAAGCTGGCTCTGAAGTATCAGCTTTACTTGGAAGAATGCCATCGGCAGTGGGATACCAACCCACTCTTGGAACTGATGTTGGAGAATTGCAAGAGAGAATTACATCAACATTAGAAGGATCAATAACATCAATTCAAGCTGTTTATGTTCCTGCTGATGACTTAACTGACCCTGCTCCAGCTACAACCTTCGCTCATTTAGACGCTACTACTGTACTTGCGAGGGCTCTTGCAGCCAAGGGGATTTATCCAGCAGTTGATCCATTAGACTCAACAAGTACTATGCTTCAACCATCAGTTGTTGGTGATGAGCATTACAAAACTGCTAGAGCTGTTCAATCAACCTTGCAAAGATATAAAGAACTACAAGATATTATTGCAATTCTTGGTTTAGACGAGCTTTCTGAAGAGGATAGATTAACAGTGGACAGGGCTAGAAAGATTGAAAAATTCCTTTCCCAACCTTTCTTCGTAGCAGAAATCTTTACAGGAATGGCTGGTAAATACGTAAAATTAGAAGACACCATAGCTGGTTTCAATATGATTTTGTCAGGTGAATTAGATGACTTACCGGAACAGGCATTTTACTTAGTTGGCAACATTGATGAAGTCAAAGCAAAGGCTGAAAAAATAAAATCAGAAAAATAATTATCTTTTACTAATAAATATTTTTAACCTTCAATAATTTTAAATTAATGTCAATTTCTCTCAAGGTTCTAGCTCCTAATAAAAATGTTTATCAAGGTGAAGCTGAAGAAGTAATCCTCCCTAGTACTACTGGTCAAATTGGTGTACTTCCAGGACATATTTCTTTAGTTACAGCTATTGATATTGGTGTTTTGAGGCTAAGAATGAATTCTAAGTGGAAATCAATAGCTTTAATGGGGGGCTTCGCTGAAATTGAATCAGATGAAGTCATAGTTTTAGTAAACAATGCAGAAATTGGATCTGAAATTAATGTTCAAAATGCTGAACAAGAACTTAAAGAAGCAAAGTTAGTAATTAGTAAATTCTCTGAAAATGACAAAAATCCAGAGAAAATAAAAGCCATGAAAGAAATTTCGAAGGCTGAGGCTAAGATTCAAGCTGCAAAGAACTAATTTTAAGCAGTTCCACAAAAAGTTACTTCGGGAAACTTTAACTTGGCTTCTTCTAATTTTTTTGTTTTTCCTTCTTCTTGCCAATAATTTATTACTTCTGTAGCTTTATTCAATATTTCAACTCTTTCATTATCTGTAATCCAACTTTTATTCTCTAATTCACTTTTTAATTTTTCCCAAGCATCATCTCTTGGCCAAAAATAATAAGCTGTTAGAGGGCTTGGGCCTCCACCAACTATTTGATCAACAGCTAAGGCAACATTATCAGGTAACCACAACACTTTAATGATAAACCTTCCCTCGTCAGGTTTAGGGGTATAACCAGTAGGTACTCCATCTTCATCAATTGTGGCAGCTGCTAATACAGCTGTAGCTCCCATCATCCCTGAATTAGGAGATGAATTTTTAGATTTTGGGTCATCATTATTTTTTTCTTTTGGATTTTGATTTAACTTATCAGATGAGGTCATTCAATTATTTATGTTTAATAAATAATTTATCAGTTTATGGTCACATTTTGATTGATTTATCCAAAATTTCTTGATTTTAATTATTGATACTTTTTAAACATAATTTTTATCTATCATGCGAAACTTGATAAAAATCATAAATCGTAGCTTCTAAGGAATCCCAAAGATCTTTAGGAATATCGTTTTCTTCTGCAAACATTCCAAGCTGACTAGCCAAGGCTCTTGCTTGTGAGAGTTTAGAATCATATGAATCAGGCTTATTCATTTTTGTACTTTAAACTTTATAAAAATAAATCTATTAACTAGATAAGTCAAATTTTAAAATTCTAAGTCAGAAATTTCTTTAAGTGCAGCAATACTTAAAACTTCTGGATTTGCATCTTTGACCAGAACATCATCTTCTATTCTTATACCAATACCTTTCCATTTGTCATCAATGTCGGGTTGGCCCTCTGGGACTGGGATTCTATCACTTATATATATACCTGGTTCTACTGTAAGAATCATTCCATTCTGTAATGGCACCTCATAGTCTCCCATTCTATAAGCTCCAACATCATGAACATCTAAGCCAAGCCAATGTCCAGTTCTATGCATGTAAAGATGTTTATATGATTGATTCTCAATTATCTCCTCAGTACTACCCGATAATAAGCCAACTTCTTTTAATCCTTCTATCAGAATTGTTAAAGCTACGTTGTGTACATTATTAGAATTTGACCCAGTGACGGCACTTTTAATTGCTTTCTTCTGCGCACTCAATACAATTTCGTAAATAGCTTTTTGCTCTTTAGAAAATTTTCCACCTATTGGAATAGTTCTTGTTATGTCGCCATTATAATAATCAGTAAGTGAACAGCCGGCGTCAACCAACAACAAATCCTCCTTATTCAAAGGTGAGTTATTTGAGGTGTAATGCAAAATACATGCATTGTCTCCCGAAGCAACAATAGAATTATAAGCAGGTCCTCTGGCCCCTTTTTCCAAAAAGAATCCCTCTAATATTCCCTGAATTTGTCTTTCATTCTTCTTAGATGAGATAGATTCTCTAACTAATTCATGTGCTTCTGCTGAAATTTGTATGGCCTCTCTCATTCTAATTATTTCAAATTCACTTTTAATTAATCTCATCTCATTTA
The DNA here is from genome assembly GCA_003281415.1 of Prochlorococcus sp. AG-347-K15. Classification (GTDB taxonomy): domain Bacteria; phylum Cyanobacteriota; class Cyanobacteriia; order PCC-6307; family Cyanobiaceae; genus Prochlorococcus_A. Next base: position 8,927 of record QCCC01000023.1, read on the forward strand.
AATAAATTTCTGGAGATTTTATACAACTTGCACCAACCCCCGATCTTGAAAGATGTTCAAGTTGTTGTGAAAATATCTCCAATACTACTTTTTCAATTAGTGGATGCTTACCTATTGAAAAAACGAGTTCATCAGAACCTTTTAAATAACCTGGAAGTAAATCTTTTAGTTCATTAATTGAATGAGCCTTATCAGCTTTAAACTCTTTTTCAGCGCCTTCTAAACCCCATCTAAAACCATGCCAAACTTCGCTAATAATATCTTTAGGTGCAACAAACAAAATAAATCTTTCTCCCTTAGGCTTATGCGATAAAAAAAGAGCAATGGCATCTGGTTCATCAAAACCAGTTAAGTACCAAAAATTACTATCTTGCCTAAAAGGGTATTCACAATCTGCATGATGCTTTACAAGATTAGCTCCTGGAATAATAGCAGCTTTGCCACCTAATTTATTGAGGAAAATTTCTCTTCTTTCTTCAAAAACTTTATGGTCGGGTTCAAACATAAATTAAGTATTGGCGTGTTTAAAAAAAAAATGGAAGAATGAATTAAAACAGATTTTGTATCTAATCTATTTTAATGGAACCAAGTGTTTACGGTTTAATTTTACTTATAATAATTATCTTAATTGGATCGGCATGTTGTTCGGGAGTAGAAGCAGCTTTTTTAGCTGTAAATTCAATTAGAATTTTAGAAATTGCCTCTAGACAAAAGCCAAAAAGTTCTGCGAATCAACTTCTAAAACTTAGAAAACATCTTGGACGGACACTAACTGTTATTACTATTACTAATAATGGATTTAATATAATTGGCAGTCTTATTTTAGGCGTATATGGAGCATTGGTAATTAATAGCAGTTTTGGCTTAACCCTTTTTTCAATAGCTTTTTACATACTAGTTGTTTTAGTAGGAGAAGTACTACCCAAAGCTCTTGGCACAAGATTTTCAGTTCAAATAGCATTATTATCCGTTCCTATCTTGAGAATATTAAATACTTTAATGAGGCCATTCTTAATATTAATAGAACAAATATTTCCTGTTATTACAGCAGAAAATGAAATTTCAACGGATGAAGAAGAAATTAGACAAATGGCAAAAATTGGGAGTCAAAAAGGTTTAATAGAAGCTGATGAGGCAGCAATGATATTCAAGGTTTTTCAATTAAATGATCTAAAAGCTAAAGACTTAATGATCCCAAGGGTATCGGCACCATGTCTTGATGGGTCTTCGAATCTTGATCAAATTTCAGAACTTATAATGTCTGATGACTCTCCGTGGTGGGTTATTTTGGGAGATAAAGTTGACAAAATACAAGGGGTGGTAAAGCGCGAAAGAATGTTAGCAGAATTAATTAATGGGGAAAATAAAAAATTATTATCAGAAATTTGTGAACCTGTGGACTACATTCCCGAAATGATTAAGGCAGATCAATTATTAACAAGATTTGACAAGAACCATAAAGGAGTGAAAGTAGTAGTAGATGAATTTGGAGGATTCGTGGGGATTATAGGTGCAGAAGCTGTCTTATCTGTACTAGCTGGTTGGTGGAAAAATAAAGCATGAAACAATTGGAAATCAGTAAAAATTATTCACTTTTAAAAAAATGGTGGGAGACTATTGATCTTACCAACTATGAAAAAAGTGTTCTTAATAGAGAAATAATTTCTTTTAATCAACAACTTTTAAGACTCAAAGAAAAAAAAATAAGAATTGGCACATATGGTAAATCAGGCGTAGGAAAATCTTCTATTTTAAATTCTTTATTAAAAAAAGACATATTCAAAACAGATATTATTAATGGGACCACAAGAGAAATACAATCGGAAACTTGTACTCTTAAAGATCAAACACTCAATAGTTTAGAGTTGCTAGATTCTCCAGGATTTGATTTCTGCAATATTAAATTCCCAGATAAAGTTTACTCTTGTATAAATCATTCAGATCTTATTTTATTTATAGTTTCGGGAGATTTAAATAGAAATGAGTTAAGCAAAATCAGCTCTTTCATAAAAGATGGAAAAAAAATTATTGTAATTTTGAATAAAATTGATCTATTTAATAATGATGAATTAAAAGAAATAATTGAAAATATAAATTCTAAGCTTCCAAAAGATTTAAATATTCCAATAATTATTAATCATGAAAACAATCTTAAAAATTACATAACAAAAATAATAAATAAATATGGTGAGATATTATTAACACTTAACTCTATTCAATTAGCTGACAAATTGTTTCTGCGAATAAAAGAGCAAAGATTGAAAAGGAGGAAGAAATTAGCTCAGTCAACTATTGGTAAATTTTCGACTATGAAGGCATCAGTAGTAGCTCTTAATCCTTTTATTTTATTTGATATTGCTGGTAGTTTCGCACTAGATACTGCATTAATTAGCGAATTAAGTAAGATTTATGGCTTAAAGTTGAAAGGTGAATCTACAAGAAAAATATTTAAAAATATATCCATAAATAATTTATTTTTGGGAGTCACTCAAGTCGGCGTAAATACATCTTTCAACCTTATTAAGAAATTAATTCTATTAACAGCACCTTTTACCAACGGGCTTTCATTATTACCCTATGGACCCATTGCAATTATTCAAGCAGCAATGGCAGTGCATTCTACAAAAATCCTAGGGAAATTAGCAGCAAAAGAAATATTTATAAGAAGCAAAGCTTCTTTTATAGAACCAGCTATTATGATCCAAAATATGACTTTTAATGACCCAGAAATTTTTAACCACATAAATATTTATATTTCCAATAGAAATCTAAATAATAATTTTCTTAGCATACTGCCTTAAAACTTTAATGGTAAAAAGCGTTGCGTTATTTGGTACCAGTGCAGATCCACCTACAATTGGTCATAAAAAAATACTTGAAG
>QCCC01000024.1 GCA_003281415.1 Prochlorococcus sp. AG-347-K15
CAAATTTGAATGAAAATGATTTAGCTGAAGGTAATGATTTTTCATCAACAGTTCAGAGTTTTGCAAGCAATGAAAATACAGAATGTATAAAAATATCAGCGCAAGTCGAATCTGAATTAATAGAGTTAGAACCAGAAGATAAAAAAGACTATCTTATTGGCTTAGGAGTAGAAGAAGGGGGATTAAGTTCATTAATTAGATCAACATATAAATTATTGGGATTAAAAACTTATTTCACTACCGGAGAAAAGGAGACAAAAGCTTGGACAATAAAAGATGGGATGACTGCGCCACAGGCAGCAGGAGTAATTCATACTGATTTTGAAAAAGGATTTATAAGAGCTCAGACTATTTCCTATCAAAATTTAATTAATTCAGGTTCAATTGCCAATGCAAAAACTAAAGGTCTTTTAAGAAGTGAAGGTAAGGAATATATTGTTAACGAAGGTGATGTAATGGAGTTCTTATTTAACGTTTAGTAAGTCTCTTAAGGCTTACTATTTTGCTTTTTGAATTTAAAATCAAAAAATGAAATTAATAAAATTAAGATACATCCTAAGCAACTTCCTATTAGCCCAAAAACAATGGTAGTAAAGCCATCATCGTAGCCATATTGTAGTTGTGGTAAGTGAGGAGGTATTGGCATTATTTTTCAACAGAATTTTCAATATCTTCCAGTAAATGTTGAGTTGATCTACTAAAACCATTAGTTTTTAAATAGTTTTGAGCCTCTCTAAATTTTTCGGCTACTCTTTTTGCATAAGGAGTATTCATGGAATTTTGAGTCATGTTGAAAATGCGACTCATTTTATAATCTGATTTAGGTAAACCCTTGATAAGTATTCAAAAATACAAGAATATAAAAATAGGATTTTTTACTTACTAAGAAATTTATTGTGAAAAGTTCTTGATTCTCCAAATAAAGTTTTTTCAAATTAGAAAAATTGACAATGACAAATATATTATTAATTCTTTTTTTTGTACTTTTGTTTTTATTACTTTTTTATTCAAAACGAAGTAGAGGGTTAGCCCAAAAAACAACAATTAGTCCAACTTATGTACCTTTCTTAAAAGAACAAGAATTTAATCCTGACATAAGTACTGATAATTGGGATTTACACAAACTTAGATTAGATAAATTTAAAAGATCACAATATAAGGGATTAACTTTCTTCGTAAGTTCAGAAAATAAAATTTACTATCTTTCTGAAGAAGGGGATAAGGTTTATTGCTAACAGGTGAAATTAATTTTATAAATAAGAAAAGCCAATAGAAATTAATAATATTAATGAAGTATTTATTTTTATTATCAGAAAAGTTCTACAGGCTTATTCAATGGGAGTGGAATACCTTAAAAAATCTAAGAAGAACAAAAAGAAAGAATTATTTTTTAAGAGGATCATTTGCTTTATTTAGTTTATTCTCTATTCTTTTTTTAATATTTTCTCCTCCTATTACTTTCGGAATATTATTTGGAGAGGGATTGAAATTTAGTATTTTTTTTATTTGGATATGGATTTTAAATTTAAAGTTTTTTTGAAAATGTATAATTTACTTCCCAAGGTTATTTAAAATTAAGAACATAAAAAAATAAACTTATGCCAAAAATATTCAAACAAAATAAGTTCGCTTTGTTGGGAGCAAATATATTAATAATTTTACTTTGGGTAACTATATCTTCCTTTTTGATGAATTTATTTCAAAGTGAAAATGCCCCATTTTATATGTATAAAATTTCTTTTTTAATAAGATTCCTCCCTCCTATTTGGGTTACATGGTTCCTTTGGATAAAAAGAGGTGGTTTAAAAAGATAAATTACAAAAGCATTTTTACGGATTTACTATAAAAACAAATCAGTTAAGCTCTGAAAGCTTACTTGAAATTTTCATGTAAGAATTAGGTAATTGAGAGATTGTTTTTAGCTAAGAAACAATCTCTTTTTTTTACAAATATTTTTTCTCAAAAAAAAGTGTTTGTCAGTATCCCTATTGACAAACACTCATGACGATCATTTTTTAAAAATTAAACAGGCAATCTATTATCAATTTCTACTACTCCAGAATCCATAAGACGGCCGATCTTAATAACTAAAGCCATATCTAACCTTGAAAATTCAGATTGATGGTTAGTTATCCAATCAAGTTCAGAAAGAGTTATAACTCCCAAAGTATTTACTTTAAGAAAAAGTAAGCCTAAATTCATTTTAAAAAATTCCTGGGATTATCCATCCGAATAAGCCATAATTTACAACTAATGCAAATAAGCCCATCATTGCCATTCTTCCATTAGTTCTCTCGGCGTTTTGCCAATAAGTTGTTTTTTGAATTTTCCATTTTTCTGATTTGTAGAAATGTTAAATAGTAGGTTTTAAACGAAACCAGGAATTATTTGGCCTGTTGTTAGGTATGCTCCAACAGCAGCAATTAATCCAAGCATTGCGAATCTGCCGTTAAGAGTTTCAGCAACAACTTTTTCTTTTTCGATTGTTTTGACTTTTGTGTTTGTGTTTTTCATTTGATAAGAAGATGAATAGTTTAAATTTTCGTTTTGAAATTGCTTGGTTAAATAAGCAACGAGGATGGCTGTAAAGAATACAATTACGGCTAAGAAACCTGAAAGTGGACTCATTAAAAAATGCCAGGAATAATTTGTCCGGTTGAAACGTAAGCACCTACTAACGCAACAAGGCCGATCATTGCCCAACGACCGTTAACTTTTTCTGCATTTTGTGGGTAGCTGTCGTAAGAAACAGACTCATCTATGTAAGGACGTGTCTCTGTAGGAAACATATTCTGTCTACCACCTGATTCAGTAGTAACGTTTGAATTAGCCATTAAAGTTGTGTAATTGTTAACTAATGTAACACTACTATTAACAAATGTAAAGTATTAAGCCCAAATTAAGTTATTTTCAAGATACTTATTACATTATTGTAGCATAAACGTTACATATTTTGTAAAATAGTTGTTTTTTTGGGCTCGCTACGCTTTACAGATTGGTTCGCAAGCTTTTAAGAGTTCAATGCGGATTTTAATTATTAATTTTTAAATCTTTAGAAAGATATCAATTTGGTAGAAAAAACTACATCATTTTGAAATTTGAATAATTAGTTTTTAGATATAAACTATTTCACTTTATTATGGAATTCGCAAAAAAAATCATGACCGAAAAAGCTGAAAAGCTTAATGGTAAAGCCGCAATGCTTGGAATGTTTGCTCTTGTAGGAGCTTATTATTTTACTGGTCAAATTCTTCCAGGTATTTTCTAGTAAAAATCCTTTTTTAAATTTTTTTCAGGGCTTTATCAAGCCCTTTTTTACTGGATGATTAATTATTCCCTTTTTAATTATCTAATAATTCAAATAATCTACTTATTAGAAGCTTTCTTTTTAAAAAAGTTTTATCAATATATTTTTTATTCTCTTCTTTTAAAATTTCCTGACCATTTGAGCCTAATCCCTCAATGACAAACTCTTTATCTTCTTTAATCCAGTTATTTATCATTCTCTCCGTCGTCTCTATATGGAATTGTAATCCGTAAGCAAAATTACCAATCCTAAAAAACTGTTCCTTACAACGCGCACTCCTAGCAATGAGTACTGCTTTATCAGGTAATAAAATCCTATCTCCATGCCAATGCAGTACATGAAAAGGTTCTTCAAACAGTGCTTTAAAGTCTTTATTTGATTTATCAATAAAAATTTGAGACCATCCAATTTCTGGTAATGCTTTTGGAGGTGATCCACATTTAAGAATTTCTACATCTCCTCCAGCCGCACTCGCAAGCAACTGAGCACCTAAGCAAACACCGATTATAGGTCTCTCATTTTCTAATTCTTTTTTTATAAAATCTCTTTCTAACTTAAGCCATGGATATCTTTCGCTTCCAATATCTTTAACTCCCATTGGCCCACCCATAATTAAAATTAAGTCACCTTTTTTTGTTTGCGGTAGAGCATTTTTGTTATCTAAACGAATAATTTCTATTTTTAAATCTCTTTCTTTAGCAAATTGTTCAAAAAGACCTGGCCCCTCTATTTCTAAATGCTGAAGAACTAATAGGCGTCTTATTTCCTTCATTCACTTTCCATTATTTCAGCTGATTCAGAACAGACATTAACGCTAAACCACTTCATTGCCGACCAAGTATCTTCTTGGTAAGTACCTGCTGCAATACTTACAAAACAATCATTTTCATACCAACTTCGATAACTGGGAGTTACTCCCGTTCCTTTTAAACTATTTTCTAAGCCTTTTCCATATTTTTTAATAACAAGATTTAAAGCTTCATTCTCAATTTCTCTTTGCTTTTCATCAGCAAAACCTCCTAGTGGAATAAAAAAAAGAATTGATGCAATAAGTAAACGTATCATTGAGTCTTTTGGTTTATATGCAGTTAATTTCATATCGATTAATTAATTTTTTAAAGTCATCAACTCTTTTTTGTCCATTCTTTAATGGTCTTGAGGAGTCAAGAACGGCTGCACAACATAATTGCCAACAAGAATTTTCAACTAGTCCTAATTTCTTACATATATTTTTTGGAGCTTTTATGACTGTATTTATTTCTGCAATATGTTGAGTAGTTTCCCATAATTCTCCTTCTAGAAAGTCAATTTCAATACTTGATAATAATTCTGTAGCAACGTAATCCTTAATTAGCTCAGTTAATTCCACGATATTTTATTAAAGCAGAGAAGTTAAATCATCTCTTAGTATTTGTATAGCAAGATAAAAAAAAAGGAGCTAGTTTCTACCTCATCTTGAAACTCCTATCGATAATTAAGAAACTACATCATTTCGTATTGATCAAGTTTGCTTTTCAATCTTATTTAATTTTTTATCATTTAAATAATATTGCATATTAATTTTTATTCATTTACTTTTATAAGATTTTAGACAATTTAATGTTTTCTCATATACAAATGTCAATAAATATTGATTATTTATTTTTGACACCGAATTCCATATTTTAGGAAACTCTTAAGCTCATAAAAACATAAAGGCTTTTTCTTGACAGGATCACTTATCCGTAATTATGAGATACTTCTGTCCATCCTTTTTGGTGAAGTTCGTGCCACTTTTCCCAAGCTAAATCTATGTTGAGTTTTTCAGAGGATTTGTACCCTCCAGGTTCTCCAAGGTGATTTGTGTAGAAAAGATGAGTATGAATTTTTAAATTAGGTTTAGGAGAATTTTTGCATTCTTCGAAAAAGATAATTCTGCTGCCTTCGGGATTTAGTAGGCATCCGTTGGGTTTGCTAGTGCTACAGCCAAATGAGTACTTAGGATCCATACTTTACCTTTAATCGGCCGGTTGATTATTGATACGTTTGTACTATAAATTATATCCTCCTTGTTTTGCTGTCAATCCTTTTAAGGTTAAGTACTTATTTACTAATAATTATTTTGTTTTTTAATAAATTAAGATAATTTCTTTAAGCTTATGAATTATAGGGAAGATTTAGAAATCAAACTACAAAAAGTAACACTTGCAATGCAGGAAGTTGTAGATGATATCCATAAAACTGAACCTGAGAAGCAAAGAATAATTTCCAAACTTATTGAATTTAAAGAAGCAATCATTTCAAAGGGAATTGAACTTAACATTGAATTAGAGGCAGCCTAGAAATATTTAATATCTCATGAATGTTTAATAACTTTTAGAATAATGTTATTAACAAAGAAGGGTTATTTAACAAATGCAGCCTGGTACCTTTGAATTATTGATCCTAGTATTTATCTTTTTAGGTCTTCAAGCCTGGTGGATTATCCCAATAGTTATTAAGAATAATAAATTAAATAATAGAGGTAAGGATTTAAGAGAGGAAATTAAGCAATTAGAAAAGTTATACAAAAAATAAATTAGTTTATTATTTTTGCAAACTACCTATTATTAGTGAAACTCAAATATCTAATGAAATTAAAAAAATTTATTCCAGTTTGCTTCCTTTTTATTGGGACTTTAGCTTTACCACAACCTTTTCTTGCAGAAGAAAAGATTGAAGTTATACCTATTATTCAAAGTTCAAAAGGACTAAGTGGTAAAAATTTTAATTATCTCGAGGGTAAACCTGAATTAAGACTCTTAAAAGTAAAAATTCCAGTTGGCTTGAAAACTCCAATTCATACTCATCCTTCCCCAATGTTGATTCATGTCACCAGAGGAAGATTAAAGCATGTGAGGGGTGAAGAAATTAATTTCTTTAAAGCAGGTGATGCATTTATAGAGAGTAATAATGGGGCCCCCCACTATGTGAAAAATGTTGGGAAGAAGCCGGCCATACTTCACGTGGGAGTTGTATCAGTAGTTGGAATGCCTACGGCCATAAATAAATAAGATTTTTCTCAAAGTTGTTCTATCAGTATGAGGATTAAACTTTTATGAAGAACAGCTGTAGTGAGATATTCCTCCATAGTTAAAATACTGGCTTGGTTTTAGTCGATTATATTTTTGATCTATTTCTGAGGGTTGTTCTTTATATGGATTGCTAAAGACATCCTGTAACTCTTTTATCTTTTTGTAATTTCCCTTTTCAGCTTCTTCATACGCGGAAACGATCATCCATTCGCGCCAAGTATAGACTGGATTAAGGGATTTCATTGATGTTGATTTTTCTTTAATATTTCCCTCTTTCTTCAAGACTGATTGCCAGTTTTCAAGCCATACTTCCCACCTATTATTGAGCTCATCATTAATTGGTAAATAGAAACTCTCTTTTAAAGAATCTAAGTTATCAGGTATTTCAGAGAGTTTACGGAACAAAATTGTATAGTCTGCTTTTGAAATGACCATGAGATTAAAAAATTCATTTATTAGAGTTTCGTTGTAATGTTCTAAACCAAGCTTGTTTGCCCACATTTTCATCAATTCCTTATTCATTAATTCAGAAAAGTCTTTTTCGATTTGTTCTAACTTTTCTTGATCTTGTTTGCTTTGTGAAAGTAACGGACTAAGAGAGGAACAGAATGTTTTAAAGTTGATTGCCGCTGCAGAAGGCTGGTTAAAAAATGAGAAATGTTCACCTCCACCTGTCCATGGTTGAAATCTTGGATCAAATAATTCACAGAATCCAAAGGGGCCATAATCCAAGGTATAGCCTCCAGCAGCACAATTATCACTATTGAAATTACCCTGGCAATAACCAACTCTCATCCAGTTGGCTATAAGTGATATAAGTCTTGATCTGTATAAAGAAGCCAGTTTTATTACTTTACTTTCAATTGAAATCTCATATTCAATTTCATCTTTATAATTTCTATCAATTAGATGTTGAACTATCATTTTTAGTTCATTGAGGGCCTCATCATGCGCATTATTACGAACTCGTCTTGCAAAAAGTTCAATCTGGCCTACACGTAAAAAAGATGGAGCGACTCTCGTAGTAATTGCCGCTTGATTATCAATCATTATATCAGGTTCAAAATATCTCGACCCTTTGGAATACCACGGTCTTCTAACTATTTCTGAACGTGAGACATAAAGTGTTAAAGATCTTGAGGTAGGGATTCCCAAGGCATCCATTAATTCCTGTGCGAGAAATTCTCGTACGCTAGAACGTAGTACAGCCCTGCCATCTGCTCCACGACAGTAGGGAGTTGGACCTCCTCCTTTAAGTTGCATTTCCATTCTTTTCCCATTGAATAAACCTTCAAAAACAGAAATTGCTCTGCCATCGCCATAACCATTGCCGGTGCCAAAGGGACATTGTTGGGTATATTCAGTTCCGTAAATTGATAATGCATAACCTGTTGCCCAACCAACAGGACTCATTGGATAATTAGCAACAGAAATATCACCTGAGAAAAAACGACAAAAATTCTCGTCTTTAGTAAGATCTGAGCTTAGCCCTAGTTCTTTAAAAAGTTTGTTGCTATGGGAAATATATTCTGGTTCTGGAATAGCAGTTGGCACAACTGGTACATAATGACCTGAATATATTGAACGCGGCTTGTGATCATTTCCATCTTTTGTTGATTGAGGATCTGCTTTAAGAGAATTCATAAAAGAATAGTCAGATAGTTGAGAAAATTCAGAAAAATTTTCTGTAAGATTTCCTTTTAATGAATCAGATTTGGTTGACATCAAATTTGTTATCTATTCTTTTAGGCGCTCTAATTTCTGCAAATTAAACACCTAAATGTATTTTATATAGATTCTATTAGAGATGGTTTTTGGCGATACGTTTGAGATTAAATATAAGTTAAAAGTTAATACTTAATTAAAAAAAAGGATCCGCGGTAAGACATTTTTTTGGAAAAAAATTTTTTGGCTTTTAAAAAATAAAAAAGAACTTCTCCAACACATCAACTTTTTAAACAAGAACGACTGCAAATACTAATATATTGACAAGTTTTTTTAAAGCTTGCTCTTAAAATAATGTGCAAAAAGTTTTACGATTTAATTTGTTGATCGACTTATACCACCCCCTTATTTCCGCACAGTATTACTTGTAAAAATTTTCTAACTTACCCAGCCCTTCAGCAAATCAAACACACTAATAAATAGTCCAAAACCAATAATTGGAGGTGCAATCCATCTTGTCATGAATTTTAAATAACGTGTTGTTTTGGTTCCAACTTTAGAAACATTAAGTTCTTCATTAAACTTTCCAGGGACTACCCATCCCATAAAGAAAGTAACTAAGAATCCACCAAAGATAAGTAATACGCCTCCAAAAATGGAATCAATAGTTCCAAGAATGTTTAAGTTCAATGCAGAAGGAATGCCTGCTATGAAGAGGAATAAAGTTATCAACCAAACAGATTTTTCTCTTTTAAAGCCAAATTTATCCATTAAAGAGGAAACTGGAACTTCCAATAATGAAACAGAGGAAGTTATTGCTGCAATATAAGCTAGTGCAAAAAATGCAACAGCTACAATTCTTCCAACCGCTCCATATGAACCTAATCCTGTGGGAATTGATATAAATAATGCACCAACGGTTGATTCAGAAATAGCATCACTTAAACCAAATGTTAAAACAATCGGAAAAGTAATAAGTCCTGCCATAAGACCCACCAAAGTATCCAATGATGCGACTCCAACACTTAGTTTTGGAAGATTGCTCTTTTTATTTAGATAGGAAGCATAAGTCACCATAACTCCAATTCCTAAACTTAAAGAAAAGAAAGCTTGTGTAAAAGCATTTCTTATTGTTTGAGGGTTCCTTAATTCATCAAAGTCAAACTTAAACAAAAACGTTTTATATCCTTCCCATGCGCCTGAGAGAGAAGTTGCCCATATTACTAGAAATAGAAGAATAATAAAAAGTATAGGCATAAAGAATCTTGTTACCTTTTCAATTCCTTTTTTTATTCCGGATGAAACTATTATGGCTGTAAGAACAAGACTTAATAGGTGCCCCAGCAAAACACTGCTACCACTACTAATTGAGCCAAAGAAAGTTTCTGCTTCAGATAAATTCTTAGGTAATCCAAAAAATAAAGAATGGAACAAGGTATCTGCTGTCCAGCCCATTATCACTGAATAATATGATGCTATTCCCAGGGGAGCTATGAAGAAAAGAATTCCTAATGGATACCAATTCTTCCCAGCCAGCTTAATAGGTGCAAGTAATGTGCTTGCCATTGCGTTTCTACCTAGCGCCATTTCAGCAACAAATACTGGAAGACATACAATTAAAACGATCAATATATATAAGAGTACAAAAGCCGCCCCTCCACCTTGAGATGCTCTATAAGCAAAACCCCAAAGGTTGCCTAAACCAACTGCACTACCAGCTGCAGCGAGAATGAATCCTAGTTTACTAGTCCATTGTTCTCTTTGAGAAATTTTTGGGTCCAAAATTAAAATCTTTTTTTATAGTTGATTTATAACTCATAAATAAAAATAGTTAATACTTTGCTTAATAAAAACTAATTTTTTAGATTAATTTTTTTGAGAAAGATTTAGAATTAAAAAAAATTTTATTATTCTTATGACTATTGAGACGACTATTCTAGATTTTCAACTAAGTAATACCTTCGAAGAATACGAATCACATATGAATGCAAAGGAACAGCAGACGATGTTTAAAGAAATGGGAGTTAAAACATTTTATATTGGTAAATCATTGGATGATCCACAAAGGGCGACTGTAATTTTTCAAGGACCAGAAAATGTTTTATTCGATATTTTTATGAATCCTGAAACAATACCTATTGTTGAAGCTTCAGGACATATTTATGCTGGCACAAAAATAACACGTTGGATTTCTTGATAAATTAGATTTTAAATCTTCAAAATTTTAATGAATTATCAACTTTTAATTGAATCATATTGTTTTGGGACATCCCTTTCTGAGCAAGAAATAGAACTCTTAGGTCTAGAACTTGAAACTCAAATTATGAATATTAATATATCAACAGAATTTGGCTGTTTTAAATATGCTCCCTCTCATATTTGCGAAGGTCTTAATTTAAAAAAAGATACTTATTGGATTATGTGTCTTGCTGAAATATTAGATTTACATAAGCCACCAAAATTAGGAAAAACAAACAGTGTTGAAGTTTTTGATTTGCTGCTTAAAAAAAAGCTTGTAATAGGTTGAAATTTAGATATTGATACAAATTTATCTGGTTATTAAGATTTACTATTTTGGGATAAAATTTTTTAATATTATTATATTTATTAAACTAAAAACTTTATTAGATGAAGAATTTCGAGAATTTATCTCTAAAGGATATTATAAAACTTACTAGAGCTAGTGAAAAGAAATATAGAGAAGGAAATTTTAGGGGGGCCTTTGAAGATAAAATGGAAGTTAAATCATATTTAAAATCAAAATTTTGTGATAGGAAAATAATTGAAAAGTTCAAACAAGAATTATCTAAAATTTATCTTTCTAAATTTGATTTAATAAAAGATCACAAGTCAAAATTAGATCTTACAAAGACTAAAAATATAATAAAATTACTGGATAAAAAAAGTGAAGAAAAGTTTAATCAAGGTGATTATAAAGGTGCTGTAAAAGCCTTAAGAAGATCAGAAAAATATCTTTAAATCTAATCAAATTAAAAAAATTTATCAATTAAAATAAATTTTTTATTTTTTATTATTTTTTTTGTTATTTTAATTTTTAATTAACTTTAGAAAATTTGATTTTCTTTTAGACATTCATCTTATTACATCTTTTTTAGTTAAAAAAAATATTCTTCAAAACTTAAATCCAAAAGATGAAGAAATTTTTACATCCTTAGATATAAAAAATGATATAATTTCTAAGTTTAGAAAATTGAAGTAACTTTAGTGTTAAGAATATTATTTTATTTATCTATTGTTTTTCTGACTTTATCAAATGAAGTATGTTTTGCGAATAATAAAAATAATCTTTTATTATCAGAATCTTTAGGTAAAAGTAATCTATTCAATAAAAAGGATAATACAAATAATATAATTAAATTAAACAATATTGAAGAAATTCTTAAAAAGAATAATGAAGAATTAAAAATCTTAGAAAGTCAAATTTTGCAATCTGAGAGTCTTTATAAAAGTAAATTATCACTTTGGTATCCAAAGCTTATTTTAAATAGTTCGAACTTACCAAGCTTTGAGACTGGTACAGATGAGCAGGATTTATCAGACAACACTTATACAAAAAAATTGACTACGAGTTTAAATTTTAACGTGGAATGGGACCTTTTAAATTTTTCTAGAAGTCCCGAAATAGCAATTGCAAAGCTAAATCTAGAAACTT
>QCCC01000025.1 GCA_003281415.1 Prochlorococcus sp. AG-347-K15
AGGTGGGCAAACAAGAGCATTTATACATATAAAAGACTCTGTAAAATGTGTACAACTTGCTCTTGAAAATCCTCCAAAACCTGGAGAGAGAGTTAAAATCTTTAATCAAATGACTGAAAGTCATCAAGTTGGAGAATTGGCGAAAAAAGTTGCATCTTTAACGGGAGCTGATATCAATTATTTACCAAATCCAAGGAACGAAGCGGTTGAAAATGACCTAATTGTTGATAATAAATGCTTTATAGAGTTAGGTTTAAACCCAACAACTCTTGATAATGGCCTATTAGAAGAAGTTGTTGAAGTTGCTAAAAAATACTCCAAAAGATGTGATCTTAAGCGCATACCTTGTGTTTCATCCTGGACTAAAAAACAAGCTGAAGCTATAAAGACTATTTAAAATTTCTAAAAAATTACCATAAGAAAGTGAAAATTGCATTGTTTACTGAAACTTTTTTACCTAAAGTTGACGGCATAGTCACAAGACTGACTAAAACAATTGAATTTTTAATAAAAAATGGTGATGAAGTTATAATCTTTTGCCCAGAAGGGTGTCCGGAATCATATATGGGAGCAACTGTAGTTGGAGTTGCTGCAATGCCATTACCCTTATACCCAGAGTTGAAGCTTGGTTTGCCAGGTCCTGCAGTTTCAGATAAATTAGAAAAATTCAACCCAGATTTAATACATGTTGTTAATCCAGCTGTACTTGGTTTGGGTGGCATATGGTTGGCGAAAACTAATAATATTCCCTTAATTGCTAGTTATCATACTCATCTTCCAAAATATCTGGAACATTACGGTATGGGTATGCTAGAGCCACTTTTATGGGAATTACTTAAAGCAGCTCATAATCAAGCATTGTTAAATTTATGTACTTCCACCGCTATGGTAAATGAGTTAAAAGATAAAGGTATTCAAAGGACTGCTCTATGGCAAAGAGGAGTAGATACTTCTAGTTTCCGGCCAGATTTAAGAAGTGAGCAAATGAGAGAAAAATTATTTGGGAAATATCAAGACGCTCATTACCTATTGATTTATGTAGGAAGATTATCAGCAGAAAAACAAATTGAAAGAATTAAACCAGTCTTAGAGAGTATCCCTAATGCTTGCTTAGCACTTGTAGGTGACGGACCATATAGAAATCAACTTGAAAAAATCTTCGAAAATACCAAGACTAATTTTATAGGATATTTATCTGGAGATGAACTTGCAAGCGCCTATGCCTCTGGAGATATATTTTTATTTCCCTCCAGTACAGAAACACTTGGTTTAGTTTTACTAGAAGCAATGGCGGCAGGATGTCCAGTGATCGGAGCCAACAAGGGAGGAATTCCGGACATAATTAGCGATGGTATTAATGGTTGTTTATATGATCCTGATGAAAAAGATAATGGGGAACAAAGTTTGATTAAAGCGACAAAAAAAATACTAGAGAACGAGGATAAAAGAGAGGTTATGAGACAAGAGGCACGAAACGAAGCAGAAAAATGGGATTGGAATCAAGCAACCTTACAACTGCAAAATTATTATTCAGATACTCTCAAACAAATAGATTAAAAATGATCTAGATTATGCTACATGTGGAGGCGTAGGATTACTATACGAACTTAAGGGAAGTATTAGAGTCGCAATATTTTGATTCTTTTCAGGCCTTTTTTTCTTTGAGAATTTTTTTCCAAAAGGTACTCTTATAACATTAGTTCCCTCAATGGAGCAAATATTTGAGTTATCTCCTGAAAAATTATTAACAAAATTTGGTAAGTCTACATTAGTGACTGGCAGGTGCTTAACATTACCAGATTTAAAATCTTTGGTCATAGCTTCAAATACCCCAAAAAATTTGATGCTCGAATATTTTAATAAAAAAATTTAAAAAATTTCTATAAGAAAATATTAAATTTTTCTTCAAGTTGATAATAACTCAGTAAATAGAAGGGCGCTAGTCATTTAAGCACATTTTTTTTCTTCTAAATTCTCTCCTTCATTTACATTGCAAGAACAAATTAAATTACGATCACCATATGCATTATTAATCCTAGAAACTGAAGACCAAAACTTAATAGTTGTTGGGGTTTTATAAGGAAAAGCAGCTTTTTCTTTTGAATAAGGATAATTCCAATTATCAGCAATTAACTCTTTCAGCGTATGAGGAGCATTGCTTATCACATTATTATTATTTAATTCATTATTATTTTCTATTTCACTGATTTCTTCTCCAATCAATAGCATAGCCTCACAGAATCTATCTAATTCTGCCAAACTTTCACTTTCAGTAGGCTCTATCATTATGGTCTCTGAAACAGGCCAACTTATAGTTGGAGCGTGAAAACTATAATCTATTAATCGTTTAGCTAAATCATTTACACTCAAACCAGTTTTGGATTTTAAATCTCTAAAATCTAAAATACATTCATGCGCGACAAAATTATTTTTTCCTTTATAAAGGATCTTGAATTTATGTTTTAAAGAATACGCAATATAATTTGCAGATAAAATTGCATGCGCAGTTGCTTTCCTTAAACCGCTCAGACCAGACATTTTTATATACATCCAGCTTATTGGAAGAATACTTGCACTCCCATGCTTGGCAGAAGATACGTAATTTGCACTATTAGATAAATTATTATCCATTAAAGAATGAGTAGGAAGAAATGAGCTTAAAGTTTCTGATGCAGCAACAGGACCTACTCCTGGACCACCCCCTCCATGTGGAATGCAGAATGTTTTATGTAAATTCAAATGACAAACATCAACACCATAGTTCCCGGGTTTGCATAATCCAACCTGAGCATTCATATTTGCTCCATCTAAATAAACAAATCCCCCAACAGAGTGAATTAAGTCACATATACTTCTGATTTGTAATTCAAAAACTCCATGCGTAGAGGGGTAAGTCAACATAAGGGCTCCTATTTGGTTATCAAATTTCTTGACCTTGATCAACAAATCTTGAAAATCAATATTTCCTTGGTCATCACAGTCAACAGTTAAAACTTCAAAACCTGCCATAACCGCACTAGCAGGATTTGTTCCATGAGCACTTTTAGGAATTAAACATTTTTTTCTTAAAAAATCACCTTTTGATTCAAAATAAGAATTTATTGCTAATAAACCTGCAAACTCTCCTTGAGAACCTGCATTTGGTTGAAAAGAAACTGATTTTAAACCAACAATATCACTTATCCATTTTTCTAGGTCAGATATTATTTTTGCATAGCCCTTAGTTTGATCTGGTGGAGAAAAAGGATGAATGGAAGATAAATTAGCCCAAGAGACTGGATTTAATTCTGCTGCAGAATTTAACTTCATGGTACAGCTTCCTAATGGCATCATTCCATCTACTAAGGAGAAATCTTTTTCAGAAAGTCGAAATATATATCTCATTAATTCAGTTTCACTTTGGTAATTTGTAAATATATCTTGTTTCATCCATTCACTGGATCTCAAAGCTAAACATTCAAAATGAAATCTTTTATCAAAATTTATATGCTCTAAATCTTCTTTTTTTTCCATAATGTTTGCTATGAAAGTCACAATATCTTTAATTTCTTTTTCATTACTAAGCTCATCTAAAGAGATTCCAAAGCCAGTTGAATCTTCAATAGTTGATCCCAATGGCAAAATTCTTAAGTTATACCCATTTTTTAAAGCTTCATTATGAATCTTTGGGGAGTGCTCAGAATAAACGTCAACACTATCAAATCTAGTCCCATCAGGAATATCAAAGCCTAAATCAACCAAACATGATTCTAAATTTATTCTCAACTCAACTAATCTTTTAGCAATTTGCGTTAATCCAGAGGGTCCATGATAGATTGCATAAAAAGAAGAAATTATGGCTAACAAAGATTGAGCAGTACAAATATTACTAGTAGCCTTTTCCCTTCTAATATGTTGCTCTCTTGTTTGTAATGCTAGTCTCAAAGACTTTTCTCCATTTTTAGAGAGAGTTTGCCCAACAATTCTTCCAGGTATAAGCCTTTTATATTTTTCTTTACATGCAAAATATGCTGCATGGGGGCCACCAAAACCCATTGGTACACCAAATCTTTGCATACTGCCCACTGCTACATCAACACCAAATTCAGAGATTGGTTTAATTAAAACTTGTGCCAGTGGATCAATACATGCGGTTACAATAATTTCTGATCTATGTGCTTGGGATATTAAGAATGTAGGATCAAATAATTCCCCATTTTTACCTGGTAATTGCAACAAAATTCCAAAAACATCATCATGATTAGGAAGGTTTCTTTGAGTAAAGCGTTTTAAGGATATTCCCAAAGGTTTTGCTCTGGTTTGTAAAACATTAAAAGTATGATCAAAAACATTTGATTCCACTAAGTACACTTTTGAAGATTTATTTTTTCTTGCGGCAAAACTCATAGCCATAGCTTCTGCAGCAGCAGTACCCTCATCTAACAAAGATGCATTAGAGACAGGGAATCCTGTTAATTCACAAACAATAGTCTGAAAATTAAATAAAGCTTCTAACCTTCCTTGTGCAATCTCTGCTTGATATGGAGTATAAGACGTATACCACCTAGGATTTTCAAGAACATGTCTTTGGATTACTTTAGGCATGTGATTGTCATAATAACCAAGGCCTATTAATGACCTCATTTTGGTATTTTTCTTCGCAATCTCTTCTAATTCATCTAAAGCCTCAATTTCTGAACAACCTTGGGGCAATATTTCTGAAGATTTATCTTTAAGCTGAATATCTTCAGGAATAACTTGATTTATAAATTGATCAATATTATTAAAACCAAGCTTGTTTAGCATAATTCTCTCATCATTATCTCCCAACCCCAGATGCCTATTTATAAATAAATCAGACCCAAATTTGGATGTCATATTAAAATATTTTTCTTTAAAATAGCTCTTTTTAAAAAGTTTGTCTTATTTTGGTACAACCTTTGATTGATATTCTTCTGAAGTCATCAAATCAGCAATTGATACTTTTGATTCTGGTTTCAAAATGACTAACCAACCTTCTCCAATCGGATCATTCTGTAAAATCTCAGGATTATCAATAACACTCTCATTTACAGATACTATTTTCCCTGAAAAAGGCAAGTAGACTTCCTCAACGGCCTTAACAGATTCTATTGTCCCAAAAGTCTCACCTTTCTCTAAAGTCGTGCCTTTGTCAGCTAATTCAACAAAAACAATATCTCCTAATTGATCTATAGCAAATTCACTAACTCCAATTTTTAACAAACCATCTTCTTCAAAAACATACTCATGGGTATCAGCATAATTAAGGTTGTCTGGAAACTGGTAAGACATGATTAAGTTGATAAAGAAAGTAGAGAATCCCTTGAAATTAATTTTTCCTCTAATAGTTCTGATAATAATTGAATTAATGCAATTTTGATGTGAGCTATGTGGGAACCACCTTGAACAAAAATATTGTAAGGATCTCTTAGAGGAGCATCAGCGGAAAACTCACTTGTACTACCTTCAATAAAGGTACCTCCTGCCATTAATAATTTTGAATCATATCCATCCATTGATGATGGAACAACATTAAGAAAAGAATCTACAGGCGAAGAATTCTGAAAAGATTGACAAACTTTTTGTACCAAATCAGGATTATTCAATCTTACGGCCTGAATAAGATCAGATCTATAAGTTGCTGGCTCTGGTAAAACCTTAAATCCCAAATTTTTAAAAACTGCAGCAACCATATCAGCACCTTTTAGTGATTCGTGTACAATTTGTGGTGCTAAAAACAAACCCTGCAAAATTAATCTTCCTAGTCCAAAATTTATTCCTGCAGATGAACCAATACCTGGTGAGGTTAATCTAGAACATGCCATTTCAACTAATTCCGCATCTCCTGCAACATACCCACCTGTAGGAACGATTGTTCCTCCCAAATTTTTAATCAATGATCCAGCAATTATATTTGCCCCTTTAGAAATTGGTTCACTATCTTCAACAAGCTCCCCATAACAGTTATCAACAAAACATATACAGTTAGGATCAAGATAATGAATCAGACTACAAATTTTCTCTATCTGATGATTCGTAAGAGATTTTCTCCAACTATATCCACAACTTTTTTGTATAAATACTAATTTGCATGAACTTTCTTTAAAAGAATGAACAATCTTTTCTTCAAAAGAATCAAAATTCTCGCAGATATTTATTTGCTTATATTCAATCTCAAAATCTTTAAGTGAGCCATTACCACCGTCCCTTATTCCTATCACTTCTTCTAAAGTGTCATATGGATTTCCTGTAAGAGATAACATCACATCTCCAGGCCTAAGAATTCCAAATAAGACAGAACTTATTGCATGCGTTCCACTTACAAATTGCATCCTCACAGCTGCCTTTTCAGCAAGAAACAATCTTGCAAAAACCGCATCAATTTTTTCTCTAGATATATCATCATGTCCACTACCAGAGGATTGATTGAAATGACTAGTAGAAACTTTTTCTTCCTTAAAAATTGTCAAAATATTTTCTAATTTCTGGAAAACCTGATTGGATCTTTCTTGGAAAACTTTACTTAAATTCTCTTCTATAGAAAGAACAGCGTTTTCAGCCAGTTTTAAATTATTATTAATTATCATTTATCTATTATTAATTATCATTTATCATTAAAACTCATATTATTTTTCAGAAGCTAAATTTCTTAATTCTGCGAGGAAAGCATTTGGTCCCCTACCCTGAAAATAAGAGAGTTTTTTTGAAGCCTCATATAAATCAAGCAGTTCTCCATCTAACTCTTCTGCCGTATAGTCTCTAATTCCTGCTATTACCTCAGCAAAACGTTCTCTGCGAGTAGATTTATTGACAGCATAAGCTTCCATTACCTGAATTTTACATGATCTCCAAGCTTTATTCTGACAAAAATGCACTGAAAGGGCATCACTTATAGCAGAAGCTTCTTCATCTTCTATATACCAATCAAAAGATGAAGGGAGAGATTTTAATCCTGAAAATATCTCAAATAACTCCCCAGCCGACAATGGATTACCAAAATCATTTTTTAAAGGTAATGCAGACTCTTGCAAAGATTTCCATAACTCTGGGTAATCACTTTCTAAACGATCCCTGATTTTTTCAATACCTTGATCAAGAATCGTATTAACTTGAGCTAAAGCAAGAAAAACTTCAGGACCTGGCGAAGATAACTTTCCATTCCTAAGATTAGAAATTTGCGAATTATGAACTTTACCCAAATCAAGAATTTCAGAAAGTAATGGCAAAACCCTATGTGACCAGCCATTCCTTTCATGCCAGAGGTGTATCAAATGAGCCATAGCTCTTCGACCTCTGGATAATTTATCGCGATATCCGAGACTCACAGATAATTAAACTTATCAATAGTATAGTATGATAATATTACATATCGGTAATTTTGAAAATAGTATTTCAATATCATGAATTCAGTAATTTTCCAAGAAACAGCAAAATTAAAAAAACCTGTTCCAGCTGAAAAAGTTATAGAGCTCTCAGAAAAATTACTGGAACCTTCCAGTCAATCAAAAAAATATCCTCCAAGATTGCATAAAACTTGGGGAACAATCGTTTTCATGGTAGCAATTCATATTCTTTCTCTGATAGCCATACAACCAAAATTTTGGAGTCTTCCTGCAGTCATATCATTATTATTTTTTTACTGGGTTACTGCTTGTCTGGGCGTCACTCTTGGATATCACAGGTTATTATCGCACAGATCTTTTATGGTACCAAGATGGCTAGAAAGATTTTTTGCTACCTGCGGAGCCATAAGTTGCCAGCATGGACCAATAGATTGGGTAGGTTTACATAGGCATCATCACTCCTTTTCAGATACAGAAGTTGATCATCACAACAGTAAAAAAGGGTTTTGGTGGAGTCATATGGGTTGGATGTTCAAAGACGTTGAAGCACTAAAAGCTGTTCCAAAACTAAGTGCAGATTTAATTAAAGATCCATACTATAGATTCCTGAATAAATATTTTTTATTTTTACAAATTCCTATTGGGCTTTCTTTATACGCAATAGGACAAAAAATAGGAGTTGGCGGTTGGGCTTTGGTGCTATGGGGAATTCCATTGAGACTTGTGGTGGTTTATCATGTAACCTGGCTAGTAAATTCAGCTACTCATTGTTGGGGTAAAGCGCCATTTGAAAGTGGGGATTCATCCAAAAACAATGCGTGGGTTGCTGCATTAACTTTTGGGGAAGGTTGGCATAACAATCATCATGCATTTCCCAATTCAGCAAAACAAGGATTATTTAGAGGTCAAATCGATATAACTTGGGAACATATTAAGATTCTTGCGAAATTTGGTCTTGCAAAAAAAGTAAAGTTACCCTCTAGGTCTTATTATTAACTATATTGTTCAATATTTTCATGGCTAAAAGAGTACAAGTCGCATTAACTGAATCAATCGCATCACTAGGAAAAGAAGGCGATTTAGTTGAAGTAGCACCTGGATATGCAAGAAATTTTTTATTACCTTATGGCAAGGCAATGAATGTAACACCAGCAGTCCTTAAACAAATTGAAAGGAAAAAAGAAAAAGAAAAAATTGCTGCTGATAAATTAAAGCAAGAAGCTTTAGATTTCCAAACTGCATTATCTACAATAGGTAGGTTCACTATAAAAAAACAGGTTGGAGAAGATGGAGTACTTTTTGGAACGGTTACCAATGGGGATGTGGCTGAAGCAATAGAAGCAGCAACCAAAAAAGAAATTGATAGAAGAAGCATCATAGTTCCTGACATTCATAATTTAGGTTCCTTTACTGCAAAAATAAAATTACATCCTGAAGTAAATGCAGAAGTAAATATAGAAGTAACAAGTTAATCAATTTGTTGCATTATTTTGAAAAACAGCCAGAGTATATATCTAAGCAATTAAAGATATGGTTTCCGTACCTTTTCCAAATAATGGCCAAAATAAAAATTTTAAAAAAGATTTTAATAGTGAAAATGCTGGATTAGTTCCTCCTCAAAACGTTCAAGCAGAGGAAGCAGTTCTTGGTGGCATACTTCTTGATCCAGATGCGATTGGCAGAATTGCAGACTTAATTAAACCTGAAGCCTTTTATATAAATGCCCATCAAGAGATTTATAGAACAGCATTAATGTTGCATACCCAGGGTAAACCAACTGATTTAACATCAATGAGTGCTTGGTTAGCAGATAATGGATCACTAGAAAAAATTGGAGGGAACAGCAAACTAGTAGAACTAGTTGAAAATGTTTCCTCTACAGCTTCCATAGAACAAGTTGCTAATTTAATTAACGACAAATTCATGAGAAGGCAGCTTATCAGATCTGGAAATGAGGTGGTTCAACTAGGTTTTGACCAGACTCAAGATACTAATGAAGTTCTAGATAAAGCGGAGCAAAAAATATTTGAAATCAGTCAAGAAAAACCTTCAAAAGGTCTAACTCAAGCAGCTGAAATCCTTACTAGTACTTTTAATGAAATAGAGTCGCGATCACTAGGTACTTCAGTAGCTGGAATTCCTGTAAATTTCTACGACCTTGATGCGATGACTCAAGGTTTTCAAAGAAGTGATTTAATAATTGTTGCTGGAAGACCTTCAATGGGGAAAACATCAATAGTTCTTAATCTAGCTAAAAATGTTGCACAATCTCAAGATTTACCTGTATGCGTATTTAGCCTTGAAATGAGTAAAGAACAGTTGACATATAGATTACTCTCTATGGAAGTTGGAATCGAGAGTGGCAGGCTAAGAACAGGAAGATTACAGCAAGATGAATGGCCTTTACTTGGAGAAGGTATCAATTCATTAGGTCAATTACCAATTTTTATAGATGACAAACCTAACTTAAGTGTTTTAGAGATGAGATCTCTGTGCCGAAGATTAATAGCTGAACAAAAAAAAGAATTAGGTTTAATTGTGATTGATTACCTCCAGTTAATGGAAGGATCAACCCCTGATAATAGGGTCCAAGAACTTTCACGAATAACGAGAGGGCTTAAAAGCATGGCTAGAGAATTAAAAGTACCAGTAGTAGCTTTATCTCAGCTTAGTAGAGGAGTAGAGTCCAGAACAAATAAAAGACCAATGTTAAGCGATCTAAGAGAATCAGGATCTATTGAACAAGACGCAGATTTAGTATTAATGATTTATAGAGATGAATACTATAATCCAGAGACTGAAGATAGAGGAATTACAGAGATCATTGTCACTAAACATAGAAATGGACCCGTAGGAACTGTAAAATTATTATTTGAACCTCAATTTACGAGATTTAGGAATTTAGCTAATTAAATCTATCCTAAAATGCAAGATCATCAAGCAACAAATGAATCTTTTGACGTCATCGTTATTGGAGGAGGACATGCAGGATGCGAAGCAGCTTTAACAACAGCAAAATTAGGGTTTTCTACTGCCTTATTCACAATCAATTTAGATAGGATTGCCTGGCAACCTTGTAATCCTGCAGTTGGCGGACCAGCAAAAAGTCAGTTGGTTCATGAAGTGGATGCATTAGGTGGAATTATTGGTAAATTAGCTGATGAGACAGCTATACAAAAAAGAATATTAAATGCAAGTAGAGGACCAGCTGTATGGGCGTTAAGAGCTCAAACAGATAAAAGAGAATACTCAAAAAGAATGATAGAAATACTACAAAATACAGATAATTTATCTTTGAAAGAGGCAATGATTACTGAACTGGATATTGCAAAAACTGAACAAATTGGATTGAAATCAAAAAAAATCGTAAAAAAAAGAATAAAGGGTGTAAAAACATTCTTTGGTAGTTACTATTCAGCGAAATCAGTTATCATCACTGCTGGTACTTTTTTAGAAGGCAAAATATGGATAGGGAATAAATCGATGTCAGCAGGTAGATCGGGCGAACAAGCAGCACAAGGTCTCACTCAAAACTTACACGAAATTGGTATCAAAACAGAACGTTTAAAAACAGGAACTCCAGCAAGAGTTGACAAAAAAAGTATCATTTTTGATGAATTAGATATTCAACCTAGTACTGCAGCTGATAAATATTTTTCGTTTGACCCAGATATCAAAAATAATATGCCCCAAGTCAGTTGTCATATCACAAGGACAACTGCAAAAACACATCAACTAATTCGAGACAATTTACATTTAACTCCCATTTACGGCGGTTTTATTGATAGTAAGGGGCC
>QCCC01000026.1 GCA_003281415.1 Prochlorococcus sp. AG-347-K15
ATTATCTTCTTCAGCCAATAAAAGTCTTTCTTTTATTTGTTTATTAAATTCTTCATCTTTTATTTGATGAAGGATTTCTTCCAAGCTACTGGGGTCAATTCGGAATGTTTTGCCGCATGAGGGACATTTAATATCTTTCATGTTTTAATTACAGAATTATCCTAAGTAAGGATTGAATATTTGAATTTTAAAAAGAATATTATTCTTGACTAAGAATAAACAATGATTCTATGTTGTGCATTAAAAAATAAAATAAATTTTTATAGTGGTTATATTAATCCAGATTCTTTGAGTATATTAATTTTATTTGCCAATTCGATATCTTCAGAAGATATTGAGCGATCGAGTGTTTTGTTAGAAGAAATCGTGTAACCACTATCATCAACAAATTCATCTTCTCCATCTCCTAAATTCATATTCTCATTTTGGATTTTTTTGAAATTATCTGATTTGTATGAATTTGAGTTAACAATATTGCTATATCCAAAATTTGCAATGCCTCTAGCACCTAATGCTTCCTCAACTAATATTCCAACAACTTTAGATCTACTTATTGATTCGCTTTTGGATATTTCGTCTATAATCTCAAGGACTCTTTTTCTTGGAAGATATCCTATTCTTTTTACTTTATTTTCCATAAATATAACTATATGTCAATATCGTAACACTTCTGTCAAATCCTACTGACTATGATTTTTAGTAATTTAGGTGTAAGATTAGACATTTAGAAAAAATACAATTTTAGGGAACCCTCAAAGTAATTTATTAATTAATTATTAATTCAAGTACTTTTAATAAGCTTCCTTTAATTATTTTTTAAAGATGGTTCAAACTAAAAACTATTTAATTTAAATTCTGAATTTTATGAAAGATAAAGTTTATGATAATGCTGACAGCTTTGCGATGTCATTTGACGAGGAATGGGCAAATATTGATTGTGAGGATTTGCGGTTAAAGATTGATAAAGTTCTTGAACTTTTATGTGATCATCCTTTTTATGTTTCTAATCCAGAAAATGCAAGAAAAATGGCTGAATTCAGGATATTTTCATTAAAAAAATTTTAATAATAATTTCATAATCATCAATACTTAAGAGTTACATATTGGGGGAATTAAAAAATCCCTTACTGTATAAAAATATTGTAATCCCTATTATTGGACCTATTCCAAATACAAAAAGTACTAATTTTGCAGAACTTTTTGTTTGACCTAATTCTTGATTGTTTTTATTTAACTTAGGTTGAATTTTTTTAGATTTTTTCTTTTTCATGAGAGATATATTACTACATTGCAACTTTGAAAAGTTTTTATGTAATTTTAAAATTAAAAAATTTTTTTTGATTCAAATTTGTTTATGAATCATAAAAACACAATATTGTATAATGAATTTAATAAAAAGCAGATATGAGTGCAACTAAGAGGGAAGAAGTAAGTTCTCACCTTAGATATATAAGGTTAGACCTTAGGGAAATGCATCAAATGCTCATAAAAGATGATTTATTACCAGATCCAAATGAAGCAAAGGAGGTACATGCACAACTTCATGCTTTACTTGATTTAGTATCTGATAAAAAAATAAAGAAGATAAAAAATCAATTTGGAAATTTTTAATTAAATTGAATCAATTATAAAAAATTAGTGGCTGATTCTATTTTTTTTCGATTATCATGCATTTGCTCTAATTTATTGTAAATTTCTTTAATTTGGATTTGTATAAGATCTGTTGAATTTATATTGCTCAAAGCATCCATTGCTGAAATAAGACTTTCCTTAGCTTCTATCAAATGTCTACATTCTTTACTGCCTGCTTCGTATGACATAGTATATTAAAAAAATTTATTATCTCAAATATATAAAAAAATGTTCCGTATTGCTTGATACTCTTATCCAAAAAAACTTATTATTGTTATTCCTAATACAGCATAGGTAGTTATTTTTTCTTAATTTAATAAAAAAACTAATGCAAGAAAATCAAAAAGGTTATGAATTTTGTATTAATGTAGCACTAGAAAATGCTAAGAGAAGAATTAAAACACTAGATAATTCCGATAAAAAGTGCGTCTTAGACGAATATAGGGAATGGCTTAGTGATGGTCTAAACAAGCATACCGTTTTACTAATTAGAGAAGATCCAATTATCTAAATAATAAAGCAGGGATATTTTTAATTCTTTGTATTCGAAGTGACCTTAAATAAAAAATAAATGCTTAATAGAAAAGTAATTATAAGAATAACAGTTAAAGAAGAAAAATCATACATGAATATATAAACATCATCATTCAATTATATCAGTTTGAAAATTATTTCCCTTTGAATTTATTATTATTTAAAAAGTGATGAAATAAATTTCTTCAAACTTTCTTTTTCTAAAAAGATTTCTTTGGATTTATAGTTTTTTAATTTCTTAAAAATTAATTCAACTAAATATTCTGATTTTGAAGTCATAACATATGTTATTTTTCTAATAAATAAATTTTCTCTTTACCTATTTTATCTGGTTGGGTAATCTTACAACCTTTATCTTTTTCCATATCACATTCTTTTGTGGCAGGAACAGATTTCCAAGTGCAAATTTTTTCTTGAGAATCTTCTTTTAAGATAATCCATCCATCATCTAAGTATTCTGAAATCCCATCATCTCCACAAGAGAACTTTATTTCCATTGTTTTCTTTTTTGAATTCTTATTCTCATTAATATTTTCTTCTGAATTAATTATGGGATATTCCTTGTTGATTGATGTCTTACAGGAACTTAAGAAAATTGCAATTAAAAGTATTTGTGAAAATTGTTTTATTCTTTTCATTTTTTTATTTTTTTGTAATTTCAAGTTATTTAAAGTTTAGTTTATTTTGATTCTATTAATTTTAATAGTTGATCCATTTGATTCATCAATTTTTTTACATCATCTGGCTGAGGCAATATTAATTCTTCTGTGACATCTAAATGCATTTTCTTTAAGTTTTGCCTTAAATCTTTTAAGTGTAATTTTACATTTTCCTTCTTTTGCCTTATATCAGTCATAGTATTAAAAATGAAATCTATAATTTAAATTATAGAATTGTGGGTTTATTAATACAAAATAATTTAAAATTTAATTTTTAAAATTTTCAATTTCGTAGATTTCTTCACCTCCATTGCAAAAATTGGTAGATAACATTTTTAATTCTTTGTTATTAATTCCTGTTATATTTTTATTTTTAATAATATAATTTTTTGCAATAATTCCACAATCTAATTTATTACTAGCTTGTTTAATAACTGGATAAAAATATGCCAATGTTATAAATACAAACAAAAATGTAAAAAATGACTTTTTTTCATTTTTAATTAGTTCATTAGCTTTCTTTTTGGTTCTTAATATTTTTATTAGAAATTTATCTGGCAATCCTATTTGTACAAATAATAACTCTACCCACCATGGAAGATCTTTTTGTTTCTTGTTTTTAAACTTTTCGGAAGTATTCATTTTATTAGATTCATAATTTTGGATAATAGTCTTTTTTGAATTATTCGTTTCTTTTTTATTCATACCATCAATTAATTTATTTGGAATATAGAGGTTTTATTTTGATTTGGAAACTATATTTTTATTTTATAAGTTTTAATTTAATTTATCTATGAATTTGAGTATTGTTAATTTGTATTTAAAAAGAATTTATAAATGCCAAAAAAAAGAAGGAAATTAAATAAAGATTTCGAGAGAAAAATATATTCATCAAAAAAAAATGTAGAATTGGTTTTGGCCAAAATATATGATATCGACGATGAAGATATACAAAAAGAATACATGAGCGCTTTCAATGGGGTTGTGCACTTATATGATCAATTAAAAGAGGATTATGAACAAAAAGGATTTAATGATGAATCAGAAAAACTTATTACAAATTATATAAATGCTTTTAATCTTTTTGAATCAGAATTTGAAATTTAAATTCTAATTACCTTTATAGGGTAAAACTGGTATTTCAATTTTCTTGCCTTTCTGAAGATAGGATCTTTTCTCTAACAAATTTTTTATACATATTGTTTCTTTTTTTTCCTTTTTACAAATTATTTTTATTTTGTAATCAGTAAGTGAGAATGAATTTTTACCAAATGTTAACAAAGCAAATAAAAATAAAAATATATTTAAGGCTAATTTCATTAGTTTACTTATTAGGTAATTTTAATTCTTTTTTTTATTAAACTATCTATTATTATAAATATCTATAATCTGTTTTAAATCATCTTTATTTAAGTCTGTTGAAATAAAAACTTCTTGGGCTGTTTTACCCTTTCTTGCGATTGCTTTATATCCGTTTATAGTTTTAACTGACAATCTAATTATCAATTTAGAAGATCTTCCTCTTACTCTAGATATTGCGGCGGGAGTTACTGTCTTAATATTTATGTTAAGGGCCAATTTTTGAAGTATTGGAATTAGACCCTCTATATTTGAACTATGATTTAAAACTAATCTTCCCAATTCTTTTCATTTTATTTTATTCTATTTGTAAAATAGTAATTCTGAGAAATTAAGTTTAAGCCTAATAATTGAAAAATATTTTGAACTTCTGTTATATTGATAAAAGTAATTCATATCAAATGATTTTTCAGATAGGTTGGGCTGCATTAGCCGCAATTTTTACCTTTTCAATTGCAATGGTTGTTTGGGGTAGAAACGGCGACGGCTCTATTGACATATGATTTCTTTTTTAACTTATGATGTATTTTTAAGTAATTTGCTTATTGTTACTTCATTAGTTTTACTTATATTTATAACATTCGCTGTAATTTACATTTCCTATGTCTCTTGGAAAGATAAAAAAAGATTAGAAAAATAAATATTATTTCTGATTTTTATTTTTATCCTTTATTTTTAGTTCTTCAATTAATTCTTTGGCTTGTTCCATTTTTGATAGGCTGCTTTTGTAAATTCCAATATCTTTTTCTGCTTTATTAATAGATAAGTTTAATTTCTCAAAAATATCAGAAATAATCTTATTTTTTTCTAACTCATTAACCCCCTCGAGATCTTGTGAGCTTGAGATAATTATATAAATACCTAGGTTTAGTATTCTTGAAGGATAAGGTTCGGAATTGGTATTTTCTATTAATAATTTCAAAATATCTTTAGATGATTTATCCTTAAATTCCTTTTGAAACTTTTGAGAGATTTCTTTAATTTCCTGAGCTGAAAAATTTGTAGAGCTGCATAAAGATTCAAAAAGAAGATCTAAATGTTTTTCAGGTTTGTATCCTTTCATAAATTCTTTGAATGTTTCAGTTAGACCAACGCAAAAGAGATGATCTTGCATAAATTCATTTTGGTGATTTAAAAGATTTAGTTCGACAAGCATTTCGTCAATTATTCTTTTATATAAACCTGGAATAACGTAGGGGAATTGCTCATGAAATAACTTTTTGCTATCTGAAACAGTCAATTTTTCTTTCAATTTTTTATATGTAAACCTTAATAAGGTTAGCGTATGTTGACTCAATATCGTTAGTATCTAATAAACAAATAAATATTATTATGATCCCTTTAGTTCTAGAAGAATCTGGTGGCAGTGAAAGAGTCTTTGATATTTATTCGAGACTATTGAGAGAGAGAATAATATTTTTGGGAGAACAAGTTACAAGTGAAACTGCTAATAGAATTGTTGCTCAATTATTATTCCTTGAAGCAGAAGACCCTGAGAAAGATATCTATATGTACATAAATTCACCAGGCGGTTCTGTCTATGATGGTTTAGGAATCTTTGATACAATGCAACATGTTAAGCCTGATATTCATACAGTTTGTGTGGGTTTGGCAGCTAGTATGGGGGCATTTTTGTTGGCGGCAGGTACTAAAGGTAAAAGAAGCAGTCTTAGACATTCAAGGATAATGATTCATCAACCACTTGGAGGTGCTAGAGGTCAAGCTAGTGACATTAGAATTCAAGCAGATGAAATCCTATATTTAAAAGAAAGACTCAATACTGAATTATCAGAAAGAACTGGTAAAGATTATGAAACTATTAAAGAAGATACTGATAGAGATTTTTATATGTCTCCAAAAGAGGCCGTTGAGTATGGATTGATCGATCTAGTATTAGATAAGAAACCTATTAAAGTTTAATTTAATAATTGTGGTGTTCTTTCTTTCTCAGGAATTGAAGTAAATTTGGAAAGGATATTCACAAACTCTTCTCCATCTAATGTTTCTTTTTCTATTAATAGGTCAACTATCTTATCCATAGCTTCTCTGTTTTTGCTGACTATAGAGTAGGTTTCTTTATAACATTCCTTCACCATTACTCTTACACTTTCATCAATTTGTTTAGAGATTGAATCAGAAACTTCACTTCTTGTCATCAAATCTCTACCGACAAAAACTTCTTGATTCCCACCTTCTAAAGCTATCGGACCTAGATTACTCATGCCGAATCTAGTTACCATTTGTCGTGCCATAGAAGCAACTTGTTGGAAATCACCACCTGCTCCTGTTGTAATTTCACCTCTACCAAAAACAACATCCTCTGCGGCTCTTCCTCCTAATGCTCCCATTATTCTGGCTTTTAGTTGAGCTCTGCTAACTAAGGTTTGTTCATCATCTGGAGTGAACCATGTTAATCCTTTGGCTTGACCCCTTGGAATGACGGTTACTTTTTGAACTGGATCATGAGCTTTTACAAGTGAACCAATAAGTGCATGACCCACTTCATGGTAAGCAATTAATCTTTTGCTTCTTCCATCTGTTAAGGGAGAACCTTCCATACCTGCAACAATCCTGTCCACAGAGTCGTCTATTTCTGAAATACTAATAGATTCTTTTCTTCTCCTCGCAGTTAATATAGCAGCCTCATTTAGTAAATTTGCCAAATCTGCTCCCGTAAAGCCTGGAGTTCTTCTAGCGATGCTTTCAAGTGTTAAATCCTCTTGAAGTTTTTTATTTCTTGCATGAACTTCAAGTATTGATAATCTGCCTTTGATGTCTGGAGCGTCTACAGTTACCTGTCTGTCGAATCTGCCTGGTCTCATTAGAGCAGAATCTAAAACATCAGGTCTGTTGGTGGCGGCAATTATTATGATGCCGCTATTCCCTTCGAATCCATCCATTTCAGTAAGTAATTGGTTGAGAGTTTGTTCCCTTTCATCATTGCCTCCACCAATTCCAGCACCTCTTTGTCTTCCAACAGCATCAATTTCATCAATAAAAATTAAACAAGGACTATTTTCTTTGGCTCTTTTGAAAAGATCTCTTACTCTACTTGCCCCAACACCTACAAACATTTCAACGAATTCTGAACCTGATAATGAAAAGAATGGTACACCTGCTTCTCCTGCAATTGCTTTTGCTAGAAGGGTTTTACCAGTACCTGGAGGGCCTACCAATAAAACACCCTTTGGAATTCTTGCACCAACTGAAGTGAATTTTTCTGGTTTCTTCAGAAAAGTAACGACCTCTTGTAAATCTTGTTTGGCTTCATTAACACCCGCTACATCATCAAAAACTACACCTGTTTCGGCTTCCATTGCAAATCTTGCTTTTGTTTTTCCAAATTGCATTGCTTGACCAGGTCCTCCTGGCATCCCATTTGATCTTCTTGCTAATAAAATTAAACCTCCGATTAGGATAGCTGGAAATAATAAATTACCCAAAATTCCTAGAGCAGGAGGAGTTGTTTTAACAGGATGTACATCAAAACTAATTCCCTCATTTTTTAATTTATTTATAAGTTCAGGCGTCAAGCCAGGAAGATCAACTCTCAATCTTTGGACTTTATTATCTAAATCTGAATCTATTGTCTCAATAACTGCATTTCTACCTCCTTCAAAAATGTCGACTGAAGTAACTCTTCCTGAGTTGATGTAGTCTAAGAATCTTCCATAACTAACTCTTGCTACTGCAGAATTTCTTGGAGCAATTGTTGTCCCATTAGATTTAAGCGAATCAACATTACTATTGGATAAAAATTGGTAGGAAAGTAAAATTACTAAAATTATAGGTAAAGCCCACAAAATTAATGTTTTAAATTTTTGATTCATTAATTTATTTAAAGTTTGTTTTATGGATTCTAGACTGAATCAGTACATTTCGTTGATGTTTTCCATAACTTTATGCTTATATTACAGTTGAAAGTATTTGGTTTATTAATGAAATTTGATATTAAAGATAAAGTAAAGTTGATTATGCCAGTTTCCTATTTAAAGACATCAGATAATATGCCAATGCTCCGCCCACCTGATTTAGTGGCAATTGATGAAGTTGGTGAAGTAATATCAATAAAATCCCCTGGTACTGTTGAAGTAAAGTTTAGAAGAGGCTCTTTTTTAATTGATGTAGATAAAATTGAAAAAATATAATTGGAAAATATAATTTAGAAGTTATTTTTCCACATAACACTTATTTCGGAACAAATTTTTTTATTCCCAGAAATGCTCAAAAAAGGTTTCGGTAAATATTTATTAGTCAATTTAAAAATATCTAATGAAGATATTTCATCTATTTCTAAAGTTAAATTATTTTCTGAAATAGGTTTTATACCAAAGCTAATTAATTGTATCTTTCGCTGCAAAATTTCATCTAATGATTGATTACTTAAAAGAAAAGAACCTTTTAATTTCTCTTTAGCTAAAAATATTTCAGCGTTAATAATTGGCTTTAGAAGTAAATTTTTCCATAAGGATGATAAAAGTTCAAATGCAAAAAGGGCATTTTTATTGGACACTGATAAGTAAACTAAAAATGGGGTCTTCTCATTCCTAAGAGGGTAGTAAACCCCCAGGTCGTAAGTAATGCCATTTTTTTCCCTAAAAAGTTTAAATAAAGCTCCAGTCATACCAAAAGATAAATATGACTCTAATAACTTAAATTGCAAGTATTCATTACTCCGACCAGAACAAGTTTGGTTGCCTATTATCATAATTGTCTGATTTGAATCATTATTAACGCAAGCAAATCTGCAATTCGGATCTAACTCATAATTCGGAGGGTTAGATTTCTCATTTATAATTTTTTGATTAAGTATTTCTAAATTTTCTCCATTTATTCCCAAATTGTTTGAAATCATGTACTTTTCTCTTTTTTTAAACTTTTCAAACTCATTTAAAACATCTTTATAGGTAATATTTGAGACATCTCTTTCATTGCCTATAGTATTAAAAGCATAAGGATGGTTTGAATAAACAATTTTTCTCCATTTTTCAAAACAAATATTAAATGGATTCTCTTTATCTTTTTTAATCAAATCCATAGAGGATTTTTTCACTTTGTGAAATTCAATCTTCGATAAGATTGGCTTATTGATAATTAAATCCAATAAAGGAAGTAATTTGCTGAAATGTTCATTTAGGGATTTAATGCTTATGGAAATACCATCTTCAAAAACTTCCTGATTTAGTTCTGCTCCATAAGATTCAATATATTCTGAAAGATTGAAATTATTAAAGCCTTCACACCCCCTGATGAGTAATGAACTAAGAATCTTATTTATTCCTCTTTTATTGACAATATCCATATCGCTACCCCCTCTAATCCAAATTGAAGCAGTTGAAAAATTTCTTT
>QCCC01000027.1 GCA_003281415.1 Prochlorococcus sp. AG-347-K15
CTAAATCAAATGAAGGGGGGAGGGATTTTAATACTATTTCGCATGTGTTAGGCAATATTTCTTTAGAAGAAAAATCGATTTTGGATAAAGTGTATGACAGGGTAATAGATGCCCTAGAACAATTAAATACCAAAAAAGAAGAACATATAATAAATGAATTAAATTCTTTTAATAAAGACCAAAGTTAACAAATGTCGCCAAAACCAGAAACAATTGCAAATGTCAGTGTTAAAGAATATTGTTTTTCAAAAAAGCAAATTAAGGGGATTGTGGAAGCTAGTCAATTTAAATGGACTTTTACATGGTCTTTTAATAAAGGTTTACTATTAGTGAATCCACCCTTGGGAAGAGCTTTAATTGAGGATGCCTTATTAAGATTTTTATTGAAAAAAGATTATGAGATAGAAGCTGGTAATGAATACAAGTTTACTATTTCAGCCAAGTTTTAAGATCAATTGTTTGGTTCAATTTAAAATTCATTTTGTAATAATCTTCTAAAATTATCAAAGCTGATATCGCATCAAGATTTTTATTAAGAATAAAAATCTCCCTGGGAATTAAAAACTTCAAACCGCTGATTGGAAAAAGTTCAAAATACCTTGCTTTGGATCTATAAGTAGTATTTTTTTCTTCAACAAATATTATTTCTTTTTTAAAAAAATCCAGTTTTTTTCTAATCTCTTTACTTGTTGTACCGTTACCAATAATAATTTTTGATATTTCTTCGACGGTATTTAAATTTTTTACATAATCCTCAAGTAATTCACTTTTTAAAACAATGGCTTCACAAATTTTTTTTTTATTTATGTCAGCCAAAACTAATCCGCTTTTAGATTTACCTGGATCGATAGATATCAATTTAGACATAAAAAATTAAAATTTAGATATATTCAAATCAACTATTATTTGATCTGCAGTTTTACTATCTCTCAAAGATACCACCTCTAATCGATATTTAATATTTTGATTTGTCTTCAAGGTATCTCTAATTTTTTTAATAAAGTCCCCTCTTGTAGTAATTTCGTTAACAATAGATCCATTTAACTTTATTTTATCTCTAGTATTTCTCAACAAAGTTTTAATTTTTGAATTTATATTTTTATAATCAAGATCATTTTTTTCAAGAATTTCACTTGTAATTACCTCACCTCTTCTTACAATGATTTTGTTTAAAAGCAACTCTGGGTATACAAAAACAAAATTATCTCCTTTCAAAACATTTGTTGCTGATTTAATCAATAAAATCCAGTTCCCTTTTTCGGAAGTCACTCTTTCAATTTCAGAAATATCACTAGGTCTCCACAAAAGAATATTTTTTATTTCTTTTTTACTTGGAATTACAATCTTTTGAACATATCTATCTGCGCTATTATAAATTTTCTCTAGATCTAATTTTATATTTGGATTTGAGATAACTTCTGCAATAAATAAAGTTTGGTCCCTTTTTATAACTACATTTCCTCTTCTAAATTCTTTAATATCACTTTTTAGTCTATTTAATTCCTTTTCTTTATTAAAAATCTTATTTTCAAGCTTTTTTCTTTCTTCCTGCAAAGGGAAAAGTGCCTTTTTACTTTCATCCAAAGTTTTTTGTAAAAAAGGAATGTCAACAAAAAGTCTTTGCCTAAATTCTTCGCTAATTAAAAGCAATAAACCTATAGAAATTGCACTAATAAAGCCTCCAGTTAATATGGTTACGATTGTCGCTGTTTTCTTTGGCCTTAATTTTAATATGCTAAATCTTGCTTTACCAATCTTTGTACCAAGCAAATCGCCAAATGGTGCAATTAATCCTCCTAGTATTATTAAGAAAACTATTAAAATCCAAGCCACACTTTTTCATATGCTTACTACATCATAATTAATGATGAATCAATTAAATCTTTTTGCAAGAGCTATTGGGTCAAAAACTGTAATCTTTTTTCTTTCAATATTTAAGAGCCCAGAATCCTTTAAATCTCCTAATAATCTAGTAATAGTAACTCTTGTTGAACCAATAGCTTCAGCAATAGCTTGATGTGAGAGCCTCAAATCTATCGTAATACCTTTTTCACTCGCAACTCCAAAGTCTCTGCAAAGAACCATTAAAAAGCTTACTAAACGAGAGGACATATCTCTATGAGTGAGAGTTTCTATCATCGTTTCTGTTTGTAGGATCCTACTTGAGAGACCCTGCAAAAGCAATAAGCCTACTGATGCATCTTCCTCAATTGCTCTTAAAACAGAATTCGCAGGTGCTGTTATCATTTCAACTCTCGTAAATGCTATGGAATGATAAAAACGATCAGATCTATGTCCCGTTAAAAGAGACAAAACACCAAAGAGACTATTTTCTCTTAAAAGAGCTACAGTTATCTCTTCACCTGACTCATAAACTCTAGACAACCTTACTGCGCCTCTTTTGATAAGATAAACCCTTTCAGCTGGATCTCCAGGAAAAAATATAGTTTTAGATCTCTCAACCATTTCTGTGCTTGCACCCTCTAGACCTTTAATTACTTCCATTAAGGTTCTATTAATTGGAAAACGTTCTCCAACAGAGTTAATTTTACTTTGTCCGGATTGTTGTGAACTAAAGGGGCTCAATCCTCGGGAAGAAGGTATCATAAATAACTTTACTATTAGGAAATTTAAGAAGACACCCTAAAAATTCTTGTATCAACAGTAACAATTTTTAATTCTTATTAGTTTGTCTGTTAACGTCTCTTGTTTAGTTGCGACTTTCTCAAGGCTTTTTTAAGTAAAATTACACTATATGCAGTGTCACTAAATTCAAATTATACTGCATATAGAAAGAAATCTAAAATAATGGTAATTAGTTCATCTAATAATTATTTCAAAAGTAATACTGACGTTGTAAAGATAAATACTGGTAATAAAAAAAACTTAAAAAGATTTACACAAAACGGTCAAATACAAATATATCAATCTTTATATAGGGGAAGTTATCCTTCTATTATCAGAGATTCTCTAAGAAATGCTGCTCTTGGCAGAAAAGTACTTTTAGTGCAATTTATGAAAGGAGGAGTTAAACAAGGGGTTGGTAATGCAGTAAAGCTATGTGGAAATTTAACATGGGTAAGATCATCACATTCTTTTGATCAGTATCATGCTGAAGAAATTAAAAATAACAGAAATTTGAAACAATCAATACATGAATCTACTTATGAATTATGGAATTTTTGCAAAGAAGAATTACTCTCAGGTGAAAATGATCAAATCATACTTGATGAAATTTTTCTTGCAATTGATATGAAAATTATCGATAAAGATGATTTGATTTCAACACTTGAAAACCGATTTATATCAGGAGATGTAATCCTAACTGGTACAGATATTCCTAAAGATTTATTATTAATGGCCAACCAAATTACAGAACTTCGCTCCTAAAACAATGCTTAAAAATGATCTCTGGATAAATCAAAAAGCATCTGAAGGAATGATAAATCCTTTCCAATCAAATTTGGTGCGGCATCTTGAGCCTGATAGTCAACAAAAACCCGTTTTAAGCTACGGATGTTCCTCTTATGGCTATGATCTAAGGCTTTCATCTAAGGAATTCCTAATTTTCAGACATGTCCCGGGTACAGTGATGAATCCAAAAAAGTTTAATCCTGATAATTTAGAAAAAACTTTGCTTCACCACGATGATGATGGAGACTTTTTTATTCTTCCTGCACACTCTTACGGTTTAGGTGTGGCTCTAGAAAAGATGAAAGTACCAGAAAATATAACTGTAATTTGTATAGGCAAAAGTACTTATGCACGACTAGGAATTATAGTTAACACAACACCTGCAGAAGCTGGTTGGGAAGGGCATCTAACTTTGGAGTTTAGTAATAGTTCAGGTGCGGATTGCAGAATATATGCTAACGAGGGTATATGTCAATTACTCTTTTTTGAAGGTGATCCCTGCTCTACAACCTATGAAGATAGAAGAGGTAAATATCAAAATCAACCAGAAAAAGTGACCCTTGCAAAGATATAACATGAGTAAAGTTGAACTGATTTCTCTAACTCCTGATGCTGAGAAAACAATGGCTTACATCGCAAGAGTTAGCAATCCAAGTAATCAGAAAAATGAAGATTATTCAAAATTATTGAGTTATTGCATTAAACATGAGCATTGGAGTGTCTTTGAACAGTCATTTATGACCTTACAAATAGAGACAAATAGAGGAATTGCAGCCCAAATTTTAAGACATAGATCTTTTACATTCCAGGAATTTTCACAGAGATATGCAGATAGTTCACAATTAGGGAATATTCCGTTACCAGATTTAAGAAGGCAAGATTTTAAAAATAGGCAAAATTCTATTTCTGACCTCCCTGATGAGTTAAAAAAAAGATTCAATAAAAAGATTGCTTTGCATTTTAAAGCCGCTTCAGAATTATATGAAGATTTACTTGCTGAAGGAATAGCTAAAGAGTGTGCAAGATTTGTTTTACCATTAGCAACTCCAACCAGAATCTACATGTCTGGATCATGCAGATCATGGATTCACTACATTCATTTAAGAACAGCTCATGGAACTCAAGAAGAACATAAGTCTATTGCTCAAAATTGCAAGTCTATTTTCAAACAAAGTTTTCCAACTGTAGCAAAATCTCTAGATTGGTAAAAATCATCCATGACTACGAGGAGAGATCTCAATATTTTTATTTTCTTTGATTTTTGAAAATTTAGGATTAAAAATTTCTTCTTTAGATTCCACTCCTCTCTCTAAACGATTAATAGATTCCCTTATTGATAATTCATCATGTTTACCTATTAAAGTTGATTTTAAATTACCCTCTCTATCAAAAAGATTAACTTGAGGTATTCCATTAACGTCAAATTTTCGAATGTAATTGTCCCATTTCCGATTATCAACATTTAAAAAAACAAAATTGATATCTTTCTCATATTCCTCTTTTATAGCATTTACTTTTGGAGCCATCTCTTTGCAAACTTCACACCACTCTGCATAAAATTCAAGAAAAGTGGGTTTGTTGTTTTTAAAAGCTATTTCAGGCTCAATAGATAATTCTCCAAAACTCTTAAGAAGGTAACTGGAATTAAAGAAAAGATTTCGAAATAAAATCAAAGAAATAATAAAAATAGAAATAATCAAAACAATTATTGCTTTTAAATTTGTGTTTAAAAATGGCTCTTTACTCTCAGATTGCATTATAAATTCTTACTGACTTTAAACATCTTAAATAAGTTAAACAAATAAAGAGAATTTAAATCCGTCACCTTTTAACTAACTGATAAAATAAAGAGTGAATAATGATCAAGATAGCTTTGATTCCTGAAATCTAATTATGCATTCAATCTTTGGAACTGATGGAATAAGAGGAAGGTTTAATGAAGAGATAACTTATTCTCTAGCCTATAAAGTTGGATATGCTCTAGGTTCTAATTTAGAAAATAATAATCCAATATTAATTGGAAGAGACACAAGGATTAGTGGAGATATTCTGCTTCATGCAATTACAAAAGGTATTAATGCAAGTGGTAAAAAATTTATAAATCTTGGAATCTGCCCTACTCCGGCTATCCCTTTTTTAATCAAACAAGAAAATCTAAGCAGTGGGATAATGATAACTGCCAGTCATAATCCGCCCGAATATAATGGCATAAAAATCTTTGATAAAAATGGTCAAAAAATTACCAAAAATTTTGAAAATAGAATACAAAAATCAATTGAAGAGTTAAATCAAAATATATCAGTTCCAACAAAAGAGATCTCTTTAAAACCAAATAAAGATCTTATGGATATCTATATGAAAAGCCTTATTCAAACAATGGGCGGAGGAAATTTAAGCGGTATGAAAATAATATTAGATACATGCTATGGATCAGCGACAACATGCGCAAAAGACATTTTTCAGAATCTAGGAGCTGATGTGAGAGTCATAAATAACTCGAAAAATGGTTTGAAAATTAATATGCATTGCGGTTCTACTAATCTCAAACCATTAAAGGAAGCATTAAGAGAGACTACTGCAGATATGGGATTCAGCTTCGATGGGGACGCCGATAGAGTAATTGGAGTAGATTCTAAAGGCAATGTCTTGGATGGGGATCATATTCTTTTTCTTTGGGGTAGAGAACTAATGGAACAAAAAAATCTCACAAATAATTTACTAATATCAACTCAAATGGCAAATCTAGGTTTTGAAAAGGCCTGGAACAATATTGGTGGTTTTTTATATAGAACTAACGTAGGAGATAAATACGTTCATGAAGCAATCAAGGAAAAAGGAGCTGTTTTAGGAGGTGAGCAGTCCGGACATATACTTTCAAAGATCAATAACTTTTCTGGAGATGGAATATTGACTGCACTACAAATTTCTAAATACTGTAAACAAAAACAAATTACTTTACATGATTGGCTTCAAAGTAGCTTTGACCCTTTTCCTCAACAATTAACCAACATTAATTTAGAATTTAATATTAAAAAAATAAATCCAAAAAACAAAATCTTAATTTATCAAGCAATAGAAAATTTTCAGGAAATTTATTCGGATAATTGTAGAATTTTTATAAGGCCTAGCGGAACAGAACCCCTAATACGAGTTCTTGTTGAGGCAAGAAATGAGAAGAAAGTTCATTCTTTATCGAGCGAAATTAAGAATAAACTCTTGTTAGAAATTAATAGAATAATGAAGTAATTATGAATCAGATTTTCATATAAATCCTATCGAAAATATCAATTTGGTTACCTTTCACATACTTTTCCCTATTAGTTTGAACTTCTTTTGGATTAAAACTTGCGGAATAATTAAAATCCTTTTTATCGATTGATTTAAAATTAAAATTACTTGATATAGTGCAATCCATATAATTGAATAAATCCTTTACATCAGTTTTTATAAAAATATAGGATCCTTTTTGCAATGAATTTGAGAGAATTTTTATAAACTCTGGCTGAACTACACGTCTTTTGTAATGCCTCTTTTTAAACCATGGATCCGGAAAATTAAAAGAAATGCTTTTTAC
Source organism: Prochlorococcus sp. AG-347-K15 (assembly GCA_003281415.1). GTDB lineage: Bacteria > Cyanobacteriota > Cyanobacteriia > PCC-6307 > Cyanobiaceae > Prochlorococcus_A. Next base: position 6,989 of record QCCC01000027.1, read on the forward strand.
ATTTTTTAAAAAAAAATCATTTTGGACATCATTCAAAATTTTGTAAGCATTACCAAATACAAAATATAAATTTTTGATTTCTCTTTCTCTCAATTTTAATTGAGCATTTTTAACCAATCTCTCGCGGATTTCAATTCCTAAATAATTCCAACTGGTATTAACTAAAGCTAAATCGAATAAAAAATGACCCGCAGCACATCCGATATCCAAATGAAGAGGTGATTTAGCATGCTCAAACATCTCAATCAAAGAGGGAATTCTCTCAATTTCATTAAAATGTTTACTAAGAGGATTAACGTGCTGTCTCATGTAATTATTGATTTATTTCATAGCAATAAGTTTAATATTCATAATATTAATAAAATTGATAATAGTTAATTTTAAAGTAACAGTTAAATGTTTTATTATTATATGTGTAAAAAGATAAAGTTTTGAACGCTCTTAATCAACTCTCGGTTTGGCTCTCTTTTCAACTTTCAATAATTTTCTTAATTGGTATACCTGTAACACTATTTTTTTGGTCAATAAAAAAAAGAAATAAAGCTGTTTATACACTTTTATCAATTTATTGGAAAATATCCCTTTTATTTTTCATAAGCCTTTTGCTCTTAATAGGGAAGTACAATTATGCACTTGTTATTACAAATATTTCAACATTATTAATGACAATTTCAGTTTGGTTTTGGACTGATATTAATGAAGAATTCAAAGAATATGAATTTTCTTACCCCCTCACCACAACTACAAAAGTTTGGAGATGGTCGCTAACATTTATATCTATCAATTTCCTCATACAAAGTTTAAACAATATAAGCTGTTTTACTTTAATAAATACAGCTTCATGTGAAATTTGGCTTCAACCATCTTTAAATTTATACATATTTTTTAAACGCTTATTTGATTTCTTTTTCGGGGCTAACTTCACTCAGCCCGTTTCAAAATTTTTAGGATTATTTTCTTTATTAATTTATCTTTTAGGCTTAATTCAATGGTCAATTATTAAATTACCTAAAAATGGAAGAAACTCTTGCTTCTCCGAAAATGGACGAAATTGATTTAATAAATAGATTTAAAAAATTAGTTCAGAGAAGCCTGTTAAAATTCTTAAAATAAAAGGTTACTTTCTTAAAAAGAATCACAAAGAAAGATTAGAAATAATTATTTTCAAAGGTTTCAATAGTTCTACTAATCATCCAATTGAAATAGATTGAGAAAAAAAGTTGTAGAAATTGATTTTATGCCTACAAAATGTAGACATTAGCAGTCACCATTAACTTAAAGCGAAGTTAACTTTATGAGAGAAAATAAAAACTCACTTTTCTTCCTAAATCAAAAAAACTGGATTTAAGGAGATTCAAGATTAATAATATTTGAACATCTTCTACATAATTTTGTGTTTTGAATACCATTAAAAGTTTCTTTTTGATAATGCCAACATCTATCGCATTTTTGACCACGAGCTTTAAGAATTTGAATTTTCCCAAGTTCATTGTTATCAATAATTAGAGAATTATCTACCAAATTAGATGCCACTTGAAAATTTGAAACTATAAGCCAATCTCTAAATGAATCTACATCTTCATTACCAAAGTTTTTAAGCCAAGTCAGAGAATCTTTTACAACTTTATCTTCAGGTATATAATTCACTTCTGTTTCTAAAGCTGCCCCAATTATCTGTTTGTTTCTGCATCCTTCTATAGCTTTGTTAATTTCAACTCTCAAATTTCTTAAATTAGCAATGTGGTCATTAAGAGTTTCATTTTTCCATGACTGCGAAAAAATTGGCCATCCTCTTTGAAATACTGATTTTTCTTTAGTTGAATATGGAATATTTTGCCATATATCTTCAGCCATATGACAAAGCACTGGAGAAATAAGCACAGCTAAATTTTCAACGATTCTTGACATGACAAACTGACATGATCTTCTCCTAAATTGTGATTTGGAACTTACATATAACCTATCCTTTGCAATATCTAGATAGAAATTTGATAGATCAACAACGCAAAAACTTT
>QCCC01000028.1 GCA_003281415.1 Prochlorococcus sp. AG-347-K15
GAGCTACTGGAACTGGTAAAACATTTACCATTGCCAATGTAATTCAACAAACAGGAAGACCAGCACTTGTTTTAGCCCATAACAAAACGTTGGCTGCACAACTATGTAATGAATTAAGAGAATTTTTTCCAAAAAATGCTGTTGAGTACTTCATTTCTTACTACGATTATTATCAACCTGAAGCTTATGTACCTGTAAGTGATACTTACATAGCCAAAACTGCTTCAATTAATGAAGAAATAGATATGCTTAGGCATTCTGCAACACGCTCATTATTTGAAAGAAAAGATGTAATTGTTGTAGCCTCAATAAGTTGTATTTATGGTCTTGGTATACCCAGTGAGTATTTAAAAGCTGCAGTTAAATTTGAAGTGGGAAAATCAATAAATCTACGTTCTTCTTTGAGGTCTCTCGTTGAAAATCAATATACTAGAAATGATATTGAAATTACTAGAGGTAGATTCAGAATTAAAGGTGATGTTTTAGAAATCGGTCCAGCTTATGAAGATAGATTAATAAGAATTGAGTTATTTGGTGAAGAAGTGGAGGCTATTAGATATGTTGACCCTACTACAGGAGAAATATTAGAAAGTTTGGAACAAGTTAGCGTTTACCCAGCGAAGCATTTTGTGACTCCAAAAGAAAGACTTGAGAGCGCAATAAGTGCAATTAGAAGTGAATTAAAAATTCAACTTGATAAATTTACATACGAAGGAAAATTATTAGAGGCTCAACGTCTAGAACAACGTACAAAATATGATTTAGAAATGCTTAAAGAGGTTGGTTATTGTAATGGAGTTGAGAATTATGCTCGTCATTTATCAGGTAGGGAGGAAGGTTCACCTCCAGAATGCTTAATAGATTACTTTCCCAAAGATTGGTTGTTGGTAGTTGATGAGAGTCACGTAACATGTCCTCAACTTCATGCGATGTACAACGGTGATCAATCTAGAAAAAAAGTTTTAATAGATCATGGTTTTAGATTGCCAAGTGCTGCAGATAATAGACCTTTAAAATGTGAAGAGTTTTGGGAAAAATCAAAACAGACATTATTTATAAGTGCAACCCCCGGTCAATGGGAATTAGATCAATGTGATGGTGAATTTATTGAGCAAGTTATAAGACCAACTGGGGTATTAGACCCGGTAATTGATGTAAGACCTAGTGAAGGCCAAATAGAAGATCTGTTATCTGAAATAAGAATTCGAGCTGAAAAGAATCAAAGAGTGCTTGTGACAACACTTACTAAGAGAATGGCTGAAGATTTAACTGATTTTTTATCTGAAAATAAAGTAAGAGTTAGATATTTGCATTCCGAAATCCATTCAATTGAAAGAATTGAAATTATTCAAGACCTTAGAATGGGCGAATATGATGTTTTGGTAGGAGTTAATTTATTAAGAGAGGGACTAGATCTTCCAGAAGTATCCTTAGTCGCCATTTTAGATGCTGATAAAGAAGGTTTTCTGAGGGCAGAAAGGTCATTGATTCAAACAATAGGAAGAGCCGCCAGACATGTTGAAGGTGTTGCCTTGCTTTATGCAGATAACTTCACAGATTCAATGAAAAGAGCAATATCTGAAACTGAAAGAAGAAGAATTATTCAAAAAAAATATAACCAAGTCAATGGTATTACTCCAAAACCTGCAGGCAAAAAAATTGAAAATTCAATATTATCTTTTCTAGAACTTTCCAGAAAACTAGATGCTGGTGGTTTATCTAAAGATTTAATAAATATAGTTAATAACAAAACTGATGCAATTCTCAGTTCCAGTGATAATCAATGTTTGCTCGAAGAATTGCCTGACTTAATAGAAAAGTTAGAAATTAAAATGAAAGACGCTGCAAAAGAGTTAAATTTTGAAGAAGCAGCCAATTTGAGGGATAGAATCAAAAAATTAAGACAAAAATTGGCAAGAAATAATTAAAAAGAACTTATTTTTCTAATTCGAAATGATTATGAATCGCATTAACTGCTTTGTCACAATCTTTTTCTAAGACAATACATGAAGTCCTAATTTCACTCGTGGCAATCATTTCAATATTGATATTTTGGTCAGCCAATGCTCTAAATATTTTTCCAGCCGTCCCAACCTTAAATGCCATTCCCGCTCCTACAGTACTTACTTTTGCTATGGCAGGGCCATCTTCAATGTATGATCCGGGTAATTTTTTTGTTAAGGCCTCAAAAACTAAGTTAGCTTTTTCTCTATCTTGTTTATTCATTGTAAGACTAATATCCTTAGTTTTTAAAGAGGAAATTCTTTCAGACTGAACAATAGTATCGATAAGTAAATTATTTTCAGCTAATGCTAAACATATCGATGCTGCTACACCTGGACGATCAGGTAGTTTTCTAAAGCTTACCTGAACTTGGTTTTTATCTAATGCAATTCCTCTTACTTCAGGTTGATCTTGTTTTTCGTTGATTGGATTAACAAATATTTGTGTATCGGATAACTTAAATTTATCAGCAACAAATCTAATAGCTTTTGGTATATTATTAATTTCAATTACACAGCTGACTTTAATTTCACTAGTAGCTATTAACCTAACATTTATATTCGCTTGAGATAAAGTATCAAATAAATCAGCTGAAACACTAGGTCTGCCCATAATGCCTGCTCCTTGAATACTTAATTTAGTCATGTTGGTTTTTAAGTTAAATTCTCCCCCTAATTGACTAGTTATAAGTTCACATTGTTCTACAGTCTTTTTTACTTCTAATTCACCAACAGTAAATGTAATATCGTTTTTATTTCCATCATTTGTCGCTTGTATTATTAAATCTACGTTAATACTTGCTTCTGAAAGTTTTTCAAATATTTGTGCAGCAATCCCAGGCCTATCAGGAATATTTGAGAGACTGAATACTGCTTGGTTTTCTAATACTTCAAGACTATTGACTGTTTTTGTTAATTCTAAGCTTCCTCTTTTTAGCGGGAGAGGTTGTATTTGACTTGCTAGAAGAGTCCCATTGGAGTCAATTTGACTTGATTTGACACACAATTTAATTCCATAATTGCGAGCAATTTCTACTGCTCTTGGATGCAGAACTGAAGCACCGACGCTTGCAAGTTCAAGCATTTCCTCGCAGCTAATTTCATCTAAGAGTTTTGCATTAGGAACAATCCTTGGATCAGTAGTAAGAACCCCTGGAACGTCTGTATAAATTTCGCAAGTCTCAGCTCCTAAAGCTGTTGATAAAGCTACCGCGGAAGTATCTGAACCACCTCTACCTAAAGTTGTAATTTCCATTGAACCCGTATGGCTTAATGTTGATCCTTGAAATCCAGCCACGACAACTACAAAACCCTGATTTAAATAATTTTGGATCCTTTCTGTTTTAATATCCAGAATTCTTGCTTTCCCATGAATTGATTCAGTAATAATTCCCACCTGGCTACCAGTCATTGAAATAGCAGGTATTCCGTATTCGTTTAATGCCATTGAAAGAAGAGCTATGGTTACTTGCTCTCCAGTTGAGAGAAGCATATCCAATTCTCTTCGATTAGGATTTTTACTAATTGATTCCGCTAAACAATTTAAATCATCTGTAGTTTGCCCCATCGCAGAGACAACTACGACAATTTCATTCCCTGCTTCTTTACTTTGACAAATGCTACTTGCAATATTTTTAATTTTTTTTATATCACCGACAGAAGTACCGCCAAATTTTTTTACTAGTAAAGCCATATTTAAATCATAATGTAAATTCTTGAACTTATAATTTGGTTAACTTAAATTAATTAATTTCTCTGTAAAAACATTTATAGGATTATTACCTTGTTTTAGTAATGATTCAATATCTAGTAAGTTACTTATTAAATTAATTAAATATTCTTGCGATACATTTTTGACTTTTTTTCGAATAAAAAAAATTCTTTTTGGATTAGAAATGCCTGCAAGATTACAAATCTTTTCTGCATTATCGTTACCTGAATTAACTGCTAGTTTTATAATGGTATGAATTCTTATTTGACTAATTAAACCTGCATTTAGTCTTAAAGCAGGTTCTCCTTTCTGTAAATAATAATTTATTTCAATGAGGCTTTCATTAATATTTTTTTGTAAGAGAAGATCAATGATTTTGAAAATATTGGATTGATGATCACTAAATATTTTTTTTACATCAATACTTTTAAGAAAAAGTTGTGAATTCGAATCACTTGATACTGCAGAGAGATATGTTTTTGCTTTGGCTAATTCATTTATTAGTTTAAAGCTGTCATTACCAACTGAATCAATAATTAATTCAGCTGCATTTTTATCAATTTTGATATTCATTTCATTTGCCGCATCTTCTAAAAATCTTTTTTGTCCCTCATAGTCCCAGATTTCTGGTAAAGAAAATGATTTTTCTTTAGCTAAATTATTTTTGATAAGTTTTTGTAAAAATTTAGTACTCTTTAGTCTTGCGTCTGGTTTTTTTGTATTTTGCAAAATGAAATAAGTATTTTGAGGTATATTGTCATGAATTTTTTCAAATTTAGTTGTTAGATCTTCATTTTTTTCAGTAAAAATGGGATTATTTTTCAATGTAACTATTCTGTATCCATCTCCAAAAGGAGGTGTAAGAACTTCATCAAAAGCTTTATTGACTTGCTCATTATCATCTCCATTTAAATTAGTTACGTTTATTTCTTTCCAATCTTTTGATACTTCTTTGTCTATTAATTTTTGAATAAATGTATTTTGAGCATTTAGATCATTACCCCATAATATTTGTATTGGCATAATAGCTCAATAAAAACCATATATTAACTATGATTACTTCTAACACAAATTAAATTTAATGGTAATAGATCATCCAATTTTTTTGGAAAGCATCAGATTCATAAGATCTCGTTTAGTAGCCAATGATCTAAATTATTTGGAAAAAAAAGTTTTAGAGAGATTAGTCCATACTTCAGGGGATTTTACAGTTCAAAATCTTGTAAATTTTAGTGAAGGTGCTTGTGAAAAGGGTCTTCAGGCACTTAAAAATGGTGCTCCTATTTTAACTGATACCGATATGGCAGCAGCAGCAATAAAATCCATGGCAGAAAATACCACTAGGAATCAAGTATTCACCGCTAGAATGTGGTTTGGAAAAAATAATCATACAAACTTAACTAAAACTGCATATGGCTTAAGTGAAGGTTGGAAGGAGTTATCCGCTATCAATTCTGGAAGCAAATCTCCTATTGTAGTTATTGGCAGTTCGCCTACAGCTTTAACTTATTTAATTGATATTTTAGAAAATGCAAAAGATTTACCTAGTTTAATTATCGGAATGCCTGTTGGATTTATTGGGGTAGAGAATAGCAAAAATAAACTGATTTCAACCGATCTTCCTAGAATTGTTTTGAATTCAACTAGAGGAGGTGCTGCTATGGCAGCTGCTGCGGTTAACGCCTTATTGAGGGAAACAATTTAAAAAGTATTTATTTTATAAAAATGTCAAAAATTTAATTAATATCATAATTTAATTTGTTATTTTCTTCTAAAGAATTTAAAACTGATTTTGCTTTTTCTATAACTTCTTTTGGAACTCCTGCTAATTTCGCTGCCTCTATGCCATAGCTTTTGTTTGAGCCCCCTTTAACAATCCTGTGGCTAAAGATTAGATGATCATTATTTTGTTCTACTAAAACTTGAAAATTTTGTATATTCTTATTTGAATTTTTTAAATAATTCAGCTCATGATAGTGCGTAGCAAAAATAGTATTACATTGAATTTTTTTTGCAAGATATTCACTTACTGACCAAGCTATTGAAAGTCCATCAAAAGTAGATGTCCCTCTGCCTATCTCATCAAGTAAAACTAGTGAGCTAGAAGTTGCCTGATTTAGGATTGATGCTGTTTCGGACATTTCTACCATAAATGTTGATTGTCCAGATGATTGATCATCAACTGCCCCAATTCTTGTGAAAATCCTATCTGCAATCTTGATTTCAGCATTATTAGCAGGAACAAAGCTACCAATTTGTGTGAGAATTTGTATTAAACCAAGTTGTCTTATAAAGCAACTTTTTCCGCTTGCATTGGGACCAGTTAATATAATTAATTTTTGATTATCCTCAAAAGAGATATCGTTTGCTACAAACTTTTTATCACTTAACAATTGTTCTACAATTGGATTTCTTCCTGCGATAATTTTTGTACTATTTTTTGTCATTGAATCATTTATTGGTATTAATGAAGGTTTTATAAAATTGTTTTCTACTGCAGTAATTGATAAACCAAGTAGTGCATCAAGAGATGCTATGGATTTTGCGATTGATCTTATTTGTTTTGTTTTTTCAGCAACTATATTTCTTAATTCGCAGAAAATTTCATATTCTTTTGATGAAGCTCTACTTTTTATTTGGAAAATCTTATTTTCTTTATTTTTAATTTCTGAAGTGATATATCTTTCTTCATTGGTAAGTGTTTGCCTTTTGATCCAATGTTGTGGAGCTAAATTAACTTTTGACTTATTTATAGAAATGTAATAACCAAAATTTTTATGAAATTGAATTTTTAGGTTTGAAATTTTGCTAATTTTCCTTTCCTTTAATTCTTCTTTATTTAGCCACTCAGAGTAATCATCCATTAAATTGCGTAAACCATCTAATATATTGTCAACACCATCATGGATCATCCCTCCTTCACTAATATTTAGAGGAGGATTTTCTACTAGTTTAAAACTTATAGTATCAGCTAATTCTAAGAGTCCTTCATCAATATTTTTTAATTGATCAGTCCAATCTGGGAGATCATATTTAAATAATTCAATTATGGATTTTAGTCTAGGTAATTTTTTTAAACCTTCAGCTATTGCAATTAAGTCTCTGGGACTTGCATGCCCTGCACAAGCTCTACCTGCAAGTCTTTCTAAATCCCCCATTGCTCTAAGTAAATTTTGGGTATCTGTACGTAATTTTTTAGATTCAAGAAAGTTTGTAATTATATTTTGTCTTTTATAAATTTCATTAACGTTTAATAGTGGTGAATCTATCCATCTTCTTAAACACCTTGCACCCATGCAAGTATAAGTTCTATCAATACTCCATAGTAGCGAACCTATATAATTGTTTTCTCGTTGTGTATTTTTGATTTCTAAGTTTTTTTGAGTTTGATAATCAATAATTAATTTGTTGTGACCATATTGGATTTGTGGAAAGTCTAATGAGATTTTTAAAGAAGAATCTTTATCTAAATTTGAAGGATTAATTTTTTCTAAATAATTTAATAAACCACCAAGTGATCTAGTTGCATTGCTTAAATTTTTAAGTCCTATTCCCTCTAGGTTTGCAATTTGGAAATAATTTTTTATTAGATAATTTGCTTCATTAATTCCAAAATTAGTCTCTTGAGAAACAGTATATGTAATTTGACTATTTCCTTTAATTAATAAATTTCTTACTGCATTGCTTCCTACAATGATTTCTGAAGAATCTAATTTAGTAATTTCATCAAATAGTTTTGACAGAGATTGGCCTTCTAAAGTTATTAATTCTCCTGTGCTTACATCAGCTTTTGATATACCCCATTCATAAGATTCATCTGAGTTTTCTTCTGATAAATAAATAGCAGTAATCCAATTATTTTTCTTTGCTATCAACATCCCCTCTTCAATTACAGTTCCAGGAGTAATTATTCTTGTTATTCCTCTTTTAATTGGAGTCCCATAATTTCCAGAACTTTTTTCTAATTGATCGCATATAACCACAGAATAATTTTTTTTAATTAAATCAGCACAGTATCTCTCCATTGCATGATAAGGAACGCCTGCCATAGGGATCTTACCAATCTCTTTGCCAGCATCTTTACTGGTAAGCGTTATTTCTAAAAGATTAGATATTAATACAGCGTCCTCAAAAAAACATTCAAAAAAATCTCCTAATCTATAAAGTAATAACCTATCTTTATTTTCTTCTTTTAGAGTTACATAATGCTTCATTACAGGAGTTAATTTCAGTTTTGAAACTGTTTTATAGCTATAAGATTCTTCATTGATGCAAACATTTTTATTATTTGAAATTAAATCAGTCTTGAATTTATTTATTAAATTAGTTGAATTCTTTCTTTGTCTTGGTCTTTTTTGCGATTCTTTTTTTAAATCTTCCAAAGATAAATCTTCTGGAATTTTTGTTATTTCTTTTGGTTCATTATTATCATTACCAAGCGCAAATAAATTATTTTGAATTATCGTATCTTCTTGCATACTTTTTTAATTCCTAAATAGATATTAGGTAGAATTTTTTTTTTTGCATTTAAAGTGGCTAAAGTATGTAAATTTTCTCTAAAAATTATCATTTTCATGAGATTATAGTATTTATAATATTTGAAACCTAAGACTGAATTATGCAGGCTGTTAACTTTTTCTTCGTAAATGCTCTATTATTTGCTTCTTTAATTGCGGTAGTTGGAGTACCCGTTTT
>QCCC01000029.1 GCA_003281415.1 Prochlorococcus sp. AG-347-K15
AAAAGAAATTGATAATATTGATAACCCAATAGTTATTTGTAATCAAGAACATAGATTCATAACTGCTGAACAATTAAGACAAATAAATGTACAAGCTAAAAGTATTATTTTAGAACCTTTCAGAAAAAACACTTGTCCTGCTGTAGCTTTAGGAGCTTTAAGAGCATTAGAAATTGATGAAGAATCTATACTTCTTATACTTCCATCAGATCATTTAATTAAAGATAATAAAGCTTTTTTACGAATAATCAAAGAAGCAGAGATATATGCCGATCAAGAAAATCTTATTACCTTTGGCATAATTCCAGACGGACCTGAAACAGGTTATGGATATATAAAGTCATCTTCTTTATTTAATGTAGAAAATTTAAATTGTTTGAAAGTTGAAAAATTTATAGAAAAACCAAATATAAAATTAGCCGAGAAATTTATAAAAGATAAAAGATTTACATGGAACAGCGGAATGTTTCTTTTTAAAGCAAAAGTAATAGTTAATGAAATAGAAAAATATTGTCCTGAAATAATTTCATCATGTAGAAGCGCTTTAAAAAAGAAAATAAATGACTTGTATTTTGAAAAAATTAACAAAAAAGAATTTGATCTTTGCCCTAATATTTCATTAGATAAGGCTGTGATGGAAAAGACCCAATTGTGTCTTGTTATACCTATAAATATTGGATGGAGCGATGTTGGAGGTTGGAAATCATTTTGGGATAACTCAAAGAAAGATAAGAATGGAAATGTACTTTTGGGTGATGTGATTCAAAAGTTTGGGCAAAACAATTTAATAAATAGTGAACATAGATTAGTAGTAGGATTAGGTATTAAAGATTTAATCATTATTGAGACAAATGATGCGGTCCTTATTGCAAATAGAACTTATTCTGAAGAAGTTAAAACTATTGTAAATGAATTAAAAAAAAGCTCTCGAATTGAAGTTGATGAACATAGAAAAATCTATAGACCGTGGGGTAACTACTCATTAATTGAGGAGAGCACTTTATGGAAAGTAAAGAAAATTGAAGTAAAGCCATTTTCTTCCCTATCACTTCAAATGCATAATCACAGAGCAGAACATTGGGTTGTCGTTGAGGGGAATGCAACAGTTGAGATTGGGAAAAATATCTTGGAACTTAAAAAGAATGAAAGTTGCTATGTACCAATTAAAACAAAGCATAGATTATCGAATAAAAATCAAACACCTCTTATACTTATAGAGGTTCAGAGTGGGAGTTATCTTGGAGAAGATGATATTATAAGATTTCAAGATGATTACGGAAGAGAAAAAAATAATTAGTTTAATAAGCTTTAATTAGTTAATTAACTATTAAAGTTTTCTCCAAACAGCCAGTAATTTTCCTTGAATTGATACTTCATTAAAATCAAGATGTATAGGATCATAGTTCGGATTCGCGGCTTCCAAAACAATATGACTATTTTTCCTAAAAAAATATTTAAGTGTAGTTCCTGAACCAGGAACCATCGCACTAACAATTGTCCCATTTTTCAGGGAGTGAGAATCATTTACAGGTTCCATTAAAACCATATCGCCGTCAGCTATACAAGCATCTATCATTGAATCTCCATTAACTGTAAGGGCAAAGATATCCTTTTTCTTAAGAACGCCAGATAAATCTAAGTTTTCTTGTACATCTGCAAAAGTTTCAATTAAACCTCCAGCAGCAACTGAACCCATAATTGGTACTCCTTCTACAATTTCATCAACTATTTGCATTGTTCTTGCTTTACCTTCCTGCCATGAGATATATCCCTTTTCTTGCAAATGCTTTAAGCGACTTTGAATTGGAGCAGGAGATTTTAATCCCATAGCTTGCATCATCTGCCTGATGGATGGGCTATGTTGAAAGTTTTTCATATAATCTTTTATCCATCCATAAAGCTCATTTTGAGCGTGGGTCAGATTATCCCCCGAAGAAGTTTCCATGAAACAAATGTACTCTAATACATTTGTACCCTTTTATTAACTAATTTGCAAGGCATCCTATTACTGTAGAAGACAAGATAAAAGAGCTTGTTGGGCATGTAATCTATTTTCCGCTTGATCAAAAATTCTACTTTTGTGACTTTCAAATATTTCATCAGTTATCTCTTTGGATCTATATGCAGGAAGGCAATGAAGAATAATTGCATCTTTATCAGCATTACTAACTAAATCACTGTCAATAGTGAAACCATTAAAAACTTTTTCTTTCTCATCTTTTTGATTTTCTTCACCCATAGATGACCATACATCTGTATAAAGAACATTTGCTCCTAAAACAGCATTATTGGGATCATTCGTGATTTTCAACAAATTCTTATTTTTATATATTTCATATGCTTTATTGATCAACAACGCGTTAGGTTCATAACCTTTAGGGCATGCAATCCTAACTTCTACTCCTAATAACGCGCCACATAAAATAAGAGAATTTGCGACGTTATTACCGTCTCCAATAAATGTCAAAACTACATCTTTAAAATCAAGAAATTCCTCTTTAATTGTCATAAAATCAGCTAGAGCCTGACATGGATGTTCTAAATCAGTAAGAGCATTAATAACTGGCTTAGAGGACCATTTTGCATACTCTTCCAAATCAGTTTGTTTAAATGTTCTTATTGCAAGAACATCGCAGTATCTACTTAGTACTCTTGCTGTATCTCTAATTGGCTCTCCCCTCCCAATTTGGGAAGTAGTAGGATTTAGGTCAACTGTGGTGCCGCCAAGTCTGGACATTGCCACCTGGAAGCTAACTCTGGTACGAGTTGATGACTTATCAAAAATTAATCCTAAAACTTTTTCTTTGAGTTTTATATTTAGATCTTTATTTTTAAAATTTTTTGCTATCTCTAAAATATGAAGAATTTCTTCACATGAGGCATCCAAGCTTGATAAATAATCTTTATTTGCAAGCTTGATCGGGTTTAACATCTAACTTTATACGAAACCTAAATTCTACTATGCAGGCATTTTACTTTCTGCTAAGAGGTTTTTAAGATCTTCACCCTCTATAACTTCTTCTTGAAGAATTTTTTGAGAAATCGATTCAAGAAGAGGTAAATTATTCCTCAAAATATTAAGTGCTGTTTCATGTGCATCATCAACTAAATCTCTAACCTCTTTGTCTATTGCTTGAGCAGTAGCATCACTAACAGATCTTCTTGGATTATTTCCATTTCCTAAAAACTGACCTCCACCTTGTTTGTCATAAGCGAGGGGACCAAGAATATCACTCATTCCGAATGTGCCGACCATTTGTTCTGCTATATCAGTTGCTCTTTGTAAGTCATTTGAGGCTCCCGTAGTAATCTTTCCAAAAACGACCTCTTCTGCTGATCTTCCTCCAAGAAGTGTAGCTATTTGTCCTTTTAATTCCTCTTTAGAATTCAAAAATCTTTCTTCTGTGGGCAATTGAAGAGTATAACCAAGTGCACTCATCCCTCTTGGTACAATTGAAATTTTGGCAACTTTGGAACCTCCTGGCATAAGATGGCCAACTATAGCGTGACCAACTTCGTGATAAGCAACAACTTTCTTTTCATCATCTTGCAAAACACGACTCTTCTTTTCCAAACCAGCCACAACTCTTTCTATAGCTTCGCTTAAGTCTTGTTGTTCTACACTTTTCCTTTTAGCTCTAGCCGCAAGTAAAGCAGCCTCATTTACCATATTAGCCAAATCGGCTCCAGCGAACCCACTAGTAGCTTGGGCTATAGAGTCCAAGTCAATTGAATCAGCTAGTTTGACCTTTTTGGTATATATCTCCAATATAGTTTTTCTACCAGACAAATCTGGTCTATCAACTAGTACTTGCCTATCAAATCTTCCAGGTCTTAATAACGCAGCATCTAGGACTTCGGGTTGGTTAGTAGCAGCAAGTACTATAACTGGCTTATCTGTAGAGGCAAAGCCATCCATTTCGGTAAGAAGTTGATTTAGTGTTTGTTCTCTTTCATCATTACCTCCAACGACTCCCATAGATCCAGAACGACTTTTACCAATAGCATCCAATTCGTCAATAAAAATAATACATGGAGCTTTTTTCTTCGCTTGCTCAAATAGATCTCTTACTCTTGCTGCACCTGCACCAACAAAAAGCTCAACAAATTCAGAACCTGAAATTATAAAGAAAGGAACTTCCGCTTCTCCCGCAACAGCTTTTGAAAGAAGAGTTTTACCTGTTCCTGGAGGCCCGACAAGAAGCACTCCTTTTGGTATTCGCGCACCGATATCTGTATATCTCTCAGGTTTTTTTAGAAAATCAACTATTTCCGTTAATTCGTCCTTAGCTTCATCAACTCCAGCTACATCTGCAAATGTTACTTTTGATTCATCATCAGGGACGTAAACTTTTGCTTTACTTTTAGTAAAACTAAGAGCTCCCTGAGCACCTCCACCACCCATACTTCTTCTCGCGAAAAATTGTAAAACAAGAATAAAAATTAATGGAGGAACAACCCAACTCAATATGGTCGAGAAAAAATTAGGTTTTTTGGGAGGAGCGGCAGCGAATTCCACCCCTTTACTTTCTAACCTTTGTGGAAGGTCCATATCAAAAATTGGGGTTGTTGCCAAAACAGAAGGGGCGCCTTCTTCAGCTCCATTTAACTCATATCTAATCTGTTCTTGAGTGATATATGCACGCTTAACTTCACCATCATTAACTTGATCTATAAATAAAGAATAAGGAACCCTGGGTATTTGCATATTTTGATTAGGGAAAAGGCTGCTAAATAGAAGTAATGCTCCAACTCCTATCAAAATAATATTTACAATTCCAAATTTTCTATTAGGTTGATTATCGTCTTGTCTTATTGGCATAGTTATGAACAATTTTGAACTTATTATAAACTAAACGAAGAAGTTCCGTATCTGTATTGTTTTTTTTGGGTAAGAACCGTACGGTACTTTGACCCATAAAATTAGTATAAAAATTAATTTTCGAATGAACTCTTAACACATATGTCATTTCCAATCAAACTAAACTGAGAATCACTTAATTTAATAATCTCGTGCATTTCTCTAAATTCAAAATCACTTAGGGGATTCATACTATTTTCTCCACCTAAAATTTTTGGGGCAATAAAAGTAATAAGTTCCTGGATACAATTAGATTGAATAGCGGTAGTAGCTAATCTGGGTCCACATTCCCAAAGAACTTTATTACATCCTCTTTTTGCAAGTATTTTTGAAATTAACTCTGGATTATCTGATGATAACTTTTCAAGCTCCACACATTTCGGAATCCTTGAGAGGTAGCTTTCATTTGCTGTGGAAGAATCATAAATAACTAAAGTTTTTGCCTTGCTACAATCCCAAAGATTAGATTTTGAAGGAAGATCTAAACTTTTTGTGAAAACAACTCGCAAAGGCTCAGGATTTTTAGACCCTCTAGTAGTCAAAAGTGGGTTGTCTCTTCTTAATGTGTTTCCCCCAATGATTATTGCATCAAATTCTGCTCTAAAAGAATGAACTAATGATCTTGATTCATCATTAGTAATCCATTTACTTTTTCCATTTTTTAAAGCTATTCTTCCATCTATACTCATTGCCCATTTAAGAACACCAAATGCCTTTTTAGTAATATTCCTATGAATGAAAGCCTTATTTAGATCTAAGGATTCTTTTTTACATAAACCTAAGTGAACTTGTATTCCAGCTTCTTTTAGAAGCTTAATACCTTTTCCAGACACTCTTTTATCAGGGTCTTCAATAGATATATATACCTTTTTTAGCCCAGAGGATATTACCTTATCTACGCATGGAGGTGTTTTACCTTGATGACAACAAGGTTCAAGATTCACATACATTGTTCCACCTTTAGCATCCTTTTTTAAATTATTAAAAGCCATTGCCTCTGCATGAGGCATCCCTGCCTTGAAATGAAACCCTTCTGAAATAAGGCTTCCATTCTTATCAAGTATCACCGCTCCAACTCTAGGATTAGGACTCGTTGTATTTTTGCCTAAAGAAGCCAAAAAAATTGCTCTTTTCATCCATTTTGTATGGATTAAAT
>QCCC01000030.1 GCA_003281415.1 Prochlorococcus sp. AG-347-K15
TTTTGATTCTGAAAAAATCACAATTGCATTATCTCCCAACTGGGAAAATATGATAAAAAGCAGAAAAGTTATAATTGAAAATACTGTAAAAAAGATATTTGGAGATCGAATAATACTAAATTTTTCAACCAAGCAATTAAATAAAAGCAACCCAAAAAACACTCCAAAAATAAACCAAAATGAAACAAATAATTTTCAACCAATAAAAAAAATACAACCAAAAACTAATTCTTCAACAAAAATATCTAACGAGGAAACTTATGATGATAGTTCAAAAAACTTAGCAAATTTTTTTAATGGAGAAATTATAGACCTTGATGAATAAATTAAACTCCAGTATGAAGAGTTTTTCGCCAGAGTATCTTTTTGGGAAAAATAGACATCTTTAGTGTTACCCAAGGGATTACTAAAAACCAATGTGATAAATAAAAAAGCGATACAAATACCATCAAAAAGTTGCTTTTTTGCAATACAGGTACTTCGCTTTTACAAGAAGAACCGTACCAAAAAGCAATTCCAGATAACGTAAAAGCTGTAAATGAAATAGGCCAGTAAATTGGTGAATCTAATAAAGCAATACTGAACACTAAATCAAAAATAGAAACGATTGGAAGTGCATATTGCAAGATGAAAAAGTAAGTTAAATCAAATTTCTGGAAATAATCAATTTTATTAGTAAATAATTGATCTCCATAATCAAAGAATCTTTGCAAACCCCCCTCTGCCCATCTTTGTCTTTGCGCTAATAAAGCATTTAAATTCTCAACTGCTTCCTCCATGACTGGAGGATCCCATAATATTCCAATTCTAGATTTTGATAATAATAATCTTAAACTCAAATCAAGATCATCTGTAACTGTATCTTCATTAAAAGAACCACATGCCAATAATGTTTCTTTCTTAATTAATTGACCATTTCCCCTTAATTCAGAAACTCCAGCAACTGATAATCTTCCACATTGAAAAATTGCGTCCATAGCCATTTCCATTGACTGACAGGAAGTTAAAAAATTCTTACTTACATTTGTTACTGATTTTCTTAGTTGAACTGCAGACCAATTACCCTCCTCTACAAAACTAAATAACCTTATCAAAGAATCTTGTTTTAATTCAGCATCAGCATCCAAAACTAATAACCATTCCCCATGAGTAAACTTCAAGGCATAATTCAAAGCTCCTGACTTTCCTCCTCCTGCATTTGGAGAACGACTTACGACTTTTAACTTGTCATATTGTCTAGATAATCGATCTAAAATTAAAGGCGTCTTATCAGAACTGCCATCATCGATTATGTAAATATTTAATTTATTTGTTGCATAATCTAAACTAAATAATCTTTCAACTAATCTTGCTATAACATTCTCCTCATCTCTAGCCGCGACTAAAATATCAAGCACAGGTAACTCTTTATTACTAATTCTGCTGCTTACAGTATTTAAAACGTTGTTCCTTTTGAAATTACTAGAAATAACTATTAAACCGTAAAAAACAATCACAAAAGAAAGGATTAATATAATGTAAAAGAAATTTTCGATATTGTAAGCATGAGGAATAAGAGCTACAAAAAAACAAGCACTAAGAAATATAAACGACTTCGGTCTTCGATTTTTATAAAAACCCTTACTCATAAAAGTAAATTTTTAATTACTTAACTATTATTGAGACAATATCTCAAATTTTTTCAGTTTTACATCTCGATAGTAATGATTCAATATTTGTTCATAAGAGAATCCTAATTTAGCCATTTCAATTGCTCCTGACTGAGATAAACCTACACCATGACCGAAGCCTCCTCCTCTCAAAAGCCATAAATCATCATTTAATTTATTAATAGTAAACAAATTACTAGGTAAAAAATTTAATACCCGTCGAATATCATCTTTAACAAGAACAATAGATTTATTACCTTTGTCCGTTTGTATTTCCAATTTTGTCACTCTGCCACTAGACCCACGTTCAATAGAATTTAAATTCAAAACATCTTCATTAATATTTATAAGTTTGTTTTTAATTAACTTTTCTTTAATTTCGAGACTAGAAATTTTCTTATTCCATCGAAAAAGAGAATGATTACTCCCATAAAACTGTTCTTTATCAAAATCTAAAAAATTTTTTAAATCATATTCATTTGTGATTGGAAGTTTAAAAATTTTATTGAATGATTTAGAACCATCAATGATTGATTTGAAATAAGAATAATCTTGGATTTGCCAAGACTCTCCTGCAGTAGCAGATACCCCACCATTAGAACCATGGTAAAAAGCATTTATTGGTTGATTTCTATACGTGAGAATTAAATTTGAAGTTGCCTCTATTGCTTTTTGTACTTTTTTATTTTTAATTTTAGAAGGTTTATAAACTTGGCATTGAGTGCTTATACATAAATGATATTTATCCATATTAAATCTATCAGAATTAAAAATTCCCCAAGTTCTTGCTATAACTGCTTGGGCCTTGAGTGCTTCCAAAGGAGAATTCGGTCCAATTTCGTATGGCAAAACACCTGCCAAATAATCGTCAAACTCAATTTTTTGAACTAATGTCCAAGTTCCATAAGAATCTTTTAATAAATAAAAATTTTTGCCAAAATTGACACCATTTATTTTTATTTCTTCTTGAGCATAAATATATACAGGTCCTTCGAGTTTCATAACACTATATTCACTTTTAAGAACAGGAGTAATTTGAAAATTTTTTATTTTTCTGAAAATCTTATTTTTTAATTCAAACCCTGGAAGATCATCTTCAAATGGAATCCATACTTCCCAATTGTTAGGGTAAGCAATAGTCGTCTCATATCCTTTATCTTGAAGTTTTTTTGCTTGTTTTTTTGCTGATTCATAACTAGCAAAAGGACCAAAAACAATTCTTTCAATTGTTTTTGGATTTTTGATGGGTATATCCACCCAGGAAATATTAATCTGTTTTGATTTATGTTTAATACCGTTAGACGATAACAGGTTTAAAAAACCTTTATCCGTTATAAAGGTTATATTCTTTTTTTTAGAAAAACTATCCTTTTCCCCGCCTAGATATTGCTTTAAACCAATTAAAAATTTTCCTTTTTTAATTTCTGTATTTAGTTCAACATTTAGTAATTCTTCTGCTTTTACATTAGAAATATATTTAGTATTAGTTATAAAAAGAGAAATACAACCTAAAAATAAGCTTAAAAATGCAAATTTAAGTTTCATAAGTTAGAACTTTCCTTATTAATTAAAAACTTTAATTTGCACCAATGCGTATAAAGGTTTAGATTATCCTAATTAAACACATTTGACTTAAATGTCTAAACTAAAAACTCGTAAATCAGCTGCCAAAAGATTTAAAGCTACTGCGACAGGTAAATTTTTGAGAAGAAGAGCTTTCCATAATCATTTACTTGATCATAAAAGCTCCAAATTAAAAAGACATCTATCAACAAAAGCGGTAGTTGATGAAAGAGATGCTGATAATGTAAGATTAATGATTCCATACGCATAAATCTTTAACCTATTTTTATTAAATATTCATGGCACGCGTAAAAAGAGGCAACATAGCCAGAAAAAGAAGAAACAAAATCTTAAATCTTGCGAAAGGTTTCAGAGGCGGCAACAAAAATCTTTTCAGAACTGCAAATCAAAGAGTGATGAAAGCCCTTTGTAATGCTTATAGAGATAGAAGAAGAAGAAAAAGAGATTTTAGAAGACTTTGGATTTCTAGAATTAATGCATCAGCCAGAATAAATGGTACAAACTACAGCAAGTTAATAAATGGCATGAAAAATTCAGAAATTATCATTAACAGAAAAATGCTTGCTCAATTAGCATTAAATGATCCTAAATGTTTTGAAAAAATTGTTTCTTCCGTTAGTAATTAGAAAAAAAGAATATAATTTAAAAATTAATTGTAAATAATGGAAATTTCTTCCTTTCAATCTTATTTAATTATTCTTTTTGTCATATTAATAATAATTTCTATTTTTGTATTCAGACAATTTCTAAAAACAAGAAGTGAAGAATTAAATTTAGTAAAATTTGAGCAGAAGGGTCTAGATTCTCTCAACAAAGCTACAGAATTATATGAATTTGGTTCTATACAAATAAAAAAAAGATTATATTCTGAAGCAACTAAAACTTTTTTAAAAGCAGTTGAAAATTATGAAAATGAACCTGATGAAGCCAAGGCCATAATAAATAATGCTTTAGGATTTTCTTATGCTGCTCAAAATGAATTTAAAAAAGCAATTAAACACTATAACTCTGCAATAAAATCACTACCAGAATATCCTATCGCCCTTAATAATCTTGCATCGGCACAACAGCGTTTACTTGAATACGACTTGGCATATGCCACTTATCAAAAGGTTTTAGTCATAGATCCAAAAAACAAAACAGCAATTAAAAAAAGTAAGGAGTTAGAAAAAAGAAATAATTACAAACCTTACAAAGGTATTAAAGATAAGGGATTCTAAATATGAAAAATTATTCATCTTTACTAATTGGGGGAAAACAATTTTCCAGTAGATTAATGGTGGGTACTGGTAAGTACAAATCTACTCAAGATATGGTAGAAAGTTTGTCAAATTCTGAAACAGAAATTATAACCGTTGCTATTAGAAGAATTAAAAATAATCAGTCAGAAGAAAATTTACTTGAAAAGATTAATTGGGAAAAATACTGGATGCTTCCTAACACAGCTGGTTGTGTTAACGCAGATGAGGCAGTCAGAATAGCAATGCTGGGAAGAGAGCTTGCAAAATTATCTGGTCAAGAAGAAAATAATTTTGTGAAGTTAGAAGTAATTCCTGACAAAAAGTATTTGCTACCAGATCCAATAGAAACCTTAAAAGCAGCTGAAGTTTTAATAAAAAAGGGTTTTGCTGTACTTCCTTATATCAATGCAGATCCTATTCTCGCAAAAAGACTAGAAGAAATTGGTTGTGCAACTGTAATGCCATTAGGCTCGCCTATTGGCTCGGGACAAGGATTATTAAACTTATCGAATATAGCGATAATTATTGAGAATGCAAAAGTGCCAGTAATAATTGACGCAGGAATTGGGGTGCCTAGCGAAGCTTCTCAAGCTATGGAACTTGGAGCAGATGGTGTCTTAATAAATAGTGCAATCGCACAAGCTGAAAATCCTTCTCAAATGGCTCAAGCGATAAATTATGGTGTTAAAGCTGGCAGGCAAGCTTTTCTAGCAGGAAGAATTAAAAAACAAGACTTTGCAGTAGCAAGTTCACCAGAAAAAAACATATCTATCTAATTCTTTAAAGTTGAGAAAGTTTAAAAGAGAGTAAAAATTAATTATTTGATTTCATTTAACGTATTAAGAACGAAGATTTGAAACTATTTACAATGTTTTTTCGCAAATTGGAAGCACACTGTAGTAATTTAATAAATATTATGAATCTATTAATTCTGGAGTTCTGAGTGAAAGTTATTGTTCTAGGTGGAGATGGTTTTTGCGGTTGGCCATGTGCGGTGAATTTAGCTGAGCAAAATCATGATGTAATTATTGTCGACAATTTAAGTCGTAGAAAAATAGATATCGATCTTGAAGTAGAATCTTTAACTCCAATTTCTTCAATAACTGAAAGACTTTCTGCATGGGAAGAGATTGGAGGTAATCCTATAAGATTTCTTAACATGGATATCTCTAAACAATATCAAAAATTATTAAATCTACTTATTGAAGAAAAGCCTGATTCAGTTATCCATTTTGCTGAACAAAGAGCAGCTCCTTATTCTATGAAATCAAGTTTTACTAAGAGATATACAGTAGATAATAATGTTAATGGCACCCACAATCTTCTTGCTGCAATAGTAGAAAGTAATTTAGATATTCATGTAGTTCATTTAGGCACAATGGGAGTGTATGGTTATGGATCCCATAGAGGTGCAACAATTCCAGAGGGTTATTTAAAAGTTGAAGTTCCACAACCTGATGGAAGTCGTTTTGAAGAAGAAATATTACACCCTGCAAGTCCAGGTAGTGTTTACCATATGACTAAAACTTTAGATCAATTA
>QCCC01000031.1 GCA_003281415.1 Prochlorococcus sp. AG-347-K15
ACATTAGTTTTATTTGCAGAGTTAGTTACGGCAATATTGGCGGTAGCAATATTAATAGTTGCAGAACTATCTAAAGTTCCAAGATCAGTAAGATCTTCCGTGATACTAGAAACTGTAAGGATTCCTTTAGTTTTAGCGTCTAATGCATCAGCTTTTGTTTTATTTATATCGTCATTTACTGTAAGTGTAATTAGATCTTGTCTAGTTGAGGAAGTATTAAGAGTATTGAGAAGATCATAATTACCATTGATAGTCGCAGTTATTGGTCTAGCGGTAGCAGGATTAGTAGAGTCGTCAGAAGCTCTAGAAACTAATGTGTTTATATGTCCGATATTGGTGGCATTACCAGTAATATTTATTACATCACCATTGGAATCAACAACTTCAATAGAGGTAGCTTTTTTCAAGAGATCAAGTATTCCGAGATTGGAACCGCTATTAGCTGCAATTAAATTTGAAAGTTCATCTTTAACTGTATAAATATGATTGCCAAGTTTTAGCTCTGCTACATTTGTAATAAGTTGAGCGACACTTCCTGGAGTTAAAGTTACGCTTGCGGCTCCATCGTGAGCTATTTTTTTAGGTCCATCGACTCCACTCGAGGTGTCACTTATGGCTTCATTAACTTTGTCAAATGAATCAGAAATATTATATACAAACTTCTTTGGATCAGATATGGCTGCTCCACCGCGCATTTCTACAGCTTGCGCGATAGTAAGAGATACTGAGGGAGTAACTGTTTCAGCTTCTGAAATGGCTGTATTTACCACAGCACCAGTTGAAGCAACACCATAGTCGCTTGTATTAGTTGCATGTCCTGCATTATCAGCAATTTTATAGGCAATTGCCTTATCAAAAGCTGCTAAATTTACCGCCTCATCGACAGTTACTATCTTATCTCCACTTACAGAAATTGTTCCAGATGAAGATCTGTTGTAAATATCGTTTAATGCTGCTGCAATGGTCGATTTACTTGTAGCAGTTTTAGCTTGAGCTATATCAGTAGAAGATAATCCAGAACCTGAAAGATTAGCAGAGGTATCGGTTATGCTTCCCAATGTGATATTGGACAAGCTACTTGTATGAGTGGTCAGATCAATAATATCTGAGACATTACTTGTGGCTAAATTTTTGATAGTTATGTCATCACTTGTTGTTGTGGTCATACCCTTGATATCGTTCGCAGTTAGGGAATTAGCACTACCGTTAATAGTTGCTGTGATTTTTCCACCTGTTTTAGTTCGAGCAACATTAAGGATATTTGTAATAGAATTGGTTGCTGTAAGCTCCTCTGAAACAACCATATTGATGGTGTCATTAGTAGTCGTTGATAGAGTTTTTTGAACTGTGTAATGCGCCATATCTCCTTTTTTCCCAGATTCTGAACTACCTAATGTTGCAGTAATAAACCCTGAATGTTTCCCAGAACCAGCAATTTGGTTTAACTTGTCAATATCATCTAAAGCAACACTGTTAGTTCTGCTTGTAGCTACATCTCCAGTAATTACAACATTTTTTGCACTGTTCCCACCGTCGAGGGCATTTTCAAAAGAAGCTACTAAACCAGTTGTGGTTGCATAGTCCCCAATAGCACCAGTAAAACCTGAGTCATAGGTGATAGTTCCAGCAGTTTTTGCGTCAAGAGTATTATAAAGTCCTGGACTTGCTGCATTAGTAATTCTGATAGTTATTATGTCATTTCCGTCTGTACCTATGTCATCAACAATAGTATCAATAGCTGTAAGAGAAGCTTTTACTTTTCCGTTAGAGTGATAAGTAGCAAGAGTATTAAGATCGACTACGTGGGCAGCAGTAGAGAGAAATGCTGGGGAACTAACCGAAGTAGAGTCTAAAGATGTGATTTCAATTTGTACAGCAGAATGTTCTGCGATAATAGCTTTAACTTTATCAGTAACTGCACCTCCAGTATTAACGATTTGAGCAAGTCCATCTTTAATTGTTCCTGTAAAAGTAATTTGACCAGTTGAGTTAGTTTTAGATAAAAGTGCGTAAGCCTGATCAACAGAAAGTTCTTGAGTAACATTAAAACTTACTTGAGAATTCGTAGATGTTAAATCAGAAGATAAAGTAGTGGCATGAGCTCGAGATACAGCATTCATGGTACCTGTGATTTTGGTAATACCAGAATCACCAGCAAGTTTATCTAAGGAAAACTTTTTATGTGCGTTTAAATTTCCAGTACCGAATACTATAGAGACTTTATGCGTAACACTATTACTATTAGAAGTATCAATACCTGAGTATGTTGTGCCATCATAAGTTCCATCAATTGATGAATCACCAGCATCTGTTATCTGTACCTCAACTTCACCTTTTGCTCTATCAAATAAATTATTAAATTTAGTTATGTCACCAGATTCAAGATTATGATTATCAACTTTAATTTTTGCTGCTGTAGTTTCTGTTAGTACAGAACCAAATTCGGTAGTATTAGATCCATCACCAGCAATAAAAGTTGATAATGCACCGCTAACCTGATTTCCGTTTAGATTAATTTTATAGTTTCCATCCGATTTCCTTCTTAATTTTAAGGCATGTACTTGAGCAGCAGTTATTCCAGAATTTGCATCAATCTTAAATGTAACTAAATCAGAAGTTCCTAATTGATTTAAATTTGCCCCGGTTAAGGCAGAAGCCACACCTGAAACAGTTGCTTGAACTCCACCGACAGCTCTATTCGCGATATTGTTTAATTTTGTATGATAAGGAGCATTAATGTCTGCGTTACCTGTCTCTGGATTAACAACAACTTTTGCAGCAGTTATGACAGCTTTTTCTCCTACAACTGATGCTCTCGTATTTAAAGCATCAATTTTATCTTCGAGATTATAAGTAACATTACCAAGAGTAAGACCTTCAGTCTCAAGTTCATCGACTTCAGTAAGACTTATATTATTGCTAATTTCAGCGCTATAACCTGATTTAGAAAATCCCTCAACCAAACCGACCCTGTAGTCATTAAGTTGATTTAAAACACTAGTATTTGTACCACTTACTGTTCCCGATAATTTAATTTGTCCTGAATAAAGGGTCTTGGAACCTGCTGTCTCTGCAGCTAATAAATTCTTTAATTGGGTTGAATTAAGTTTTAGGGTATCTCCTCCCTCCAAAGCTATGGAAGAAATACTAGAGCTTACGGAACTATTTAATAGTGTCTCTATTTCAGTTTGAGTATCTAATATCTTTGCACCAGAAGTCGGGGAAGCAGCAAATTCAGCTCTTGTTAAGTTTTCATTCTTTATTGTTGTAACTCCTGTCTGAATATCTTGAGTATCAGCTTCAATTGCTTGAGTATCAGTCTCGATTTCAGAAGTTTGGGCCTTAATTGAATCAACAACAGTATCAACAGCTCCAACTTTTGACTGAATATCTTCAGTATCTTGTATTATCGCTGTTGCTGAGGATTGCAGATCTTCAGTATCTTGTATTATCGCTGTTGCTGAGGATTGCAGATCTTTAGTGTCAACTTCGATTGCTGCAGTTTGTGCCTTAATTGAATCAACAACAGTATCAACATTCGTAATTAGTGTTTCGATTGATGAAAGTGGATTATCTTCTACGAAAGTAGATGTAATGCTACTTACAGTTCTTTGGTTTGTCTTTAGTGCTGTAAATGCTCTGAATTGATCTCTGTTTAGTGTAATATTGCTTCCATTAATCTCTGTAAAATCAAGCTTTCCTGTTTTGTTTTCTCTAGTTTGAGCACCTGGAATTGTGGCTGTTTCAATAAAGTTGGCAATAGCTGTAGCTCTATCAACAATATTGATATCCATATAAGTGGTATTGCCAGCATCGTAGTTAGTTGCCGACTGGACAACTTTGGACAATATATTACTTGCTGCAGAAGCTGTAACTGTTAACTTGTTATCTGCAGTACTACCTTTGCCAATAGCTGTGGATTGATCAGTTAAAACAAGGTTTGTAACTCTATCATCAAATAAATCTTCATTAAGTGCATCTACAATATTCTTCTCTGTGTCTCTTATAACTACATCTGCAGAATAATAATTAGGTAAGTTTCTAAATCTATCAACAGTTATAGAAAGTTTACTGTCAGTTGTAGCGATACTCTTAACGTTAGAAGAGATTGCATCATCTAGTAAATTACCAACACTAGCACTTGAACCTGAAATCTTAACAAGACCATCTATGCGAGCGTCTAACTTATCAAGTTGTTCTGAAGTTATCGTTATTTCTGCACCATCAAGAATGTTGAATGTTAAACCTGCTGGAAAGTTTGTTAAGGAGGAACCATATCTGTCAATAATTGATTGAATTTCAGTAGCCTTGCCTGAAACAACTAGTTCTATATTCCCTAAACTCTGGAAAGCAACTTCACTAGTTAATGTAGACCATGTGCTGGTTGAAGTTTTGTCAAAATTTGCACCTGATAAAGCACCTAAGTATTGATCCCAAGTAAGTTGAATCTTCTCATTCGCGTCAGTATTAGAAGTGATTCCTTTTATGTAATCTTTTGCCGGTATTACTGCTGAATCAGTGCTGGTAATTAGACTTTTTATATTATCTGCTGTGTCTAATATATTTACACCAGTTGGATAACTATCCGCTATTAGATCAGCTGTTAAGGAAGCATCTAGTTTAGCTAAATTTATAAATGCAGCTGCAGTTAAACCATTTTCACCATAACTATTTGAGAGATCGACTGATAGGGAAACAGTTTTACCAGTGGGTTTGTTGTCCAGAATATTGGCTATTGCGGTCAATTCTGCGTCAGTACTAGCTGTAGTAGAAATTGAATAAGTAGTTATTTGGTCAACTAAGTTAGTCTTATTAGTGAGTTTTGAAGCGAAAACGCCACTTGAAGAAATTAGCCCAGCTGTTTGAAAATCACTAAGTGTACCAGTTACTTTTATATCAGCATTACTACCTGTAGTGGTTTTTACCTCAACTCCATTGGTATCAGACCATAGAGAAACTTGAGTCCCATAATCTAGCTTTTTGAACGTTGAAGCATCAATTTCAAGAATTTTATTGTCACTAATAATTATTTCATTAAAAGAAAGTACTTGACCTTCACTAAAAGCTTTTAAACCAATAGCTATATTTTCAGCTGTATCAGTAAGTTTTTGAGTATATCTACCACCACGACTGTATGGTTTAACACCCATTAATGGAAGTCTTAATGCCTTCAGAACATCTAAATTTACACTACTTGAAAAGAAGAATCCTGAGTTATCTAATGGAGATGATTGAGTTGTGGTTGTAGTTTTTAAATTACCTAATCTATTACTTCCGTTGTAGTTGGTTGTAAAGTCATTTGAAGTTAGTCCAAATGATTGTCCTATAGCGTGATGATGAGCTGGAGCATCACTGGCTACGCTTAAGTTTGCTAGTTCTTGAACAGTTATTTTGGTAGCATTTTTAGCAGCAAGGATGGTAGCAAATCTAGAAGCGGAAATACTAACTTTAATTGTATTTCCTAGATCACTTAGATAATTGCTTGATAGCGAAGTAATGGTAGGTTTTGAACCGAAAGCCGTGCCAAGAGTTAATGTGGATCCCGAGCCTGCATAGGCTACGTTATTGGTTAGGGTAGTATTGTCAAAATTATTTACAGTATTAATAGTATTTCCACTAACATTGTCAGCCTCGACTATTAGTGATGAAGATAAGGAAGATAATTCAGAATCTACAAAGAAATTGATATTGTTAACGTTTAAATAATCGTAAAATGCCTGAGTTAATTCAGCTGTAGAATTATTATTAAATGCTACTGATAAGGAAGCTCCTGCTACACCAATATTTGTCTTGGCCGTAGTTATGGATGAGAAATTTGTAAGATTATTAAAATCAGTAGGTGTACCTACTAGTATTACTTCATCAATAGATCTACTACTAACAATATTTGCAAGATTGGAAAGAACTAAACCTTCAAGCGTAACGACTAATTTAGTGGCCATTAAAATTCGATA
>QCCC01000032.1 GCA_003281415.1 Prochlorococcus sp. AG-347-K15
CAGTAAATATAACAATAACTAAATTTGTCAAAATCTTCATATAAAAATAGTTTTTTTTATAAAACCTATCTAGTGTCTGCTTTTAAAATAAAGCAACAGAAGCATGAAAATTTTGTATCGTTGGTTTTTTTAATTATAAAAATTTGCTTTTCGCTTTTAGCAGTAATAAGTTTAATTAAACTTGGCTATAGCTCCAAAGTTAGATTAACTAGATTAAGGGAAATTAAAGGCTCATATTCGTACGAAAAATACAGATTCGATCTTTTGAAAAATAGGTTTGATGATTTATTTTCTGCTGAAGGTGAGCAAAGATTTATGAAGGATCAGGATCAAATGATTTCTAGGGACATTATCAGAGTAATATGGCGTTGATAAGTATGATTTAAATCATACTTTATATTTTACTATTAACTTTTTTGCTAGTGAGTAAAGACATTAAGGGATTAGTCCTAATAACAGGCACAACTTCAGGTGTTGGATTAAATACTCTAAAACCTCTTATAAGATTTGGATGGGAAGTCATAGCTGTTAATCGATCAAATAAAAGAGCTATATTTATAGCTGAGCAATTCTTAACAAAAGAGGAATTTAAAAATGTAAATTTTATTGAAATAGATCTCTCTAACTTGGATGATGTAAGAAAAGGTTGCAAGGAAATATTGGATAGATTTAAAAGACCAATAAATTCTCTTATTTGTAATGCAGCAGTTTATAAGCCGAGATTAAAGAGACCTGAAAGATCTCCTCAGGGTTTTGAAAACTCTATGGCAGTAAATCATTTTGGACATTTTCTAATGATAAACCTGCTTATGGAAAATATTTTATCTTCAGAAAGAGAAATTTCTTTAAATGGAACAGCTACTTTATTCAAGCCAAGAATTACAGTATTGGGAACTGTCACAGCTAATTATTCAGAACTTGGAGGGAGGATTCCCATCCCTGCTCCAGCTGACTTAGGAGATTTATCTGGATTTAAAAATGGTTTTTTATCTCCAATAAGTATGGCGAATGGAAAGAAATTTAAACCTGGGAAGGCTTATAAGGATAGTAAACTTTGTAATATGGTGACTGTTCAGGAATTATCAAAAAGATATCCCACAGAGAAAATTATTGTTAATTCTCTATATCCTGGATGTGTTGCTGATACTAAACTTTTTAGAGATACACCTTGGTTATTTAGATTTCTTTTCCCGATCTTTCAAAAGTTCATAACGAAAGGATATGTGTCACAAAGATTGGCAGGAGAGCGGGTCGCTCAGGTGGCAACCTATAAAGAATTTGCTAAACCATCAGTCCATTGGAGCTGGGGAAATCGTCAGAAAACTGGCAGAAAAGCTTTTTCTCAAAAGTTGTCAAAAAGAATAATTGATACTAAGACCTCTAAACAAACTTATGATCTAACAAAGCAATTGGTTGGATTAGATTAATTAAGACTAATCAAATCCTAATAAATCAAAAATTTCTCTATCTTTAAGTGGATTCCCTTCTAAGGGTTCTACATTTTCAAGCATATTTTTAGCAAGAGATAAATATTCATTTTGAACTTCAATTACGTCTTCAGTTGGTTCCATTTCAAAGATGGTACATTTTTTTAGTCTCGATCTTCTAATTGCATCTACATCTTTAAAATGAGCCATAGTTTTTAAACCTGTTCTTTCATTAAATTTATCAATTTGGTCTGTATCTTTTGATCTGTTTGCTACTACACCACCTAATCTGACCTTGTAATTTTTTGCTTTTGCTTTTATTGCAGAGACTATTCTATTCATGGCGAATATTGAATCGAAGTCATTTGCAGTAACAATTAGGCAGTAGTTCGCATGTTGTAATGGAGCAGCAAAGCCCCCGCAAACGACGTCTCCAAGTACATCAAAAATAACAACGTCAGTATCTTCTAATAAGTGATGCTCTTTTAAAAGTTTAACTGTTTGACCAGTTACATACCCCCCGCATCCTGTCCCAGCAGGAGGGCCTCCACTTTCTACGCACATTACGCCATTAAAACCTTCAAACATGAAATCGTTTGGCCTCAATTCTTCGCTATGAAAATCTACCTCTTCCAGAATATCGATAACTGTAGGAACCATTTTGTGCGTCAAAGTGAAAGTGCTATCGTGTTTTGGATCACATCCAATTTGTAGAACCTTTTTCCCTAATTTTGAGAATGCTGCAGAAAGGTTTGATGATGTAGTTGATTTCCCGATACCACCCTTGCCATAAACGGCAATAACTAAAGCCCCTTCTTCTATATTTATTTTTGGATCTTGCTTTACTTGAACACTCCCTTCCCCATCAAGTGGTTTATTTATAGTACTTGTCATTTAATGCTTAAAACATATATTTATTTATATTCTTGCAGTGTAATTACACATGAAATATGTTTCTAAACAAATATTTATTGATTTGTATTAAAAATGCATAATATGTTCTGCCAACTGAATTTTTTAGGATTAATTCTATTAATTTATGAGTGAAAATACTCATGACTTAATTGCAGTTAATTAGTAACAATTAGCTGAAATAGGCTTTAGCGTCGTAAAGGGTTTCATCGCTTATTTCTGGAATTCCCCTCAAGATTGCGTATTTTTCAGTATTTGTTTTGACTTTACCTCTAACAAAAAATGGAACTTTTGTTAATTCAGCCCTACCAGATTCAGTCCAGATAATTCCTTCTTTACTATTTTTTTCTTTTTTTTCGTGAGAATTTAAAATTTCCTTTGTGTTTGTCGCTGTATGTCCTAAATGGCTTTGATGACCATCAACAAACTCAAAGTCATGTTTGAACATATCAATAAGATGCTCTTCTAAGCCCATCATTAGAGGATGTACCCAGTCATCAAAAATCACATTTGCTCCTTCCCATCCCATTTGAGGGCTATATCTTGCAGGAACATCTTGAACATGCATTGGAGTACTAATTACTGAGCATGGAATGCCGAGTCTTTTTGCACTATGCCTTTCCATTTGGGTCCCTAAAACTAGTTCAGGGGCGGCTTTTTTCATGGCATCTTCCACTTCTAGATAATTGTTAGTTATCAGAGCTTCTACATTTAGATCTTTTGCAGTAGCTCTTACTTGCCTGGCCATCTCCCTGCTGTATGTTCCAAGACCCACTACTTCAAAACCCAATTCTTCCTTAGCAATTTTGGCTGCTGCAATTGCATGTGTTCCATCACCAAAAATAAAAACTCTTTTGCCAGTTAGATAATTTGAGTCAACTGATTTTGAGTACCAAGGAAGTTTTGATTTATTTTCTAATTCTTTTTTGTTCGTCAAAGGAAGATCTAATTTCTTATGAACTTCATTTATAAATTCAATTGTATTTTTTATTCCAATTGGAATAGTGTTTGTATATTCCATTCCAAAGTTACGTTTAAGCCATTCGCATGATGCTTCCGCAATTTCTGGATAAAGACAAATATTTATTTCAGCGTCAATTAGTCTTTCAATATCATCTGGACTAGCACCTAATGGAGCAACTACGTTTGTATCTATTCCTTGCTCTGAAAGTATGCGTTGGATTTCGATTACATCATCTCGGCATCTAAACCCTAGTAATGAAGGGCCAAGTATATTGACTTTTGGTCTACGCCCAAATTCCTTCCACCTTAGAGGACTTATTTTCTCTGAATAGGTTACTTTTTCTTTTAAAAGGGTTCTTGTTAATTGATAAAAGGTTTCTGAGCCCCCCCAATTTTCTTTCTTGCTATAAGCAGGTAATTCAAGATTCACAATCGGCATATCAAACCCCATCCCTTTCGCAAGAGCTCCAGGCTGGTCTTGGATAAGTTCTGCTGTACAACTTTCTCCGACTAAAAGAGTTTTGGGTTTGAATCGTTCAACCGCTTCCTTAATATTTTTCTTCACTAATTCAGCTGTATCGCCTCCAAGGTCTCTAGCCTGAAA
This sequence comes from Prochlorococcus sp. AG-347-K15, assembly GCA_003281415.1. GTDB lineage: Bacteria > Cyanobacteriota > Cyanobacteriia > PCC-6307 > Cyanobiaceae > Prochlorococcus_A. The sequence continues at coordinate 3,907 of QCCC01000032.1, forward strand.
AGTTGTATAGGTTACTGGAGGCCTTTCCCCCCTCCTCTCGATCATTGTAAAGAGAAGATCTGCATATGTATCTCCTTGAGGGGCATGAAGCACATAATGAATGTCTTTCATTGACGAGGCAATTCTCATAGCACCAACATGTGGTGGTCCTTCATACGTCCAAAGAGTTAATTCCATAGTTTTAATGAGTTACTAAAGTTTTTGAAGTTAGTATTTGATTTCTTTTTAAAGGCTTGGAGAAGAGACCAGCCAAATCTGCGGCTTGATCAATTCCATGAATTGGACTGAATACCATTTCTATTGACCACTTAGTACTAATCCCCTCCGCCTCAAGAGGGTTAGCTAAACCCATTCCACAAACTACTAAGTCTGGATTAGATTCTCTCACTCGATCTAATTGTTTTTCTACATGTTGCCCTTCGACAATTTTTGTATTATCCGGTAATAAATTAATCTCCTCTTTCATTAAATCTTTATTTAGGTAAGGAGTGCCTACCTCGATTAGATCCATTTCGCATTCATTATGCAAAAATCTTGCCAAAGATATCTCCAGTTGCGATTCAGGAAGAAGAAATAATCTTTTCCCCTTAAGTATTTCTTTATGAGATTCAAGAGCAAGTTTTGCTCTATTAATTAAAGGCGAAATAATTTCATGAACTTTAAGTTCACTAATTTTGAAAGCTTTCGCTGCAGCTAAAAACCATTTAGTACTTCCCTCGATACCAAGAGGAAATGGAGCCGAAATTATTTCACAACCACGATGTTTAAGGTCTCGAACGGTATCACTTAAATAAGGCTGAGTTAATAAAACTTTTGTATTTTTGCCAATTTTTGGTAATTCTGTTGATTGTCGCGGTGGGAAGCTCTCAATATTTGAAATTCCTAAATTTCTAAAAATCTTTTTAAACCTATCCTCTACATTATTTGCAAGAGTCCCAACTAATAATAATTTCTCCTCATCTGATGAATCCATTAATGGAATTAAAGCTTTTAAGGCGCCATCCTCTCCTTGAGTAAAAGTTGTTTCTATCCCACTGCCAGAGTAATTAACGAATCTCACTTGACCTAAAAATCTTTTATTTAATTTCTCTGCGACGGTGGCAAGATCTAATTTGATTACCTCACTTGGACAAGATCCAACTAGAAAAAGAGTTTTTATTTCTGGTCTTCTCGCAATTAGAT
>QCCC01000033.1 GCA_003281415.1 Prochlorococcus sp. AG-347-K15
GATTGAGTCTAAAAAACGTTTGGTTTTTGATGAGTTATTCCTACTTCAAATAAAGTTCCTACTTAGAAAAAGAAAGACGAACAAAAATGTAACTTCCCGACAATTACCTCAAAAGAAATCTTTATTAAAAGAATTTTTAAATACTTTTCCTTTTGAATTAACAAAATCTCAAGAAAATGTTTTAAATGAAATTAAGAAAGATTTATCTAATCCCGTGCCAATGTCTAGATTGCTTCAGGGAGATGTGGGAAGTGGTAAAACCATAATTGCAATAGCGTCTCTTTTACTTGTCATTGAAAAAAACCTGCAAGGTGCATTTATGGTCCCAACTGAGGTATTAGCAGAACAACATTATAAAAATTTATTAAAATATTTGAACCCTCTTTTAGTTTCTGTTGAACTACTTACTGGGAATACCCCTCAAAAAAAGAGAAAAGAAATTTTCTCTAACTTGAGCAATGGATTAGTTGATATACTCGTTGGTACTCATGCATTATTTGAAGATAAAGTCATCTTTAATGCATTAGGGATGGTCGTAATTGATGAACAACATAGATTTGGAGTTACTCAAAGAAATAGATTACTTAATAAAGGAGAAAATACTAACTTGTTATCAATGACAGCAACTCCAATTCCAAGAACTCTTGCGCTTTCAATTTATGGTGATTTAGATGTGAGTCAAATTACAGAACTCCCTCCTGGGAGAGTTCCCATAACTACAAAAATAATTTCAGAAGATGATTTAACTAATTTGTTCAAGATTGTTGAAGATGAGATCAATAAGGGAAAGCAAGCTTATGTGATTTTGCCACTTATAGAAGATTCAGAAAAAATGAATTTAAGCTCCGCAAAGAAAACATTCAAACATTTATCAGAAGAGGTCTTTTTTAGCAAAAAAGTTGGATTATTACATGGCAAATTAAGTTCACAAGAAAAGAATGAAGTAATTAATTCTTTTCTAAAGAATGAAATTAATATATTAGTTTCAACCACTGTAATTGAGGTTGGCATTGATGTGCCTAACGCCACAATTATGATTATTTATAATTCGGACAGATTTGGATTATCTCAGCTACATCAACTAAGGGGGAGAGTTGGTAGAGGTTCAACAAAATCTTTTTGTTATTTGGTAAGCTCCGATAAAAATGGATTAGAAAATAAACGACTTTGTGTTTTGCAAAAATCTAATGATGGCTTTTATATTGCTGAAAAAGACTTGGAGCTTAGAGGACCTGGCCAGATTTTAGGACATAGACAATCTGGATTGCCTGATTTTGTACTGGACAATTTACCTAACAATAAATTTCTTATTGATAAGGCTCGTGAAGAGGCTATTAAGATTATTAGTGATGATCCTGATTTAAAAGAAAATATTGTTTTAAGGAATATACTTATTGATAATTCTGATAATAAATTCATTCATGATTTCTTGAATTGAAAACTATCATTGTTATTTTTGATATATATGCAACTATAAATCAATTGCAAATTTCAATTGAAAGTTTGGAATAAAATACCAATTAAAGATAATGGAGATAAATTAATAGCTATACCTAGCTGCTTAAAGTTTTTAGATCCCCACCCTTACTCTCATTTAGGAGCACCTTACAAAGATAAAACTACTATTTGGAAATTAAGAGAGGAGGTAGTAAATAGATTATTAAAAGTAAATGATTATTTAATATCAAAGAGTAGTTTTAACCTTTTAATTTATGACAGTTGGCGACCTTTAGAAGTCCAGGAATTTATGTTTAAAAGAGCATTTTTATTAGAGTGTGAAAAATCCGATATTGATACTTCTTTTGAAAATATAAAATCTTATCCATCCATTTTAAAAAAAGTTGAAAAATTTTGGGCATATCCTTCTTATGACACTATGTGTCCTCCTCCTCATTCAACTGGGGGTGCATTGGATGTTTGTTTATCCGATAAAGAAGGAAATCTTGTTGAAATGGGAAGCATGGTTGATCAAATGGATGAGACCTCAAATCCTAATTTTTATCAAAATATAAAAAATGAAGAAGCAATTATTTGGAATAGTAGAAGAAATTTATTAAGGGAAATTATGACTAAATTCGGATTTGCTCAACACCCTAATGAATGGTGGCATTTTAGTTATGGTGATCAATTATGGGCTTGGAAAAATAAAAAAGCAAATGCACTTTATGGAAAAATTTAAAATCTATTGATTTTTATTTAGTAAATTCAATATATAATTTTCATCTTGAGTATTTATAAAATCTCCGAAATCCAAATCCAAATTACTTTTCCAATTATGAAATAATGGTTGAAGAGTTTTTTCTAAATCGTTTAGTTCCATTCTTTGTAAGAATGGTTTGGCCAACCTTTGTAGATTTTTACTTCCCCCCAACCATAATTGGTATTTGTTTTGCCCACTTCCTACAAGTGCTAGTTCTGCCATGTAGGGCCTTGTACACCCATTCGGACAACCAGTCATTCTAAATAATATTGTCTTTTCTATTTTTAGATCTAATAATAACTTTTCTATCCTTTTAAGTACATCAGGTAATATTCTTTCAGCTTCAGTCATCGCAAGACCACAAAGTGGTAACGCAGGACAAGCTAAAGCGTGTCTTTGTATTTCATTAATGTTTTCTAAATTTTCGTATCCAATTTTTGATAGAGATTTTTGAATTTCACCTTTGTTTTTATTGGCGATATTACAAAGTAAAATATCTTGATTAGGTGTGAGCCTTAAATCTAAATTATATTTTTTAACAATACTTGTGATACTATTCTTTTTCTCTCCAGATAATCTCCCTGATAATAATGGTAAACCTACGAAATATGAGGTTTTATTTTGTTTATGCCAACCTAGGTAATCAATAAGAACCTTATCTGGTTCTTTTCTGATTTTTTTAATTTCTTTTTTGAAATACTTATCAAAAAGTATCTTTTTGAACCATTTAATACCTTTTCTATGAAGAAGATATTTCATTCTCGAATTTTTTCTTGATTTTCTATCACCATAATCTCTTTGAATAGCAACAATGCTTTGTATTAATTCATAAACATCAGGTTCTTCAACATATCCAAGTGGATCTGCAATTCTGGCAAAGGTCTCTTCATTATTATGTGTGCGACCCATACCACCTCCAACATAGAAGTTGCACCCCTCTAATTTTCCATCTTTTGAAGAAAAGGCTACTATTCCTATGTCATTGGTAAGAAGATCAACAGAATTGTCCCCAGGAACTGTCACCGCACATTTGAATTTCCTCGGTAAATAAGTTGAGCCATAAAGGGGCTCATCTTTTATACCACTAAAAACATTATCTTTAAATTGGCGCTTCCTAATCGCTTCAATATCTTTGTCAGGCTTTATAGTATATTCTAAATCTCCATCAGCCCAAAGCTCCAAGAAAGTTCCTTGTCCAGCCAATGGGGTAAGAAGATCTGCAACGTTTTTTGCCAATGCTCTTGCAATATTGTATTCAGGCAAATCAAAAGGAGCTGCAGGAGCCATAACGTTTCTATTTATGTCTCCACATGCAGCTAATGTTGAGCCCATTGAATTTACTATTGTTTGAATTACTTCCTTTAAGTTCTCCTTTCTAATTCCATGCATTTGAAAGGCTTGTCTTGTAGTGGCCCTAAGTGTCCCATTGCCTAGTTTGTTAGATAATTCATCTAATGCTAAAAATAATTTTCCAGGGATTTCACCACCAGGACTTCTTAACCTAAGCATCATTTGCCAATCTTTACTTTTGCCAGGCCTCCTATTTTCCCTATTATCTTGTTGATAACTACCATGAAATTTTAATAACTGAACTGCATCATTAGTAAAATGATCGCTCTCGTTGACTAGTTCCGTAGCAAGTGGTTCCTTAAGAAATTGGCTACTTTTTTTAAAATTTTCAAATTTAGAAACTTCTAGTCCATTTGCCAAACAAACAGTCTCTTGTTTGGCAGAATCTTTTTTCTTTTTTACTTTCTCAACCTTGATCAAAGGACCAAAACATATCTCTTTTTATACATTAGCGAAAAGCTTATTTAACTGGTAGTAAATTATAGTAAGTGAAGTCATATTTTTTTCTTGTCTAAATATTTACTTGAGATAGGAACAGAAGAGTTGCCCGCAAAATTTTCTCATTCTGTTCTAGAGCAATTTAAATCTCTAATAGAATTTGAATTAGATAAAAAGTTAATCAAATTCGAAAATATATTTGTCACCTCTACACCGAGGAGGATAGTGCTCCTTCTTGAAGGCTTAGTCGATTATGCAGAAGATAAGATAATAGTAAGAAAAGGGCCTAAAGCAAATTCTGCTTATTTAGATGGATCTCCTACTAATGCTGCTTTAGGTTTTGCAAATAGTTTAGGTATAGATGTAAGCGAGCTAGAAATAAAAAGTACAGAAAAGGGTGATTTTGTTTTTGGAAAGAAAATTGAGAAAGGACAATCAACAAGAATTTCTTTGTCTACAATTATTCCTAATTTATTGAAGAGTCTTCAGGGCCCTCGATTTATGAAATGGGGAGCAGGCAACATAAAATTTTCAAGACCTATTAGGTGGATTGTCTCTATATATAATGATGAGATTCTTGATTTTGTATTTGATGAATGTGATCCAAATATTCAAATAAGTAATAAATCAAAAAGTCATAGGTTAATTAATGAAGTTTTTGAAGTTCAAAATCCTGATAATTATTTTGAATTAATGAAAAAAAATAGGGTATTAGTTAAGCGCAACGAGAGAAAAGAAAAGATTAAAAGTCTAATAAATCATGCATCTAAATCACTAAATCTTAATGCAGATCTTTCTGAGGAATTGCTTAATGAACTAACTGATTTAGTCGAATGGCCGGACTTAATTATTGGAAAATTTAGTGCAGAATTTCTAGATCTTCCTTTTGAAGTTCTTTCGACAGTTATGAAAAGTCATCAGAGATATGTGCCACTTTCTTTAAAGAATAATACTTTTTCTAAATTAGATTTAAGATCTGAAAAAAACATTAGTACAAATTTTTTCGTTATTTCAAATGGTCTTGAAGAATCAAATAAT
>QCCC01000034.1 GCA_003281415.1 Prochlorococcus sp. AG-347-K15
ATAAACCAACATTTACTCCTCATTTAGATACTGGAGATTTTGTTATTGTTGTAAATGCCGAAAAAGTTGAGGTAACCGGTAAAAAGGCATCACAAAAGTTGTATAGAAGACATTCTGGCAGACCAGGAGGAATGAAAATTGAAAAATTTGAGTCTCTGCAAGAGAGAATTCCTGAAAGAATTATCGAGCAAGCTGTTAAGGGTATGCTGCCACATAACTCTTTAGGGAGACAGCAATTTAAAAAATTAAAAGTTTATAAAGGTGCTGATCATCCTCATGCTGCTCAGAATCCTGTATTATTAAATAGTTAATTTATCAAAATGAATAGTCAAATAAAAAACAAAGCTGTGTATTGGGGGACTGGAAGAAGAAAAACTTCAGTAGCAAGAGTTCGTTTGATTCCAGGGAATGGACTAATAAAAATTAATGGTCGTTCTGGAGATGACTACTTAAATTTTAATCCTCTACACTTAAATTCAGTTAAAGCACCTTTGCAAACATTAGGTCTTGAAAATTCTTATGATATTCTGGTTAATGTTTTTGGTGGTGGATTGAGAGGTCAAGCAGACGCTATTAAGCAAGGAGCAGCAAGAGCACTTTGCGAATTATCTCCTGACAATAGGAAACCGCTCAAAACTGAAGGCCATCTTAGTAGAGATCCTAGAGCTAAGGAAAGGAGAAAATATGGTCTTAAAAAAGCAAGAAAAGCTCCTCAGTTCTCTAAACGTTAAAGGAATTTAAATTATGCCAAAATCAGAAATACACCCAAAATGGTATCCAGATGCAAAAGTTATTTGTAATGGGGAAGTTGTAATGACTACTGGCTCAACGCAGCCTGAATTACATGTTGATGTATGGAGTGGTAATCATCCTTTCTTCACTGGAACTCAGAAAATTCTTGATACAGAAGGTAGAGTTGATAGGTTTATGAAAAAATATGGAATGGGTTCATCTAATTCAGCCACATCAAAAGAGCAAAAAAAAGAAAAAGATTCTAAAAAATAGAATTTTCAAAAATTAAGCACAATTTTAATTGGAATACTCAACATTAATTGCAAGGTTGAAAACTGCTTCAGAAAGTTTTGAAAATTTGGAAATCCAGCTTGCTGATCCTGATATAGCTAATGATCCAAAAAAATTAGAATCAATAGCAAGAGAAAGGTCAAAATTGGAACCTTTGGTGATTGATTTTAATAAGTTGCTTGATACTGATAAAGAAATCGAAGATTCAAAAAATTTGCTTAGAGATAATAGAAATGATAAAGAGATGGAATCTTTAATTAATGAAGAGATAATTAACCTAGAGGAATGTAAAAACGAACTTATTCAAAAAACTACTATCGCTTTATTACCTAAAGATCCAAGAGATGAGAGAAGTGTAATGTTAGAAATAAGAGCAGGTGCTGGAGGCAACGAGGCTTGTATATGGGCGGGTGATCTAGCAAGAATGTATGAAAGATATGGACAAAAAATCGGATGGTCTGTAAAACCTGTTAGTGCTTCTGAGTCAGATATGGGAGGATTCAAAGAGTTAGTTATTTCCGTTAAGGGAGATTCTGTCTATAGTCAACTTAAATTCGAGGCTGGTGTACATAGAGTTCAAAGAGTTCCAGCTACTGAATCCCAAGGTAGGGTTCACACCTCTACTGCTACAGTTGCTGTTATGCCTGAGGCTGATCCTGTTGAGGTTAAGATTGATCCAACGGATTTAGAGGTTGGTACAGCGAGATCAGGAGGTGCTGGTGGACAGAATGTTAATAAGGTAGAGACTGCTATTGATCTTCTCCATAAACCCACAGGAATAAGAGTTTTTTGTACTCAAGAGAGATCTCAATTGCAAAATCGTGAACGAGCAATGGAAATTTTAAGAGCCAAATTATATGAAATCCAATTAAAAGAAGCTAATGCAAAAGAGAGATCACAAAGGCTTTCACAGGTTGGAACAGGTGATAGGAGTGAAAAAATTAGAACTTATAATTTTAAAGATAATAGGACAACTGATCATAGATTAGGTTCTAACTTTTCACTAGAACCAATTCTTGCTGGTCAATTAGATGAAGTGATTGATGCATGTATAGCACAAGAACAAAAAAGGATGATGGAAGATTTTAATAAAGAAGTGAATTGAGATTTTTTTATAAGTTTGCAATCCCTATTACGTATTTACTCCATTCTTTATGTCTTCCAGAGTCAATTTGTCTTGTAGCCTCAAAATTAAGATTACTAAGTGGACGGTATGGCCTTCGTTTTAAAGGCATTTTTGCCTCTTCTGGCGTACGATTTCCTTTTTGTACATTACATCTGAGACAAGCTGTAGTAACATTTTCCCAGTTATCGGTTCCACCTCTGCTTCTTGGTAAAACATGATCTATTGATAAATCACTGCCTTTATAGTTACAGTATTGGCAAGAATTATTATCTCTTAGAAGAATATTTTTTCTTGTTAAAGATACCTCTCTAAAAGGCACTTTGACGTAATATCTAAGTCTTATAACCGTAGGCAATTTTCTGCCGCAATGTATTGAATATGATTTATCTTCCTCTAAGCTTTCTGCTTTACCTTTGATCATTAAAATAACAGCTCTTCGCCAGGAAGTGATGTTTAAAGGTTCATAAGATGCATTTAAAACTAGAGTCTGGCCCATGCCAAAATACAATTTACATGTCATGCTAACTGTATATTTCAATAAGCGCATATAATTGTGCAAAGTTAATGCAAATTCGGCACGCAAATCAGGGATTTAATTTTTATAAATATCCAACTTATGAAAATGATATAGATCCAAAACAAAGAGCATGGATTGAAGTTAGAGGTAAAGCACTAGAAACAAATGTAAGGGAGTTAAGATCAAAATTAAGTAAAAATTGTCAATTTATGGCAGTTGTTAAAGCTGATGGATATGGACATGATGCAAAAGTAGTTTCTGAATACGCTATCAAAGGTGGAGCTTCGCAACTAGGAGTTGCCACTTTAAAAGAAGGGATTAAGCTTCGTTCTTCTGGAATTAAACAACCAATTCTTATCCTAGGAAATCTTTATACGAAAAAGGATTTAATAATATCTTTTAAAAATGATCTTATGCCAACTATAAGCAGTTTAAGAGAATGTTTAATTTGCAATAATATTGGCCAGCACTTTGGATTGAAATTTTCTTTACATCTTAAGGTTGATACTGGAATGTCAAGATTAGGATTTGAATTCAACAGTTTTGTGCAGCATTTCGAACAAATAAAATCTTTTGAAAATATTTCTATTGAAGGTATATACAGTCATTTATCATCTGCGGATGAAAATAATTCATTAGATCCTAAAAGTACTACACAAATACAAAGGCAGAAGTTTCAGGATTTATTAAAGCAAATTAAAGTTGATAGAAATCAAAATATTAAGATTCATTTGGCTAATTCTGCAGGCATGCTTCTTAATAAAAATTTTCATTTTCAAATGGTGCGTGTCGGACTATCAATGTATGGATATAGTCCTCTAGCAAAAATAGATAAAAAATTATTGCTTAAACCAGCTTTATTTTTGAAGGTCAAGGTAGCTTTTATAAGAATTATTGATCAAGGCGTAAGTGTTAGTTACGGAGGAAAATTTGTCAGTAGTAAAAAAACTAAATTAGCTGTTTTGAGTATTGGTTATGCAGATGGTGTCCCAAGAAATCTTTCAGGTAAGATAAATGTTATCTACAAAAATAAACTTTATCCTCAAGTTGGATCTATAACTATGGATCAAATGATGGTGGACATAACAGATTCAGATGAAATTAAAATTGGTAGTACGATGATATTACTAGGATCTGATGGAGATAAAACTATCTCTCCTCTTGATTGGGCAAGAGAATCTAACACTATTCCATGGGAAATTCTTTGTTCTTTTAAAAATAGGTTACCGAGAGTGCAAGTTGATTAGACATTTCGATTAAATAAAAAATTTTGAATGTTTGCAAAAAAATTGATAATGTATAAGAACTGGAGAGGTGGCTGAGTGGTTGAAAGCGGCTCCCTGCTAAGGAGTTACAGGAGGTAACTTTTGTCGAGGGTTCGAATCCCTCCCTCTCCGTATTTTATTATGAATTATCTTTTAATTTTTATTTTCAAAATGAGTCAAGATTTATAGTTTTTAGGTCATAAATAGAATTTAAAATCAAGTCAGCACCAGCATCTTTTAGATTTTTTTCGTACGAATTACGTTCATCTAATCGATATTTTGAATGTAAATGGGGAGGGGCTATTCCAATACTTATGAATTTTTGAGATGGTATTTCTTTTTTAGCGTTCATAACTGTTTTGATATCTGCAATAGTATCTCCTACATATGCAATGGGTATATTTGATGAGCCAAGTTTATCTCCAAGAAGTTTTTTTGATAAATTAATAAAGCCTTCAGGATTAGGCTTGTCCGGGGCATCTCCCATAGAAATTAATGGAGGTGATTTTAGTCTAAGTCTTTTTTCTAAAACAAATTTTGCAGAAGCAGACTCTGCACCACTCACGAAACCCCAAATTATTCCATTTCTTTCCAATAAATCAAAAAACTTTTTATCAACTAATAACTCTTCATTGGTTATAAATCCAGACCAATATTTACTATCTTTATTTGGATCTTCCCCAAAGTAAAATTCCTCAAAACATTTAATTATTTCCTCTCTTGGAGGTATTTCAAAGTTTAAGTTCTCTTTTTTTTTGAATCTTTTTATAAATTCTAAACTTAAATCCCAGTCATTGTTCCATATCCCTTCATTTTTAGCATTATCAATATCTACATAACTTGGCTCCCATCCAGAAAATTTGTAAACTGTTTTTCTTAATGAAAGTCTGTAACTATTCTCTACGCTGCGTATTACACCATCTATGTCAAATAAAATTAAACCAATATTTTCCAATGAATTTTCTGAA
>QCCC01000035.1 GCA_003281415.1 Prochlorococcus sp. AG-347-K15
CATTTACGCAAATACTGCCTTTATTAACTACATATTTCGAAAAATTCTTATTTTTCCACTTTATGGATAAGAGCCAAGATTTATCTAATTTTTCTATATTCTCAACTGTTCCAAGGCCATCTACATGTCCACTGACTATATGCCCTCCTAGACGGTCAGACACCCTAAGAGCAGGCTCCAAATTAACAATCTGATTTAGGTTAGACTTTACTCCTAAAGTTGTTTTTTTTAATGTTTCCTCACTAACATCAACAGTAAATTTATTTTGAATAATCTCTTTAACTGTCAAACAAATTCCATCAACAGCTATGCTGTCGCCGATTACCATATCAAATAAATTATCTAAAATTTCAATTTCTAAAATATTTTTTTCTTGTTTTAGTTTCCCAATTGATTGAATTATTCCTGTGAACATAGATTTAAGAAAAATATTTTTGCAAAAATTTGTATTTACTTTAATTTACTTTAAATCATTTTCAACTATAAATAAATTAAAGAGTAAAGAAAAAGAAATTGATCATATTTAAATGATTATCAATTCACAAAAAAGATCATTTGGTAGAGGGGCGAAAGTGAGCTTATTCACGTTAGGGACAATGCGAGCAACTGAAAGTCTCGAAAAAATGTATAACATAATAAAAAATGCACATTATGTAGGAATTAATCACATAGAAACGGCACCTTCTTATGGCGATGCTGAAACACTTATTGGAAATTCAGTAAAAAAACTAGCATTAGAAGATAATATCCCCGAAAAAAAATGGGTGATTACTACCAAAGTTTTACCAAAGGGCGATTTTAATTTTTTAAAAAATAATTTTCAAAATTCTCTTAAAAATTTAAATCGCGAGAAAATTAATAATCTCGCAATTCATGGATTGAACTTAAAAAAACATTTAGACTGGGCTCTTACTGGAGAAGGTAAGAAATTCATATCTTGGATACTTGAGCAGGAACTAGTTGATCAAGTTGGTTTTAGTTCACACGGAAATTATTCACTAATTAAAGATGCAATTAACTGTGAAGTTTTTAGTTTTTGTGGTCTTCATTTACATTATTTAGATCAATCGAAAATTGCTTTGGCAGAGGAAGCTATAAAAAAAGGTATGGGAGTATTAGCAATATCGCCTGCTGATAAAGGCGGTAGATTATATTCTCCAAGTGATATTTTGTTAGAAGCCTCTAAGCCTTTTCATCCATTAGAATTAGCGTATCGATTTCTGCTGGCAAAAGGCATTACAACTTTGTCCTTAGGGGCGACAAACAAAAAAGATTTTGAATTTGCGCATAAACTTAGAAACTCCTTCGAGAAGCTTACAAAACTTGAAAAAAGCGCCCTTAATAAAATTGAGGAAGTTGCTAATGAAAGATTAAACTCAACAAAATGTGAACAATGCAGATGTTGTCTTCCATGCCCAAATGAAATACCTATTCCAGAAATACTTCGTTTAAGGAATATATCTATTGGTTATGGCCAATTAGAATTTTCAAAAGAAAGATATAATTTAATAGGAAAAGCTGGCCACTGGTGGGAAGAAAAAAATTCCTCATTTTGTCAAGAATGCAATGAATGTGTTCCTAAATGTCCTAGTCAATTAGATATCCCAAATTTATTAAAGCAAACCCATAACTTGTTAATTGAAACTCCGAGAAAAAGATTATGGGGTTAAAGATTCATTCCAGAAATTTTTAAGATTAATTTTTTGTTCATTTGTTAGGACGGGGAAAGACCAACTATTTTTCCAACATTTCTCAGAAGGGCCTGAGATAGGGTACATCTCAGATTTATATTTACTTTGTAAATAATGACTATTGAATGGTAGATACCAACCCTGGCTTACTAATTTATCTACTATTGATTTATTTTCTAAAGATTTAACCCATTTAATTAATATTTCATTATTTAGATTTGATCTACTAAGTAAAAAATGCCACATCAAAGGTACGCCTTGACTTGGGAAAACTAAAGAAAGCCTTGGATCTATTTTTAAATATTTTGAGCAGAGACTATAAGGAACTATTGCGACACAAGCATCAGAATTAATCAACCAATTGAGCATATTTTTATCATCAAATAACATTGCTTGGCTTTTGAGTTTTTTTAAAGAATTAGATGAATTAATTTTTTGAGAAATTGACAATATTATTCTGGGACTTTGAGGAAAAATAATTTTCCCAGTTAATTTTTTTGAAAGAAGAAAATCCCAAGAAGTTCTGGCTGAATTTATTAATTCTTTATTATTTTTAATGATAATTGTATAAGGTACTACTCCAATAGGAAATAATTTACTTCTCTGATTTTGATTAAAACTTCCCAAAAAATCTATCGATCTCTTATCCAAATTTTTGATCAATGGATATTCATTTGTTTTTTCAAATTCTGCAAAATCTATACTAGTAATCCATCCATCGTTTATTAAAGTAAAATCAGAATTAAAAATTGTGTTTCTGTTTTTTTGTAGCTGGATAGTTTCAAAATTAATTTTTTCCTGCTTCCAATCTTTTGGAATCGTATCTTTAAAAGATTCTGGATAAAAAGAATTTTGAAGTGCAATTTTTACTTTGTTAGGAGGATTACTGCAAGAATTTAAGAGAAATAAAAGCGAAAGTTTACCATAATTTAAAAATTCTCTTCTGGTTGCAAATTTTGAAAACATTCAGCAATCCTTCTCTAAAGAAATTTGACCTAGGCTCTTCATCATTTCCAGATTTTGTTGACACAATGAAACTATTTCTTCATTTTTAAATCCATCTAAGAAAGCAAGCAATGATATTCCACCAGCACCTACACCTTCTTTTACATGACCTAATTCATAATCCTTCAATTCTTTGTATTTTGAAGATTTGAAATTTAAAGGACTTGCTAAACCTAATAATTTGACATTATATTTTTCATTAATTAAATTTATTAAATTATTTAAAGAATTATCTTTCACAAGCCATCCAGTTGTCGCAACAAAAACATCTTCAATAAAGTCTTTTTCATTTTTAACATCTAATAATTCTAATACAAGCAAAATGATCGCTAACATCTGACTTCCGCCAGACAATATGACAGGTTGTTTTGCTAACCTGGCCCCAATTAGTAGACCCATTGAGAAAGCTTGGAAAGGATCACCTACCGCCGCGACAACATCAAAAGAGTCAAAATCAGTCTTAAGATTTGCATTTAAAAGTCCTTTTTGAACTACTTTTGTTCTTAGTTCTCTTGGAACTTTAAATAAACTACTCCCTACTAAATTAGACACCGGCAAACCAAAAGCTTCCATTACTGCTTGGGCAGTTGTGGTACCCCCTGGTACAGATTCAGAAATTAAGATGGGTTGTTTTGAGGATTTTCCTATCTCAAGACCTCCTTCATAGAGATTTATAACTCTCTCTTTGGGCATAGATTTACCAGTGGTAAGACAATTTGATGGCCCCAAATCTCTATCTTCTACAACCAAATGATTAAAATAAGGCTTTACTCCTATTCCCAGAGGAACAATGACCGGATAAATATTTATAAGCTTTGAACAAACATGACTTATTAGGGCTGGAGTTACTCCTGCATTGAGGAGAGGCAATTTATATTTATGATCTTTTGAAGCACCCTTAAGAAAAAATTCGGCATCTGCCAGCGCAGTTTTTTTTCGTGATTTTGCATTAATACCTGCAGCGGAAATTCCAGGAATTTGAGATGTATTAGTGCCTGCAATTACAAGAAATATTTTGAAATTATTTATATTCTTTCTCAGTATTTCTATCTTATTAAGTTTATTTTTTTTATTGGATTCATTACCAAAAAAATTTATCCCTAATTCTGCACTGTACATTCTTACTTTTTTCAATTATTCAAATCAACTAAGCTATTTAATAATCTTGGAGGATCTGGGATAGTTAATTTAAATCTAGGAAACAGAGAATAGGCAACTACATGTACCGTTAAAACATAAACTATTTCTTGAAAAATTATTAATAAAATTGCACCTAGTTGGATACTCAAAATCGAGGTAGATAGGGGTAAATTAAATAATCCAATCAACTTTTCTATTAGACCATAACTCGCTCTAGTAATTAAAACCCAAAGATTATCTCCAACCAACGTAGATAACGCTATTACCCGTAGTAAGAAGCCAAAAGTTCCAATAACAACTCCTATAGTTAAACTAAGTTTCCAACTCTTTTCTTTAAACCAGCACCAACCCAACCAAAAAGCCAAGATCCCATAAGGGAATAAAAATAAAGTTCCTCTAACAGGACCCATAATTATGAATAAAAGTAGAAATTGTATCAAGAGTCCTTCCAATGCAATTTTAGTTCCTCTTCTCAAGTGCAACAAGATTATTGGGAGAGGTAAAATCAATCTTAATAAAGCCCCCCCCAATGGGCAAATAATATAGTGCAACCCATAATAAAGACGAAAGAGATGCTAAATATGAGGTCTCGACAATATTTAATGCTTCGGTTTTTGTTGTTATTTTCATTTTTTGTTGAATATTTTTAATTTTTTTTATTCATACTTTTATTTTTTGAATCAAAGATACGTTCAATCTTTTCTATTTCAAAATTTACCTCAGAATTACTTAATATGGAACTTAACTCTTCCGTAGGATCTTTTGGATCTACATCCTTTAGAATAAATATTATTTTGTAAGATTGAAGCTCAACTTTTCTTTTTTTGGAAAGATTCTTAATTTTGGTATTTTTTTGTTTTGGTATCTTTCCTAAATTTATAACCCTTTTATTTTCTGGCACATTTTTTGGCTTATCTACTTTTTTAATTTTTTTATTTTTTTTATCATCAATTTCTCTTTT
>QCCC01000036.1 GCA_003281415.1 Prochlorococcus sp. AG-347-K15
AAAAGAGTTCTCTTAAAACTTAGTGGTGAAGCACTAATGGGTGAAAAACCTTATGGTATTGATCCTGCTATAGTTCAGTCAATTGCAGAGGATGTTTCAAAAGTAGTCGAAAACAATATACAACTTGCAATAGTTGTTGGGGGTGGGAATATTTTTAGGGGGCTTAAAGGGTCTGCAGATGGCATGGATCGCGCAACGGCTGATTATGTTGGTATGCTCGCAACAGTAATGAACGCGATTTCACTTCAAGATGGCCTCGAAAGAGTAGGAGTTGCAACCAGAGTACAAACAGCAATAGAAATGCAAGAAATTGCAGAACCGTATATTAGAAGAAGAGCTATGAGGCACCTAGAAAAAGGTAGAGTTGTAGTTTTCGGAGGTGGATGCGGAAATCCATTCTTTACAACTGATACTACTGCAGCTTTGAGGGCAGCAGAGATAAACGCTGATATTGTTATGAAAGCTACTAAAGTTGATGGAGTATACGATCGTGATCCCAATCAATTTAAAGATGCAAAAAAATATTCCTCTCTTAATTATCAACAAGTTCTTAGTGATGAAATAGCAGTAATGGATAGTACAGCGATTGCACTATGCAAAGATAACAATATCCCTATTATGGTATTTGATATATTCAAAAAAGGTAACATCTCTAAAGCTGTTGAAGGAGAGTCAATAGGCTCTTTAATTAGTTAAAGATCATTTAATTTTTTTAATTATGAAAGAAAAAGAAATTCAAGAAAATATGAATAAAAGTATTGAAGCCACACAAAGAAACTTTAATACAATTAGGACAGGCAGAGCTAACGCTTCCTTGTTAGACAGATTAAGTGTTGAGTACTACGGAGCAGAAACACCAATAAAATCACTTGCCACAATAAGCACTGTTGATTCGCAAACAATTTCAATACAACCTTTTGATATTTCATGTTTACAAGCGATAGAGAAATCTATTTCTATGAGTGATTTAGGTATTACTCCTAATAATGATGGGAAAGTAATAAGAATAAATGTTCCTCCTTTAACAGAAGAAAGAAGAAAAGAATTTTGTAAATTAGCATCTAAATATGCAGAGGAAGGAAAAGTAGCCTTGAGAAATATCAGAAGAGATGCTGTTGATAAAGAAAAAAAAGACGAAAAAGATGGCCTAATTTCTATTGACGAATCAAGGGATAATCAATCTGAAATTCAGAAAATTACTGATAAATATATTGCCTTAATAGAGACTAAATTGTCTGAAAAAGAAAAGGAAATTCTAAAAGTTTGATAGGATTTGACGTTGTAATAATTGGTGGAGGTATATCAGGATCTTCCACTGCTCTTAACCTAGCGAAGAAAGGATATTCTGTTTTAATTATCGAAAAAGAAAAATCCCAAGATTACAAACCATGTGCAGGCGGGATGGCATCTTCAATGCAAAGATTTCTTCCTTTAGATATAAAAGATTCCATAGAATCAAAAATCAAGAATGTTGAATTCAGATGGAAGGCTGCAGATAATGTGACTGCTGATCTGACTGGTGAATCCCCATTTTGGATTATTAAAAGAGAGAAGCTTGATCAATTATTGCTTGATGAGTCCTTGAGTAATGGAGCTCGGATAATGCGACCATTATTAATAAAAAAAAACATAAAAAAAAATGATAAATGGGAAATTACTTGCAATGACAAAATAAAATATATTACAGAATTTCTTGTAATTGCAGATGGGTCCCAATCGAAATGGGCAGGTTATTTCAATTTAGGGCCAAGAAAACCGAAATTTGCGAACACAATCTCATTAAGATTGAAAGGGTTAGGTGAAATACCTAGAGATGCAGTTAGATTTGAGTTTGGATTTATAAAATATGGTTTTGCATGGGCATTTCCCCTAAGAGAAAGCTTAAATATTGGTTTAGGTACTTTTATAAATAATGGTCTCCTAGAAAATCAGGCTATAAATAAACAAGTAATCAGAAGCTTCGGTTTTGATAATTTTCCTAATAAAACAATTAGTAAGAAACTGAGAATATGGAATGGCTTCCACTCAATTAATGGTGACAAAGTTTTAGCGGTTGGAGATGCAGCATCTCTATGTGATCCATTTTTAGCTGAAGGAATTAGACCATCTTTAATTAGCAGTTTTTATGCTGCAGAATACATAGATCAGTGCTTGTCAGGAAAAGTAGATGATTTAATTCTTTATACGAAAAAAATTAACAACATTTGGGGGGAATCAATGGCTTGGGGGAGAAGAATAGCCCAGGTATTTTATAGATTTCCCAGAACCGGATACCAATTAGGTGTCAAAAGGAAAACAGCACCTAAACGTATTGCTCAAATATTATCAGGAGAAATGAGTTATGAAGATATCGCAAAAAGAGTTATCAGAAGACTTTTAACAAGAAGTGGGGCCTAATTCTTTCTGAATTCAAAGTTTAATTTAATTAGCAGAAATCAATTTATGATTTTTAATTTCTGAATATCTCTTAAGTAATAGCTCTTCCAATTCTTCTATAGCCTTACTAAATCCAGTGATACCTTCACTAAGCTTTTCACTAGCCATTTGATCTTCTAACATGCTTAATCTGAAATCTTTTTCTTCAAATTCATAGTCAATAGAATTATTTATTTGAGTACTTACATCTAATTTTCTAATTAATTCTCCTTTTTCTTTTTTCAGTTCCTCAAGAAATTTTGGTGCAATTGTTAAAAGATCGCAACCTGCTAATTCTTTTATTTCATCAAGATTTCTAAAACTCGCTCCCATTACTTCTGTCTTTAATCCCTTTTCTTTAAAGTACTTGTATATTTGTGTAACAGAAATAACACCAGGGTCTTCAGCGCCAACAAAACTAGTTTTACCAGTTTTTGCTTTATGCCAATCCAATATACGGCCAACAAACGGGGAAATTAGAGTTATCTTTGCATTTGCACAAGTTACCGCTTGGCAGAAGTTAAAAAGTAAAGTTAAGTTGCACTTAATACCCTCTTTTTTCCAAAATTTCAGCTGCCTTAATTCCCTCCCAAGTCGCAGCAATCTTAATCAAAATTCTTTCCTTTTCAATTCCAAAATTTTTATAAAGATTGATCAATTTTCTCGCTTTTTCTACCGTAGCTTCGGTGTCAAAGCTTAGTCTTGCATCAACTTCTGTAGATACGCGCCCTGAAATAATCTTCAATATTTCTTTTCCAAAAAATACTGAAACTTGGTCAACAGTTTCTTTAATTAATTCAATTTCGGAGAATCCTTGGGGCAATGCATTTTGTGAACTTTCTAAAGCTTTATCAATTAATTTCGCATAATCAGGATTCTTTGCAGCAGCAAGTATTAGCGATGGGTTGGTGGTGGCGTCCCTTGGTTGAAACTTTTTTATCGAATCTAAATCTCCAGTATCAGCAACAACAACGGTCATTGAGGACAATTGCTCTAAAATTGATTTCATATCTAGATAATCATATATATACATAAACTAGCTTTTATTCCTGATGAAATCATCAGATAATGAACTAAATATTTATAAAATTTGAAAATTTTAGGGTTTTTTAACAATCATTCCACGATCTTTAATCTTGGGAGGTATTTTTTCAATTACTATCAAACTCTCGATAATTTCTTTCGCAATTGGTACAGCAACAGTTGAACCATATGCATATGATTTAGATGGCTCATCAACGACTACAAGGACAGCATATTTTGGATCATTAACTGGTAAGGTCGCGACAAAACTACAAATTTTTTTGCTTGTATAAGAACCATTTAAGGCTTTTTGAGAAGTGCCCGTTTTCCCAGCTATTCTATAACCTTCGATTTTTACCCCAGATCCACTACCTTTATCAACCACGCTCTCCATCCATTCAAGAACAGTTTTAGAAACCTCGTTTGAAAAAAATTGTTTTTTTGGATAATTATTAAATCTTTCTTTGAAAGTTGAGGTTACATGAGGAGTCACTTCAAACCCCCCATTTGCTAGAGCCGCATGAAGTTGAAGCAATTTAAGTGGTGAGATTGAGAAACCTTTACCAAAAGAAGTTACGGCAGGCTCAATTGATTGATTTACAAATAAATCTTTTCTCTTTAGTTGGCCAGCAGTTGATTCAAATAAGTCAGTCTCTAAATTTTTGTTTATACCTAAATTTTTTAGCCAATCCCAATAAATTGTAGGGTCTAAATTTTGCATTATTTTTACCATCCCAACATTACTTGAAACCTGCAAAACTTTTGGATAGTCAATATATCCGTTACCTTTTTTATCCCAATTAGAAATTGTCCATCCTCCAACATTAATTTTCCCAATATCTTCAACTACCCCATCTTTCTGGATTACTTTTTCTTCTAAAGCTAAGGCAAGATTAATAGGTTTAAAAGTTGAACCAGGCTCAAATAAATCTTGAGAATACCAACCCCTAAAGAGTCCAGAATCATACTTCCAAAATTTATTTGGATCGTACGACGGAACTGTAACCAAGGAGAGAATCCGACCATTATTAACATCCATAACTATGGCAAATCCCTTCTTTGCTTTCCATTTACTTACTTGCTTTGATAATGCATTAAATGACGCTTTCTGTAATTTTGAATCTATAGTTAGGCCTAAACTTTTGTAATCAGAAATAAAATCACCTGGAGCTGAATTATCCGGTAGAGGAGTTCCATCTCCTCCTCTTCTTATTAAATTACTTTTATTAAAAACTTTAATTTGACTATCTAAA
>QCCC01000037.1 GCA_003281415.1 Prochlorococcus sp. AG-347-K15
ACTTAAATGCTTTTTCACCATCAATTAGTAATTGATCTCTTAAAACTCTTGATATCTGAATAGCTTGTTGAACAAGACCATCATTTATTGTTGAACTTGATACTGAGGATTCATACCATTTTGCCAAAGCATCTGCTATGCCACTTGCAAGTGTTCTTGATGGAGCCGTTTGGATAAATTTATGATCATATACAAGGATTTTTGGACAAGATCTTAATGCAACATCCTTTATAAATTGGCTATCTTTTGTATAAATATTTGATAAAGCAGTCCAACCTGCACATGTAGAGGCACTAAGAGGTACCGTAATACAAGGGATATTAAGACAATCTGCTATGTATTTGCCAGCATCAAGTACTTTACCCCCTCCAGCTGCGATAACAGAATCATGATTATTCTTTAAAATGATGTTCTTTACTCTTGAAATATCTTCATCACAACAGTCAAATTGCAAATTAGCAGAATTAACATTAAGGTTATGATTTTCTAAATCATTAAAAATTTTATTTCGTAGATTATTAGTATAAATACTTCTACCTAAAATCAATGGGGTTTTAGTTAAATTAATTATTTTTGGTAAAGATTTTTCCCAAGCATTATTCCCTCTAAATATAGTTTCTGGAGAGATTGACTGCATTTTAGATTTATTTACTAAAAGTTAGCACCTGCTAGCTCCTGTTGAGATTCTTCAGAAGAAATGTTGATTGTAACTTTTTTGTTGTCATCTATATCAACTAAAGCTTTGTCACCATTTTTAATTCTTCCTGAAAGAACTTCTTCAGCCAAACTATCCTCTAATAGGCGCATAACAGCTCTTCTTAAGGGTCTTGCTCCATAAGATGGATTGTAGCCTTCTTCAACAAGTCTATCTTTGAAAGCATCAGTTACGCTTAGTTTGATACCTTTATCTTGTAGTCTTGCAAAAACCTCGTGAAGCATTATTTCGGCAATTTCTTTAACCTCATTTTTAGATAGTTGCCTAAATACAATAATTTCGTCAAGTCTATTTAAAAATTCAGGTCTGAAGTATTGCTTTAATTCTTCATTAACTAATGATTTAATTCTATTGTATTGGCTATCTTCAACAGAATCACCAGAAAATTCAAAACCCAAACCACCTCCACCTTTTTCAATAACTTTTGAACCAATATTAGAAGTCATTATTAACAAGGTATTTTTAAAATCAACAGTTCTGCCCTTTGAATCTGTTAATCTTCCATCCTCAAGGAGTTGCAATAATAAATTGAATACATCTGGATGAGCTTTTTCTACTTCATCAAATAAAACAACCGTATAAGGTCTCCTTCTGACAGCCTCAGTAAGTTGACCACCTTCATTAAAACCAACATATCCTGGAGGCGAGCCTATAAGTTTACTAACTGTATGTCTTTCCATAAATTCTGACATGTCTAATCTGATCATTGCTTCTTCGCTGCCAAAGAAGTATGAAGCTAATGATTTAGTCAATTCAGTTTTACCTACACCGGTAGGACCTGAAAAGATAAAACTAGCGATAGGTCTATTAGGATTTTTTAAACCAACTCTTGCTCTTCTAATAGCTCTGGAAACAGCTTTTACAGCTTCATCTTGTCCAATTAACCTTTGGTGAAGTGTTTCCTCCATATTGAGAAGCTTGACAGATTCTGTTTCAGTTAATTTCTGAACAGGCACTCCTGTCCAAGATGCAACAATATGCGCTACGTCCTCCTCACTAACCAAAGGGTTTTGTATAAGTTTTGAATCATTATTTAGTGAGTTTGTAGGAATACTAGAATCATCATCAGCAGTAGATTCTTTTTTATTTTCAAGTACTTCTTTAATTTTTGCTGACAATTCCATCTCTTTTTCTCTTAATTGGCCAGCTTGATCAAAGTTTTGATCCCTTACAGACTCTTCTTTTTGTTTTTGAATTTGCCTTAGTTCTTTATCTATTTGTTTAGCTTCAGGAGGTAGTTTAGAGTTTATTAAACGAACTCTGCTTCCTGCCTCATCGATAAGATCTATAGCCTTATCTGGCAAAAATCTATCAGAAATATAGCGATCACCTAAGTGAGCTGCAGCCTCTAGAGCATCATCAGTAATTTTAAGTCGATGATGTTGTTCATAACGTTCACGGAGACCTTTTAAAATTTCAATTGTATCTTCAATAGATGGTTCCCCAACCATAACGGGTTGGAACCTTCTCTCTAGAGCAGCATCTCTTTCAATATGTTTTCTATATTCATCCAATGTTGTTGCTCCGATACATTGAAGTTCTCCTCGGGCTAATGCTGGCTTAAGAATATTTGCTGCGTCTATAGCTCCTTCAGCAGCTCCAGCACCAATTAAAGTATGAACTTCATCTATGACAAGTATTACGTTACCTGCAGATTTAATTTCTTCCATTATCTTTTTTAATCTTTCTTCAAATTCTCCTCTATATTTTGTTCCAGCCACCAAAAGTCCTATATCAAGAGTTAAAACTCTTTTATCTTCGAGTATGTCTGGAATATCTCCAAGCTGTATCCTTTGAGCCAAACCCTCTGCAATAGCTGTTTTACCTACCCCAGGTTCTCCAATAAGAACGGGGTTATTTTTAGTCCTCCTACCTAAGATTTGAACTACACGGTCTATCTCTGCGTGACGACCAACGACTGGATCAAGTTTTGATTCACTAGCCAGCTTTGTTAAATTTGTTCCAAATTCATCAAGGGTAGCAGTTTTTAAATTACCTTTATTTGAGTTAGCTCCACTACCAACTTCAGCAGTTTCACCTAGCATCCTTATTACCTGAGTTCTTACTTTAGTAAGATCAATACTTAGGTTTTCTAGAACCCTTGCAGCGACTCCCTCACCTTCTCTTATTAAGCCGAGCAAAAGATGTTCGGTTCCAATATAATTGTGACCTAATTGACGGGCTTCTTCTAATGATAATTCTAGAACTCTTTTCGCCCTAGGTGTAAAAGGTATTTCTACAGCGACAAAACCTGAACCTCTACCAATAATTTTTTCAACTTCTATTCTTGAGTCTTTTAAATTAACGCCTAGTGATTTAAGAACCTTTGCCGCAACACCTGTACCTTCTCCAATTAAACCTAATAAAATTTGTTCTGTTCCAACAAAATTATGACCAAGTCTTCTAGCTTCCTCCTGGGCAAGCATAATGACCTTTATAGCCTTTTCTGTAAACCTTTCAAACATTAGAAGATTAAAAACCTATTAATAACCTACCAGTAATATGTCAATTTTGTGTTCAGAATGAGCTTTTGTGAATACCCAAAAGTTTATTTTATTGAATTAAATTTAACTTTTTTAGTGATATAGCAATAAATTATAGTAATTTCAAGCATTCTGGTAATCCGAACAATTAAATTTTTAAATTATTTAGTTGTTAATTTTTTTTCTTTTAAGAGTGCATCTGAACCGTCTTTATAATAGTTTCTTCTTATTCCCACTGTAGAGAAATCAAATCGACTATAAAATTTCTCAGCTGTAAAATTATTGCGAGAAACTTCTAAAAATATTTTTTTAATATTTAATTTTTCACATTGTTTAATCGAATAGCTCATAAGGTAAGATCCAAAACCTTTTTTTCTATATTTATGATTTACTACAAAAAAATTTATTTGAGCTTCATCAAGAACCACATTAAAAACGCATATTCCAATAACTAAATTTGAAAGTAATAACCCAAAGACTTTTATACCTTCTTTTTTAAATTCGTTAGCCCATTGTTTTTTGCTCCATAAAGAAATCGTATTTGAATCTAATTCATAACATAAGTCAATATCATTTTCATTTATTTGTTTAATAGATATCATCTTATAATGTATGTATATTCAAAAGTTCGAATTCAAAGTCATTATAAAATATGACAGTTTTAGCATAATTTATTCAGAGTTGTCTCATGGAAGAAAAAAAATCTTTTTTAAAACAGAAACTTGACATCGAAAGTCCCAACAAAAATATCGTACCTATTACTACATCGATTGGAGAAGATGGAAAATTATCTGTTGGTGGTTGTTCTATTGAAGAATTAGTTAAAAAATATGATTCACCTCTATATATTCTTGATGAGATCACTTTAAGAAACTCTTGTAGAGCGTATAAAAAAGCATTAG
>QCCC01000038.1 GCA_003281415.1 Prochlorococcus sp. AG-347-K15
GATAGCTGCTTGAGAATAGTTGAACCAATTGGAACATCTACAGAATAATCTACAGAGCTTACCCATAGCCTTAGTACATCAGCGCCATAAGCAGGTTCAGTTTTTTTATTATTACCTCCATTTATAATTATATTTGGATCAACAACGTTACCTAGAGATTTGCTCATTTTTCTTCCATTTTCATCCAGTGCAAAACCATGTGTTAAAACTTTCTTATAAGGAGCTTTATTATTAACCGCAACAGATGTAAGCAAAGAAGACTGGAACCAACCTCGATGTTGATCTGAGCCCTCTAAATAAAGATCAGCTGGATATTCTAGTTCACTTCTCTGTTCGCACACTGCAGCCCAGCTAGATCCTGAATCGAACCAAACATCCATAGTATCTGTACCTTTTTCCCATTGATCGGATTCTTTTAAATAATTTTCTGGCAATAGATTCTTCACATCCCAATCCCACCAAATATCTGCTCCATGTTCGCTAAAAAGTTTTTGGATATGATTAATTATCTCGCTATTAAGTAGAATTTCACTACCATTTTTCTTATAAAAAACTGGAATTGGGACCCCCCACGACCTTTGTCTAGAAATACACCAATCGCCTCTACCAACGACCATAGAATAAATTCTTTTTTTTCCTGTTGCTGGCATCCATTCAACATCTTCGATTGCCTTTAAAGCAGATGATCTGAAGCCATTTACAGATGCAAACCATTGTTCTGTTGCTCTAAAAATAGTTGGTTTTTTGGTTCTCCAATCATAAGGATATCTATGCTTATAATTTTCTTTTAGTAGAAGCAAATTATTTTCACTTAAATAGTCAATAATTAAATCATTTGCGTCTTTAAGAACATTTGATCCTTTAAATTGACCTGAATATTCATTTAGGTTCCCTTTTTCATCAACAACACATTTTATGGGTAGATTATATTTTTGCCCCACATTAAAATCATCTATCCCATGACCAGGTGCAGTATGAACAATACCTGTTCCTGATTCTGTAGTAATGTAATCTCCTCCAATCACAATTCTGCAATTTCTATTCTCGATGGGATGGTGATATTCAATATCTTCTAATGCAGCTCCTTTAACCTCTAAAAGAGTCTTTAAATCTTTATTAAATTTATTACTAATTTCAGAAGATAATTCCTTTGCAAAAAGGTATATTCTTTTCTCTTCATCAATAGCAAAAACATAATTTATTTTTGGATTTACTGCAACTGCCTCATTCGCAGGTATCGTCCAGGGCGTGGTTGTCCAAATAGTTATAAAAGAATTACTCTGAAAAAAATCGTTTTTGAAATTTGGATTTTCTTGAGAGAATTTCGATAGTATTTCCTCAGATAATTTAGAGATTTTCAAGGAAACATAAATACTCTTTGAATAATGTTCATCTGGATATTCTAATTCTGCTTCTGCAAGTGCTGTCCTCGAACTTGGACTCCAATGCACAGGTTTAAGGCCTCTATATATATAGCCATTTAAAAACATTTTCCCAAATACTCCAATCTGAGCAGATTCATAACTTCTCTTGAGAGTTAAATACGGGTTATTCCAATCTCCCCATATACCCCATCTCTTAAAACCCTCCATTTGATTGTTTATTTGTTTATGTGCATAATCTGTTGCTTTTTTTCTTAGAGTTAAAGTATCAAGCTTACTCCTTTCATCAGATTTTAAATTTTGAAGTACTTTTAATTCAATAGGTAATCCATGGCAATCCCAACCTGGTACATAATGAACCCTATAACCTCTCAAGGTTTTGTACTTATTTATGATGTCTTTTAAAACTTTATTCAGAGCATGGCCCATATGTAGAGCACCATTTGCATAAGGTGGGCCATCATGCAATGTAAATATTTTGCCTGTGTTATTTGTACCCAATTTGAAATCGATATTATTATCAGTCCAAAAATTCTGAATCTCAGGTTCTCTTAAAACTGAGTTAGCGCGCATTGAAAAGTCAGTTTTAAGTAAATTTAAAGTTTCTTTATAAGAAAATTCTGATTTCTGTTCTTTGTTATTTTGAGATTTCATACGACGATATTAAAGAAATATTGGTAATTAAAAGAATTTTTTAATAAAATTAATTTATTATATTGTTTCTTAATTGACCTGTAGTTTTTTTGGCATGTTTCAAATAACCAATTGATTTGGTCTCAAACTTTTATATTATCATTTTTATCATTTCTTACCCATTTTTTTGTTGTTGTATTTAAATTATTGCTTCCAAATTTAAAAAAATTTAAGGGTTTTGTAAAAGTACCAACTCCAAGATTAATTGCCTTTAATATTTTGGAAAGATTTTTTTTAAATTCCAAAAAGGTAGTTATTTTTTTCTTTTCATTATCTGTCAATTGATACCATCTAGATAAAAAAAGCTCTACTAAATAAAAAACAACAAGAACTGTTAGTAGTAGGAAAATCCAAAAAAATGATTCATCTATTGTTTTAAATTTAATAATTAGTATCAAACCTATTAATAAATTCAATAAAGCTTTTATTAAATCTTTAGTTTTGCCCAGCTCAAGATAAATTAACGGTATGAATAAAAATATAGTCCCAATTACTATATAAAAAAATCCCAAATAATAAATGAAATTATTCATTAAATTAATTAATTAATTAAATTATAAGAAGGTTATTTAGATTAACAAACGTTCTTTTTGAATTCCCTTAAGTGCGGTCGGGGAGACTTGAACTCCCACACCCGAAGATACGAGTACCTAAAACTCGCGCGTCTACCAATTCCGCCACGACCGCTCAAATAAAATAATAATTGAAAGAGGTTTATTTTAAAAATTTTTTTACTTAAGATGATTAATTTGACACATAAGATTAAATTAAATATCTCTTAAAAAAAAATTTTTATTTTTGAGAATGCAATCATCTTAAATTTTTAGTTATATTGTTTAAAGAATATTAGAAACGATTTCAAACTTAATCAGTAAAAATACAAAAAAAATCACTAATTCTTCAAAAACGCATAATTGGCAAAAGGAGATAAAAAATTACGTAGATCCGCCAAGTTTTTGGAATCCAACATTAGTTCTATTTTTTGGTGGTTATTTTCTCGCTTTTCTAAGTATATGGCAATGGTATAGAGGCGTTTGGCCTTTACCTTTACTTGTAGCAACTGCTTTTTTAGCTCTACATATTGAAGGTACTGTAATTCATGATGCATGTCACAAATCTGCTCACCCTATTCCTTGGATAAATCAAGCAATGGGTCATGGCTCAGCAATTTTGTTAGGGTTTAGTTTTCCAGTTTTTACAAGAGTCCATTTACAACATCATATTCACGTTAATCACCCGAAAAATGATCCTGATCATATTGTGAGTACTTTTGGTCCAATTTGGCTAATTGCTCCAAGATTTTTTTATCATGAAGTATTTTTCTTTCAAAGAAAACTTTGGAGAAAATATGAATTACTTCAATGGGGAATTGAAAGATCCATATTCATAACAATAATCTTGGCAGGTTTGAAATTTGACTTTATGAATTTAATCTATAACTTATGGTTCGGTCCAGCATTAATGGTAGGAGTCACTTTAGGAATATTTTTTGACTATCTACCTCATAGACCTTTTAAATCAAGAAACAAATGGATAAATTCTAGAGTTTATCCAAGCAAATTTAT
>QCCC01000039.1 GCA_003281415.1 Prochlorococcus sp. AG-347-K15
TAATTGAGAAAACTTAAGCAGTTAGAGAAAATTAACGGAAGACTCGCAATGGGAGGGTTGATATATTTAGTTTTTACAAAACTAGTTTCCAACCGTGCCGACATATTAGACCAGCTTAAATCTTATTTAATTTAAGAAATGAATTAGAAGTATTTATTATCCAGGAATATTTCGTTCTATATAAGCGTCAGTTAAAGCTAAAATTAACCCCAATAATGTTGAAAATATAGCAATTTCAGTTGATTCCATTTTATTTTTGAATTACCCCTAGTTTGCTAAATAATTCAAATTTCAGCAACAAAACTAATAACTTACTATAGTACGTATATACTATTAGTTATTTATTGTGGGCTCAGCAACTCCTGAGTTTCTTTTCGTTAGGCCTGGTGATTATGTCGCAATTAAAAAAGAAAATTGCGAAGATACTAAGGAAAAGAATAAAAATTATTGGGTCGGTCAAGTTATCGACTGTATTGGAGGAGCTAGAAATCCAAATTCATGGACCTTGTTTCAAGTTGCCAATATTGACAATGGAGAGATCACTATAATCAACGCCGATATTGTAGAAAAAATTTTGAAACCTTCTGGAAGTTAATCTTAATCAAACAAACGTCTTTTAGTATTACAGAAATAAAAGGGGAAATGAACCTTTTAAAGGAAATCATCCCAGTTCCAAGCAGGCAAGTCCATATACTTGATTCATAGGGCAGGGAGGTTGAATACCTTTATACATTCTGTAAGTTTTTGATATTTCCTCAAATCCCAAACTTGATAAAAGATAATTTGCATAAGGGTTCAGATTAGAGCAATCCAATAAGATTTGAGCATCTAAATCACCAACTAACTCCCTTATTAATAATTCAGCAAGTGGTGGAGTATCCGCTAAAAGTGGGCCAATTCTCCAGCCTTGCTCATTATCCTCCAATACACAAGGTCTTATCCTGCCAAATCCATGGCACATCCCATTATTATCGACAATTGCACTGACATTACCATGAGAATTTTTCAACCAGTCATTTAGAAAATGTGGTCTGGGACTAGGTTCTCTTTGATCATCATAAATTAAGACTGCTTCAGAAGAAATTTTATTACCCGGGACAACTTTAAAAGAATGAAATTGATCTTTATAAAAATTTCTCAATGGCAAATCTTGAGAACCATTTAATTTCCATCGATTTGTAATGGAAGATTTTCTAAACCCCCACTTTGCGTAATCATTTAATCTATCTGGGGCAGCCTCAAGACCAATACAATCAACATTTTTCAAATATTCGAGGGCATGTTTCCATAATCTCACTCCATATCCATTATTCCGGAATTCTTTTTTAACGATAAATAAACCTATAAAACTATAAGAGGAATTATATTTTATACACGCAATAGAGCCTATAGGATTATTATCTAGACAAGCTACCCATACCCCTTGTTTATCTGTATTTCTATAAATTGATAAATCATCCATTCCAGGAGAAAATCCTTCTAATCTTGCCCAGTTTGTGACTTCTGGTATTTCATTTATAGATATCAATCTAATTGAAAAATTTTCCCTCATAGAAATATACTAACCAAGAAAAATTTGAATTTTTAATAGCAATATTAATAAATTTGATTATTTCTCATAAATCATTCGCTTTGATTGAACTGCCTAAAAACCTTAGTTATTTACAATTTATCCTCTGATATATTTAATACTATTCAAAGGTAAAAAATGAAAATTTCTGATAAATTTCATTTAGAAGACATCTATAAATTAAAAAATACAGTTCTCACTGGTAAAACTGAAGATATAAAATGGCGGATCAATCATATCAATATAGTTTCTAAACTTTTGGATGAAAATAAAAAAGAGATAATTAAATCACTTTTTGTTGATCTCGGCAAATCTGAAATTGAAGGGCTTTCAGAAATACTTTTAGTGAAAGAAGAAATTTCACTTATAAAAAAGAAACTCAATTCTTGGATGCGACCAAAAAAGATTGATACACCTTTTTATCTTTTTCCATCATCCTCCAAAGTTATTTATGAACCTCTTGGGTGTGTCTTAATTCTTGGTCCTTATAATTATCCATTACTTTATATTTTAAAGCCATTGGTAAATATTTTCTCAGCAGGAAATACTGCAGTTATAAAACCATCAGAGAAATGTCCTGCGACCTCAAAACTTATTAAAAAGCTTACTTCCAAATACTTCCGTAAAGATGTCCTAATAACAGTAGAGGGTGATAATAAACAATCCATAAAATTAATTGAACAAAATTTTGACCACATTTTTTTTACAGGAAGTACTGAAACTGGAAAATCTATAATGAAATTAGCTTCAAAAAACTTAACTCCATTAACACTTGAGTTAAGCGGAACAAATCCTGTAATTGTTTTCAAGAATGCAAATTTAGAAGTGGCTGCAAAAAGAATTGTTTGGGGTAAATTTTTTAATTCTGGTCAATCCTGCATGGCTCCGAATCATATCTTTGTAGATAAAGAAATTGAAAATATTTTTATAGAAAAATTAAAAAAATACATAGTAAGTTTTTACGGAGATAATCCAATTATTTCCGAAAACCTATCAAAATTGGAGAAAAAACAATTTACATCAACTGTAGAAATTCTCAAACAATATGAAAAAGAAAAAAGAATTTTATTTGGGGGGACTTTTAGTAAAAAAAAGTTGAAAATATCTCCTACAATTTTGAGAACTAAATTAAATGAAACAGATATTTTGCAGAAAGAATTATTCAGTTCACTACTTCCTGTAGTTGGAATTAATGATAAAGAATCAGCTTTAAAGCAGATTAGTAAAACATCAAAACCCTTAGCAATCTACTTATTTGGAGGCAATAAAAAAATCCATAATCATATTTCAAAAGTAACCAGCTCAGGAACAATTTGTATAAATGATGTGATGTTACCAGTCCTCATTCCAAATTTACCTTTTGGAGGCGTTGGGCAAAGTGGTATTGGTAAATTTCATGGCGAAGAGGGGTTTCGCAATTTTTCAAATCAAAAATCTATTACTTTTAAAGGTTTTTTATTTGATTTAAATCTGCGGTATCCTCCTTACGAAAGAGTAAAGAAATTTTTAAAGTTTATTTTTCAGGTTTAAATTACTTAAATTGTTTTCAAAAACCTAGCGATTTTAAATTTAAAGATTATCTTTAAATAAATAGTGAGTATTATGAAATTTACATTTTTAGTAATTACCATAATTATTACTTTTTTTAATCACTCATTGATAAAATCAGAAGAAAAAATATTTTCAGCAAAAAATAGAATTGATAATACAGAAGAAAAAACTGAAATAAAAAAAATTCATATTGTAAAAAGTGGAGATACAATATCAAGCATTTCAAAATTCTATTCAATTAATAAAGATTTAATTATTAAATTGAATAACTTAAAAGATGAAAATTATATCTTTGTTGGCCAAAATCTTATTATCTCCGAATCTTCTGAAAATCTTACAAAACAATCAGATTTAATTAAAAATTATCATATTGTTCAAACTGGTGAAAATCTTACTGACATATCGAACA
>QCCC01000040.1 GCA_003281415.1 Prochlorococcus sp. AG-347-K15
AGATCTTACCGAGATAGGGCCTACTGTATAAATTTCATCAAGATTCTTATCATTTGGGAAACTTGTAACTTTCGGTTGTTCGTGATATCTACCTTTAAAAACTTCATTTAAATACATCTTTGAAACTCTTTCAGCAGTTTCTTGAGTATTATGATCATTATCAACATCAATTACGAGAGACTTTAGTAGGTCTTTAACTCTTGAGGCTACTTCTTTTTCTAAAATTTCTAATTCACCAGGATTTATAAAATCAGAAATATTATCGTTAGCACTAAATCTTGTACCAGAATTATTAATTCTGTCTCTTATAATTTCAGAAATTAGTTTATTAGTAATCTGGTCGTCAAAGTTTCTAATATTATCGTTGGGTAATGTAGAGGTCATAAAATTTTAAACAGAAAATTGTATGCAACTTAATTAACTGTATCTTCCAAAAGCTTAATTGCTCATTTACTATATCACATTCTCTTGTGCAATCGGGTTCAAATAGCACTAAAAAAAATCACTGTTTTAAGATTAATCAGATAAACAGAATCTTTAAAAGGCTCCGCCAGAAGGCATCAAAGTCAAGTCTTCGATCAATTGTGATTCAGGTCTTTGAGCCATATAGAGAATAGTTTCTGATACCTCTTTTGAGGAGAGCATAGAAGTTCTATCAAAATCAGAATTAATTGATTCAGAGTCCCAAAGAGGAGTATTTACTGAACCAAGAGTTATTGTGCACGCTCTTATTGAATTAGATCTCTCCTCCTCCCTCAAGCATTTAGTTAACATAGCTAGTGCAGATTTTGAAACACAATAAGCTCCCCATTTAGGGAATGCATTATAAGAGGCATGACTACTAACATTAATAACTAAACCACCTTTTTTTCTCATTTGAGGAATTATTGAACTACAAATTTGAAAAACACTTGTGAGGTTTATTTGAATAGTTTGTTCCCATTGACCTAATTCCATTTCAACTAAAGGGCCATTAAATGCGCAACCGGCATTATTTATCAATACAGAAGGGCACCCATACTTCTCAATTGCTTTTTTAACACAATTCTCTATTTCTAGAGGATTAGATAAATCACACTTTACTAGGTAAATTTTTGATTTAGTGGTCAACAGTTCGCTCTTTAGTTTCTCCATTAAATCCATATTCCTGGAGAGTAAAATTAAATCCCAGCCAGCATTGGCAAAAGTAATTGCGGTAGATCTACCAATACCTTTCGTAGCACCCGTTATAAAAGCTAGTTTCAAGTTATTCAGTTTTTTGGGGGATTTCACTATAAATCTCTTCAATATTATTAGCTTCGATAAATTTACCTAAAACCCTAAACTTTTTGTATCTTTCCTCAATTAATTCGTCTTCAGGCATTTGAAGTAAAGCATTAAGGTGTTTCTCAATAGCCTCTTTTAGTGTGTTACCAGCATCTAAAGGAGCCCAATTATTTCCACCAGAAGGTTCTGGTAATACCTCATCTATTATACCTAATTTAAGTAAATCTTTACCTGTAATTTTAAGTGCTGATGCAGCTTCTGGTGCCTTCGCAGCATCTCTCCACAAAATTGATGCACATGCTTCCGGACTAGCAACTGTATAAACACTGTGTTCAAACATTAGTAACCTATCAGCAACACCTATTCCAAGTGCCCCTCCAGAACCTCCTTCTCCAATTACAGTAGCCACGATTGGAACTTTCAATCCAAACATCTCTCGAAGGTTTCTTGCAATCGCTTCACCTTGACCTTGTTCTTCAGCTTTTAAACCAGCGTAAGCTCCAGGAGTATCAATAAATGTAAGTATTGGCAAAGAGAATCTATTTGCATGCTGCATTAATCTAAGAGCTTTTCTGTAACCTCCTGGTTTTGCCATCCCAAAGTTTCTTACTACATTTTCTTTTGTATCCCTTCCTTTCTGATGTCCTAACATCAACACTGGTCTATTATTTATCGAACCTATCCCTCCAATTAGTGCCATATCATCGCCACCATTTCTGTCTCCATGTAATTCGATCCAGTCATCACAGAACATTTGAACAAAATCCAACGTACTTGGTCTTTGAGGATGTCTAGCTACCTGAATCTTTTGAGCAGGGGTGAGAGATTTAAATATTTCTTCTCTTCTCCTAGCAGCTAAGGTTTCAAGCTGCAGAAGCTGTTGACTAACATCTACTTCTGAATCTCGAGCTAATTCTTTAATTTGCTCTATCTGCTTCTCAAGTTCAACAAGAGGCTTTTCAAAATCAAGGAGATAACGTTTAGCCATAATTTAAACAGTTAATACTTTAGGCTGCTTATCAAGTCCAATCGCAGAAAAACCATGCTTTAAAGATGCTGCTCCAATAAACTCCATCTTTTCGAGGGAAATGTTATTTCTTCCCCAACTAAAGTTTGTATGACACTTCTCAAATTCTAAAATCATAGCTTCTGCAAAGCAAGCAAACATCTCTCGCTGGGGGTTTTGCATTTCTGCAAGTTCCATCATATTCCAACCAATATCATTGAAAAACTCTACTATACCTCCTTTTAAAACATGAATATTTTCACCTTGAAATTTCTCATCAAGATTTTTGGGGTATCCGCCATCAATCATTAAACATGGTTTTTTTAAGTTATCTTTATCAATTTCAATAGTTTTAGGCATACTTGCAACCCATACAACAATATCCGCCTGAGGCAATGCCTCATTTAAGCTTGTTACGGTGCCACCATCTAATTCTTTTTGTAACAGCGCTAATGGTTCTTGTTGTCTTGCTACCATAAGAAGTTCTGAAATCCCAGTTTTATTGATAAGCCATCTACAAACAGCACTCCCAATATCACCTGTAGCACCAATTACAGCAACAGTTGCTTTTTTAAGGTCTATCCCAATGCGAGGCGCATTTATTTCTAGTTGCTTACAAATAACCCAGGCGGTATGAGTATTGCCAGTAGTAAACCTTTCCCACTCTAATGAAGTATTTCTAATTTGTTTATGCTGTAGAAGATTAAAATTCTCAAAAATAATAGAAGTAAATCCTCCTAAAGCAGTAATGTTAATGCCTTTTTTCTGAGCTAGTTCCATAGCATTTAGTACTTTTCTTCTAGCCGTTTTAAACCTAGAAAGCATTTCAGGAACAAAGCACGAATCTATATAAGAACCTTCAATAGATATTCCAGTAGCACTCTTAACTTCTACATTTTCAACAAGCTGAGG
>QCCC01000041.1 GCA_003281415.1 Prochlorococcus sp. AG-347-K15
AAAAGCTCAGCATTATTGTATGAAATGGAGAGGAGTTAAAGAGCCGAATACAAGTATGATTAATTCAGTTGTAAGGGGTGATTTTAGGCATGATTTGAGTCTAAAACAAGAATTTTTTGAGCTTGTAAAACAACAATCTGCTACTAATAATTATTAATCCTAATTTAAACGGTTTATTATTTCTGCTGTTTTTGCAATATCTTTTATACCTGGAGAAGTCTCAATACTGCTAGAAATGTCTACTCCATCTGGTTTAATGTCTGTTAAAATTTCATTAACCCACCCAATCGATATTCCACCTGCTAACCACCAGGGCTTGGTAAATTTCAGATTTTTTAAATAAATAGATTTTATTTTTTTCCCAGAACCTCCATAAGTTTCTTTATTCCATGAATCAAGTAGTATTGCATCTACAAAATCTTCAAAATAATTTATAGTTTCCAAGTCCTTTTCTGTTTTTATTCTAAAAGCTTTCCATATCCCAATATTTGGAATTTTTTTTCTTAATTTTTTACAATAATCAATATCTTCATCTCCATGTAATTGAATGATAGTTTCACTTGGATTCCCTAAGAAATTATTAATAATTAAATCTATGGAACAATTTTGCACGACAGATACCCTTTCAATTTTCGGATAAAAACTCTCTAAAGTTTTAAAGATTTTTTTCTTTTTTTCTGCTGATATATACCTTGGCGATTCTTCAACCGAAATAATGCCAATAGCATTCGCTCCTAATTTGGCGACTTGAAGAGCTTGTTCTTCAGAAGTTAAACCACAAATTTTAATTAAAGTATTAGTCTTGGGCATATTTTTATCCTATATGTAAAATTAATATTATTGCAAAATATAGCGGAGATTATTTTTGAGGAGTTGGCAAATTTTTAAAATATGGGGAATTCCCTTCAAAATTCATCCCTATTGGTTTGTTATTCTCTTTTTATTCACATGGAGCATAAGTAATCAGGTTAATTTATCTTCTGGTGATATTTACAATACTAAAGAAGCTTGGATTATTGGGTTTTTAACTTCTTTTTTCTTATTATCTTCAATTATTTCTCATGAGGTTTTACATACTTTTGTTTCCTTAAATCAGGGTGTAAAAATAAAAAGAATTACTTTTTATTTTCTTGGGGCAATTCTACAAATAGATAAGTATTGTCAAACAGCTATGGGTAATATAAAAATCGCAATTGTTAGACCAATCTTATGTTTTTCTACAGCATTTATCCTACTTTTAATTAGTAATAACAGTGCATCTAAAGAACTAATATCCATCAATATAATTTCTAGAGTTGGCATATTAAATTTATTCTTAGGCTTCTTAAATTTGATTCCAATTGGTTCTTTAGATGGAGGAAAATTATTAAAAAGCATTATTTGGTATTTCTCAGGGAGTAAAAACAAAGGAAGAAACTTTCTAAATAAAGTAAATTTTTCTTTATCTTTTTTAGTTCTCATATTTGGGATAATTTGTTTATTTAGATTTAACTTTTACTATGGTTTTATTATTTCTTTTTTAGGATTATTTGGAGTTAATTCTGCAAAGTCAGAAAGTCAATTTTTTAAAATTGAAAACATACTTAAATTTAATAAAGTTTCTGATCTTAAATTAAAGCCGTTGAGAAAAATTGAATTCGATTCTAATTTCTCAAAGTTAAATACATTAATAAAAAATAAAAAGGATGCAGCTGATAAATATTTCTTTGTTACTAAGAATGGTAGGTGGTCTGGTTTTATTGATGAGAATATTTTAAAGACTGTCTCCATAAAAAAATGGGAACGGAACTTTGTTGGAGATTTTAAGAAACCAATCAAGAGTTTTGCTAGTGTTTATTACAATGAAAAATTGTGGAAAACTATAGAAAGAATTGAAGAAATAGGTGAAGGTTTTATATTGGTTCTCAATGCGGCAGATATCCCTTTAGGTATAGTTGATAGGTCTAAAATTGGTAATTTTGTATTGAATAAATTAGGATTTAATTTGCCTACAGAGATTGTTAATAAATTAAATTATAAAAATCAGTATCCCTTGGGAATTGAATTGCCAAGAATAATTAATTTAATGAAGCAGAGAGGAGATATTTAAGAATCCGTGTCATGAAAATTGGTTAATATTTTTATTATCTATGGAAATATTTTTGAACTTTATATTCGATTTATTCTTTAGGAATGAATTTCTTAAATGTTGAATTATTTCATCATTTGTGAGGT
Organism: Prochlorococcus sp. AG-347-K15; assembly: GCA_003281415.1. Classification (GTDB taxonomy): domain Bacteria; phylum Cyanobacteriota; class Cyanobacteriia; order PCC-6307; family Cyanobiaceae; genus Prochlorococcus_A. The sequence continues at coordinate 2,215 of QCCC01000041.1, forward strand.
CTAGATTTATTTTTGGCGGAGCTTCTTCTTTAAATAATTTGAACCATAAATCTTTTGAAGGATTTGTTTGAATCTCTCCATGCTGAAGGAAAGCACCTTTTTTACGATATTGAGCACTTCCTATCCTCTTAAACCCATCCTGATCAACTAAATCAGAAATTAACGAAGTCCCAAAACAATTAAATGTTATAGGTGATTTTTGTAAATTACCATATTGTAAGTTTAGGCCTAATTCTCTAAAACTATTTATTAACCAACTATTTATCATTTCATAACTTAGTTTTTTATAGTAAGTTTTTTTAAATGTTAATGCATAAGTTATGCCCCCCGAATGCAAAACAGCTCCCCCTCCAGAGGGACGTCTTACAATGTTAATTTCCTTGTTAAATATAAGTTTTTCCCAATGAGGAGGAATTTCCTTTTGGTGATAACCAATTGAAAGCCAATCCCCTTTCCAATAGTAGAACCTCAATGTGAGAATTATTTCAGGATTGGAAATAGTCTGAGCTAAAGAATTTAAATCTAAGGCCATTTGATCAAATCCAGGTAAATTATATGTCGAAAAAATTAAAGCTTGATTTTCTATTTCCAAAATTAACTTTGTAGGTTTATTTATAATAATTTTCAAAAAATTTTTTCTTTCAATTTATTAATTACGTAACATCATTTTGTAATAGTGTGTCAAATCCTCTCTTT
>QCCC01000042.1 GCA_003281415.1 Prochlorococcus sp. AG-347-K15
GGAATTTAAAAACCCAAATGGACTCAAGATTCTTGATGATTTAAAAAAACAAAATTTACCAATAGCTTATGTTGGAGATGTGGTTGGAACAGGGAGTTCTAGAAAATCTGCTATTAATTCACTTATTTGGCACATAGGCGAAGATATCCCTTTTGTTCCAAACAAAAAAACAGGTGGCATAATAATTGGTAGCAAAATAGCCCCTATTTTCTTTAATACTGCACAAGACTCAGGAGCATTACCTATAGAAGCTGACGTATCTCTTATGAAAACAGGAGATGTCATCAAAATATATCCTCATGAAGGTATTATTAAAAAAATTGATAAAGATTCGAATACTGAAGCACTAATAAGCAAATTCGATTTATATCCATCGACTCTTACTGATGAAATTCAAGCTGGCGGAAGAATCAATCTTATGATTGGAAGATCTCTTACTGACAAAATTAGAAACAAATTAGATTATCAACCTAGTGAAGCATTTATAAGACCAAAAAATCTAACAGAAAGTAATTTTGGCTTTACTCAAGCTCAAAAAATAGTAGGAAAAGCATGCGGTTTAGATGGGGTTAGACCAGGTATGACTTGTGAACCAATTATGACGACAGTTGGCAGTCAAGATACTACTGGGCCAATGACTAGAGATGAACTAAAAGAGCTAGCCTGTTTAGGATTCACTGCAGATTTAGTTATGCAAAGTTTTTGTCATACGGCTGCATATCCTAAACCAGTAGATTTAGTTACCCATAAAGAATTACCTGACTTTATATCCCAAAGAGGTGGAGTAGCTCTTAAACCTGGAGACGGAATAATTCACAGCTGGCTTAACAGAATGCTTCTCCCCGATACTGTTGGCACAGGTGGAGATAGTCATACAAGATTTCCTCTTGGCATCTCATTTCCTGGAGGCTCTGGCATTGTTGCCTTTGCCGCTGCAATAGGATCAATGCCATTAAATATGCCGGAATCTGTATTAGTTAAATTTAAAGGAGAATTATTACCAGGAATTACTCTAAGAGATTTAGTAAATGCAATTCCTCTCTTCGCAATTAAAAAAGGGCTATTAACTGTTGAAAAAGCAAATAAGAAAAATATATTTAACGGAAAAATTATGGAAATTGAGGGATTACCTAACCTAAAACTTGAACAAGCTTTTGAACTTACTGATGCTACTGCAGAACGCTCATGCGCTGGTAGCACAATACTTTTATCCCAAGAAACTGTTCAAGAATACTTAAGAAGCAATATTTGTTTGTTAGAAAAAATGATCGAGAGCAATTATGAAGACTCAAAATCTATTTCAAGAAGAATAAATGATATGAAAAATTGGCTAGAAAAACCCTCATTAATTCAACCAGATAAAGACGCTAAGTATGAAGAAGTTATTGAAATTAACTTAGCAAAAGTAACTCAACCTATAGTTGCTTGCCCTAACGATCCAGACAACGTAAAGGAGATCAGTGATGTTGCCAATACAAATATTGACGAGGTTTTTATAGGTTCTTGCATGACAAATATTGGTCATTACAGAGCAGCTGCGAAAGTTCTTGAAGGTGTACAAAATTTAAAAGCTAAATTATGGATTTGTCCACCTACAAAAATGGATGAAGAAACTTTAAAAGCTGAGGGTTATTATAAAATATTTGAAAATTGTGGCGCAAGATTAGAGTTACCAGGCTGTTCTTTATGTATGGGAAATCAAGCTAGAGTAGATGAAGGATCTGTAGTATTTTCTACAAGTACAAGAAATTTTGACAATCGACTTGGGAAAAATGCGCAAGTATTTTTAGGGAGTGCTGAATTAGCAGCAGTTTGTGCACTTCTTGGAAAAATCCCTGAAGTAGAAGAATATCAGGATATTACTAAAAATAAAATTAATCCATATTCAGATGAACTTTATCGTTATCTTCAATTTGATGAAATACACGATTTCAGTTTGTCAAAGTGATCATGGATTATGCCAAACCTTATAAAAGAAAATATTCAAAAAACAAGTAATAACTCTTCTTCTCGTAGCATCAAAAAATTATTAAGACAAAGATCTCTCGTCGTTGCATTTTCGCTCTTATTAACAGGTTTAGGAGCTTCAATTACAAGCATTTTTTTTAAAACTGGAATCTACTTTTTTAACAATTGGAGATTGGCACTATTAGACCAACTCCCATCTATTGCAGTATTACCAATTTTTGGAGCTGTAGGAGGAGGAATTGCAGGATATTTGATCAAAAATATTGCACCTGCTGCAAAAGGTTCAGGTGTTAGTCAAATCATGGGTTTCTTAAGGCATAAAAAAGTGCCAATGAATATAAAAGTGGGTTTAGTAAAGCTTATATCAGGAATTATCGCTATTGGCAGTGGATTCCCTTTGGGTCCAGAGGGTCCATCGGTTCAAATGGGAGGATCAGTTGCCTGGCAGATGGCCAAATGGCTCAAAGCTCCTACAGCCTTCAGAAGAGTAATAGTAGCAGCAGGTGGTGGTGCTGGAATAGCTGCAGTTTTTAGTGCTCCATTAGGAGGTTTTGTTTATGCAATAGAAGAACTGTTAAACTCTGCAAGACCAGTAATTTTGCTATTAGTAGTAATTACAACTTTCATCGCAGATTCATCTGCTGATATTATTCAAGCCTTAGGTTTAGATCCTAAAGCAGGAGGCTTTGACTTTAACCTTGGCTTTTTGATTCAAAAAGAATATGACCCATCAGTTTTTTTCTTGCCTATAGATTTTA
>QCCC01000043.1 GCA_003281415.1 Prochlorococcus sp. AG-347-K15
ATTCTAGATCTTCATCTTTGCAAGGTATAGCGATATAAATTAAATCTAGGCCTAAATATTGAAGGGCAGCATTTTGCATGATCGGTGATAAGGAATGGGTTACTGGATTGCCGATTAATGCAATAAAAGATGTCTTACTTGTAATCATGTTTAGAATTTTTTCTTTAAAAAATAATGATCTGTTCGGGAACCACACCTCGTCTTTGAGTAACAATAATGACGTCGATGAACGATTATGGAGAATATTAAATATGAGAATTTACCCATGGGTAAGGTTGTAGGAATCGACTTAGGAACAACTAATAGTTGTGTTGCTGTAATGGAAGGTGGTAAACCTACTGTAATAGCAAATGCGGAGGGTTTCAGAACTACTCCATCAGTTGTTGCATATACAAAAAATCAAGATCAGCTTGTAGGACAAATTGCAAAAAGGCAAGCTGTTATGAATCCTGAAAATACCTTTTATTCTGCAAAACGTTTTGTTGGTAGAAGAGTTGACGAAGTTAATGAAGAATCTAAAGAAGTTAGTTACTCGGTTGAAAAATCTGGTTCTAGTGTCAAATTAAAGTGCCCTATTTTAGATAAGCAGTTTTCTCCTGAAGAGGTAAGCTCTCAAGTTTTAAGAAAGTTAGCTGATGATGCAGGGAAATACCTTGGTGAAAAAGTTACTCAGGCAGTAATAACAGTTCCAGCTTATTTTAATGATTCTCAAAGGCAAGCTACAAAAGACGCAGGAAAGATTGCAGGTTTAGAAGTCCTTAGAATAGTTAATGAGCCAACTGCTGCAGCATTAGCATATGGTTTAGATAAAGAAAATGAAAAAATACTTGTTTTTGATTTAGGTGGGGGAACATTTGATGTCTCAGTTATTGAAGCTGGTGATGGAGTAACCGAAGTTTTATCTACATCCGGAGACACACATCTTGGTGGTGATGATTTTGATAGGTGCATTGTTGATCATTTAGCTAGTACTTTTAAATCAAATGAGGGAATTGATCTTAGGCAGGATAAGCAAGCTTTACAAAGACTTACTGAGGCAGCAGAAAAAGCAAAAATTGAGCTTTCAAATGCCACTCAAAGTGAAATTAATTTACCTTTTATTACAGCTACTCCTGAAGGACCAAAACATCTTGACCTTAATCTAACTCGAGCAAAGTTTGAAGAATTAGCAGCTTCATTAATCGACAGGTGCAAGACTCCAGTAGAAAGAGCTATAAGTGATGCAAAAATTTCTACTAGTGAAATTGATGAGGTTGTGATGGTTGGAGGTTCATCTAGGATTCCAGCTGTTTTAGATTTAGTTAAAAAGATAATAGGTAAAGATCCAAATCAAACTGTCAACCCTGATGAGGTCGTTGCTGTTGGAGCAGCTATTCAAGGAGGAGTTTTAGCAGGAGAAGTTAAAGATATATTGTTGCTTGACGTTACTCCACTTTCTTTGGGTGTAGAGACATTAGGGGGAGTTATGACAAAAATGATAAATCGAAATACTACAGTTCCGACCAAGAAATCTGAGACATATTCAACTGCTGTAGACGGACAAACAAATGTAGAAATACATGTGTTACAAGGGGAAAGAGAAATGGCGTCTGATAATAAAAGCTTAGGAACTTTTAGATTGGATGGTATACCTTCAGCACCAAGAGGTGTACCCCAAATTGAAGTTACATTTGATATCGATGCAAATGGAATTCTTAGTGTCACCGCTAAAGATAAGGGAAGTGGTAAAGAGCAAAGTATTTCTATAACTGGAGCTTCTACTTTATCTGACAATGAGGTAGAAAAAATGGTAAAAGATGCAGAATCAAATGCATCTGCAGATAAAGAAAAAAGAGAGAAAATTGATTTAAAAAATCAAGCTGAAACACTTGTGTATCAGACAGAAAAGCAACTTAGCGAATTGGGAGATAAAATTGATGCTTCTGCAAAGACTAAGGTTGAAGAAAAAAGTAATGCTTTAAAAGAAGCAACATCAAAGGAAGATTATGAATCAATGAAAAAACTTCTTGAAGAGCTTCAGCAAGAACTCTATGCTGTTGGCTCATCTGTTTATCAGCAACCCGGTAATCAGCCTCCAACACCCGGCTCAGCAGACGGTGCTGATCAGAAGGACTCAAATGATAAAGGTGGAGATGATGTAATTGATGCAGACTTTACTGAAACAAAAGATTAGGAAAGGTGATTTTTAATTTCATTAGCAACCCATTTAGAGCAGGCTGGAGCAAGTAAAAATCCATTTTTATAAAAACCTGTACATATAATTAGCCCATCTTCTAAATTTTTCATTATTGGTGATGGTTCTCCATCAGGTCTTGATCTTATTCCAAACCATTTTTTAGAAATTTTACCTTTAGTAAGCCAGCTTGGTTTTTTATCGAGAAAATTTGTGAGTTTTTCGAATATATTTTCTTCTGGATTAGTACTGTATTCGTCAGTTGAACCAATAATGAGCTTATTTTTTGATTTAGGAATTATATTTTTCCCATTTATATTAAATTGTTTTGGAAGTGATAATAAATCAACTTCTGCATTATTTATATCAACTTCTATAGCTTGACCTAGAACAGGTTTTAATTTGATGTTGTTAATAGGGCTATTTATTAAATCAACTGCTTTAAGAGAATTACACAAAAT
>QCCC01000044.1 GCA_003281415.1 Prochlorococcus sp. AG-347-K15
TTTCTTCAGGAATTTTATCTAAAAGCTTAATACCAGTCATTTTATTATTAAATTTACTCAAAAGTATTTCACCATTTATATCCAAGATAGGTGACAATTTTTCTGTAACTTCTTCAATACTACGAACTCTGTTAATTGAATCACCAGGAAAATTAAAATATTTTGGATGGGCCCATAATTTATAGAGCGGTTTATCGTAAGCAATTAGTCTATTATTTCTATCAACAATCGCTCTCCTTTTTTTTAACGCGTTAGTTTTAGAAGACTGTATTAATCTAGCTTTCCTTTGCAAATCAGAGGCGTTAAAGACTTGCAATTTAACTAACCTACCAAATAAACAAAATATTAATAGTAAGCTAAAAATATAGAGAAATTTAAATCTTTTTTGATTAAGGGGTATTAAACGAACAATTTTTTTGTATTTTTTCATCAATATCCCCTTTGATATTTGCTATCACTAAGACCTTCAATGAAACTACTGAAATTTTTCTTAAATAAACTTTCTTTTTTTTCTGGAAGTTTATTTAGATAGATTAAATCTTCAGGTTTAGTTTTTCTATAAATATTGAGAGACTCAAGTTCACTAATATAAAATTCCTCAATTTTAGAAATATAATCAATGAGATTATTATTGATAGCTCTTGTTTTAGATAAGTTTTTAAATGTATTTGACCATTTTCTTTGACTATTAAAAGATAAGAAAAACAAGGTGAAAATTAATACCAAAAGAGAGATATTAATGGTGTCGAAAATTTGATGTATTAATTTGATACTGATTATGGATATTTTTTCAGAATTTTTTTTACTTTCATATGAAACTTTTTTTTTTAAATTAATTTGATTCCCATAAGGTTTCATCTATGATTTATTTTTTAAATAAAAGAAGTATTATTAATTAAATAAACATCTTTTTATTTGATTCGCAAGTAAAAAATAAAATTCTTTATGTCCTTAATAAGAACAAATTTAAGAAAGTCAATCCATTCCATAAAGAATGCATAATCATTGAGGAGAACAAACTCCCTGAAGCAATTCTTGTAATTGCCAATCCAATCCCTAGAACAAATAATGGCGGCATTTCTGCCAAACTTAAATGGGCTAATGCAAAGATAAAAGCCGAAACTATGATGCCCGAAATTACTCCAAAATCTCTTGAAAGAGTTGGTAGTAAAATACCACGAAATATAATCTCCTCAAATAGAGGAGCTAATAGAGTTGTTGTTATAAATAATAGAAAAAATGATAAGAAATTATTATTGTTTAAAACAATTTCAAGCAAAGGGTTACTACCATTCTGATTGTCGATCAGATTATTCATAATTAGAGAAATCAATAAAACAAAAGGAACAATTGTTAACCAACCTTTAATTCCCTGAATAATTGCATATTTTATTGGTAAGAAATTGAACTGTAAATAATCCTTTTTAAAAGTAAATTCTCCATTCAAAGATTTAATTTGATAATAAACTATCCCTAATGGCGGAATAGCCATAAAAAAATATCCAAAGAATATTTTTAAGGATTGAGATAATTCACTAGAGATGTTTTGAGAGAAAAGTTCCACAAAACTGATAGAAAACAAAGGTGATACCACTTCTCCTAAAACAACAAATCCACCTGCAATTAATAAAACCATATCTATTAATTCTAAATCTAAGGATTTAATTTCTTGCCAACCAAACTTTTTCAAAGATATGGTGGTCCATAATATTTTTAAAGCCAGAATAGAGCCAATAAGTATTGTTAAAAGTGGTATTAGTCTGATTGCTAATATTTTTAAAAACATTTTGCTTGAAAATGTTTTTGTTATTAATGAACTATCGTCAAAATCAAATTTTCTGCTTAAAAGGTGATATAAAAATCTATCACTTTTAAAAAAATCAAACCTGTCAGAATTTGGTTTATATGAATTATTATTTGATTTTTTTTCTATCTCATCAATTAGGAATTTAAAGTTTTTATTTTCAAAATCTTTGGATATATTTTTATAGATTATAGGATAATTTGGTTCTGAAGTAATTATTCGAATTAATTTATTTCTTTCAGTTAGTTCTTCAAATGAGACCTCAGAGAGTGATTTATTTATTTGATCAACAGGATCATTAATGATAAAAAATTTTTTAAGATTTACAGGTATTGATTGGACCGATAATTCAGCAATTTCTTGCTCTTTTTGACTAATATCAAATGAGACAGATGGTCTATTTAAACTATCTCTTAAACCTTGCTGCCATACAAAAAAAGTTATGACAATTGAAATAAAAGCTAAAGTGAGTTTTGACTTAGAAATATTTTTAGTGGTCATAACTTGTTATATTCATGAAAACTATACTTAGTTATCATTGAGGTTCATTATATTTATGTATCTATTTTAATCACGCCATGAGATGATTGAATTATCTTAATTTTCAAATTTATATAATGACTATACGATTAGTTTTAGTTAGGCATGGACTAAGCAGTTTCAATGCTAAAGGATTAATTCAAGGAAGAACAGATGATTCATTATTAACTGATGAAGGATATGAACAAGCCAGAAAAGCAGGAAAAGCATTATCAAAAATTAACTTCGATAAA
>QCCC01000045.1 GCA_003281415.1 Prochlorococcus sp. AG-347-K15
TTAGAGGGCAATGCAAAAAAAATACTTTATGTCGCTTCGCAAGCTAGCTTAAATTCTGCTGATTTAGTTCTTACTCCAGAATTATCATTATGGGGATATCCAGCAAATGACCTACTTCTAAAAAAAAATTTAATCAAAAATCAAGCTCAAATTCTTGACCAATTAGCTTCAGATATTAATAAAGAATATGGTAACTTGAGTATCACAGTGGGTATAGCTGAGATTATAAATGATTCTTTTTTCCCAAATCTCTATAATTCTATTGCATTGCTTGAGCGCGGTGAATGGAAAATAATTGCTCGTAAAATTATTCTTCCCACCTATGAAGTATTTGATGAGAAAAGATACTTTAGATCAGGAGAAAAAGTTTCCGTATTAAAAAAAGAAATAAATAATAAAACTTGGCGACTTGGCTTTACTATATGTGAGGATTTATGGGTCAACAAAAATATAGAAGGTAGAGGAATTCATAAAAAGAATCCTATTTTTGATTTAAAGAAAAAAAAAGTTGATATCTTAGTGAATTTATCAGCCTCCCCATATACCTTCAAAAAGGTAGAGCTAAGATCCAAAGTTTCCAGTTTTGCTGCACAATATCTTCAAGTTCCGCTGATATATGTAAACCAGATTGGAGCTAATGATAATTTAATTTTTGATGGAAATAGTTTTATTCTTGATAAGAACGGATCTAAAATCCAGCAATTAAAATCTTTTTCAGAAGACTTCTGCAGTTGGGACATTGAACAAACAAAACCACAAAAAAATAAATTTGAAAAGTCTGAAATGTCATCAATTTTTGATGCGTTAGTACTTGGGGTTAAAGATTATGCTCAAAAATGCGGTTTCAAAACAGCTTTAATTGGACTAAGTGGTGGCATTGATTCTGCACTAGTTACAGCAATTGCGACAGCTGCTCTTGGCAGTAATAATGTTTATTGCGTCTCAATGCCCTCTAAGTGGAGCTCATCTCATTCAAAGAGCGATGCGAAAGATCTAGCGAGAAGATTAAAAATAAATTTCAATAGCATCCCAATTGAAAACTTGATGAGCTCTTTTGAAGAATCTTTTATAAAAACCATATCTTTCGAGATGGCTGAAATAACAAATCAAAATATTCAATCAAGGATCAGAGGAACGCTTCTGATGGCTTTAGCAAATCAAGAAAAGCATTTATTACTTTCAACAGGAAATAAATCGGAACTAGCTGTAGGATATTGCACACTTTATGGAGATATGAATGGGGGATTATCGGTAATTGGTGATTTATACAAAACTAACGTTTTTAAATTATGCAACTGGCTTGATAGTGAAGATTCAATTAATCATAGAAAATTATATATGTTAGATACTAATGTAAATATAATTGGAGAAAATATACGTACAAAAGCTCCAAGTGCCGAATTAGGTCCTGATCAATTAGATACTGATTCTCTCCCACCTTATTCTATTTTAGATAATATTCTTAAAAAAATTATTGAAGAGAAAAAAGATTTACAACAACTAGAAGAAGATGGTTATAAAAAAGAATTAGTTTTAAAAATAATCTCACTTATAAAAAAAGCTGAATTCAAAAGAAAGCAAGCTCCCCCTATTCTTAAACTAAGCAGTCAGTCATTAGGAAGTGACTGGAGAGTTCCAATTGCAATATCTTATTGATCACGAAAAAAACACTGTCGGATTTTTTTTAAAGGCCGTTTAACTGAATCAAGGTTGATACCTTTTTTGATAGCAAGAATTATGCCCGCAGCTTCTAAATAATTATCCACTTCAAAAAGATTGGGATAATCAAAAAACTCATTTGACACTTTTAATGTATTTTGATTTTTTACAGAGATAATATTTAAACCTTTTTCAATACCTGCTAGTACTGCTTCTCCACCTAGTGCCCCATTTGGAATAACAATAGATTCAATCTGATCAGGGTGTAGTGAAATCGATTCATTTTTAGCAGGCAATTCAACAATGTCAGGAGCATTGCTCAACCCAATAAGTACTGATGGTAAAAAAGTGTATCCTATTTCTTCTGCAGCTGCACGAGGATCTAAATTTTCATTCAATTCAATTGGATTTAAAGCAGGTGCGTGAGCACAGGGAACTTTTAAAAATTTGCTAATTAAATGACTTATAACTGCTTCGACTCCAGAAATAGGATCAACCCCTTTCCCCTCTCTATAGATATTTGTTTCTAAAGAATCTGAATCATCTGGAAATTTTGCCACAATTGCTATGGCCGTAACTCCTTTTTCTATTAAACATTTTCCCGCATCAATTAGAGTATCAGGATTTTCAATTGTGCCGCCACTGATTTTTGAAGAATCAGAATCAATAACTATGTTTAGTGGTTTTTTTGTAATCACATAAGAATGAATATTAATCCCTAAAGTAGAAACACATGCATCTGCAACTTGTAAATGTCTCACTAA
>QCCC01000046.1 GCA_003281415.1 Prochlorococcus sp. AG-347-K15
TTTCTAAATTAAAAACATAATTGCTTTTTACAATATTAATAGCTTTTTTTATTTCATCTAAAGTCAAGGCTTTGAAATTTGAAATTTCATCTATTATTTTATTAATTTGCTTCTCTACTAAGTTAATATCCTTGGAATCACAACTTGCTTCGATTATAAATAATCCCCCTAATTCTCCAGCATTTACATCTACATATATTGATTCAACAAGATTGCGATCTTCTTTTAAATATTTTACTAACCTGCTGTTTCTTCCTACAGCAAGTATTGATGCTAATATCTCCAGTCCAATAATAATTTTTTGATCATTTAAGTTTGGGATAAACCAAGCCATAAATATTCTTGAAAACTCTAAATTATCAAAATTAATTAACTCTCTACCATGTCTAATTTTCAAAGAAGATTTATTTTTTTGATTTATTAAATTTAAATTATTATTAATTGGATTTTTATTTATTCCAGATAAATCACTTTTTTCAAAAATTTTATAAATTTTTCCAGAGAGATTCCCTGCAATTGCAATACAAATATTTTCGGAAGTGTAATGCTTTCTATGAAATTTCTCAAGGTCATTTATCTCCAATTTTTTAATACTATGTTCTGTTCCTAAAATTGAATTTGCATAATTTGGACTTAGCCAAACCCTTTTCAAAAAGTAATTAAATAATCTTTCTTCAGGCTGATCATTTTGTTGTTTAATTTCATCAATGACTACGCCTTTTTCTTTATTAAATTCATTAGGGTTAAAGTTTGGAGAAACGACAATATTTGTCAAAAGAGCAAGTGATTCTCTAAAGTTAACTGGAGGAACAAGGACGTGGTAATGTACATCATCATAACCTGTTGAAGCATTGCTTAATCCGCCTAGTGATTCAATTTTATGATCAAATTCACCTGGCATTATTTTGTTAGATCCTTTAAAAATCATATGTTCTAGGAAATGAGCAGTGCCGTTTTTATTAACTTCCTCAAATGAAGAACCTGCTTTGCACCAAATATCAATGCTTATAAGCGGCAATTCTTTATTATCCACAAACACACATCTTGTTTTGCTTGAATGGGTATAGTATTTAACTTCTCCTACATTCATTTAAATTCTGTCTTTAACTCTATTTTGGTACTTTTTAGCTTTGTTGTCTGAATCTTTAACTAAAACAAAATTAACAGACCCTCTTATTTTGGACTTGTTAAAAAATATTAGAGAGCATAGATCTATGCTTGAGAACCTTAAGAGTTTAAAGGTTGATCCAAATCTTACTAATATAATATCCAATGAAATGGGTAGAGAACTATATATAGAAAATGAATTTCATAAAGCAAAAGGATTTAGGAAGTTACATATTGAAGTGGCAGAATTTTCGAATAATCTTAAGATTTTACATTGCGTTTTTTTTCCTGATCCAAAGTTTGATATCCCAATTTTTGGGATGGATTTAGTAAAAATAAATGATATTGTTTCAGCTGCAATTGTTGATTTATCGCCTGCATCTCACAATCAAGGTTTAAAATACGAAAAATCTCTTTCTGAAGTTGATAAAAGCTCTTTCACCACATTGAGACAGATCCCTAATTGGGGGGAAATTTTTTCTAAAAATGTATTTTTCGCTTCTTTAAAAAGTAAATCTGAAAAAAATGATTTTTGCAGAGTTGTGGATCAATACCTCTCTATTCTGATCAAATTAAGTAAGCAAGCTAAACCTGATTTTAAGCAGGAAATTATTCAAGAGAGAGTAGATTATCAAAAGAATTATTGTGTGCAACAAATGAGAAATGAGAAAACTAGTATGGTTCTTTTAAAATATTTTGATCAAAGTTGGGTAAATAATTATATAAAAACAGTACTTTTCGATTTTTAATGAAATTAAAAAAATTTAAAAATTTATTTTTTTATTTATTGTTATTGACACCATTGTCTATAGGGATTATCTCATGTTCTGGTAATAATAAATCTACTTCCAAATTAAAAGAAGAAGTAACTGTTGATTTTATACCGCCTATTACAGCTGTTGCCGCATTAGGACAACTTTCTCCTTCGGGAGAGATTAGGCAATTAGCCGCTCCAATAAGTCAGTTTGGTTCGTCACCCCGAATAGTTGAAATTTTAGTAAATGAAGGAGATTTTGTAAAAAAAGGTGATATTCTTGCAATTTTTGAAAATAGAGAAAAGTTAATTTCTGATCTCGAAAGGAATGAAAATTTAATTAAAATTGTTAAAGAAGAAATTACCCTTAAGGATGATCAAATTCAAAGGTATGAGTTAGCCTTGAGCAAAGATGCATATTCTTTTGTAGAGTTTTCGCAAAGAAAAGATGAATTATTAAAA
>QCCC01000047.1 GCA_003281415.1 Prochlorococcus sp. AG-347-K15
TTCCAATATTTAGAGATTTAGAAGTGAATTTGGAAAAGATATTTCGATATTAACTATTATTTTAAGAAATGCACTTTTATAAGCAAAAAAGATGTAGGTTTTATATACAGTATTATTTTTTTTTCGTATGTTGAGGGTAGCTGTTATTGGTGGAGGTCCAAGTGGTTCATGTGCTGCAGAAATACTTGCTAAAGCAGGTATAAAGACTTGGCTCTTCGAGAGAAAATTAGATAATGCAAAACCATGTGGAGGGGCTATTCCTCTTTGTATGGTAGAGGAATTTGATTTGCCAGAGTCAATTATTGATAGAAAAGTAAGGCATATGAGAATGATATCTCCGTCAAATAGAGAGGTAGACATTAGCTTAGATAGAGTTTACGGGAAAAGTGATAATGAGTTTATTGGTATGTGCAGAAGAGAAGTTATGGATGCTTTTATGCGTAATAGAGCATCAGATCTTGGTGCCACGCTAGTAAATGGATTAGTTACCTCTATCGATACTGGCGATAATAATCAAGGGCCATATAAACTCTCATATTCAGATTTTTCTAATGGCGACAAAAAAGGAGAGCTCAAAGAGCTTACTGTTGACCTTTTAGTAGGAGCTGATGGAGCTAATAGTAGAGTTGCAAAAGCAATGGATGCAGGAGATTACAAAGTTGCTATTGCATTCCAAGAAAGGATTAAATTGCCTAAAGAAGAAATGAGCTACTACGAAGATCTTGCTGAAATGTATGTTGGCACTGATGTTTCTCCTGATTTTTATGGATGGGTATTTCCTAAATATGATCATGTTGCTGTTGGTACTGGAACAATGCAAAAGAATCAGTCATTAATTAAAGGGCTTCAAGAGGGAGTAAGAAATAGAGCAAAGAAAAGGCTTGTTAATGGCGAGGTAATAAAGGTAGAAGCACATCCCATCCCTGAGCATCCAAGACCAAGAAGAGTAGTTGGAAGAATGGCATTGGTTGGTGATGCTGCAGGATATGTTACAAAAAGTTCTGGAGAGGGTATTTATTTCGCTGCAAAGAGTGGCAGAATGTGTGCCGAAGAAATTGTGGATGCATCAAAAAAAAGGTCAAATTATTCCCTCAGAAAAGGATTTAAAAAACTATTTAAAAAAATGGGATAAAAAATATGGTACGACCTATAAAGTTCTTGAAATCCTTCAAAATATTTTCTATAGAAATGATTCTGCGAGAGAAGCCTTTGTTGAAATGTGTGATGACATGGATGTACAAAGACTTACTTTTGATAGTTACTTATATAAAAAAGTTGTTTCAATGAAACCATTACAGCAACTAAAAATCACAATGCTTACACTTGGTTCGATCTTAAGAGGGAAAGCACTAGCACCTCTAAAATATAAACCAGTTGACAGTGCTGTCAGGGAAAATAAAGATGTAGAAAAAATGTTAGAAAATTATTCAATAAAGGGAGGAATTAAAGTTAAGAATTAAAAAGTGTAAAGTCAGCGATCTTTAGAGAATAATTTCTTATTAAGCTCAACAAATTGAGTCTATTATTTCTTATCTTTACATCTTCTGTCATTACAAGGACACCACTTTCATTATCAAATAAATCCTTAATAGTATTTACATTAATCTCAAACAAATTGAGAAGTTTTGAATAATTACTATAACCTGTTAAAAAAAGTTTTTCTAATTCTTTAATAAATTCAAAAACTCTCATTTCACAATCTTTTTCAAATAGTTTTGTGTTCACATAATCATCTACAGAAAAAACATCTGTTGAAAGAGCACTGTTATTAGCTAATTTGCTAACCCTAGTAATTACCTTCTGGATTTCGACAAAAGTTTCCTTTTCTTTAAAAACGACAATAGTTTTAATCCTATTTTTAAGATCAATAATGTTCAATATTCTTTTTTTAGAGTATTCATCAGAAGAGGTAACCGCTTTAATTAATTCTTTACCTAAAGATATTTCTTCGAGATGACTAATAATTCTTTGAACTAAAAATTCATTCAAATCATTTGAAACTTTCTCTTTTGAGAACTTCAAATTAGGGAAAGTGATTTTCCAAAAATCAATAAGTTCGTTAAACAAATTATCTAATGGCAAATCAAATTCATAATCCCAAATTATTTTAATCACTCCATTCAAATTTCTTCTCAAAGCATATGGATCTGATGATCCACTTGGGCGCTTTCCAGAAATAAATATACTTATTAAAGTTTCAATCTTATCTGAGATAGAAACTATTGCACCATATCTTGTAGAAGGCAATGCATCCTTATAAAAAGAAGGCAAATAATGTTCAGATACAGCCAAACAAATATCCTCAC
>QCCC01000048.1 GCA_003281415.1 Prochlorococcus sp. AG-347-K15
TATCCGCAGTTTTGCATAATTCAAAAATTATTGATTCAGTTGTTGTTAAGATCGCCCCACTCTGAGTCATTCTTTGTAATGCTATTTCATGATCTACCCTATTTCTACTTCCCATGGAATCTGATATGAGAATAACTTCAAATCCTTTTTGTAAACAATCTAAGACTGTTTGTTGAATACAAATATGCGTTTCAATCCCACAAACTATCAAATTAGTAATTTTCTTATCTTTAAGTTCTTTTAAAAAATCTTCTAATTTAGCTAGGCTGAATACCATTTTTTCAAATTTTCTAAATTCTGCTATGGGTGATAATTCAGGTATCGTTTCTCCCAATTTGAGTGGGTTCTGTTCAGATATAAATATGTTTTCTTCTAAAATTTGGTAAGCATTTATTAGTTTTTTAATGTTTTTGATTATTGAATCCTTATTAAAAATTGGTCTTATTATTTTTCCCTGAATATCAATAATTATCAAGGCGTTTACTTTCGATGATAATTTCTCAGAAGAGATTTCTTGATCATTCATCATTTACATACAAAGATACATTTAACATAATATTTTGAAGAACTTTAGTAAACATTTTAAATTAATAAGTTGTTTTACTCTCATCTAGAGTTATTATTGAGAATAGCCATAGGTTAATTTTGTCATTATCCTCTCAATACAAAGTCATCACATCTCCTCTTGGTGATGGATTACATAAAGATGGGAAGAGATTAACTCCTCAGAGGCTAAAGGTTCTTAATTTATTTGAAAATATTGGCTCTGGAAAGCATCTTAGTGCTGAAGAGGTTCATGAAAAGTTAGTTAAAACAAGCTCCAAAGTTTCACTAGCAACAATTTATAGAACTTTAAGACTTTTAGTACAAATGGGTTTGCTTCATGAATTAGAACTAAGTGAGGGTGGACACAGATATGAACTGCTTAGTAACGACACACCGGATCATCATCATTTGATTTGCATTAGGTGTGGAAGAACAGAAGAATTCGAAAATGACGAGGTTTTAGAGGCAGGCAAAGTTGCAGCAAAAGTTAATGGTTTTAAACTAATTGAATCCTCTTTAAATGTAAGAGCTATTTGTCCTAATTGCATTTAGAGGTTTTAACTTAAAGTCCCTCCACAACTTGACCCTGCTCCTGCAGTACAAGCAAAACAATGCTCTTTTACAGCTACCCCGTAGTCAAAAGTAAAAGATTCATCCAATAGATCAAAAAGTGTCTTTGGTCCTTTATTCTCTCGGAAATTTATCTGTTGGTTAAAGTCACAATCATAAATTTCTCCTAGCCAATTTACGCTAATTGTCTTTTTACACATAAGATTTTCTAAATTTTTTTCATTAAAATTTTCTTTTAGTAAGTTGTAATAAGTATTTAGTTTCCCTTCTCTTCTAAGAGATTCTTCATATCTATTTATTGGCATATTAGTTATTGTGTATAAATTATTAAAAACGATATTGTATTTTTCGAATAGAGTTTTTTTATAATCCTTCTCCAATATTTCCTGAGAAGGAGGAAGCATTGGGCTTACAGGATTGTAAACAAGGTTTAATTTTAATCCATTTTCTTTCTTTCCATAGCCTAAATCATTAAGAATTTTTATGGCATTAATACTTTTTTCAAAAACGCCAAAACCCCTTTGAAAATCAACATTATTTTTTTCATAACATGGAAGCGAAGCAGTAACTATCACTTTATTTTTTGCAAGAAATTGAGGAAGATCTTCATAACCTTCTTCAAAAAAAATTGTCAAATTGCACCTATCAATAATATCAACTTGTTTTGTGCTCAAGCTGGTTATTAGGTTTTTAAATTCTGGGTGAAGTTCTGGCGCACCACCTGTAATATCTAAAGTTTTGATTTTGTATTTTTCAATTATCTTTGGAATTAGAGATATCATTTCATTAGACATCTTTTCAGTCCTTAAGGGACTCGAATTGACATGACAATGCTTACAAGCCTGATTGCATTTATAACCTATGTTAATTTGCAATGTTTCTATAGGTTCTTTGTATATTGAGGGGAATTTTTCTTTCATGAATCTATTATTTATAAATTGTCATTCGAAAATAAAAAAGTCAACTATTTTTTTTAAAGTTTGATCTCTCCTTAGCAAGTTCAATAAACCAACTTATGTATTCTTTGGGACCATTTTTAAAAACTATGTCAAATTTTAAGTTGTCATGAACATCACTGATTCCTATTAAACCAGTTTTTTTTGTAGAGGGTCTTTCAACTTCACCAGAACTACTATCTACAAAAATTATTTTATTCTTA
>QCCC01000049.1 GCA_003281415.1 Prochlorococcus sp. AG-347-K15
AAAACAATTTGGAGAAATGCGATTAACACTTATCGGATCAGGCTTCATTCTTGTAGCATGTGCTCTTTTAATAACTGCTCCAAAAGAAAATGCGACAATTAATATTTATTCCGCTGTATCATTTTTAGCCGTTGGGGCAGGATTAATTACGCCCACCTTAAGAGCACTAATATCAAAGAAATTAGACATTGATAAACAAGGATCAATTTTAAGTAATCTTCAAGGCCTACAGAGTCTTGGGGGGGTTTTAGGAATTGCAATGGCAGGAAGGGTTTATGATAGTTTTGGTCCTAAATCTCCTTTTATAGCTGGTTCCGTTATCTTGCTTTTCATGATATACCTTATTGCAGAGGGTAAAAGTAATAATTCTTTTAATAATCAAAAATCAAAAGTATTGAAATGAAACGCCAGCCTGATGTTTTTATTAATAGAGAATTAAGTTGGATTGAATTTAATAAAAGAGTTCTCCTTACTGGAATGGAAAAGGAGTACAAAATCCTAGACAAAGTAAAATTTTGTTCAATTTTTAGTAATAACCTAGATGAATTTTTTATGGTAAGAGTAGCTTCATTAAAGGCTCAAGTTGAAGCAGAAATTACTAAAAAAAGTATTGACGGACTGACCCCTAAAGAGCAATTAAAAAAAATCAATAATGAAATAAAGAAGTTAACTATTCTCCAAGAAAACTATGTAAATAATGAATTAAAAAATGAATTAAAAGAAAAAGGTGTAATTTTAAAAAAATATAAGGACCTAAGTGATAATCAAAGAAATTGGTGTAATAACTTCTTTACAACATCTATTTTCCCTTTATTAACTCCATTAGTTGTTGATCCGGCACATCCATTTCCTTTTATAAGTAATTTAAGTCTAAATTTAGCAGCTTTAATAAAGGATGAGGAGAATTCTAAAAATCAGTTTGTCAGAGTAAAAATACCAACAAAAAATATACCCCGATTTATAAGAATTCCCAATGAAATTACTCAACTTAGTGATGAAAGTTCTCACTATTTCATAAGTGTTGAAGATTTAATTGGGAATAATATAAATACTTTATTTAACGGAATGGAATGTATAAATTACTCTTTTTTTAGAGTGACAAGAGATGCAGATTTAGAATTAAAAGAACTTGAAGCTGATGATCTACTTTTAGCTGTTGAACAAAGTTTGCAAAAAAGAAGATTAGGTGGAGACGTAGTTAGATTAGAAGTGGAGTCAGATATGCCAGAAAATATTCTAAAGTTACTTATTGAAAGTATTTCAATACAGAAAGAATATATATACTTTTGCAAAAGTTTATTAGGCCTAGACGATTTAAATCAGCTTACAAAAATTGATAGAGATGATTTAAAAGAAAATCTACTAATTGGAAAAACTCACCCAGAATTAAAACATTTAGATTTGCCTTCAAACAAAAACCCTAATTCTATTTTCAAGATACTTAGGAAAAAAAATATTCTGCTTCATCATCCCTATGACCTATTTAAAACTTCAGTTGAAGAATTTATAAACAGAGCAGCTGATGATCCACTTGTAATGGCTATAAAAATTACTTTATATCGAGTTTCCCAAGATTCCCCTATCATTGCAGCTTTAATGAGAGCTGCAGAGAATGGGAAAGAAGTAATGACTCTTGTTGAACTAAAAGCAAGATTTGATGAAGACAATAATATTCAATGGGCAAAACAACTTGAACAAGCTGGAATTCATGTTGTATATGGAATCATCGGATTTAAAACACATACAAAAATTGCCTTAATAGTAAGAAAAGAGAAAGGACGATTAAGGAATTATTTCCATATTGGAACAGGAAACTATAACTCTAATACTTCAAAGTTTTATACAGATTTAGGATTACTTTCAACAGATCCTGATATAGCATCTGATTTACTTGAGTTATTTAACTACTTATCTGGTTTTTCTAAACAAAAAAGTTATCAAAAGTTATTAGTTTCTCCCTCATCGATGAGAGAGAAATTTATATTTCTGATAAAGAGAGAAATTAAAAATGCAGAGGAAGGCAAAAAAGCCGAAATAATCGCAAAAATGAATTCTTTAGTAGATCCAGAAATAATCAAACTTCTTTATTTAGCTTCTGACGCAGGTGTAAAAATTAATCTCATTATAAGAGGTATTTGTTGCCTATATCCACAAAGAAAAAATTTAAGTGAAAATATTAAA
>QCCC01000050.1 GCA_003281415.1 Prochlorococcus sp. AG-347-K15
AGTTTGGCAGGCAAATTCTTTTCATGTCTAAGGATTATCCAGAAATTATTGAATTCATAAGGAGGCCATAATTGACCCTCAGTGGATACCTTAAGCCTTTCTCTTAAATTTACATTTAATGCCCCATATTCAACAGGGCCAATAATTCCATTAAAATTTTTCTCAGAACCTAACGCATATTTAGAGGCTAATTCTGAAAAGCTAGACTCATTCTCTTCAAGTTGAGTATAAAGTTCCACCGCCTCTTCTTTTGAAGCTAATCTCATTATGGAGTACATAACCCTGTCTAATAATTCTTTTCTATCCATAAATATATTTTCAACTTTGCTCTCAAAAAGAGATTTTTTAAATAGCTCAACTTGAAGTCTTTCATAAAGCATTAAATTTAATCTTTTTTCGTCTAAACCATTAAGAGAAAGCCACTTATCTAATAGTTCTTTAGTATTAATATTGTTTTCGCTTAAGAATTTATTAAAGAACTTTAATTGTTCTTCTCGTTTTGGCTTCAAATGATTTGTATTTTTAGTTTCTAGTAATCGCCTTAGAAAATTGGGCAATAGGTTATATCTATCAAGTAGTCCAGGTATAACTTCTAAATCTACTATTAAATCTTCAATTTTTATCCATTTGGTACCCATCTCACCTATGAAAGGGTTACAGAATTATATTTTACCCTTTTTAGGCAAGACCTCCAAATCCATTTGGTTTTGTTCCCGTTAAGTTGTTTCCACCAATTGTACCCATTGCTCCTTCTGCTACTCCAACAATTTTAGCTACACCAACAACTCTAAAATCGTCTGTGGATACAAGGTCACCCTTAGTTGCGATGTCCGTCAAGTCAGCAGCATTTATTATCGCATAGTTTTTATCAGCTGTTTCATCATAGGTGTAATGTGCAATCATTAGTCTATTTGCATCATCATGGAAGCTAGAAACGGCTCTTGCGATAACTTCTTTTACTTCAGTTGCAGTATCATATCCTGATATACCAACCATACCGAGTTCTACATCTTCCTCTATATAAGTTCTGTCTAAAGATATAGTTTGAGGACCACCAGTAGTACCTGTTCTCTTTCTAGCTGCCGCTGCTCCGTTAATAGCTGACACTGTTCCGCCAGGCATTCCATAATAATATAATCCAATTCTATCGTGGTTAACATTAAAGTCGTTAACAGTCGCATAATTTACATCGCCAGCAGTATTAGATTTTGTGAAAGATGTAGTATCAGCTGCAAAGTAAATTTTATCAGCATTTGAATCTGACCCAAGGTTGATTGTTGTCATTGAAGTTGATAAGGCGTCAGAAAGATTGATAATATTTGCACCTGCATCACCATTAATAGTGAATGTATCAATTCCAGTAATAGAAGATAATTGATAAAGATCAATATTGCCACCTGCTGCATTGGAATCATCAACAACGGTTACTGTATGAGTATTAGTATTACCTGTGATTGTTGTTAAAGAAGATTCAGTTCCAGAATTGTCAAATAAAGCTGCATCTAAGGTTAGATCAACACCTGCTCCGGTTAAATCTATCTTAGTCACATTCGATAACTTCGATATATCACTAGTTGTTATGTGCGTATCTGAAGTTATGCCTATTTTGATGTTTGATGTCGCTATTGAAGCTATACCATTAGTCGCAGCTACAACAGCGTTGTTCGTGGTTGTAGCTCCAAAGATGCTTATGTCATCGCCTGCTTCATAGTCAGTAATTCTAATTTCTTTCGCTCCATATAATTTTATAAACTTACTTACATCATTTGGTGTGGTTCCACTAGAGAGGTTCGCTGCTTTTATATTGTCGTATGTGTCAACGATTATGTAATCACCACCACCACCTGTATCAGTAATTGTGCGGTTATCAATATCATCAATATTGAATAGTATATCTGTTACACCATTTAAATCAAATGTGATGCCTGAGTTGAAAGCTGCAGTGCTTGTGAAATCCTTTGTAGCATTCTGAACCGTGTAAGTAGCACTATTAACACTAATACTTGAATCTGCTGCTAAATCTGATAGATCACTTATAGAACCTGCAAATTTCTGTAAGGCAACTGAACCCGAGGCTCCTCCATCAGTTACATACCCTTTTAGAGTTAGAGCATCAGTTTTGCTAATAGCATCTGATAC